>NZ_BAAAZN010000005.1:0-28711 GCF_039536925.1 Amycolatopsis ultiminotia | reverse complement strand
TGGCCAGTGGGGAACGGGCCGGTTGTAACCGCCGCGTCTGGTCGGAACTCGGAACGGGCCGTTCGCGCCTACCGCGGGTGGCCGGAAAGAGCCGTTCGCAATCGCCTCGGCCGGGCACGATGGGCCGGTCGCGACCGCCGTCGTTGGCCGGGTTTGCGGCAAGAGCCGTGTCAGCACGGTGTCAGCCCTGTCCGCGATCGTGGCCGCGACAGCCGCCACGAACAGGAAATCCGATGACGCACACCGTTCCCGTCCCGCACGGCCTCCCGATGGAGCGCGATGCGGGTCCCTTCGACCCGCCTCGCCGCATCACGCGGTTACGCGAGGCTCGGCCGGTCAGCCCGATGGTCTTCCCCGACGGTCATCAGGGCTGGCTCGTCACCGGTTACGACGCGGTCCGCAGCCTGATGGCCGACACCCGGTTCAGCTGCCGGCAGGACATCGGCGTTCTCCACCTGCCCTACGAGGTTCCCGGCATGCCTGTCATCGCCGGGCCGTCGCCGCAGATTCCGGGCGTGTTCATCGCCATGGACCCGCCGGACCACAGCCGGCTGCGGAAACGGCTCACCGGCGCCTTCACCGTCAAACGCATGAAGCAGCTGGAAGAGCACATCGTCGACGTCGCCGAGGGGCAGCTGGACGAGCTGGCGCGGCTGACCCCGCCGGTCGATCTGGTCAAGGAGTTCGCGCTGCCGGTGCCCTCGCTGGTGATCTGTGAACTGCTCGGGATCCCGTACCCGGATCGGGACACCTTCCAGGCCAACGCCGCTCAGTTCCTGGTCAAGGACCAGCCGTTGGAGAGGAAGATGGCCGCGTACCACGCGCTGACCACGTACCTGTCCGAACTGGTCACCGGCAAACGTGCCGCCCCCGGCGAGGACATCCTGTCCGACCTGGCTGGTCAGGACGACCTCACGATCGAGGAACTGACCGGCATCGCCTTTCTGCTCCTGCTCGCCGGCCACGAGACGACCGCCAACATGCTGGCACTGGGCACTTTCGCGCTGTTGGAACATCCGGAGCAACTCGCCGAACTGCGCGCCGACCCGGATCTGCTGCCCGGTGCTGTCGAGGAACTCATGCGCCACTTGTCCGTGGTCGATGTCCTGTATCGCTATGCCACGGAGGACATCGAGCTCGGTGGGGAAACGATCGGCAAGGGCTCGACCGTCGTGGTCTCCCTGCTTGCCGCCGACCGCGACGCGAGGCAGTTCGAAAACGCCGACGACCTGGACGTCCACCGCAGCGCCCGTGGCCACCTCGCCTTCGGCCACGGTGTCCACCAATGCCTCGGCCAGCAACTGGCCCGCGTCGAAATGCGCGCCGGCTTCCACAGGCTGCTGCGCCGCTTCCCGACCCTCCGGCTCGCCATCCCCGCCGACGAGGTGAAACTCAAGACCGACATGAACATCTACGGCGTCCACGAACTGCCGGTCACCTGGACGGAACCGGCGCGCTGACGGCGCGGCGCCGGAATGCCCGCACTGCCGGGGCATTCCGGTGCACGCGTTCCGCGGAAGGCGAACCACGAACCGGTGCGGCAGAAGCCGGTCAGCAGCCGGTCCGCAGGATCCGCCTGCCGGTCAGAGATGCCGCTGCAGCACGGCGGCTTCCGCCCGAAGGCGCGCGGCTTCCTCGGCGCGCCCGAGCCGTTCGTAGTCCTCCGCGGCGACGGTGCGCTCCCGCACCTCGTTTTCCACGATCGAGCGCAGGTCGGCGTCGGTGAGATCCCGCCGCGAGGCTTCCGCCGCGCCGAGTCCGACGGCCGCACCCGCCACGTGCTCGTTCCCGACGGTGGCGTCCAGCGCTTGATCGACCGGTACCGCTTCGGCGTTGTCGATCGCTGCGAGAGCGGAACGCAGTGCGGAGATCGCGGTGCGGTCCCGGGTCTTGAGCGCCGCCTTCAAGTCGTCACGCAGTTTGGCGCGCATTGCTGGACATTCCCATCCGGAAGAAGAAACAGAGTGAACCGCCAGGCTAACAGGACCGCCGGACGGCAAGCACGGGATTTTCCCGCGGCGAACGCTGACGCCGACCGCGATCGCAACCACCAGCAGTGCGGCGAAGGCCCACGGGGGCAGCAGAGTTTTCCCGTCCGGGTGATTGTTCACCACCAGCCAGGTGGAAAGGCCCGCGGCGACCGCGACACGAGAGGCCGTCCAGCGCGCCGCCGCACCGAGCGCCAACGCCCAGCTGAAGTACCACGGCAGGACCACCGCCGAACAGAGCACCGTGCCCAGCAACGCCGCCGCGGCCCCGCGGACCGCCGTCGCGCCACCGCGCCGGGAACGCCACCACAGCCAGGTGATCAGTCCGGCGAGCACAAACCACCCCGCGGTCCGGAACGCCGAGACCAGGTCCGTCCCGGGAATCACGAGCGCGGCGATCTTCCCGGCACTGGTCGGTACGGACATCAGCGGCTGGAGAACGGAGTTCCCGCCCAGTGCGGAAATCCACCCGAGGCCGACTCCGGCCACGGCGCTGCACAGTCCGAACGCGACAACCACCGTGGACACCGCCGCGGTGGCAACGCGGAGGAAGACACCCCAAGTCGGACGGCCGCCGCTGCGATGTGCCACCCAAACCCAGACCAGGAACGGCAAGGCCACCGCTGCCGTCGCCTTCACCGCGACGGCCAACGCCACCAGTGCGAAACCGCGCACCGGGGCGCGAACGAGTACGAGCGCAACGCCCGAAGCCAGCAACCCGATCATCAACAGATCGTTGTGCCCGCCCGAAACCAAATGCAGCAGTACCAATGGATTCGCCGCGCCAATCCACAGTGCATGCTCCGGTAGCCCGCCGAGGAATCGGCACAGGACCGGTAGTGCGAGGCACAGCAACGCTAATCCGGTCACGAACACCAGCCGGGTCAGGAACGCTGCGAGAAGCGGGTTGTCGCCGGTCACCGCGACCACACTCTTCACCACCAGGATGAACAGCGGCCCATACGGGGATGGAACGGAAAGCCAGTGTCCGGCCGCGTTTTCCGTGATCGCGCCCGGTATTTCGGCGGGCACGTGCGTGTACGGATCAAGGCCGGCGTGCGCGACTGCGCCCTGCGCGAGATAGGTGTACAAGTCGGTGCTGAACAACGGCGGGGCGAACAGCAGCGGCGCGGCCCACAGCCACACCGTACGAGTGACATCGCGCGCGTTCGCGAAGCCGGCGCGGACGAAGTGTCCCAATCGGACCCACGCCGCAAGCAATAGCCCGACGCCGAGATACAGCACCGCGGTGGCCAGTGCGTTGCCGGATCCAGGCGTACCGAAGAGTGTCCAGGCCACCGTCGGACCGTGTTCGAGTGTCGCGCCCGCCCCGAACGCACCGAGGGAGATCAGCCCGGTACCAGCGAGTCCGAGCCCTGCAGTGGAGCGGTGCGAAACGCACTTTCCGGCGAAGAGCATGGCGTAGGTCTAGTCAGCGAACGGTCCCAGCCCGTTAAGATCGGCCCTTATCCGACTTTTATCCGGACGGCGGTGTACTGGGCCTCGTGGGGAACACCTGATGCGGGTACTCGTGGCGGAGGACGAGGAATTGCTCGCCGACTCGGTGGCAGAGGGCCTGCGGCACCTCGGCCTTGCGGTCGACGTCTGCTACGACGGCGACGCCGCGCTCGAACGGGCCATGGTGAACCGCTACGACGTGGTGGTGCTGGACCGCGACCTCCCACTGGTGCACGGCGACGAGGTCTGCCGCCGGATCGCCGACGGCGACGGGGAGACCCGGGTGCTGATGCTCACCGCCGCGGCAGGCATCCGCGACCGTGTCGACGGTCTCGGCCTCGGCGCGGACGACTACCTGACCAAACCGTTCGCGTTCGCCGAACTCGTCGCCCGCGTGCACGCACTGGCCAGGCGGGCCCGGCCCGCGTTGCCACCGGTGCTCGACTGCGCCGGGGTGCGGCTCGATTCGGCGAAGCGGTTCGCGTCCAGGGAAGGGCAGCCGTTGTCGTTGTCGCCCAAGGAGTTTGCCGTCCTCGAAGTACTGCTGCGGGCACAGGGGCGGGTCGTCAGCCCGGAAGAACTGCTGGAGAAGGCATGGGACGAGCACGCGGATCCGTTCACGAACACGGTGCGGGTGACGGTGATGACGCTGCGGCGGAAGCTCGGCGAGCCGGCGGTGATCCGGACCGTGCCGGGAGCCGGGTACCAGCTCGGTACCTGAGCCGCAGCCGTGCCTCGCTGTCGGGCCGGATCGAGCTGGTCTGCGTCGGAGTGGCGCTGGCGGTCCTGGCGGTGGCCTGTTTGCTGCCCGAAACGATCACGGTGCCGCTCGGGACCTTCGTGGACCGGGACGTGTGCCCTCGGACCACCGCCTGCCGCAGTACTGTCGGCGGGCTCGTCTGGCTCCTGCCGGTGGTCGCGGTCGTCGTCGTGGTGGTCGTCGGCCGCCGGCCGCTGGCGCGCTGGGTGCTGCGGCTGTTGCCGGATCTGGTGACCACGATCGAGCAGCTGGGCCCGCAGAACCTCGGCCAGCGGGTGCGGCTGGCGAAGCTGGAGGGCGAGACTCGTGCGCTCGCCGTTGCGGTGAACGACATGCTCGACCGGCTGGCCGTCGGCTTCGAGGGGCAACGGCGGTTCGCCGCGAACGCCTCCCACGAGCTGCGCACGCCACTCGCGGTGCAGCGGACGCTGGCCGAGGTCGCCATGGTGACCGCCGGCGGTGCGGACGTGGGCAGGCTGGCCTCGCAGCTGCTGGTGGTCAACGAACGCAACGAGCGGCTGATCGAGGGACTGCTCGTGCTCGCCGAGGCCGACCGTGGCCTGCCCGGTACCGTGCCGGTGCGGCTGGACGAACTGGTCGATGCGGTCCTCACCGGTTACGCCGATCGGATCGCCGAGCACGGGCTGACGCTGACCCGTGCGGTGGACGAACGCACGGTGCCAGGGGATCCGGTGCTGCTGGAGCGGCTGATCGGCAATCTGGTGCACAACGCGATCAAGTACAACCGTCCGGGCGGACAGCTCGAAGTGGTGGTCGGCGCGACGCCGGCGCTGTCGGTGCGCAACACCGGCGAGCCGGTGCCCGCGGAGGTGGTGCCGTCGTTGTTCGATCCGTTCCGACGGCTGACCGCAGACCGGACGAATCACCGTGACGGCGCCGGTCTCGGACTGTCCATCGTGCGCTCGATCGCCACCGCGCACGACAGCACGGTCACCGCGGTACCCGGCGAGGACGGCGGCCTGCGCGTCGACGTCACGATGCCCTGACCGCTGCGGTTCACCCGGCCCGCGTGCCGGAAACCGGGAACGTCCCGCCACCACTGACCGTGACGGAACCGGTGAAGGCGTCCCCCTCGACGACGCCGGCCACACTCACGTCGAACCGGGCCGGCTCGGTCACCTGCGCGCGGAAGTCCAGGTGCTCGCCGTCGAACGCCCCGGCCACGATCGGGACGGTGACCTCCAGCTGGGTGTCGAAGATCGAGCCGGTCACCGCGCCGCCGTCCGTCGCGAGCTCGAGGACCAGGTCCTTGCTCCCCGCCGGATGGGTGAAGGTGACGTGCCAGGTGCCCGCCGCCCCAACCCCGCCACTACCCGACCGAACACCGGTCGGCACCGTGGGGGTTGGGGACGTCGTGGTCGTCTGGGTGGACATGGCGGTGGAGGTTGGGGGTGTGGTGGTCGTCTGGGTGGACACGGTGCCGGGGGTTGGGGACGTGGCGAACGTCGAGGTCGCGGCGGTGGACACGACGTGCCCCCGTTCGCCGAGGGCCGGTTGCCCGGGTTTCACCGCAACACCGGCGGAGTTCAGGAAGCCCGCCATCATCCGGTAGAAGCCGACGAGGAACAGCAGCTCGATGAGCTCCGCGTGGCCACGGGTCGCCGCGAGCGCTGCCCACGTCCGATCGGACACGAAGGCGTCGGCGCACAACTCGTCGACCGCTCGCAGGACCGCGTCGTCCTCGGCGGCCCAGGCCCCTGCGGGGTCGGACAGCCGGTCGATTTCGGCTTCCGTGGCTCCACCGGCCAGCGCGGCGGGCACATGGTTGGCCCATTCGTAAGGTGCCTTACACCGCAACGCCACGCGCAGGATCGCCAGCTCCCGCACGCGCGGATGCAGGACGCCTTGGCCCAGCAGGAAACCGCCGAGGGGTGCCGACGCCTTCATCAGCTCCGGAGCCCGTGCCAGTACCTGGATCACCGTGTCGGCCCCGAGCTTCGCGAGCTTGCGCTGCTCGGGGTCCAGCTCGTCGAGCGGCAGGGGAGGGATGCGGACGGTGGTCGCCGATGCCATGACAGGTTCCTTACACGTCAACGGTTCTGCCGACGGTCCAATGCGCGGAGCGCGGCACGGGCTTGGTCGCGGCCGAGCAGGGGGTGCGAATGGAGATCGATGAGGGCGCGGGCGAGGAGTTCGTCCCCCTCGGTGCTGAATACGTCGGTCCCCATCGCGCGCGACACGTGTTTGTGCAACACCGTGATCGACAGGGCCATCGCGGTGCTGACGGCCGCGCGAACCTGGACGTCCGCGGCCGGCGGATCGTCGCGTTCCCGGTCGGCCTCCGCGAGCCAGCGTGCGCCGAGTTCGACCATCTCGTCGAACAACGGCGCGGCCGCCCCTTCGACCAGCGCGCGGGCGAGGTAGCTCTCGTACGGCCCCACCGCCGTCCTCGCGGCGGTGATGGGATTGCCGTTTTCGAGTCGACTGTCGTCGTGGGTCCGGTCGGCGAGCTGCCTGATCAGCTTGACCAAATGCGCGTCGCAGGCTTCGCGGAGGCCCTGTTTGGAGCCGAAGTGGTGCCGTACCAGTCCCGGTGACACCTGCGCGGTCTCGGCGATGCCCCGGATGGTGGCCCGGTCGAAACCGTGCTCGCCGAAGTGCGCCATCGCCGCGTCCCGGATCCGGGCGCGTGCGGTCAGATCCCCGGGATCCGGCGCGACGGCGGGCATGCGATCTCCTGTCCACACGTACCAATTACTGCTCCAATATGCAGCTTACTATACGCACGTATAGCATGCTGGTGTCAAGTGGATGGTCCTCAGCGGGCAAGCCTCGCGCGGGCGTCCTCGGTGACCGGGGCGAAGAAGTTCACCAGGTTGCCGTCGGGATCGCGGAACAGCAGCGAGCGGTTCCCCCACGGCATCGTGGTCGGCTTCTGCACGATCGTGGGAACGTCGGTCAGCCGCGTCAGCTTTTCGTACTCGCGATCGACATCGTCGACGAGGAACTCGAGGATCACCGTCCCGGTCGATCCGGGCGCCGTCGATCCAGTCTCCGTCGCCCCGGCCGCCGTAGTCCCGTTCGACTCAGCGACCGTGGTCCCGTTCGCACCGGCCGTCGTCGCGGTGCTGAACAACGTCATGGTCTCGGTGCTGCCGATCGCCAGCGTGCACGAGGTGCCCACGAGTTCTGCGAACTGCGGAGCGGGCCACCGCGCGGCGATTCCGGTCGTCTTCTCGTAGAAGGCGACGAGCCGGACGATGTCGTTGGTGATGATGCGGACCGAGGTGAACTGCACGGTGAGTCCTTTCGGGAAGGGGAGGCGGTTCCGATCCGCGCTCCGGCAACACCGGACACGCTAAGAGCAATAGTGGACAGGATCCGCCCGGTATTGAGAAAGTCCGGACCATGACCCGGCCGATCGCCCGCGTACTGAGCCTGCTGGAAATCCTCCAGGGCGGCGGCACCAGGACCGTCGCCGAACTGGCCGAGCGGCTCGACGTCGACGAACGCACCGTCCGCCGCTACGTCGATCACCTGCTCGACCTGGACATCCCGGTCCGCTCGGTGCGTGGCCGGTACGGCGGCTACCGGCTCGCCCCTGGCTACCGGATGCCTCCACTGATGCTCACCGACGAGGAGGCACTCGCGGTCCTGCTCGGTCTGGTCGCGGGCCGCCGGGCCGGGTTGATCACGACCTCGGTCGCGGCCGCCGAGAGCGCGGCCGCGAAAGTCCGCCGAGTACTGCCCGGTGCGCTCGGCCGCCGGCTCGACGCACTGCAGGAAGTCGCCGACTTCACCGCACCCGCGCGAGCGACGCTCACCGCGGAGGCAGCGGTACTACTCACCGTCGCGGAAGCAGCACGCGACCGTCGCCCGGTCGAACTCGGCTACGTCGCCGGCCACGGCCGAGCCAGCGAACGCGTCGTCCATCCCTACGGCGTGGTCGCGCATTCCGGCCGCTGGTACCTGACCGGCTTGGACTCCGCGAGCGACGAGGTGCGCACGTTCCGCGTCGACCGGATCACCACGGTCGGGCTGCGCGCCGGAACGTTCGGTGCACCACCCGGATTCGACCCGGCCAAGCAGGTACTCGACGCGATTGCCGGGGCACCGCACCGGCACGAGGTGTCCGTGCGGATCCGGTCGGCATCCGAGCAGATCCGCTCCGTTCTCCCACCGGCGCTCGCCCGCCTGGAGGAAATCGACGACGCCTGGGTACGAGCCCGGATCCGGGCGCAGCGACTCGACTGGATCCCGCCGCTGCTCGCCGCGCTCGACTGCCCTTTCGTCATCGAGCGGCCGGACGCCCTGCGCGACCGGGTGCAGGAGCTGGCCACCCGGCTTTCCGGTTTTGCCGCAGCGGCACCGGAAAGCTGAGTGCCCGAAAAGGTTGGGGACCAAGCAGCCGGTGCCGGAATGCTGGGGACCGAAGAGCCGGTGCCGGAATGCTGGGGACCAAGGAGCCGGTGCCGGAAAGGTTGGGGACCAAGCAGCCGGTGCCGGAATGCTGGGTGCCGGAAAGGTTGGGGACCAAAGAGCCGGGCACCGGAAAGCTGAGTACTGACGAGCCGGGCGTGGAGGAACCGGGTACCGAAGAGCCGGGCACGGAAGCAGCACGGTACCGAAGAGTCGGGTACGGAAGCAGCCCGGTGCCGGAGAGCCGGGCACCGGGAAGCTGAGTCTGAGCGCTGAGGAGCCGAGTACCGGGCTCCTCAGCGCCTGCCGTTCCAGAGGGCCCGTTCGTCGGCGCGGTCGTCGACGGTGCTGGCCGACTCGGTGTCGAACCGCATTGCGATCCGGTGCTGCGGGGTGTAAGCGGGCCAGCCGGGGTCACCGTTGGTGGCGAAGTCGATCCAGGCCTTGTGCATGGCGTCGGCCACCTGCTGTGGCGGGTTTTCGCCGACGAACGGCTTGAAGGCGGGGTCGTCGAGGTTGTCGAACACGAAGGGCAGTTCGAGTGCGTGGCAGGCCCCGAGTGCGTGGTCGAAGGCGGGGGAGCGCCAGGCGAATTCGTAAACGTGCGTGCCGGGATGTGCTTCCGCGAGACGCAGTGCGGGAATCCAGTAGTACCAGTCGGTTGCGATTGCGGAGAGCAGGTCGCCGGGTGTCGCGCCGGGCCGGTTCGCGCGGTAACGACCGGCGCCGCGGAAGGCCGGGAGCCCGTAGCGCGCGGCCGCTGCGTGCACGACCGGGCCGGTGATCTTCGCTGCGGCACCGGTGGGCACCAGGAAGAGCCGAGCCTCCTCGCGGTTGGTGCCGATGAGCACGTCGACCTGCGCACCCGCACCCGCGGCGATGCGTTCGATCGGCGGGGCAGGCAACAGATCACCGTCCACGATCGGCTCGAACGGCATCAGGTTGCGCGCAACTTCGCCCCACAGCTTCGTTTTCGGCTTGGCGGTGATCTCCTGTGCGAGCTGTGTCTGTGCGGCGATGAGCTGCGGCATCGGCACGTCGGCGATCGCCGCACGGGTCGGTTCGACGCCGAGCACGGCGGCCAGCCGGGTGCCGATCAGCCGGGCGGTGGCGGGGGAGATCGTGCTGTGCCCGGCGCCGGATTCGGCGATCACGCGGTGGAACAGGCCTTCCGCGGCGGGCATGGCGAGCAGGCTGCACACGCTCATCGCCCCGGCGGATTCGCCGAAGACGGTGACGTTGCCCGGGTCCCCGCCGAAGCCGCTGATGTTGTCGCGCACCCAGGTCAGCGCGGCGATCTGGTCGAGCAGGCCGAGGTTCGGGATGCCGTCGCCGAACCAGAGGAAACCGTCCGCGCCGAGCCGGTAGTTGACGGTCACCAGGACCACGCCGTCGCGGGCGAATCGGGTGCCGTCGTATCCGGGGATGGACCCGGACCCGCTGGTGAACGAGCCGCCGTGGATGAAGACCAGAACCGGCAGCCGCTCGTCGAGGCCGGGGGTCCAGACGTTGAGGTTGAGGTAGTCGTCGCCATGCACGACCGACCGGGGTGCCAGATCGGCCAGCGGTCCATCGCCGTCCACACTGGCCTGGGGCGCGATCGGGCCGTATTCGGCCGCGTCACGCGGAGCCGGCCACGGTTCGGGTGGCTGCGGAGGGCGGAACCGGTTCGGGCCCACCGGTGCGGCGGCGTAGGGAATGCCCTTGAAGGTGTACACACCCGCGTCGGAAACCCGGCCACGGACATCCCCGTGCTTGGTGGTGACGATGGGCTCGCTGCTCAACAATCCTCCGTCAGTAGGCGAGATCGGCGGGTGCCCAGTATCCGGGGCGCCGCTCGGCCCGGCCACCTGGACCCCGGCCCGCAGCGGACGGCGGGTTCAGGCCCCGACGAGCTGGGTCCGGGCGATTTCGCGGAAAGCGGAAACCAGCGGATTGCGGTCGTCCGCGTGCGTGGCGAGCACGACCTGGCACGGGTCGATCCCTTCGAGGGGAACGGTGACGAGGTCTTCGCGCAAGGTGCTCCGCCGGTCGCCGCTGGGCAGGATGGCGACCGAATGTCCTTCGGCGACGAGCTCGATCTTGTCCTCGAAACTGTCGTCCGCGCCGGGGCCTGCCGGCGCCGGGCCGGGGCCGAACTGCCGGGGCACGCTCCAGATTGCGGCAGATTTGCTGCAGGAGACGAGTTCCTCGTCGCCGAGGTCGGCGAGATCGACGGAGTCCTTGCCCGCCAGGCGATGCGTGCGGGACATGACGAGCACCCGCGGCTCGTCGTAGAGGACGCTCACCCGGAACCGGTCGCTCGGCAGCGGCAGCGGCGTCCGGGCGACGAGCGCGTCCACCTGGTGCTCGGGCAGGGCGTGCACCTCCTGCCAGTCCAGATGACGGGTGCTGATCCTGGCGTCGGGGTAACGGTGGCGCAGTTCGCGCACTGCCGGGGTGATGACCAGGTCCGCGACGTACCCGATGGTGATCGTCCGGGGCGGGGCGGAGGCACGCGCGGTCAGCGCCGCCTGGTGTGCGGTGCGCAGCAGTTCCTGCGCCTGCGGCAGGAACGCCCGGCCGGCTTCGGTGAGGTGGCTGCCCTGCGGTGTGCGATCGAACAGGCGCACCCCGAGCTGGTCCTCCAGCCGCTGGATCTGCCGGCTGAGCGACGGCTGCGCGAGGTGCAGCGCTACGGCGGCCCGGCCGAAGTTCCGGTGCTCCGCCACGATCGTGAAGTACCGCACCAGCCGCAAGTCGAGGTCCACGTGGATCGACTCTACCCGTCATGCAGCTGCCGCATGACGACGTGCAGAACAGGTCTTGGACAGCCGCCCCGGATCGTCCTTGACTCGAAACCGAGAGCAAACCGGAAGAAACAAGGGGATTTCCACCATGGGCAAGTACGACGGCAAACGAGTCGTGATCACCGGCGGCAGCAGCGGGTTCGGTTTCACGACGGCGAAAGCACTGGCGGACGGCGGTGCCCGCGTGCTGATCACCGGACGCACCGAGGCCACGCTCGATTCCGCTCGTGACCAACTGGGTCCGGATGCGCTGGCCCTCCGCAGCGACGTGGCGTCCCTTCCCGACCTGGACGCGCTCGCCGATCGGGTGAAGGCCGAGTTCGGCACGATCGACGCGCTGTTCGTGAACGCAGGCGTGACCCAGTTCGTACCGTTCGAGTCGATGTCCGAGGAGGTGTACGACGACCTGCTGACGACCAACACCAAGGGCGCCTACTTCACCGTGCAGAAGCTCGCCCCGTTGCTGGCCGAAGGCAGCGGCGTGGTCCTCACCACGTCGGTCGCGAACGTCAAGGGCCTGCCGATGATCAGCGCATATGCGGCCAGCAAAGCGGCCGTGCGTTCGATGACCCGCAGCCTGGCCACCGAGCTGCTTCCCCGCGGGATTCGCGTCAACGCGGTCAGCCCCGGTCCGATCGACACCGGCATCCTGGACAAGTCGTTGCCGAAGGAAGCCGCCGAGCAGACCAAGGCAGAGATGACCGAAAGCAGCCCGATGCTCCGCTTCGGCGAACCCGCCGAGGTCGCCAAAGCGGTCACGTTCCTCGCGTTCGACGCCACCTACACCACCGGCGCCGAGTTCCCGGTGGACGGCGGGGCCTCCCAGCTCTGAGCCCGCCTCAGCGGGGCTGCGCGAGCGGCTCGCACGCGTCCCGGTTCCGTGTCGTTTCCCGCGACAAAAATGGTCGATCAGCCGGGGGAGCAGGAGTTCGACCTGCGGATTCCCGGCCTTCCACCATGAGACGTCCCGGCTCCCGTGGCTCGTTCCGGCAATTCGCCGGGGTCTCGGCATCGGTCGCCAGTACGCCGAAGCGTCGACCGATGCCGACCTGCCGCGAGGTCGACGAAGGGTGTTCGAGATCTTCATCCGCACCACGCCACAGCGGCTGTGGCAGGCGATCATCGATCCCGCCAGGCGGATGCGGTTCTAGTTCGGCGCGCGCATGGAGCCGGCATGGACCACACAGGTTCCGCTCATCGGATGACCCACGACGGCACCGGCGGATTGGTCGAGGGCGAAAACCTCGAACTCGACCCGCTCGTGCAGAGCTTCCGTGTCGTCTGGGACGACGACATCGCCGCGCCGGGCACCAGCCAGGTGACCTGGGAGATCGAGCAGGTCGCCGACAGCTGCCGACTCGTCGTCCGGCACGACCAGCAGGCAGCCGACGAGCACCTCTTCGGCTGGCCGACGGTCCTGCCCGTACCCAAGACCTGGCCGGAGACCGGCACGGAACTGACCACACCCGGCTCCCTCAGGTACGGCGGCAAACCATCCCGACCGCCGGCAGGCCACGTCTGACCACTGATGGGCGACCGTCAGCAGGCCAGGTACGACCACTGACGGGCCACGCCCGGCAGGCCACGCCTGGCGACCTGACAGGCCACGCCGGGCGGGCCACGCCTGACCGTCAGGCAGGTCAACGCGGCCGTCAGGCAGGCCTCGCCTGGCGACCTGACAGCGCACGCCGGGCTGGCCACACTTGACCGTCAGGCAGGTCAACGCGGTCGCCCGGCAGGCCACGTCTGGTCGCCGGGCGGGCCATGCGTTGGCGCGAAACTAGACAAAACACCACCGCGACGCTGTGCACGAGCCCGGACCGCCGTCGGCGGGACCTACGTCGTGATCTTCGCGCGCGGAGGATGCTTGTCCGCGCAGCGGGTAAGAGCAGGAAGCGTTCGTCCCTTTTTCGACCATTCCCGCAACAGGTGGTGACGCGCTCCAGTTCTGGCACCGTCAGCACGGTTCCGGCACTGGGGCGAGCTGCCAGGGGATTTTTGCGGTCGCGACTTGCCACGCTCGTACTTGCGGAGCCCGGAAGTTCACCCGAGCCAGCGAACCCCTCGCCCTCGTGGCCATGGGCGTGGGCCGGTTTCAGCGTGACCGCGGTCCCGGATCGCTCCCGTCGCGAAGTGGCTGTCCCGGCGCGCGGGGATCCAGGCTGCTTCAGTCGGTGCCGGGGATTCAGCAGCGGTGCCGGGCCCGCAGCGACCGGGGTCATCCCGGATCGATGTGCAGCACGTCCCAGACGTGCAGCGCGAGCTGCAGGTCGAGCCGGGTGTCGGCGAGCTTGAAGTCCCGTTCCACGAGTTTCTCGATGCGGACCAGTCGCTGCCCGACAGTGTTGACATGGACCATGAGTGCGGCAGCAGCCTGTGCCGTCGAGAAGCCGGAGCGCAGCCAGGCGCGGAGTGTATCGACGAGCTGCGAGTTGCGACGGGCATCCTGGTCCGCCAGCGGTGCGATGAGTTGGTCGGCCAGCCGGTGGAGGTAGGCGGGCGGGGCTTCGGCCATCAGCATGAGCCCGACGACGGAGAGGTCCCTCAGATCCAGCAGGCCGACGAGACCCGTGTTCGCCCGCAGTTGCGCTGCCCCCTTGGCCGCCCGGTAGGCGGGCTGGATGTCCTCGAGACCGTGCACGGGCGGACCAATGACGATCGAGATCGTCGACGTGCTGTCCTCGTCGATCTGGTGATGGACACAGTCGAGCGCGGCCCTCAGCCCGCGGATCTCGGGAAGCAGCATGACCGTGTCGTCGCCGTCGGACGAGGCGAGGATCTTGGTCCGGACGGCTCGTTGAACGCGGCGGGACACGTCCGGGACCTGCGCACCGATGCGGTTGGCCCGGACGACCACCACGTTCCGGGCGTCTTCAAGGCTGAATCCGAGGGCGTTGCCCCGTTCCAGCAGGATTCGCTGCCGGGCAAGGGCTCCTCCTCGCAGCACGTCGGAAAGAAGGTCGCCGGAAAGCCGCTCCTCGATCTCGAGGGCATGCCGGGCGGTCAGCATCTCGATCCCGGTGACGAGGGCGAATTGTTCGACAAGCCGTTGCCGCGCGCTGTCGCTGACTGCCTGATCCCCGACGATCCACAGCCGCGCGGCGACCTCCCCGCCGATCACGACCGGGGTCACCCAGCCTTCGGTGTCGGCGAGAGAGAAGTGCTCGGTGACGTTCGTCGGCCGGAGATCGGCCTTCGGGCGGTGCTCCGCGAGCTGTTGTGGCAGGGACCCGGAAGCGGACTCTTCGGAGGAGGCCAGGATGCGGCCGTCGAGGTCGGCCACGGTGACCGATGCGGAGAGGATCTCGGCGAGGGCGTCGACCAGGCGGTCCATCCCGGCTTCGGCGAGGACGAGGTGCATCAGCGTGCGGTGCTGTTGCTCGGCCCAGTCCCGTCCGGCCCGGTAGCGCGCGGTGTGGATCGCGGTTGCGGTCTGTTCGGCGAGGAGCTCCGTGAGTTCGATGTCGGCGGCTCCGTAGCTGCGCGGCGCGGTCGAGTATCCGACTAGGACACCGATCGGGCCGTCGGTTCCGCGCAGCGGGGCCGCGACGAGGCTGCGATAGCCCTGCATCGGAGCGAAATCGAGGCTCCCGTATGTCTCGGATTCCCTGGTGACATCGGAGATCGTGATCGTCTCGGCGTCGCGGAAGGCGCGTGCGGCCGGCGAGTCGGTGTCCGGTGTGGCCGGGCGGATCTGCAGGAAACCGGCGTTACGCATCCGGTCGACGTAGTCGTCGCTGAGCCCGGACCACCCGATGACGTCGAGCCGGCCGGCCGCCTCGTCGACCAGCATCACCGCCGACAGGTCGAAGCCGATGAGTTCCCTGGCCAGATCCGCGATGCGGGCGAGCACGGTTTCCACCGGATCGCCCACGTTCACCGAACGCGAGATCTCGGAGACTGCCCGCATCCACGTTCGGAGTACTGGAACGATCATCGTCATCGGTGGCTCCCGAGGTCACGGTGCTCGGCACAGGTCATCGGCGGGTGTCTGACGCCAGGAACGCCGATGTGACCACACCCATGGGTACGGACGTATTCCTGTGTTGACACACATGGACAGCGTAGTCCCACGGTGCGACGCTTTCCTGACGAGCGGCCACCGCGGCTGCCCGGTCTCGGACTGAGAAGGTGCTGGAGGCATCGTGTCGCCGGACGACGTCATCTCCTTGCGGCAACAGGGGGTGGACGACGTTTCGCGAAGCGAGTTCACGCAGTTTCCGCGACCCTGGTGCGCTGGGTACGGAACTGATCTCGGCGGTTCCGCGCCCCACCTC
Source organism: Amycolatopsis ultiminotia (assembly GCF_039536925.1). Taxonomy (NCBI): domain Bacteria; kingdom Bacillati; phylum Actinomycetota; class Actinomycetes; order Pseudonocardiales; family Pseudonocardiaceae; genus Amycolatopsis; species Amycolatopsis ultiminotia. The sequence continues at coordinate 13,059 of NZ_BAAAZN010000005.1, read as the reverse complement.
CGGTTGACGGGCGAGTCTGCGTGGTTCTTGCCTGGTGCGTTGCGATTCGCCGACGTCCGGTTCGACATCCGCGCCCGGGCCACGTCGCCCCGGCGGGGGCACGGCCGGAGGGTGACGTGGATGATCGGCTCCACCAGAGCGCCGTGGCCACCCAGCCCGATTCCCTGGACACAGCTCAGATTCCGCAGCGACGCGGACGACTCCCCGTGACTCTTCCGTCGTGCTGGGGTGTAACGGCTCGACGCTCAACCGCGGCGGGTTTCCGGCTGGGCACCGTGACGGTCCGTCGAAGTCGTCTCCACCACCGCACTCCGCGGTGAGCCGCAGCGCTCTGCGCAATCCCGGGGCCGTTGACGAGTTCGTCACGCGCGATCTTCGGGTCGGCATTGGTGGGCAACCGAATCCAGCCACGGAAGGCCAGTGGATGACCACGATCGAGAAGCGCGATCGCCGGTATGTCGAGGCGCTCTGCCGGCGCTATCGCCGTTGGGGTGCATGGGGTGCGGACGACGAGCGCGGCGCGCTCAACTTCATCACCCCCGAGGTCCTGGTCCGCACCGGAAGAATCGTGTCGTGCGCGCTGCCTTTCGACGAGCAAAGCCCGCACTCCGGTCGGTTCGGCGGCCGGCACAATCCGATGCACATCATGGTGCAGGACGGCGGGGACATCGCGTTCGGAGCGCAGGACCACCTCAACGAGCTGCGGTTCACCGAAGACGCCGTGGCCATGCCGCTGCACTGCGGCACCCATTGGAACGCACTCGCGCACATTTTCCACCAGCGCCGGATGTACGGTGGTCACGGCGTCGAGTACGTCACCAGCAAGGGTGCCGCCCGCAACGGCATCGAGAAGGTCGCCGACGGGATCGCCGGCCGCGGGGTGCTGCTGGACATGCCCGGCTACTTCGGCGTGGAGTGGATGCAGCCGGGCCAGGCGATCACCAGCGAGGATCTGGCGGGCGCGGCAAGGGAGCAGGCGGTCGAGGTCGGCAGCGGAGACATCGTGCTGATCCGGACCGGGCACATCGCCAAGGCCCGGGCGGAGGGCACCTGGGGCAGCTACGAAGCCGGCGACGCCCCCGGTCTCGGTGTCGACAGCGTGCACTGGATCTGCGAGAACGAGGTCGCCGCGGTCTGCGCGGACACCGGAGAAGCCGAGGTCCGGCCGAACGACACCGACGAGGTCTTCCAGCCGCTGCAGCTGATCCTGCTGGTGAACGCCGGAATCCAGCTCGGCGGCATTTTCGACCTGGAGAATCTCGCCAGGGTGTGCGCCGAGGAGAGCCGATACGAGTTCCTGTTCGTGGCGCCACCCTCGCCGCTCATCGGTGCGGTGGCTTCGCCGGCGCACCCGCTGGCGTTCTTCTGACGGCTGCGGACGGCGTGGACCGTTGCAGTCCACGAAAAGGCCGCGCGACCGGAGGAACCCCTGTGCATCGTGGGTGAAAGCTCGATGACCCGCGAGTTTCGAAGAGAAGGATGATGATGACGAGAAGTATCCGGAAAAGCGAAATCCGCGACAGCATGCGGATTGAATGGGATGTTCCCATCGAAATGGACGACGGCGTGCTGCTACGTGCAGACATCTTCCGGCCCATTGGCGAGGGAAAAGTCCCCGCGATCGCGAGTTCAGGTGTCTACGGAAAGGGATTGCCGTTCCAGGGTCCGCCCTACGAAAAGCTCTGGGAGCAGATGTGCGAAAAGTACCCGGACGTCCCGGCGGGGTCGACCAATGCCTACCAGAATTGGGAGGTCGTCGACCCGGAGAAGTGGGTTCCCGACGGTTACGCAGTCATCCGGATCGACACCCGTGGTGCCGGTCGATCCGAAGGGCGCATGGACCCCTTCACCGACCGTGAGGCCAGAGACTACTACAACTGCATCCAGTGGGTCGCGGAGCAGGATTGGTCGAACGGGAACGTGGGTCTCGCCGGCATCTCGTACTACGCGGCGAATCAGTGGCAGGTCGCGGCACTTGCGCCGCCGGCGCTCAAGGCCATCTGCCCGTGGGAGGGGTTCAACGACATCTACCGTGATGCGCACCGGCACGGCGGAATTCTGTCCACGTTCCTCGAGCGGTGGTTCCTCAACCAGGTGACCATCGTCCAGCACGGGCTGGGTTCGCGAGGAGCGGTCAGTCCCATCACGGGTCTGCAGGTCAGCGGTGACGAGGACCTCAGTGACGACCAGCTGGCCGCCCGTCGCGGGGACATCTCGGCAGAGGCGCTCGAGCACGAGTTCGACGATCAATACCACCGGGACCGGAGCACGGACCTGGCCACGATCACGGTTCCCATTCTCACGGCGGCCAACTGGGGAGGCCAGGGCCTGCACAGTAGAGGCGCCTTCCGCGGGTTCACGCATTCGAGCAGTGCGCAGAAATGGCTCGAAGTCCACGGCCGTGAGCACTGGACGCTCTTTTACACCGACTATGGCCGTCAGCTGCAAAAGCGATTCTTCGACTACTTCCTGAAAGACGGTGAGGGCGACTGGGAGAATCAGCCGCCTGTCCTGCTTCAGGTGCGGCACCCTGGTGAGAAATTCGTCGAACGGGCCGAGCAGGAATGGCCCTTGGCGCGCACCGAATGGCGGCCACTGCACTTGCGGCCCGCGGAGGGCAGGCTTTCACCGGAGGCTCCGGCGGAAGAGCAGACCCGGTCGTATCCGGCGTTGGGCGACGGGTTGACCCTGTCCACCGGCCCGTTCGAGGAGCAGACGGAGCTCACCGGCCCGCTGGCCGCCCGTCTCTGGATCGCCTCCGACACCCGGGACGCCGACATTTTCCTCGCTCTGCGGCTGTTCGATCCGGATGGCGAGGAGGTGCTCTTCCACGGGGCCAACGAGCCGAGGGCGCCGATTTCACTCGGCTGGCTGCGGGCTTCGCATCGAAAGCTCGATGCCGGGCAGAGCGAACCCTGGGCGCCGTACCACCCGCATCTCGAGCGGGAGATGTTGGAGCCGGGGCAGGTGTATCCGCTGGACATCGAGATCTGGCCAACGTCGATCGTGATCCCGGCCGGATACGAACTCCGGCTCACCATCCTCGGCCGGGATTTCGATCACGGCCTGGCAGGGGGAACCTACGAACTCGGCGTCGAAATGCGCGGAAGCGGGTTCTTCCTGCACGACAATCCCAAAGACCGTCCGGCTGAGCTATTCGACAACACCGTCACCGTGTTGTCCGGACCTGAGCACGACTCATTCCTGCTGCTGCCGGTCATACCGGAGAAACAATGAGGTTTTCTCAGCTGCGCGGGTAGACGTGTTCGAAATGGGTGAGGACGACGGCGCTCGCGTGATGTGGCCGATTTGGCCGGCACCGGCGATGTCGCGGCGGAGGGTGCGCGAGCGTTCGGTGGGCAGGACGGATTCGCGTTCTTCGAGCTCTGTTGTGGGCCGTTGTGCACCGGGCGTGTTCCTCGCGGGTTGTGTGATCGGGCTGCGCACATCGATACCGGCATTCTGGCATGCGGGATTGGCCGGGTTCGGCTCAGCGCGCGAAGGGTATGGTCGCGGGGCAGCCAGGTCGTGAGCGGAGCCCGGTGACACATCCGATATCCGCCAGTCCGTTGTGCAGCACGGTTTGGATGTTCCACTGGAAGTCGTTGCTTTACCCGCGTCAGGCATCGACGTCGTCGCCGTGGATGCCCTGAGGTTTTCTCGGCACACAATCGGAATCGACGGCTTCCCTCTCCAAAATCACCGGTGACCAGCGCTCGACCTGCGTGCATCCGCTATGGCGCGTCGCGCAGGTCGAGTGCACGCCGGCACGCTGATGGTCTCGTCGAGACAGCGGCAGGAGCGGCCTGGACGAGCCGGAGCCCTTGCCCGTCAACGGGACAGGCCGTTCCTCCCGGAACCACACCACCGCCTGGTGGAAGCAGTACACCGCGCACGTTCCGTGGCAGGTGCCGAGCTCGCGACAGTGCTCAACAAACAACCAGCACGCAACCTGGCCACATCGCGCAGCCCGCCGAGCGCAGCCCGCCGAGCGCGGCTCGACAGGTGATCACGGCGCACCTTGGAGACGAAGCTGATCGTGGCCGACTGCTTTCACGCCAACGAACTCCGCCTCGCCCGCCCGGCAGGTCACGGCCGCCGCGACCCGATACGTCCCGGACTGCTTCTCGAACCATGTCAAGCACCAGCCGAAGCACGACATACTTCTCAAGTCGCGCCTGCCGAGAACCTCAATAGCTGCTAAGCAACTGGCGGAGTGTAGGTATTCGAACCTTGTCGTATTCTCTGCGGGTGTGGGCGGGTTTTATGTGGTGAGGCTCTTGCGGCGGGCTCTCATGTAGTAGGTTTCGCCGCCGCCTCCCCAGCCTCCGCTGGTGGCGATGTTCCAGCCTTGCTGTTGTCGCATCTGGGTGGCGAACGTTTTCAGGTCACGGATTTTGCAGCCGCAGTCGAGTTGGACGTTGATCGTGATGTAGGCGCCGTTCGGCTTGTCTTCAGTGGGGTGGACTGCCCAGCGGGCTTGGTGTTGGTGGTCGGCCAGGCCGGTTCGCGTCTCGTCGTGGACGATGCCGAAGGCGCGAGCGTATTGGTCGAGATCGTCGATGACGAAGAGGTGGCTTGACCATTCTCCTGGCCAGACGGCGTAAAGGCGGGTCTCGCCTGCCAGCGCTCGCTTGTAGGTGCCTGCGCCGCTGCCCCACCGGACGCTGCCGTCTGAGGCGACTTCGATGTAGCACATCGTCCGGAGGGCGTAGGGGAATTCTGTGTCCATCGCGCCCGCGCTTCTGGGTTCTTGCATCGTGTCTCCTGTTCGTCAGCTCGGATCAAGCTTTCCATGGCTGGTGTGGTGGGTGGGGGCGGCGAGGTAGGCGCTCCAGTCGTGTTGGGCGTAGTTGGCCCAGGCGATAGCGGTGCTGATGTTGATGTCGAGTAGCTGGGCGAGGACGGCAGCGGGAATGTCGGCGGCGAGGGCTGCGAGAGCGGCGCTGCGGGCTCGTCGGAGGTGGACGGGAAGGTGCGCGCGGAGCGCGCGGTAGAGGCCGTCGCGGGCGGGTCGTCCGGGTAGGCCGCCGGGGAATAGCCACTGGTGTTGGTCGCGGTCGAGCGTGGCCGCTCCGGTGCCGTGGTCGCGTTGGTCGCGCAGCAAGGCGGCAACGGCTGCGGGGAGCAGGAGTCTGTGGTGGGTCATCTGCAGCCAGTTGGTGCCGTCGCGGTCGGTGTGGATGTCGCGGTGTTGCAGCGTGGTGATGCGGCTGACAGGGAGTCCGAAGAGCAGGACGAGGGCTCCGGCGGCGCGGACGTTGATGGGCAGTGCCTGTTCGTGCAGGCAGTGCCGCAGTTGTGTCCAGCGGTCGTCCTCGGTGATCGGCGCCAGCGTGTTGTGGTGGGGCTTCTTCGGGATGGTCACGTCGCCGGCCAGGTGGTGTTGTCTTGCCCAGTATAGGAATTCCCGTGCTGCGTAGGTGGCGTCTGTGTGTGTGGGGGGGGGGTCGCTGTCAGCCAGCGGTCGATCGCGGGTCTGGGTCACGGTGGGCAGGGTGAGGTGCTGCTGGTCGAGCCAGGTCAGGAAGTTGAGGGTGGCGCGAACGCGGGTGCGGAGCCAATTTCCGGCGCTGGGAGTGAACGGGCGGATTCGGGTGCGCTGGCGGGCTCGGCGCAGCAGGGTCCAGTGCGTGTAGGTGCGGAGCAGATGAGCTCGGTCCGGTGGGTGGCCGTGAAGCTGGTCTTCCAGCCAGGGGACGAGGCGTTCGAGGTAGTCGGCCCGGTCGGGCAGGACTCTGGTGTGGATGAGAGTTTGACGTAGCCGTTGCAGGGCAAGGGTTTGCCCGAGAGTGTCGAGCAGGTCATGGCTGATCGGCTCGCCGAGGGTCGTGAGGTGGTTCAGGAGCGTGGCGGCGGGTTGGCCGGGGCGGAGCCATTGCCGGACGGCTTCGGGTGAGTCGGCGGTGCGCAGGGCTTGGGCGAACGGTTCGAGCTGAGCAGGGATGTGATTGTTGTTGTCTGCGAGGAGTTCATGGACTCGGTCGCCTGTCTGGCAGCGGGTGCAGAGGCCGGCGGTGAGGAAGAAGCCGGTGTCGCCGCATCGGGTGCAGCGGTAGTCGTGGCGCGTTGTGCCGCTGCAGGTGGCGCAGAGCCCGGCGCCGGTGGTGTCGCGGCCGAGGAGGATTTCTGCGGTGCTGCAGTGGGTGCAGGTGCCGCGGTGGGTGCGGGTGCGTTTGTAGCAGGTGCCGCAGACCGGGCCCAGCGGCCAGGTGGTGATGATCCGCCGGCTCTGGTGGCAGAGGGCGCATTCCTGTTGCTGCGCGATGAATGTGGCGCGAAGACAGTCCGGGCAGGTCTTCTTCCCGTCCAGCCGCGTGCTGATGCGCCAAGGACCGAGTTGTCCGCAGAGATGGCATTCGGTGTGATTGCGGGTCGGGAGGCAGGCGTGGCAGAGGTCGACGCGGGCGTCGCTGCGGGTCGCGAGCTTGGTGATCGTGCCGCAGCGCTGGCAGCGCCGTGGCGGGTGTGTCAGGCAGGCGGCGCAGATAGGGCCGTCGCCGGTCCGGACACGGGGCCGTTTGTTCTGTCCGCAATGGATGCATATCCGGGTGGGTGGCTGGTAGCAGCGTCGGCAGATCGAGTGTGTGCGCGGTGATCCGCGCGAGGTCGCCGCAGGCCCTGCAGCGGGTGCCGGTGGCCGGATCGTGGCTGTAGCAGGGCTGGCAGAGGGGTTTCCGTCCGCGCGGGCGTGAACCGTGCGGACCCGGCCGCAGCGGCTGCAGGGCCGCGCGCGGCAGGAGCTGGCGCAGGTGCCGCAGAGCCGCCCGCCGGGAATGTGGCAGCTCAGGGTGAGGCCGCCTCGCCCGCAGCCGTGGCAGCGCAGCGGCGTCACCGAATAGCCTTGTCGGGCAAGGGATCGGACAAGTCGCAGGAACACGGTCGGGCAGTCTGATTCGCCGGAGGTCAGCGCGTCCGGATGCGTACCCAGGTGGCGGTGCAGCATCGCCAGGCCCCTGCGACCGTGCGAGATGAACTCGACCAGGGTCGCCGCGGCGGGTTCGTCGAGCTCGGGAACCGCCGCGGCGATCCAGGCACCGAGGTCGGCGAGGTTGTCCGCGGCGATCTTCGCCCGCAGGGCGACCCCGTAGCTGGGGGTGGCTGCGTCGGGGTGGGATGCGGCCGCGGTCATCAGAGTCCTTGCGGCCGGCGGATCGTCGTGTGCCGCGGCGCCGGCTTGCCGACACTCTCGGAGGTGCCGGTTCTGCGGACCTCGGTGGGGGCGGTGGTGATCTCGATCAGGTCGTTCGGGGTGACATCGAGGATGTTGCAGAGCGCGGCGAGGGTGTCCAGCGACAGCCGTTGCGGGGGCTGGGTGACCATCCGGTAGACCTGTTCGCGGGACAGGTGGATCCCGCGTTCGGCCAGGAGTGGCACCAGGTCCGAGGTCTGGAACAGGCCCTTCCCGGCCATCCGTGTGCGCAGGTGCCAGGTATGGCCCATCTTGCGGATCATGGTGTCCTTTCCCAGAGTTCCGGGTGTCCTTCGAGGGCGTGTTCCAGCAGCCGGTTGCGGAATTCGTCCGACACCGATAACGGCACAGTCCGTTATTGAAACTGTCTGAATGCCTTGCCAACTGGTGCGGATGACTGGTTGATGGATCGGGCTACTCGGACAGCCGCCGGTGGTAGCGGACGAGCGCGTCGTAAAGTTGTTGGCGCTGACGTTGAAGAAGCTCGCCGTGTAGCGCGGCAGGTAGTTGGGTCTTGTCGTCGAGAACTGCGTGGACGAGCTGTTCGGCGGTGAGTCCGTGCACGGGTGCTGGCTGGCCGCTGGCGCGGTTCGATAAGTTAGCGCCTTGCAGGTTCGTTTCGTTGAGCTTCGCGCCCTGTAGATTCGCGTCGTGCAGGTTGCTGTCCTGCAGCTGCGCTTGGCGTAGATTGGCGTCTTGTAACTGGGCATGATCTAAGGTGACTTCTTGCATTCGTGCTCGGAAGAAATGGGCGCCTTGTAGCTGGGCGCCGCCCAGCCGGGAATCTTGTAGTTGGGCGTAGGAGAGGTTGGCGCCTCGTAGTTGGACGTTATGCATGATGCTGTCTCGCAGCTTGGTGCCCCACAAGTCGGCGCGGTCAAGCCGTAGGTTGGCAAGGTCCGCGCCGCATAGGTCGGCGCTGCTGAGATTGACGGGGTTGCGTTCAGGCCGTTGTGGCCGCCGGCCCAGCGCGGTGAGTGCTGCTTGCACGTCTATGGCAAGCGTTCGGTAGGCAGGCTGGGGGCCTTGGTGAATGTGTTCTGGCTGCGGGAACATTCCTTGGCCGGTGTGGGTTTGTTCGCGGATGAACGCGGCAAGTACCTCGACAACTGTGGTGTGGTCGCGTTCAGATTCGGTCATGAGGTGCTCGAGTGCGTAGATGCCCCCGAGTCGTTCGGTGGTCTTCTCTGATGCCAATTGGTCGATGGCTTTGGTGTAGCGGTCGGTGAACTGGCCACGGCGGGAAAGGTAGTAGGTTCGGGCGGTAAAGCCGATACCGATAAGCGCGAAGGTTCCTCCTGCGGCTGCGAGGAGTGTCTGTCTGGTGGCGTTAACCGCGTCGGCTTTCTCCTTGCCTTTTAGGTCAGTTATGGCGACGGTGGCCCACTGCGCGAACGGCCCCAGCAGCAGTGCCAAGGCCCCGACAATGCCGATTGCGGCGACCAGCACCAATACTGCTGAACGCGTTCGTGCGGAGACGGCACCCCTGCGCATCTGGCGGCAGGCGATCACAACTCTCCGCCAAACGTCACGTGGAGCTGATCGGACCATCAGCCCTCCTCGCCGTTGTCGTGGTAGGTGGCTGGCCTTCCGACCTGACGTGCGTCGAGTCCGTCGTCGAGCGAACGGCGGCTGACGTCGGCGGCGTAGCTGGTCCAGTCGCCGGCGGAGACGTGTTGCCAGGCGACGGCGACTTTGATGTTGACGCCGAGCATGCGGGCCAGGGCGGCGGCGGGGAGTTCGGTGGCTAGTTGGAATAGCGCGGTCGAGCGAGCCTCGCCGGGCCGGAGTCCGAGTTGGCGCAGGCGTTGGGCGAGTGCGTCGGCGCTGATGGGGCGGCCGGGTTGCCCTCCGGGAAAAAGCCAGGGGGAGGTTCCGTGATCGGCGACGGTGGCGTGGCCGCGGCGGGTGGTGACCAGGTTGCGGGTGAGGGTTGCGATGGGTTCGGGCAGTTCGACGGGGATGGACCCGAGCCGGAGTGTGATCGTGCTGCCGCGGGTGTTGATGTCGTCGAGGGTGATTCGGCTGATGGCCGCGGGGCGTTGGGCGTAGAGCAGGAGCAGCAGCCCGGCGACGCGGTCGTCGGTGTCGTCGTGCAGCAGTCGTTTGGCTTGGCGCCAGCGTTGTTCATGGTCCAGTGGACGGGCGGGGCCGGTCCAGCGGGTGGCGTCGAACCGCAGGTTGCGGTTGATGCACTGGAAGATCGCCCAGCGGACGAAGTGCCCAGTGATGATCCGGTAGCTGGTGTCGTTGCTGGTCAGCCAGGTGTCGAGGTCGGCTTGCCGGCAGGTGGCGAGGGTGAGACCGCGGGTGCGCAGCCAGTCGAGCAGGCCGATGGCGGCGTGAACGCGTTGCCGGACCGTGTCGAGCTGGCCGTAGGTGGTCTCGGCGTCGCGGTTGCGTTGCCGGAGCCGTCGCAGCAGGTGCCAGACCGCATAGCGGTGCAGCAGTTCTTTCTCGTCGGGGTCGCCGCGCTCGCCGATGGTGCGCGTGACCCACCGCTCAATTCGGGCGAGTTGCTCGTCACGGGCCGGGAGCGCACCGGTAGCCACCAAGACGGTGCGCAGATGTTCGAGTGGTTTGCTGGGCGGCAGCTCGTCGAGGGCGGCGTGGCTCACCGATCGTTGCCCTGCGGCGAGTTCGGCGAGGACCGTCCTGACGGTATTGTGTTTGAGCCAGTTCAAGGCGGTCGCGGGTCGGCTGATGTTGGCGAGCGTGTCGTGCAAGACCTGTAACTCGGGGCGGATCGCTCCGCTGGCGTCGGCGAGGAGTTCGCGGAGCTGCTGGTGGAGACGGCAGCGACTGCAGGCTCCGGCGGTCAGACGTCCCGTGGTGCCGCAGCCGGTGCACGTTTTCCAGAAGCCCGGCTCGGGCACTACGCAGTCGCCGCACAAGGGTGCGTCTCGTGTGCCGGCCCGGACCGGTGCCATCTGTCCGCAGCGTGAGCAGTCCGCCCAGGACCGGGCGCATGCGGCGCACCATGGTTGCCCGGTGGTTTTGGAGATCGTGCAGGGCCCGGTTTGGCCGCAGATGCTGCAGATCGTGATGGTTCTAGGGGTGCAATTCGCGCAGAGCGGACCGTCCGGGGTGCGGGTGCTGACCCGCTGCCGACGTCCACATTGGATGCATTCCTCCCGGTTGAGGGGATCGTTGACAAAGCAGTGGGGACACAGCGGTCGCCCGTGCGCGTCGCGTGTCGCTGGTTCGCGGACCGTTCCGCATTGAGCGCATGCGACGGCATGGGCGCGGGCGCAGCAGTTCCGGCAGATCCGGAGCCCGTCGCGGGTCTTGCTTAAGGTGACGACCCGCTGGCAGCGTGGGCAGGCGGGCCGCTGGATGCGGGTGGCGCCGGCGGTGCAGAGCGCGTCGATCAGCCGCAGCACCATCGGGAACGGTGCCTTCGCCCCATCGCCGGTAAGCAACTCCGGGGCCTGTTCGAGGGTCCACGCCAGCTTCTGCTCGTGGGCAGGTTTGACGACAGTGACCGCGATAGCGGCGGCGACTGTGTCGGCGGTCAGCCCGGGATCGAGCGCGGTGACGAGTGCGACCAGGACCTTCCGTGGGTCGCGGGCATCCTGATCGGGGCAGTGCAGGCAGCGCGGCTGCCCGTGCCGGTCGCGGAAGGCGACCGGCCGTTCGTGTCCGCACCCGGCGCAGGGTTGTGGCCGGGCGAAACAGGGCGAGCAGTACCAGTTCCCGTCCCGGCGCTGCATCGAGGTGATCTCCCGCCCGCACTCGGCGCACCAGGGCGGGGAAATTCTCGTGGCTCCGGCGGCGCGCAGCGCGAGCAGCAACTCGCCCAAGACCTTGGGAGCCGGCGAGCGTCCGCCGATGAGCACCGTGGCATCCTCGGCGAGTGCCGTAGCCAGGCGGCGGCGTTTCGCCCTCCCACCACCGACCTGCTCGACGACCTGGCGAACCGCCTCTTGGTCGAGGGCCGGCTCGATCGCCATCACCATCATCACGACGGTGGCGATCGGATCGGCCAGTGCCCCCGCGGGCGACGGTGTCACGGGTCAACCCGCGTGATCCAGGCCCGCTTGGGGCGCAAATCCCCCACTCCAGCGCCGTTTCCGGCGCCGACCGCTTTGGCCTTATGGGCTGACGCGGCGGCGACGGGTTCGATCAGCTCGTCCATCGTGGTGTCCAGGATGTCCAACAACGCCATCAGCACCTTCAGGCTCAATCGCTCCGGGCGTTCCACGACCAGCCGGTAGACCTGGCTCGAGGACAGCCGGATCCCGCGCTGCGCCAGCGGTTCCAGCAGGTCCGTGGTGGCGAACATGCCACGGGTGGCCATCACCTGACGCAGGTGCCATCGATAATCCAGCTTGGCGGTCATTGCCCTTCCTTTCCTGCAGGCCCATTCCCGAGCGCGGGAGTCAGTGCCCGGCGGAGCGCGGTGTTCAGGAAATCGCTGCTGACATGCGTATACACGGCAGTCGAACTATCGACCTCGTGGCCAACCTGGCATTGGATGAACCGGCGGTCCACACCATCCTCGGTCAGATGCGAAACGTAGGAATGCCGCATCGAATGGGGAACCAGGGCCTTCGGTAGTCGGAGTGCGTCCCGGTAGGCGACGAACCGGGCGTTGATCTCCGCCGGCTTGATCCGCCCACCGCGCTCGGTCACCCACAACGCCGGATGCTCAGCACACCCGAACCGGGGCCGGACGTTGTCCACATAGTCGACCACCGCCTCCACCGCCCACCCCATCACAGAGGCGACGTTCCGGCGACGCGGCGGCTGGCCATGTTTCGCCTTGCCGTAGCGGACATTGAGCATCCCGTAGCGCCCGAACTCCGGCGCCGCCGGGTTCCGCCCGAAGTCCACCACGTCCAATTTGGGCGCCTCCGTCCGGCGCAGCCCCCACCCATAAAGCACCTTGAACAATGTGGCATCCCGATAAGCGGCCAGAGCCCCCTTGCGTTTAGCGCGCACCGCGCGGTCGACCTATTCGTCGGCGTAGTCCAGGAACCGCTGCAACTCCTCCCGCGTGAACGGGCGCGCTTCGGGGTCGCCTTCGTAGTCGTTGAGGTGAGGGATCGTGTTCCACTCGTGCACGATCGGCACCGGGTATGTCTGCGGACCGAACTCTTGCTGGCACGCTGCCACCCACCCGTACCTGCTGTCACAAAGGAAGGCGTTGAATTGGCGAAGGCTGCACTGGTAGGCGCGGATTGTCGACGGCGCCAGGTGGTGTTCGGCCGTCAGCGACATCGACCATTCGTCCACATGCGACGGTTCCCAGTTCCACGGGTACCCGTTGGTGAACTCGGCGAACCGGCGCATCAACCGTTCCCGCGCCCCAATCGAGTCCTCCTGCAGCCCGCGGGCCGTCTGCTGCGCGCGCCAGCCCCGCAGCATCGCCTCGAACATCGCGTCCTCCGGCCGCAGCCGCACCACACCGGACACGAGTTCAAGGTGCGCAGCACCCGCCAGATCAGCCCGCCCCAACCCTGCCTCCAAGCCAGATCACCGGGACCGTTCGAAGGGGGGATCATGCACCTAACGGGATCGCCTAGCAAATCATGCAGGTCACACGGCGTGTCTCACTGGCCCGCCGCGGCCACTGCGGAACCATCCCCAGCAGGCGACCTGCAGATTCTCGCCCACCTGATGCAATTCCCGAGGGTTGGTGTAGAGCGCGGTCGTGGACTGGTAGGCGTGCCCGACCTGTTGCTGCACCATCAACGGCGGATAGCCGAACTCCAAGAGATGCGTGACATAGCTGTGTCTTGTCTCTGCAGTCGCCGTGTGCGGTCGTACTCGCGTTGCCATTGACGTGGTCCGATCGCGGCAAGTTCTCACGACACCGTCGTCTGGCTTCGTGTTGCGTTTTCGGCTATGCGACGTGGTGGACG
>NZ_BAAAZN010000004.1:0-566829 GCF_039536925.1 Amycolatopsis ultiminotia | reverse complement strand
ATGTGTTAAGCACGCCGCCAGCGTTCGTCCTGAGCCAGGATCAAACTCTCCAACAATGAACAGTTCAACCAATGACTACACATCAAACTCAAAGAAAACCCAACGAGGATTCTCCAAAAACAAAAAAAACTCTACTGGCTTAGTTCACTAGCACACTGTTGAGTTCTCAAGCAACACACCAACAACCAACCCACAAACGAGCCAATCGCCAGCATTGTTTCAAGCTTTTGGTCGAGCATGCCGAGACCTACAAGGTTAGTCGTAGGGAATCGGCGGCCGCTCGTGGGCCGACGCTGAACGCTACCTGGTCCGTTTCGCGGTGTCAACCGCTCGGCCCTGGCCTCCGGTCCGTGGGGCTTTCGGCCCCGCCGTCCCGGTGTTCCTGGCGACGAAGAGAAGATTACACACCTCGCAACAGCCCGAAAACAGGGGGGTGACTTAACGGGGTCGGCGCAGGTCAGAGGCTCGCAGACAGCCCGTTGCGCGAGAGGTGCGGACAAGGCGCGCGGGTAGCAACGCGGACGGGTAGCGCGGGTCAGGGCTTGGACGAGGACGTAGCGGGGGTGGCCGACGTAGTCGGGACGTGGCCCGGCTCGGTGGGTACGTGACCGGCGTGGTGAGGAGTGGCCAGCTCGGTGAGTACGTGACCGGCATGGCGGGGAGTGGCCGGCTCGGTGAGTACGTGACCGGCATGGCGGGGAGTGGCCGACGGGGTGGGGAGTGGCCGACATGGCGGGGACATAGCCGACGGAGGGGAAGCGGCTACTGCGGTGTGGACCGCGGTCACTCGGGGATCGCGCGGAGTTTGCCGGGCTGTCCGGTGGGAGGGACGGCGGGGACCGAGGTCGGACGGCGACGCCTTCGTCGCGCGGTAGCCGGGGCGTCGGGCCGGGCGGGGCGGGTGTTGTTCGAGGAGTTCCTGGTCGGCGAAGATGACTTCGGAGCGCACTCTGTCCGGTGGTGGTCATGGGCGCCGGTGTTTGTCTTTCAGCTGAGCGGGGAGGTCGCCGACGGGACCGCGGGCGGCCGTGCGGTGTCGGACGTCGCTGGTCGCGGCTTGGGTCAGTGCGCTCGGGGCAACAGCGTTGACCTGCTATGACGTCGGTGCCCGAGTGCGGTTGGTCAGGTCGACGGCCGGTGGGCCAGATCTCATGGCCGCCGGACGGCAGGGAAGCTTCGCGAAAGCGGGGACTCCCCTGGCTCCAACACGGCCGCACCCGAAGTACCAGTCGCAAAGCCCGGCACGCCACCGAGGGCCGATGCGACTGTCCCCTGCCCGGAGCGGTAACAACCCCGGCGGCTGCGAGCGCCCGGCCAGGGTTTCGATGAAAGCTGCGCTCCGGGCCGTGCGGAAACGCGGGATGGGTCAGAGCACGGGCAGCAGCGTGCGTAGCTCGTACGGGGTGACTGCGCTCCGGTAGTTGTCCCACTCGACACGTTTGTTGCGCAGGAAGAAGTCGTACACGTGCTCGCCGAGGGCTTCCGGGAGCAGTTCCGACTTCTCCATCTCCGCCAGTGCCTCGCCGAGGTTCTGCGGGAGCTGCGAGTAGCCGGCGGCGCGGCGTTCGGAGTCCGACAGCTGCCAGATGTTGTCCTCGGCAGGTGGCGGCAGCTCGTAGCCCTTTTCGATGCCCTTCAGCCCGGCCGCGATGATCACCGAGTACGCCAGGTACGGGTTGCACGCGGAGTCGAGCGTGCGGATCTCCACGCGACGGGAGGACGCCTTTCCCGGTGAGTACATCGGCACCCTGACCAGCGCGGAACGATTCGCCCGGCCCCACGACACGGTGGTCGGTGCCTCGCTGCCGCTGATCAGCCGCTTGTACGAGTTCACCCATTGGTTGGTGACCGCGGAGATCTCCTTGGCGTGGTGCAGCACTCCGGCCACGAACGCCTTGCCGGTGTCGGACAGCTCGTGCGGGTCCTCCGCGTCGTAGAACGCGTTGCGGTCCCCTTCGAACAGGCTGACGTGGGTGTGCATGCCCGAACCGGGCTGACCGCTGAAGGGCTTCGGCATGAAGGTCGCGCGCACGTTCTGGGTCAGCGCGACCTCCTTGACGACGTAGCGGAACGTCATCACGTTGTCGGCCATGGTGAGCGCGTCGGCGTAGCGAAGGTCGATTTCCTGCTGCCCCGGTGCCCCTTCGTGGTGGCTGAACTCGACTGAGATGCCCATCGCCTCGAGGGTTTCGATGGCGTGCCGCCGGAAATGCGTCGCGGTGGCGTGGCTGGCCTGGTCGAAGTAGCCGCCGTTGTCCGCGGGTTCGGGCTCGGTGCCGTCCTCGGGGAGGGTGGCGAGCAGGAAGAACTCGATCTCCGGGTGCACGTAGCAGGTGAAGCCCGCTTCGCCTGCCTTCGACAGCTGGCGGCGCAGCACGTGCCGCGGATCGGCCCACGACGGTGAACCGTCGGGCATCGCGATGTCACAGAACATCCGCGCGGAGTACGGGCCGCCCTCCGGCGTCTCCCACGGGAGCACCTGGAACGTCGACGGGTCGGGCTTGGCGACCATGTCCGACTCGTACACCCGCGCGAAGCCTTCGATGGCCGAACCATCGAACCCGATGCCCTCACTGAACGCGCCTTCGAGCTCCGCGGGCGCGACCGCGACCGACTTGAGGAACCCCAGCACGTCGGTGAACCAGAGGCGGACGAAACGGATGTCGCGCTCTTCCAGAGTGCGGAGCACGAATTCCTGCTGGCGATCCATGGCCGCACCCTAACCAGCACGTGTTAACGGGATGTTTCACGGGTCGCCGGGGCGTTTCGACCGGGAAGTCAGCGCACTGCGACCGGTCGGATCCGGCCGGATCGGGTGATCGACAACGAGGCGACGGCAGCGATCACCGCCAGCCCCGCGGCGACGTACCAGGCCAGCGCGTAGTCGCCGAGCTGGTCCCGCACCGCGCCTGCTGCCGACGCCGCGAATCCCGCGCCGAGCTGGTGGCAGGCGAACACCCAGCCGAAGACGATCGGACCGGCTTCGCCGAAGGTGCGGATGCAGAGCGCGACGGTCGGCGGGACGGTGGCGACCCAGTCGAGGCCGTAGAACAGGATGAACGCCCACATGCTGGGCTGGACCGAATCCGTGAACAGCTGTGGCAACAGGGCGAGCGAGAGTCCCCGCAACGCGTAGTAGACGCCGAGCAGGATGCGCGGATCGACACGGTCGGTGAGCCAACCCGACGCGATGGTCCCCACCACGTCGAAGATCCCGACCAGCGCGAGCAGGCTCGCGGCGGTGGTCTGCGGCATGCCGTGGTCGTGCGCAGCGGGTACGAAATGTGTGCTGACCAGTCCGTTCGTGGTCGCACCGCAGATCGCGAACCCGATCGCGAGCAGCCAGAACGACCTGGTGCGCGCAGCTTGGAAGAGCACAGTCAGCGCGCGTCGCGCGGAGCCGGTCTTCGGGGCCGGGCTGGCGACCGCTGTGCCCTCCGGCGCGCCGTACGCGACAGTGCCGATGTCAGCTGGATGGTCACGCACGACGAGGAGCACGAGCGGGACCACGGCGAGTGCCGCGATCGCGATGACCAGCGACGCCGTACGCCAGCCGTCGTGTACGGCGAGCGCGGCCACTACGGGGAGGAAGACCAGCTGTCCGGTAGAGCCGGCGGCGGTCAGCACACCAGTCACCGCACCGCGGTGGCGTACGAACCACCGAGTGGTCACTGTCGCCGCGAAGCTCATCGCCATCGACCCTGTGCCGGTACCCACGAGCACGCCCCAGCACAGGATCAGCTGCCAGCTGGAGCTCATGAACACCGTGCCGCCGGCGCCGATCGCGACGACGAACAGCGCAGTCGCTGCCACCCGACGGATGCCGAACCGTTCCATTAGCGCCGCGGCGAAGGGCGCGAAGACGCCGTAGAGGACCAGGTTGACCGACACCGCAGCCCCGATGGTGGCGCGGGACCAGCCGAACTCCTCGTGCAGTGGGTCGATCAAAACGCTGGGCGCGGCCCGGAAGCCGGCAGCGGCCAACAGCGCGACGAACGCGGCCGCGGCCACGAACCAGGCGCGGTGGAGACGAGGTGCGGGACGGGTCTCGGTGATCACGAATGGCGAGTCTGCTGGGTGGCCGGGGCGGCCGGAAGTGGCCTGGCGGACACCATCCGAAAGAATCAGGCCAGCCGAGTAAGCTCACGGCCATGCGCAGCCGACGCTTCCTCCCGGCGCTGCTGCTTGTCGGGCTCGTCGGCAGTTGCACAGCGTCATCGCCGTTGCCGGTTGGCAGCGAGCTGCTGAGCGCCTCGAAGTCGACCTTCGCCTCAGTTCGGAGCCTGCACTTCTCCGTGGCGGTCAACGGGGTGCTCCCCCGGCTGCCGTTGAGCAAACTCGACGGTGAAGCCGGTCTCGACAACGGCGGACGTGCGGCAGGTACCGGGGAGCTGGCGAACAGCACCGGCGAGCGGGAGTTCTCCTTCACGGTCAACGGCGGCGCGGCGACCACGAAAGACTCGAAGGGACACGCGACGTCCGGCCCGGCGACCTTCACCGTGCAGCGCTTCCTCGGTCCGGACGGTGGCTTCGTGAACCTGCTCGGGGCACTCCGGAAACCGCAGACCGAAATCCGCGAGACGATCCAGGGCGTCGACGGCTACCGCGTGGGCGGAACGTTGCCACAGGCCGTCGCGTCGCGACTGGTGCCGCAGATTCATTCCGACGTAAACGTGAAGGTGTGGGTCACGGTCACCCAGCCGCACCGCTTCGCGCGGCTGTGGCTGCAGGTGCCACCCGAGACGATCACGGACAGCCCGGTGATGTTCGAGGTGCTGCTCACGCAGCAGGTGCCTTAGCCACACCGACTGTCGCGCGCGACAGTGGTGACCAAGTACTCAGCTGCGATGCGATCGACGCAAGCGTTTCCGCGCAGGAACGCTGCGTGTTGGGTGCCGTCGAAGGTCAGCAGCGGGGCGCGAAGGGCCTTCGCAACGGCGGCGCCCTGCCGATACGGCGTCGCCGGGTCGTGCGTTGTCGAGACGACCAGGACCTTTGACGGCTCCGGCGCGGACAGGCGGTGCGTCCGTGACGTCGGCGGTACGGGCCAGGTGGAGCAGACGTCCAGCTCACTGGTATCCGGCGATCCGCCGTCGAGAAACGGTGCGTTCGTGAGCATTTGCCGGTGCGCGGAGTCGATGGTCGCGCGATCGGTCACCCGGTCGTAGTCGACGCAGCGAACGGCGAAGTAGGCGTCGATGGCACCGCTGTAGTGACCGTCCGGGTCTCGTTCGTAGTAGTTGTCAGCGAGGTCCAGCAGTGTGCTGCCTTGTCCGTGCGTGAGTTCCTGAAGCCCACGCAAGAGCACAGGCCAATTGTCGCGCGAGTACAGCGCCGCATTGGTGGCGGTCACTGCGTCCTCGAAAGACAGCGTACGGCCGGGTAACGCAGGCGCCTTGCTGATGACTAGCGGGCGTGCAAGACGCTGGAACGCGGTGGTCGCGTCGCCGGTGAGTGGGCAGCTGGGCTGCTTCGCGCACCACCGCGCGAACTGCGTGAAGGCGTCCTGGAAACCTGCGGTCTGCGCGACCAATGTCTGTGGTAGGTCCTGCGCGGGGTCGATGACGCCATCGAGGATCATCGCGCGCACTTTGTCCGGGTACGCCTCCGCGTACGACGATCCGATCTGCGTGCCGTACGAGTAGCCCAAGTACGTCAGCTTCTCCTCGCCGAGAGCGGAGCGAAGGGCGTCGACGTCACGTACAACTTCCCGCGTGCCGATGTGCGCGAGGACGTCCGCGCCGGTGTTCTTCGCGCACGAAGCGCCGTACGCACGCGCTTCGGCCAGTTGCTTCGCGACGCCGGCCGGAGAGCGGTCACTTTCCGCGTCAGACGCACGGTCGGCGTCCTGTTCAGCGTCGGAGCGGCAGGTGATCCGCGGCTCGCTCGCGTGGACACCGCGCGGATCAAAGCCGACGAAGTCGAACCGCGCCGCAAGCTGTCCGGCGGGTTTCACCAGCGTCGCCGCAGCGGTCATCCCGGAACCGCCCGGACCGCCTGGGTCGAGTACGAGCGACCCAACCCGATGAGCGGTGTCGGTAGCGCGATGCCGGAGCAGGCCGAGCGTGACTGTGCGCCCGGACGGCCTGGCATAGTCGAGCGGCACGGTAAGCCGCGCACAGTCGAAGGACGGATCCGCGTACAGCTGCTTCTCCAAGCTGCCACGAGCGTACGGCTCGCACGGGCCCCAGCGGAGTTGCGGCTCAGCAGCCGAACAGGCTGTGACGGCGAGCGCCGCCACAGCCATGACCGCCGTGGCCCGTCTCATTCAGCTGCCTTGGCAGCGAGTGCCTTCGGCCGGCACCGTGCCGTCGATCAGATACGCCACGCCCACCTTGTCGACGCAGCTGTTGCCCTGCAGGAACACCGTGTGCTGGGTGCCTTCGAAGGTGAGCAGCGAACCGCCCAGCGCCTTCGCAAGGTTCACGCCCGCCTGATAGGGCGTCGCCGGATCGTTGGTGGTGGAGATGGTGAGCGTCTTCGGCAGGCCGGGGACATTGGGCTCGTGCGGCTGCGACGTGTTCGGCACCGGCCAGAACGCACACGAGTCGCGCGCCGAGCTGGCCTGCTTGCCGTCGTCGAGGAACGGCGCGACCTGTACGTACTTCTCCTGCGCTTCGAGGACCTGCTTCGGGTCGGTCACGCGCGGGTCGTCGACGCAGCGGATCGCGGTGAAGGCGTCCTGCGTGGTGCCGTAACGGCCGTCGGGACCACG
Source organism: Amycolatopsis ultiminotia (assembly GCF_039536925.1). Lineage (NCBI taxonomy): Bacteria > Bacillati > Actinomycetota > Actinomycetes > Pseudonocardiales > Pseudonocardiaceae > Amycolatopsis > Amycolatopsis ultiminotia. The sequence goes on along the minus strand of NZ_BAAAZN010000004.1, from coordinate 560,114 downwards.
CTCGTTGTAGATGTCCGCGAGCTTCTCGAGCGTGCCGCCCTGCTGCTGCTTCAACTCGTTCAGGCCGGTGTTCAGGTACTCCCACAGACTCTGCTGGTACAGCGCCTGGATCGCACCCGTGGTGGCGTCTTCGTAGGACAGCTTGCGACCGTCACCCACTGACACCGGGAAGTCGATCAGCCGCCGAGTGAGGTCCTGGAACGCCTTCGTCGCCGCTGCCGGGTCAGTGCCGAGCGCACAGTCCTGCCGAGCGGCACACCACTTCGCGAACTCACCGAACGCCGTGCCGAAGCCCTGACCTTGCGCGACGAGGGATTCCTCCGGGCTCTGATCGGGGTCTACGGCGCCGTCGAGAATGAGCGCGCGCACGTTCTTCGGAAAGGTCTCCGCGTACGTCGACCCGAGACGCGTGCCGTAGGAGTAACCGAGGTACGTGAGCTTCTTGTCGCCGAGGACGCTGCGTAGCACGTCCATGTCCTTCACAACGTCGCGCGTGCCGACGTGCGCGAGCATGTCGTCGCCGTACTTCGTGCGCTGCGTGCACTTCGCCGCGAAGTCCTTCTCCTGCGTCTCCTGCTTCGCGACGCCTGCGGGCGAACCGTCGGTCTCGCTGTCGTCCGCGCGGTCGGCGTCGCGCTCCTGATCGGTGAAGCAGCGGATCTGCGGCTCGCTCGCGCCGATCCCCCGCGGGTCGAATCCGACCAGATCGAAACGCTTGCCGAGATCGTTCTTCGAAACCTGCTCGACCATGCCTGCCGCGGCGACCATGCCGGAGGCTCCCGGACCACCCGGGTTCAGCACGAGCGACCCGACCTTGCCGCCCTGATCCTCGGCCTGATGCCGCAGCACTCCGAGCGTGATGGTCGGTCCGTCCGGTTTGGCGTAGTCCAGCGGAACGGTCAACCGGGCACATTGGATGCCCTGGGTGCGGAAGGCGGACTGCGCGTCGTCCGAGGTCGCGTAGGGTGCACAGGCAGCCCAGGTCAGGCTCTGGCCGTAGAAGCGCTCCAGTCCGGCAGGCACCGGTCCGACCGGCGGATGTGATTCGACCGACGGCGAGGGCACGGCCTGGCCGGAGTTCGACGAGCACGCCGCGAGGGTGCCGGCGAGCAGGCCGGACACCGCGAGCGCGACGATCCGATGGGCGCGAGAGCTGGCGCGGGGATGACGGAACACGGTTTGATCGTGCCATCCTGGCGCGGAACTCCGGCGCACCACCGGCGCGTTGGGCAAGGCGGAGTGCGCGGGACGCGAGCGGACACGAGCGGACACTGTCGGCGCAAGACAGAGATGAGGAGACCAGGGGTGGCACTGATCAGCCGGGTGGGCAAGCGGCTACGCCGGATCATCGAACGGCCGGGCAGCGTCGAGCTGACCCGCTACGAAGCGCTGCTGCCCGCGGTCGAGAAACTCGAGCCCGAGCTGGAAGAGCTGGCGGACCCCGAGCTCACCGAACGCGCGGAGAAGCTGGCCGAGTCCCTCGACGGCGCCACGGCCTACACCGACAACCAGCTGGTGGAGGTGTGCGCCCTCGGCCGCGAGGCGGCGCGGCGGGCACTCGGCGAGCGGGCGTTCGACGTGCAGCTGCTCGGCACGATGGGCCTGCTCACCGGGCACGTCGTGCAGATGGACACCGGTGAGGGCAAGACGCTCGCCGGGGCACTCGCCGCCGCCGGGCACGCGATGCGCGGCCGTCGGGTGCACGTGGTCACGGTCAACGACTACCTCGCCCGCCGCGACGCGGAGTGGATGAACCCGGTGTACGCCCTGCTCGGCGTCACCGTGGGCTGGGTCGAGCCGGCGCACTCGAAGGAGGAGCGCAAGGACGCCTACTACCGGCAGGTCACCTACGGCGCGGTCGCCGAGATCGGCTTCGACGTGCTTCGCGACCGTCTGGTCACCCACGTCGACGACCTGGTGCAGCCCGCCCCGGAGGTGGCGATCGTCGACGAAGCCGACTCGGTGCTGGTCGACGAGGCCCGCGTACCGCTGGTGATGGCAGGCTCGATCGACCACAACGACGCCGACGAGGAGGTCGCCACGGTCGTCCGGCGGCTGCGCCTCGGGCTGCACTACGAGACCGACACCGACGGCCGCAACGCGTGGCTGACCAGTGCGGGCGCTTCGGTGGTGGAGAAGTCGCTCGGCGGCATCGACCTGTACGGCGATTCGGGTTCGGACCGGCTCGCCGCGGTCAACGTTGCGCTGCACGCGCACGCGCTGCTCACCCGGGACGTCGACTACCTGGTCCGCGACGGCAAGGTCCAGCTGATCAACGCAGCCCGCGGCCGGGTCGCCGAGCTGCAGCGCTGGCCGGACGGCCTGCAGGCGGCCGTCGAGGCGAAAGAGCAGGTCACCGCGACCGACCGGGGCGAAATCCTCGACTCGATCACAGTGCAGGCACTGCTCGCGCGCTACCCCGAGGTGGCGGGTATGACCGGGACCGCGGTGGCGGTGGCCGAGCAGTTGCGCGAGTTCTACCGGCTCGAGGTCGCGGTGATCCCGCCGAACACCCCGAACGTCCGTGCCGACCAGCCCGACCGGATCTTCGCCTCGCCGTCGCAGAAGCTGCGCGCGATCCAGGACGAAATCGCGTCGGTGCACGAAACCGGCCGCCCGATCCTGGTCGGCACCCAGGACGTGGCCGAGTCCGAGGAGCTGGCGGACAAGCTCGCGAAGGTCGATCTGCCGTGCGTGGTGCTGAACGCACGCAACGACGCGGAAGAAGCCGCGATCATCGCCGAGGCGGGCAAGAAGGGCGCGGTCACCGTGTCCACCCAGATGGCGGGCCGCGGTACCGACATCCGGCTCGGCGGCACCGAAGGGTCGACCAGGGAGGAGGTCGCCGAGCTCGGCGGCCTGCACGTGATCGGCACCGCGCGGTACCCGTCGAGCCGGCTCGACGGGCAGCTGCGCGGCCGTTCCGGACGACAGGGCGACCCTGGCAGCGCGATCTTCTTCGCGAGCCTGAACGACGATCTGGTGCTCTCCAACGCGCCGGACATCCCCGAGGGCATCGACTCCGATTCCGAGACCGGCGAGATCACCGATCCGGCCGCGCACCGGCAGATCAACCACGCCCAGCGCGTCGCCGAGGGCGTCGATCTGGAGATCCACCGCAACACCTGGCGCTACACCCGGCTGATCGAACGGCAGCGCGCCGAACTGCTGGAGCACCGTGACAAGGTGTTGCACAGCGCGCTGGCCGCCGAGGGGATGGAGAAGGCGCACGAGGAGAAGTTCGCCGAGCTGAAGGAGAAGCTGGACGACACCGAGCGGCTCGAGCAGGTGTGCCGTGAGGTGCTGCTGTTCCACCTCGACCAGCTGTGGTCCGACCACCTGGCCTACCTGACCGACGTACGCGAGAGCATCCACCTGCGTGCGCTGGCGAGGGAGACCCCGCTCGACGAGTTCCACCGCGCGGCGATCCCCGAGTTCCACAAGATCATCCCGGAAGCGGCTACGCGGGCGGCGAAGACCCTCGAGGAAGCCGAGATCACCGACGACGGCCTCGACCTCGCCGACGCCGGCCTGCGCCGCGCGAACACCACCTGGACCTACCTGGTGCACGACAACCCGTTCGACTCGGACTTCGAGCAGACCATCAAACGGGTGCGCAGCATGATGAAGATGAAGAAGTCCTGACCGGCGCCGGGGTCGCGGTCCGCCGCGGCCCCGGCTGCTCGCTCACATCCGCTTCGCCGGGACCGTCGCGGTGGGACAGAATGGCGGCATGCCGCAACTGCGCATCGCACTGGCCCAGATCAACACCACTGTCGGCGACCTCGACGGGAACACCGCGCGCACTGTCGAGTGGACGCGCAAGGCCGCCGAATCCGGCGCCCACGTCGTCGTCTTCCCCGAAATGTCCCAGACCGGTTACCCGGTGGAGGACCTCACGCTGCGCCGCACCTTCGCCGACGCGTCGCTGCGGTCGGTGACCGAACTGGCCCGGCGGCTCGACGAGGCAGGCTGCGGCGAGGTGCTCACCTACGTCGGCTACCTGGACCACGACGAGGCCGGTCCGCGTGACGCAGCGGCCGCGCTGTACCGCGGCGAGGTCGTGGCCCGGCAGTTCAAGCACCACCTGCCCAACTACGGCGTGTTCGACGAGCACCGTTACTTCAAGCCGGGTACCGAGCTGGAAGTGCTGCGGCTGCACGGCGTCGACATCGGCATGGTGATCTGCGAGGACATCTGGCAGGACGGCGGTCCGATCTCGGCGCTCGGCAAGGCCGGAGTGGACCTGGTGGTCGCGCCGAACGCGTCGCCGTACGAGCGGTCGAAGGACGAGCAGCGGCTGCCGCTCGTGGCGCGTCGTGCGGCCGAAGCGGGTGCACCGCTGGCGTACACGAACCAGATCGGCGGCCAGGACGACCTGGTGTTCGACGGCGACTCGCTGGTGGTCGGCGCGGACGGGGCGTTGCTCGCGCGGGCGCCGCAGTTCGTGGAGCACCTGGTGGTGCTGGACATGGACCTCGGCGGTGGTGCTCCGGGTTCCTCGGGTGAATTCGACGGCCTTCGCGTGCACCGTCGGGTGCTCAGCGACGAGCCGTTGGCGGCGTACGAGGCGCTGGCTGACCCGGTGCTCAGTGAGCCGCTTTCGGACGAGGCCGAGGTGTGGTCGGCGCTCGTCGTGGGGTTGCGCGACTACGTGCACAAGAACGGCTTCTCCACGGTCACTTTCGGTTTCTCCGGCGGTATCGACTCCGCGGTGTGCGCGGCGCTCGCGGCCGACGCCTTGGGCGGCGACAACGTGTACGGCGTCTCGCTGCCGTCGAAGTACTCCTCGGTGCATTCGAAGGACGACGCCTCCGACCTCGCCCGGCGTACCGGCGCGCACTACCGCGTGGAGCCGATCGAAGACATGGTCAAGGTGTACGTGGACCAGCTGCAGCTGACCGGGCTGGCGGAGGAGAACATTCAGGCGCGGGTACGCGGGATGCTGCTCATGGCACTGTCCAACCTGGACGGTCACCTCGTGCTGGCGACCGGCAACAAGACCGAGTTGGCAGTGGGCTACTCGACCATCTACGGCGACGCGGTGGGTGCGTTCGCGCCGATCAAGGACCTGTTCAAGACGCACGTGTGGCAACTGGCCCGCTGGCGCAACGCGGAGGCGGTCAAACGCGGGGAAACGCCGCCGATCCCGGAAAACTCGATCAGCAAGCCGCCGTCGGCGGAGCTGCGGCCGGATCAGAAGGACAGCGACTCGCTGCCGGACTACGCGCTGCTCGACGACATCCTCGACGACTACGTCGAAGGCGACCGCGGCTACCAGGATCTGCTGGCGGCGGGCTTCGATCCGGAAACCATCGACCGGGTGGTCCGGATGGTCGACCGGGCCGAGTACAAGCGTCGGCAGTACCCGCCGGGCACGAAGATCACGTTCAAAGCGTTCGGCCGCGACCGGCGGCTGCCGATGACCAACGGGTGGCGGGAACGGAAGTCCTGAGCCGCTCGGCGGTGCGGTCGGATTTCCGCCGGTTTCTGTCGGTGCCCGGTCGTAGGCTCGCGGTATGACGGTGGAGTTCACGGTGTTCGGCACCCCGATCGGGGCGTGCGGGCTGGCCTGGCGAGACGGTGCGGTGGTGGGCACCGCGTTGCCGGGCAGCTCAGCTGCGCGCACGCGGGCGAATCTCCTCGCGCGCTTCCCCGATGCGGTCGAGGCTCCGGTACCGGACGCGCTGCAGGCGACCGTGGCCGGGATCGTCGCGCTGCTTTCCGGTGAGCCGCGGGATTTGCGGGAGGTACCGCTGGACCTTCGGGAGGTGCCGGAGTTCCACCGTCGCGCGTACGACGTCGCACGCGCGATCCCGCCGGGCAAGACACTCACCTACGGCGACATCGCACACGAACTGGGCATGCCGGGATCCGCACAGGCGGTCGGACAGGCGATGGGACACAACCCGTTCCCGATCGTCGTGCCGTGCCACCGGGTACTGGCCGCAGGCAACAAACCCGGCGGATTCTCCGCCCCGGGAGGCGTCGAGACCAAACGTCGGATGCTCGTGATCGAAGGCGCTTTCCCGGAGGAACCGACCCTCTTCTGACGGTCTCTGGGGCCGGGTGCCGAGGTTGGGGGTGCCGAGGTGGGGGCCGAGGTGGGGGCACGCTCCGCGTACAAGAGGCCGCCGGCGCGATGCCGGGGCCTAGACGGCCCTGGTGGGCAGGCCCCAGGGGCACGGTCCGGTGGCGCGGGCACCGAGCGGGTCCTGGCCTGGCGGATACCGAGCGACCCTGGCGGGGCGAATACCAGACAGATCCTGGCGGGGGCGAGTACCGGACAGATCCTGGCGGGGAGCCGCAGGGGACGCGCGCTTGCAGGCGCGGAGCCGCCAACCACACCGACGACCACGGACGAAGCCGGCATCCCACACCCGCTACAAGGCGCGGCGCAGGCCCGCCCGCCCCTTGCCGGGCGCGACACCGCCAGACTCGGTATTGACCAGGCGCGCCGCCAAATGCGCCCCCGGAGTTCCGCTCGGTGCGGGGCCGGCTGCGGAGCCAACCTTGTGCAGCACAGCCGCAGGCGCGGTTGTGGGGTGCAGGCGTAGGCGCGGTTGTGGGTGCAGCCGGAGGGCTACGCGGGAGCTGGCGTGGCACAGCCGCAACCGAGGGCGCGAGTGAGGACGTGTGCGCGGTGGCGGGTCCGGCCGCGGGTACCGAGAGCAGGCACCCACGGACGTGGCGGAAAGCGTGGGTACGCCCGCGGGTACCGGGAGCAGGCACCCACGGACGCGGGGAAAAGCGTGGGTACGCCCGCGGGTGCCAGGCGCCGGCACCCACGGGTGTAAGCGCACGCCGCGGGCGTTGGCGCACGCGTAGGTCCGGGCGTTGGCGCACGCGTGGGTGCGGGCGTGGGTGCGGGCGTGGGTGCGGGCGTTGGCGCACGCGTGGGTGCGGGCGTGGGTGCGGGCGCGGGCGTGGGTGTCGGGAGCAGGCACCCACGGACGTAGCGGAAAGCGTGGGTACGTCCGCGGGTGCCCGGGGGCAGGCAACCCACGGGCGTGGGCGCACGCGTGAGCGTGAGCACACGAGTGGGCATGGGCGTGGCTGTCGGGAGCAGGCACCCGCGGGCGTGGGTGAAAGCGTGGGCGCAACCGTCAGCGTGGGTGCGACCGGCGGCGTCGGGTGCAGCCGGCGGCGTCGGGCGCAACCGTCAGCGTGGGCGCAACCGGCGGCATCGGACGCAACCGGGGGCCTCAGGCGGAACTGTGGGTGGATCGCCCTCGTCGGGGTGGCGGGGCCGCGGGGGTGTGGCAAAGAGTGCGGCCCCGCGGTGTGGTCAGGGGGTTGGTTTCCAGGGTTTCACCCAGTCCGACTCCGGCCAGTCTTCTGCGGCTGCTTGTAGTGGGATGGCGGTGGCTCCGTCCACGGATTCGCGGACTATGTCGGCGTGGCCTGCGTGGCGGGCGGTTTCCTCGATCAGGTGCAGCAGTACCCAGCGGACCGACCAGGCCTGCACGTCGTCCGGGTACCACGGCACGCCCTTCGGCACCGGGACGGCTTGGCCAAGGTCCTCGATACCGGCGATGACCTCCTCGGTGCGGGTTGCCACGCGGTCGTATTCCGCGAGGATTCCGGCCAGCGTCTCCGACCGGCTCAGCCGGTAGTTGTCCTGGTAGCTCGCCATGCTCTCCTCGATCGGCTTCGGCGGGATCCGCAGCACCAGGTCGATCCAGCCGTCCTCGGTGGCCGCGACGTGTTTCACCAGGCCGCCGACGCTCAGCGCGCTCGCGCTCGGTACAGCTCTGGCCTGGTCCTCGGTCAGGCCGAATGCCGCTGTCTTCAGGGCATTCCGCTGCTGGGTGAGGAACCCGAGCAAGCCGGCTCGCTCATCGGGTACCGGGGGGACGTTCGCTGCCATCGGAGCCTCATTTCGGACGTGTCGGTCGAGTGCTCCGCAGCATCTCACCCGGCACCGACATTTTCCGGCTCCTCGACAGCGGCATCCGCACGACGTACACCCCGCCGATGATCAGCTCCGCCGACCGGACCACGAGTTGTGCCCGGCTGAACACGCCCCGCCACGGCGCGGGGCCGAACAGCACCAGCGCCCAGGTGAGCAGCACCAGCACCAGCGCACCGACCGCCCACGCACGCCAGCCGGGTGGCCACCACAGCACCAGGCTCACCGTGCCCACCGCGAACAGCACGTTCTGCAGCAACGGAAGCGGCATCGCACCGGGCACACCGGCGTCCACCAGCAGCACGATCCCGAACCCGGCCACCGAAACCGCGGTCGTCCGGCCCGTCCAGTGCACCGGAGCGAGCCGCATCAACGGTGGTCCGGCCGCCAGGAACGCCAGCCCCGCGACGCCGACCGCGATCCGGAACAACGGTCGCGCGAGCATCAGGTCCTCGACCGGCGCCTCGATCGGCGACACTCCGGTCGGCAGCAGAAATTCCAGCAGCCACGCGGAATACCCCAGCACGCCGAGTCCGATGAGGACGACCAAAGCGAGTCGCGCGGCAGGCACTCGCACACCCTAGGCGAAGGTCTGCAACATTGCGCGCGATGGTGTCACACCCGTGACGTGCCCCGCCTCCGTTCCGCCACCGATAGCGACGGACCGGTTACCGGAACGGGACAACGGTGGCCGTCACGCCTGCGGGCGGACGAACGGGAACAGCACCGTTTGCCGGATCGAGGCACCGCTCAGCAGCATCAGCAACCGGTCGATGCCCAGCCCCAGCCCGCCGGTCGGGGGCATGCCGTGTTCCAGGGCCAGCAGGAAGTCCTCGTCCAGTTCCATTGCCTCGACGTCCCCGCTCGCCGCGCGCAGGGACTGCTCCTGCAGACGGCGCCGCTGTTCGATCGGGTCGGTGAGTTCGGTGTAGGCAGTACCGACCTCGGAACCGAACGCGATGAGGTCCCAGCGTTCGGCCAGCCGCGGATCGCCGCGGTGCGGCCGGGTCAGCGGTGAGACGTCGGTCGGGTAGTCGGTGTAGAACGTCGGTCCGACAGTCGACCCTTCCACGAGGTGCTCGTGCGCCTTCAGCACGAGGTCACCGTGTCCGGCGTCCTCCGGCGCCGAAACGCCGGCCGCGGCACACAGCCGCCGCAACCGCGCCACGGAGGTCGAAGAGTCGATCTCCTCCCCCAACGCCAGCGAAACGGCCTCGTGGACCGGGACCACCGGCCAGTCACCCGAGATGTCGTGCTCGACCACATGCCCGTCCACGCCGTGCCTCCGCACGATCTGTGCGCCGTACGCCGCTTCGGCCGCGTGTTGCACCAGCTCGCGCGTGAGGTCACGCATGGAGTTGTAGTCCGCGTACGCCTGGTACGCCTCCAGCATCGTGAACTCGGGATTGTGCGTGGCGTCGACGCCCTCGTTGCGGAAGTTGCGGTTCAGCTCGAACACCCGCTCCACGCCGGCCACGCAGAGCCGCTTCAGGTACAGCTCCGGGGCGATCCGCAAGTACATCCGCATGTCGTAGGCGTTGATGTGGGTGACGAAGGGACGCGCGTTCGCCCCGCCGTGCACGGTCTGCAGCATCGGCGTTTCGACCTCCAGGTACCCGCCCTGGTACAGGTGTTCCCGCACCGCGCGGACCACCGTGGAGCGCAGCCGCAGCATCTGCGCCGAATCCGGGTTCACCGCCAGGTCGAGGTAGCGCCGACGCACCCGCGTCTCCGGGTCGATGAGGCCTTTTCGCTTGTCCGGCAACGGATGCAGGCATTTCGCGGTGACCGTCCACTCGTCCACCAGCACGGACAGCTCGCCTCGGCGTGAAACCACCACCTCACCGGCCACGCCCACGTGGTCACCGAGGTCCACTCCTTTGCGCCAGCCGGACAGGTCGAGCACCTTCGCATCCAGCATCAGCTGCAGTTCCCCGGAGAAGTCCTTGATCAGGGCGAAGCACAGCCCGCCGTGTGCCCGCAGGGCGAGCACCCGCCCGGCCACCCTTGCCCGCCGGCCGGTGCGGGAATCCGGTTCCAGACCGGGGAATTCGGCCACGATGTCGCCGAGCAGGTCCTCCCGGCGGAAGCCGGCCGGATACGGGTCCACCCCGAGTTCCCGCAGCTTGTCCAGCTTCGCGACGCGCACCCGTACCTGCTCGGGACGGCGCGGGGCAGGCGGCACGTGCGCCGCGGCATCGTCGATCTTCCGGACCTCGGCGACGAAGTCCTTCCCCACGTTTTCCAGCCGCAGCGCCCGGCGCCTGCCGGTGGGCACGAATCCCTCCAGCGCACCCGCGACGATGCTGACCCGCGGCAGCCGGCGCGCCGAGGAGTAGCACAGGAACCGCGGTTGCCACTCCGGGCCGTACTTGGCGTTCGAGCGGTACAGCGACTCCAGCTGGAAGAACCGCGAGAAGACGCCGAGAATCCCGCGCCAGGCGCGCAAAACCGGTCCCGCGCCGATCCGCTCGCCCTCGGAGAACACCGCGCGGAACATCGCGAAGTTCAACGAGATCCGTTGTGCGCCGAGCTGCTGCGCGGCCCCGACGACCTGCGCGACCAGGTACTCGTTGAGCCCGTTCTCCGCGGCACGGTCCCGCCGCATGAGGTCAAGCGAGAGCCCGCGTTTTCCCCACGGCACGAAGGAAAGCAGTCCGCGCAGCTCGCCCTGTGCGTCGTAGGCCTCGACCATCACGCTGCGTCCGTCACTCGGGTCACCGAGCCGGCCGAGCGCCATCGAGAACCCTCGTTCGGTCTCCGCGCCACGCCACTGCTGCGCGCGGGCGAGCAGCTTCGCCATCTCGTCCCCGGGGATCTCACCGTGCCTGCGGACCTGCGCGGTGTAACCGGCCCGCTCGATCCGCTTCACCGCCTGGCGCACGGACTTCCGTTCCGGACCGGCGAGGGAGAACTCGCGGACGTCGAGCACCGCCTCGTCGCCGATCTCCAGCGCACGCAGGCCGGCCGCGGCGTAGGTCTTCGCACCGCGTTCGCTCGCACCGAGAACGCCGGGAGCCCAGCCGTACACATAGGCCTCCGCGAGCCAGGCCTGTACCGCGTCCGCCCACGCGTCGGGAGCACCGATCGGGTCCGCACTCGCAACGCTGGTACCGCCGAGCACCCGGTAGGTCACGGCGGCGCGGCCGTTGGGCGCGAACACCACGCTCTTGTCACGACGCGTCGCGAAGTAGCCGAGCGAATCGTCCTCGCCGAACTCCGCCAGCAGACGGCGCAGCCGCAGTTCCTCATCGTCGGTCCGAAGGCGACGGCTCCGCACCCCGCGGAAGAGCGTGTACAGCGCGGCCGTCGCGACGAACGCCGAGCAGAGGTCCAGCACCGCGTCGGCCCACGCCGGTCCTTCGCCCACCCCGATGCGATTCAGCGGCAGGTTCTCGCCGGTGGCGTGGTTGACCGCCCAGGCGAACCGCGCCCAGCTGTCGGCGAGCGTGTGCGGGAACAGCTCGACGAGTCCCCAGCCGAGCAGGACCACTCCGAACAGCCCGCCGAAGAGCACCGACAGCCCGTTCCGCCACGCCCCCGGCGCCAGCCGCGCGGGGAACGCCGGGCGCAGCGCCAGCAGGAACCAGATCAGCAGCACCGAAATCACGTCGGCGGCGGTCAGCACACCCAGCTGCACCGGGATGTGCCGCATCGCCCGCGTACTGAGCGTGAGCAGATCCGGTGCCCACAGCAGCAATGCCTGGAAGACGAGGGTGAGCAGCAGACCGGCGACCTGGAACAGCAGCAGTGTGCAGAGCGCGGCCCGTTTGCGCCGGCGCAGCGCGGCGCCGAGGACCACCAGCAGCAACACGATCACCAGGCTGGCGCTGGTCGGCACGCTCAACGCGGAGAACGCCGCGTCGATCGTGCCCAGCAGGTGCCCGTGGCTGCCTCCGGCCAGCAGGAGCACGACCGAGAAGACCGCGGCCAGCTGCACGACGGTGGCAGTGACCCCACCCGCCTTGGCCTTCCAGCGCGGAATGCGCGCTCGCGCGTTCACCGGGGTTCCCATGGATACCTTTCTGCGCGGTACGGCCGCTCCGTCGATGCACGCGGTGACCGGGCTTCCCGTCCACCGGACGTCCGGCCGGTGGACGCCGGGCAGACGGACAGGTTGCCGCGACCCGGGCGTGTGAAGCTGATCGCACGATCTTGGGCGGACCGCGGGGCCGTGTCACGCTGAACGCGGTACTGACTCCACGACCCGGGGACCTCACCGAGGCCTCGAGGGAAGGACGGTCGACGACGATGTCTGCCCAGTCTGCCGGAGAATCCGGCGAAGTGGCCGCCCCGTACGGCACCGGCCCCGCGGCCGCGCCGCCCGCGCCCGGCCGGAAGGTCCGCATCCACCATCTGCGGGAGCTCAAGGAACGCGGGGAACCGTGGCCGATGCTCACCGCTTACGACATGTACACCGCCGAACTGTTCGACGAAGCCGGCATCCCGGTGCTGCTCGTCGGCGATTCGGCCGCCAACAACGTGTTCGGGTACGACACCTCGCTGCCGGTCACCGTGGACGAGCTGCTGCCGCTGGTCCGCGCGGTCACCCGGTCGGCCAAACGTGCGCTGGTGGTCGCCGATCTGCCGTTCGGCTCTTACCAGCTCTCGCCGGAACAGGCACTCGCGACCGCGGTGCGGTTCATGAAGGAGGGTCGTGCGCAGGCGGTGAAGCTGGAGGGTGGACGCCGGTTCGCGGCGCACGTGGAAGCCCTCACCTCGGCGGGCGTGCCGGTGATGGGCCACCTCGGATTCACCCCGCAAAGCGAGCACAACCTCGGCGGATACCGGGTGCAGGCACGCGGCGAAGCGGCGGACGCGCTGCTCGCCGACGCGCTGGCGCTGCAGGAAGCCGGGGCGTTCGCGGTGGTCATGGAGATGGTGCCGGCCGAGGCCGCGAAGCGGGTGACGCACGAGCTGAAGATCCCCACGGTCGGCATTGGCGCCGGCCCGGACTGCGACGCACAGGTGCTGGTGTGGCAGGACATGGCCGGCCTGCGCCGGGGCAAGGCGCCGCGGTTCGTGAAGCGCTACGCGGACCTGGCCGGCGTGCTGCAGGGTGCCGCGACGGCGTTCGCCGAGGACGTCCGACGGGGTGAGTTCCCCGCGCCCGAACACGCATTCCACTGAGTACTCCCGAACGGCCCGGAGCTCACCTGCGGCGGAACCGCGCGGCCAGCTCCGGGTCGTTCTCCCACCACAGCCCGCCCGGCGGTGCAACGCCTGCCTCGGATTCCTCGTCGAGGCGCCGGTCGAGCTGTTTCGCGCGCTTCTCGTCGTCGCGGGACCAGCGGATGAACAGCGCACCGACGAACGGCAGCCCGGCCACATCGCCGCCGATCCACAACACTCCGGCGCCGATGACCTGATCGGTGCGCGGATCCGGCCCCCACCCGCGGTGCACGGCGTCGTAGTGCGCGGGGGCGAGCAGCGGGCCGAGCCACAGCACGAGGCCGAGCGCGCCGTCGAAAACCACCTCGGTGAACGAGATCCACACCGACACCAGGTGCGAATCGTCCCGGGGCGTCGGATCGAGCTGCACGCGGCTGTAGAAGTACAGGAATCCGGCCAGCACGAGCGCCACTCGCACGAGCCCGCCCACGACTGCGGAATCGAGAGTCACGTTGTACAACGGCGTGAGGTAGAGCACGAGAAACGGCGCGATCAGCACGACGGTGACCGAAAGCGGGAAAGTCACGAACCGCGCGAGCGGACCACGGCCGTGCCGACGCAGCCATCCGGCAAGCCCGGGTGGAGCAGTGCGCATCAGCAGCGTCACCGGGGCGCCGAGCGCGAGCAGCAACGGCGTGACCATCAGCAACACGGTGTTCTGCGTCGCGCGGACCCAGAACAGCGTGGTGTCGTACACGCCGAGAAACGAGCAGGTCACCACGATGAGAGTGGCCAGGCCGGCCAGGAACGCCGTGGTCCGGCCGGGCGCCCACGTCTGCTGCCGGCGCGCGACGGCGAGGTAGGCGACGCCGAGCACGAACACCACCAGCACGGCGGGGACGTCGAGGGTCCACGCCGTGCAGAATGTCGATCCGCTCAGCGGCGGGGGTGTCGGCACGTTTTCGATGTGCTCAGTGTGCACCCGGAAGAATTGTGCACCGAGCCCACCCTCACAACGTGAAGACGAGCAGACTGCCGATTCCGGCGAGGCCGCAGTAGATCGCGAACGGGGTCAAGGTGCGCGTTTCGAAGTATTTCGTCAGAAATCGGACAGAAATGTAGGACGCGACGAATGCCACCACACTGCCCGCCAGCGCCGGACCGAGCGAGGAGCTGTTCTCCGGGGTGAACAGCGTCGGCATCTTGAGCACGCCGGCGGCCAGGATCACCGGAGTCGCCAGCAGCCATGCGAAGCGTGCCGCGTCCTGGTGTGCAAGGCCGCGCCGGAGCCCGGCCACCATGGTGCTGCCGGAACGGCTGATCCCCGGCAGCAGAGCCAGGATCTGCGCCGAGCCGATCAGCACGGCCTCCTTCACGCCCAGCTTCGACAGCCGTGCGTCGGTGGCCTCCTCGACCGTGACCGCGCGCAGCACCAGCGTCTCCTCGGCGCTGAAGTCCACGGTTTCCTCGGCACGCGCGGGCTTCGCAGCCGGACGCACCCGGGAGAACCGTTCCGCGGCGTAGAGCACCCCGCCGTTGAGGGTAAGGAAGATCGCCGACGGCACCGGCTTGCCGAGCACGTCGCGCAGCAGGCTCTCCAGCAGCAGACCGGCGATCCCGACCGGGATCGTGGCGAGCACCAGCAGCCAGGCCAGCCGCTGATCGGGCGTGCGGACCTCGCGATCCCGCGCAGAAGTCCACAGCCCGCCGATGATCCGTGCCCAGTCCCGCCGGAAGAACAGCACCAGCGCGAGTGCGGTCGCCACGTGCATGGCCACCAGCACCGCGAGATACGGCGAGTCCTTTCCGATGCTCAGGTCCCGCGCCCAGTTCCCGCCGACCAGCGCGGGCAACAGCACACTGTGCCCGAGACTGGACACCGGAAACAATTCCGACACCCCCTGCAGGGCGCCGACCACAATGGATTCGAAGTAGCTGACCGCGGACATTCGCGAGCCTTTCTCGCGTCGGTTCGGGCATTCCTGCGAAAAGCTACCCAGCGGCTGCCCGGCCCCCGGCAGGCGGGGGGTCGGGCAGCCGATTTTCATACATCGTATTCACATCCATGAACCATAATCAGGTACTTGACCCGCGTTCGGATGCGGCTTAGCGTAGGAGCCCGCAGCGGGTCCGGACCTCGACGAGACGGGTATGCGCTCCGCGGTGATCGGCAAGGGCGGCATGGTCTTCGCGAACGCGGCCGAGTGCTGCGGACGCGATCACGGACGGGGGCCCGCTCCGCTCGGCGGCGGGAGCGGGTCCCCACCTGGGTGCCAGCCCAGGCCCTCCCGGGTTCGCCCCCACAACCCGTCCCTGGTTCCCCGGGTTTCCACCGCAGACCACACCCGTGCCATCGGATTCGCACCCCCAGCCCGCCCCAATCCCCGTTCCGGGATCGCACCCCGGATTCCCCGGCGGGGCGGGGCCGGTGAAGAGTAGCCGGTATGGAGGAGCTCTACCCGGCGACGCCGGTGCGTGCCGACGGGATGCTCGACGTCGGCGACGGGCACCGGATCTACTGCCAGGACGCCGGAAATCCGGACGGCAAGCCGGTCGTGGTGCTGCACGGCGGACCGGGCAGCGGGATCGCACCGGTGGCAAGGCGGCACTTCGACCCGGCGGCCTACCGGATCATCCTCTTCGACCAGCGCGGCTCCGGCCGCAGCACGCCCAGCGCCGGCGATCCGGATCCGGATCTGGCCAGGAACACATTGTGGCACTTGGTATCCGATCTGGAACTGCTGCGGGAACGACTGCGCATCGAGCGCTGGCAGCTGTTCGGTGGGTCATGGGGTTCCACGCTGGCGCTGGCCTACGCGCAGACACATCCCACGCGGGTGTCGGAACTCGTGCTGCGCGGCGTCTTCACCGTGCGGCGACGCGAGCTGGACTGGCTTTACCGCGGTGGCGCGGCGAATCTGTTCCCTGCCGAATGGGACGCGTTCCTGGCTCCGCTGGACGAACGGCAGCGCGAAGACCCGCTCGAGGGCTACTCGGAGCTGCTCCACTCCGCCGACCGCGCAATGCGGGAGCGGGCCGCGATCGCCTGGAGTGTCTGGGAAGGCGCGACCGTGGCGCTGCTGCCGCAGACCTCGTTCGTGGACCAGTACTCGAACCCGTCGTTCGCACTGAACTTCGCCCGGCTGGCCGTGCACTACTTCCGGCACGGCGCGTGGCTGGAGGAGGGCCAGCTGATCCGCGACGCAGGCCGCCTCGCCGGTATCCCCGGGGTACTGGTGCAGGGCCGCTACGACGCGGTCTGCCCGCCGATCACCGCCTACCAGCTGCACCGCGCGTGGCCGGACTCGACCCTGCGCCTCACCGAGGGAGCCGGCCACGCGGTCAGCGACCCGGGCATCCTGGCCGCACTACGCGAGGCGACCGACGGGTTCCGCTGAGACAGGCGACCTCGGCGTCGCGGCCGGGAGTGGATCGTGCCGGTGGAACCAGGCCGCCCAGCATCAGATCCGGCCGCCGCTGGAGCTGTCGCCGCCGGAAAGGCGCTGGGCCAGGTACACCGGCACGGTCGAGACCACGATCAGCACCGCCGCCACCACGTTGACCACCGGGGCCTGGTTCGGGCGGAACAGGTTGTCGTAGATCCAGATCGGCAGCGTCTCCATCCCGGTGCCGAGGGTGAACGTGGTCACGATGATCTCGTCGAAGGACAGCGCGAACGCCAGCAGCCCGCCGGCAAGCAGTGCCGACCGCAGCATCGGGAAGGTCACCAGCCGGAACGTGGTCAGTCCGTTGGCGCCGAGGTCCATCGACGCCTCTTCCAGATTGCCGCCGAGCCGGCGCAACCGGGCCACCACGTTGTTGAACACCACCACGATGCAGAACGTCGAGTGCGCGACGATCACCGTGACCACGCCGAGGTCGACGCCGAGGATGGTGCGGAACGCGTTGTTCAGCGCGATCCCGGTGACGATGCCCGGCAACGCGATCGGCAGTACGACCAGCAGTGACAGCGAATTCCGCCCGAAGAACCGGTACCGCTGCAATGCGAACGCGGCCATCGTGCCCAGCAGCAGCGCGATCACCGTGGCCACGAGGCCGACCAGCACACTCGTCCACAGCGCGTGCAGGGCGCCCTCGTTGGTGACCGCGCGGCCCCACCACTCCAGGGTGAAGCTCTTCGGCGGCCAGCCGAACGTGGTGTCCGCGTTCACCGAGTTGAGCAGCACCACCAGCAGCGGGAAGTAGATCACCGCGAATCCGACGCCGAGTGCCGTCCACAGCAGCACCCGAGCGGTCTTCGACATCCGCACCGGCGGTCTCCTAGAGGTTGTCCAGCGCGCCGGTGCGGCGCACCGCGGCCAGGTAGACGAGCATGATCACGACCGGCACGAGTGCCACCGTCGCGGCGAACGGCAGGTTGTTGGCCGCGCCGATGTTGTCGTAGACGACGTTGCCGAGCATCTGCGACGTGCCGCCGACGATCTTCACCGCGATGTAGTCGCCGAGCGAAAGGGAGAACGTGAAGATCGAGCCCGCGACGATGGCCGGGAAGGACAGCGGGAGGATCACCGAACGGAAGGTGCGCAGCGAACGCGCACCGAGGTCACCGGAAGCGTCCACAAGGGAATCCGGCAGCCGCTCGAGCCCGGCGTAGATCGGCAGGATCATGTACGGCAGCCAGAGGTAGCACAACGTGATCACGGTGGCGGTCACGCCGTAGCCGGGGCCGCTGACGCCGAACGGCTTCAGCAGCCAGTTGAGCACCCCGTTGCCGGACAACAGGGTCCGCCACGCGTACGCCTTCACCAGGTAGCTCGCCCACAGCGGGGTCATCACCAAGATCACCAGGACCCGTTGTGCCCGCGGGGAAGCGAGCTTGGCCATGGCAAACGCCATCGGGAACGCGATCACCGCGTCGATCACCGTGACCAGCAACGCGATCCCGACCGTGCGCACGGTGATGGTGCGATACACCGAATCGCTGAACAGCGTGACGAAGTTGTCCAGCGACCAGTCGGTGACCACCTTGCCGGTGAACACGTCGGTGGACCAGAACGCGGTGACGAACAGTGCGGCGAGTGCGCCGAGGTAGGCGAGGCCGAGCCAGAGCATCGGCGCGCTGAGCAGAATACCGAGGCGCAGCCGGGGCCTGCGGTGGAAGAAGGCCGAAACGCGGTCGCTCGGCGGGCTCACGGCGGTCATGTGCCTGCGCTTTCGGAAGGGAACGGGAAAAGACCGGGAGTGGCGGACAAATAGGGGGAGGGTGCCCGCCACTCCCGGATGGCTCGTGGGTGCCGGTTGGCGTCGGCACCCACGAGAGTCAGCCCTTGATCTCCGTCCAGGCCCTGGTCCAGTCGCCGTAGTCCTTGCACTTGACGTCCGTGCGGCCGTCCAGGCACTGCGGGATCGGTGTGGTCCAGTACTGGATCTTGGCCGCGTACGCGGCGTCATTGGCGTGGTAGGTGTCGCACAGCGACTTGTCGGTGAATTCCGCGCAGGCCTTGGAGTTCGCCGGTGCCTCACCGAAGTACTCGGCGACCTGTGCGTTCACCTTCGGGCTGATGATGTAGTCCATCCACTTGTACGCGCAGGTCTTGTGCTGCGACTTCGCGCTCACCATCCAGGTGTCCGACCAGCCGGTGGCACCCTCGCTCGGCACCGCGGACTGCAGCGGCGCACCCTCGCTCTTGGCCAGGTTCACCGTCACCTGCCAGGCGGTGCCGATGGTGCCGTCACCGCTCTTGAGCGACTGCGTTTCCTTCAGATAGTCCGACCAGTACTCCTCGACCAGCGGGCGCTGCTTCTTGAGCAGGTCGACCGCGGCGTTGAACTGCTTGTCGTCCAGTGCGTACGGGTTCTTGATGCCGAGGTCGGGCTGGTGCGCCATCAGGTAGACCGCGGCGTCGGCGATGTAGATCGGCGAATCGTAAGCGATCACCTTGCCCTTGTAGGGCGAGTTCTGGTCGAACATCGGCGACCACGACTTCGGCTCCGGGCTCACCTTGTCGGTGCGCCAGGTCAGCACATTGGCACCCCAGCCGTGCGGAACGCCGTAGGCGACGTTGTTCACGCTGTTCCACGACTTGTTCTTGAGGAACGGGTACACGTCGTTGTAGTTCGGCACGAGCGCGGTGTTCACCGGCTCGACGTCACCCGATGCGACCAACCGCAGCGAGGCGTCGCCGGAGGCGGACACCACGTCGTACTGGCCGGTCTTCATCAAGGTCACGGCCTCGTCCGAGGTGCCGAACGGCTTGACGTTGACCTTGCAGCCGGTCTGTTGTTCGAACGGCGTCACCCAGTTGACCTTCGGGTCGTTGGAGCCGTTCTCCGCGTAACCCGGCCACGCCAGCACGTTCAGCTGCCCCTCCGGCTGGCCCAGCTGGGTGAGCGCGGCGAGCTTGGGCGGGGTGAAGCCCTGTGCGCCCGGCGCCGATCCGGTTGCGGAATCGGAGCCCGACGTGCCGCAGGCCGCGAGCAGCAGGCTCACGCCACACAGCCCTGCGAGCAACGTCTTCCTGTTCTTCATGTCGAGAGAACCCTTCCCGTGAGAACTAGCCGGCTTCGGGGACCTGGAAACTGTGTTCGCGCCGCCATCTCAGCCGAACCCGGCCATCCGCGAACTCGGCCGGTGCACTGGTGTTCTGGCGGATCACGGACAACTGGCCACCCGCGTCGAGCGCGACAGCGTAGCGCACCGTCGACCCGGCATAAACGACATCGGTGACCGAACCGGTCGCGGATGTCTCGCCGGGCCCAGCGGGCGAGGCGAGATCACCGTCGATGCGGATCTTCTCTGGCCGGATGCTGAACACGCCGGGCCGGCCGATCACCGCCTCGGCGCCCCGCCCGCTGAGTAGGTTGGAGGTGCCGACGAAGCCCGCGACGAACGCACTCGCCGGCCGCTCGTACACCTCGACCGGGGTACCGACCTGTTCGATCCGCCCGGCGTTGAAGACCGCGATCCGGTCGCTCATGGTCAGCGCCTCGTCCTGGTCGTGCGTGACGAAGACGAAGGTGATGCCGACCTCGCGCTGGATCTGCTTGAGCTCGACCTGCATCGCCTGCCGCAGCTTGAGGTCGAGCGCGCCGAGCGGTTCGTCCAGCAGCAGCACCTTGGGCCGGTTCACCAGTGCCCGCGCGAGTGCGATGCGCTGGCGCTGGCCGCCGGAGAGCTGCGCGGGTTTGCGGTCGCCGTACTCCTCGAGCCGCACCGTGCGCAGCGCGTCCGCGGCCCGCTGCCGCCGCTGCACCTTGCCGACCTTGCGGACTTTCAGCCCGTACTCGATGTTCTGCCGCACGGACATGTGCGGGAAGAGCGCGTAGTCCTGGAAGACGGTGTTGACGTCGCGTTCGAACGGCGCCAGCCTGCTGACGTCCTCGCCGGCCAGTTCGATGGTGCCCTCGGTGGGCAGCTCGAAACCGGCGATCATGCGCAACACGGTGGTCTTCCCGGAGCCGGACGGGCCGAGCATGGAGAAGAACTCGCCGGGCGGGATGTCCAGGTCGACGCCGTCGACCGCGCGCACCTTGTCGAAGTGCTTGTGCAGGCCGGTGAGCCGGATCGCGGGCCGTCCGCCCTGCGGGCGCCGACCGGTGCGCCGGGTCTCGGCGGGGGCTTGATGGGGCATGCCGGGCCCTCTCGTTGGTCTGGTCACCGATATCGCTACAGCGCGCTCATCACGTGCTTGACCCGGGTGTAGTCCTCCAGGCCGTAGAGCGAGAGATCCTTGCCGTAGCCGGACTTCTTGAACCCGCCATGCGGCATTTCGGCGATCAGCGGGATGTGCGTGTTGATCCAGACGCAGCCGAAGTCGAGCTTCGCGGACATCCGCATCGCGCGCTGGTGGTCCTTCGTCCACACCGAGGACGCCAGGCCGTAGGGCACCCCGTTGGCCGCCTGCACCGCGTCCGCCTCGGTACCGAACCGCTGCACGGTGATCACCGGGCCGAACACCTCGTTCTGGGTGATCTCGTCGTCCTGGCGGACCCCGGAAACCACGGTGGCCTCGTAGAAGTAGCCCGCTTCGCCGACCTGCCTGCCACCACAGTGGACAGTCGCGTGCTCCGGCAACCGGTCGATGAACCCGCCGACCTTGGCGAGCTGATCGGCGTTGTTGAGCGGACCGTAGGCGACCGTCTCGTCGTCCGGCTTGCCGGTCTTGGCCGCCACCGCCTGCCGGGTGAGCGCGGCGACGAAGGTGTCGTGCACGTCTTCGGCCACCAGTACCCGCGCGGCCGCGGTGCAGTCCTGCCCCGCGTTGAAGTACCCGGCCATCGCGATCGTCTCGGCGGCCGCTTCGACGTCCGCGTCCTCGAACACGATCACCGGCGCCTTGCCGCCCAGTTCCAGGTGCACCCGCTTGACGTCGCGGGCCGCCGCACCGGCGACCTCGATCCCCGCCCGCACCGAGCCGGTGATCGACACCATCGCCGGGATCTCGTGTTCCACCAGCGCGCGACCGGTGTCCCGGTCGCCGCACACGACGTTGAACACGCCTGCCGGCAGGAACTCCGCGGCGATCTCGGCGAGCAGCAACGTCGAGGCGGGCGTGGTGTCCGAGGGCTTGAGCACCACGGTGTTACCTGCCGCGAGCGCGGGCGCGATCTTCCAGATCGCCATCAGCAGCGGGTAGTTCCACGGTGTCACCTGCGCGCAGACCCCGATCGGCTCCCGCCGGACGAACGACGTGTGGCCCTCCATGTACTCCCCGGCCGAACGGCCTTCGAGCACCCTCGCGGCGCCGGCGAAGAAGCGCAGCTGGTCGAGGATCATCGGCAGTTCCTCGGACACCGTCAGCGCCACCGGCTTACCGGTGTCCCGCGACTCCACGCCGATGATCTCCGCACTGCGTGCCTCCACCGCGTCGGCGATCTTCAGCAAGGCGAGCTGACGCTGGCCCGGGGTCGTCTCGCGCCAGGTCTCGAAGGCTTCCGCGGCGATCTTCAGCGCGCGGTCGACGTCCTCCGCACCGGCCACCGGCGCAGTGCAGTACGGCCGTCCGGTCACCGGGTCGACGATCTCGGCGACCTCCCCCGACAGCGAGTGGACGTACTTGCCGCCGACGAAATGCTTCAGTTCCTGCACGCGTGCGCCTCCTGACTCTCCGTGGCAGGCTGAAACATATAACTCCATATTTCACATGACAAGGTCCTGGGGCAGGATTGACCCCATCGCACGCACGCCGAGACGGGTGGACCACGATGCGCAACGAGATGTCGAACAGCGCGCGATTGGCGATGTTCGCTCCGCTCGATCAGCTCGGCCGCGCCGAAGCGGTCGCGGCCCGGCTTCTCGACGCCATCACCCTCGGCTTGCTCGACGACGCCGAGCAGCTGCCGAGCGAGGTGGAGCTGGCCGCGCAGTTCCGGGTCTCCACGGTCACCGTGCGTGAAGCGCTCGCCGTACTGCGCCAGCAGGGACTGGTGGAAACCCGGCGCGGGCGGGGCGGCGGCAGCTTCGTCCGTACCCCTGCGTGGCCGCCACCCAGTTCGTGGGCGGCCCGGCTGCGGCTGGTCTCGATGGCGGACCTGCGCGACTTCGGCGACCACTACCTCGCGGTGGCAGGCGCGGCGGCCAAACTCGCCGCCGAGCGCAGCACCCCGGAAGACCTCGAACGATTGCGGCTGGTCACCGAGGACCTGCTCAAGGCGACCGGACCGGAGGCCATCCGCGCCGAACGGCACTTCCACCTCGAAGTGGCGGCGGCCGCACAGTCCCCCCGGCTCACCAATCAGGAGGTTGCGCTGCAGGGTGAGCACGGCGGATTGCTCTGGGTACCCCTCGGCGAACCGGAGCAGTGCCGGGAGGCTTACGCTGAGCACCAGGCCGTCGTCGCCGCGATCGCTGCGGCAGACGGCGATCTGGCGCGCAAGCTGACCGAGGACCACGTGCGGAGCGCGCTCGATCGGCTCGCAGATCTGCACCTGTCCCTCGAAACGCCGTAAGCTTCGATGACCCTGCAGCACGAGGTGAGCATCGTGACCGACACCCGAACGCCAACCGGCGACGAGGTCGTGACCCAGGTGTCCGCCCTCGTAGAGGAAACCTTCGCCCGGCTGAAGCCGGTGCTTGCCGCCGCCGAGGCGCTGCTGGCCGAACCGGCGGGCCGTACCGCGGAGGCGTTGCACGGCATCCGCCCGCAAGTCATCGAGGCGCTCGGCGGGCTGGTGATCGGGGCCGGATTCGTGAGCGCACCGCATGTGCTCACCGATCAGGAGTTCGGGTTCGAGTGGTGGACCTGCGCCGGTGCCGAAGGCGGGGAACCGGAACAGCTGTTCATCAGCCTCGTCCCGGACAGCCCCAATTTCCTGGACTACACCAGACAATCCTGGTTCACCGTGCCGCGCGACAGCGGGCGGCGGCACATCAACGGGCCGTACGTGGACTACCTCTGCACCGACGAGTACACGCTCACCTTCACCGTGCCGGTCTCCTGCGAAGGCGGGTTCGCCGGGGTCGTCGGCGCGGACGTGTACGTCCGCGAGTTCGAGCGCACGGTGAGCCGACGGCTGCGGTCGCTGGGCAGGCATGCCGCGCTGCTCAACGCACAGGGCCGGGTGATCGTGTCCAACAGCGTGCGGCAGGCGACGGGTTCGCTCGTGCGCGACGTCGACGTGCCTGCCTGGTGGACCTCCGGCGCCGAGCCGTGCACGACGTCGGCGGGAGCGACCCTGCGCCGGTGCGGGGATTCGCCGATCGCGCTGCTCGTCACGAGGTGATCCGCAGGGCGAGCCACAGTTCGGCTCGCACCCCGGGTGCGTCCAGGTCGCGGCCGAGCAGTTCGGCGGCCTTGCTCACCCGGTTGCGCAGGGTGTGCCGGTGCACGCCGAGCTTCGCGGCCGCGAGGTCCCAGTGCTCGTGGTGTTCCAGCCAGCAGTGCAGCGAGGCAACCAGGTCACCACGGCCGGTCCGGTCGAAAGCACGCAGCGGTGCCAGCAGGTGTTCGGAAAACGCTTGCGCTGCCGAGGAATCCACCAGCCCCAGGAAGCCTTCGCCTGCGTGGTCGGAGTAACGCAGCAGGGGCACCCGCCGTTGCTGTGCCGCGTCGGCGGCTTCCTCCGCCTGCCGGAGCGCGGCCGGGAAGTCCGCGGCGTCGGACAAGCCAAGGTGACAGTCCTGCGCTTCGCGCACCTGAGCGGGATCGTCGGTCACGATGACCAGCCGGGTGCCGCGATGCGCGGAAAAGACGTGCCCGGTAACGGTTTCCCAACGTTCGCACAGTGCTTTTCGGGCTGCGCGGCTGCCGGTGGCCACGAGCACGGTCCACGGCTCGGGCGGCAGCTCCGGCATCACCCGGTGCGCCAGGTCGTACCGCCCCTCGGCGAGCAGTTCCAGCACTCCGGTCCGCAGCCGGGAAAACGCCTCCCGTTGGCTACGGTCTTGTTCCAGCGCGAGGGAAAGCAGGGACACCGCGGTGTTCACGATGTGCCCTCCGGTGGTGTCGAGCGGTTCGGCGGTGCCGACGGCAAGCGCACCCCGGGTGTGCAGGGTTTGGAGCACGACCTCGTCGTCGCCGTCGGTGACGACCCTGGCGCCGGCGCGGAGACCGGTCAGATCCAGGTGCGCTCCGCGGGAACGGGCCGCGGCCGGGGCGGCTTCGCGCACACGACCCGCGTCGTAAAGCACGACCCAGCCGTCGATGAGCCGCGCGAGACGACGCACGACCCCGGCCACGCCGGACCGGCCGACCGCAGTGCGGGTCAATTCCTGTTGCGCCCGCCCGATACGGACCGTCGCGGCGTACTCGTCGGCCGCGACCGAGCGGGACACCGCACGGGTGATCGCGATGAACGGCGTCCGCCGCGGCACTTCCAGCACCGGCAGGCCCACCTCGTCGGCAGCCTCGATCAGCGCGGCCGGCACGCGTGGGTGACTCAGCCCCACCCCGAACCCGAGACCGGCCACATCCGCGTCGACGAGCCTGCTGACGTACCCGGCCGCTGTCGCGTCGTCGAGCGCAAGTCCCGTGGTGAGCAGCAGTTCACCACCTTCGAGGAAGGGCTGCGGATCGATCAGCTCGGTCGGGTGCACCCAGCCGATCGGCCGGTCCAGCCCGGATTCACCGGCGACCACGCGCAGTCCGAGTGCGGGTTCATCGGCCAGTCCACCGAGGGTGAGTGCCATAACGGCCAATTCTATCTGACTAGTTGGACAAAATGGCCACCTGACGCCGACCGCTCCCGCCACGCATGCTGAGGACGTCCCATCCGTTCACCCCAGGAGCGCACCCATGACCGCGAGCACCGCGTCGGAACCCCGGGCCGTGGCGCCCCGGACCGTGGGTGTCCGGGCCCCGGCACCTCGGCAACGCAGGCTGCAAACCGAAATCCCCGGCCCCGCTTCCCGTGCGTTGCAGCAGCGGCGTGGGAACGCGGTCGCGGCGGGCGTCTCGTCGACGTTGCCGGTGTACCTCACCTCGGCCAGCGGCGGCCTGCTCACCGACGTCGACGGCAATGTGCTGATCGACTTCGGCTCCGGCATCGCGGTGGCGAACGTGGGGCACTCGGCGCCCGCGGTCGTGGACCGGGTACGCGAGCAGGCCGGTCTGTTCACCCACACCTGTTTCATGGTCACGCCGTACGAGGGCTACCTGCAGGTGTGCGAGGCACTGGCCGAGGTCACACCGGGCGAGCACGCGAAGAAGTCGGTGCTGTTCAACTCCGGCGCCGAGGCAGTCGAGAACGCAGTGAAGATCGCGCGTGCCGCCACCGGACGCCAGGCGGTCGTGGTGTTCGACCACGCCTACCACGGCCGGACGAATCTCACCATGGCGCTGACCGCGAAATCGGTGCCCTACAAGCACGGTTTCGGCCCGTTCGCGCCCGAGGTGTACCGCGTGCCGGGCTCCTACCCGTACCGCGACGGCCGGTCCGGCGACGAAGCCGCGCGCACTGCGATCGACCGGATCGAGAAGCAGATCGGCGGGGACCAGGTCGCGGCCGTGGTCATCGAGCCGATTCAGGGCGAGGGCGGCTTCATCGAGCCCGCGCCCGGATTCCTTCCCGCGCTTTCCGCATGGTGCGCGGACAACGGTGTGGTCTTCGTGGCGGACGAGGTGCAAACCGGTTTTTGCCGCACTGGTTCATGGTTCGCCTCGACGCACGAAAACGTGGTCCCCGACCTGGTGGTGACAGCCAAGGGCATCGCGGCCGGGCTGCCGCTCTCGGCGGTGACCGGGCGTGCGGAGCTGCTCGACGCGGTCGGTCCGGGTGGGCTCGGCGGCACCTACGGCGGCAACCCGGTCGCGTGCGCGGCCGCGCTCGGTGCAATCGAGACCATGCGCACCGAAGACTTGGCAGGCTCCGCGAACCGGATGGAGGCACAGGTGCTGCAGCGTTTGCACGCACTGGCAACGGAAACCGGGGTGATCGGCGACGTCCGTGGCCGTGGCGCGATGCTGGCCGCCGAATTCGTGCAGCCCGCCACGACGGAGCCGGACGCCGACCTGACCAAGCGGATCGCCGCGTCGTGCCACGCCCACGGTGTCGTGGTGCTGACCTGCGGCACCTACGGCAACGTGATCCGGCTCCTTCCCCCGCTGTCGCTGTCCGATGAACTGCTCGACGAAGGCCTCACCGTGCTCGAGCACGCAGTCCGTACGGAGGCCCGCTCATGACTGTTCCGTTCTGGGTCGCCGGAAAACCGGTGACCGGCAAGGCCACCGCGGTCATCCGGCATTCCTTCGACGGCTCCGAAGCCGGTGCACACCACCTGCCTGGTCCGTCCGATGTGGACGCTGCGGTGCAGGCCGCGGCCGACGTCGCGGACGAGTTTGCCGCGCTGCCCGCGCACGTCCGTGCGGGTGCGCTCGACCACGTGTCCCGCCGTCTTTCCGAACGCAGTGCGGAAATCGCCCGGCTGATCACGGCGGAATCGGGCAAGCCGGTGAAGTGGTCCCGCGGCGAGGTGGACCGGGCCGTGTCCACCTTCCGCTGGGCGGCAGAGGAGGCCCGCCGGTTCTCCGGGGAACTGCAGCGCCTCGACACCGACCCGGGCGGCACCGGGCGGCTCGCGCTGGTCCGCCGCGTGCCGAGAGGACCGGTGCTGGCCATCACCCCGTTCAACTTCCCGCTGAACCTGGTGGCGCACAAGGTCGCTCCTGCCATTGCGGTAGGCGCGCCGATCGTGCTCAAGCCGGCGCCGTCGACCCCGCTGACCGCGCTGTTGCTCGGCGAAATCCTGGCCGAGACCGCGTTGCCCGCCGGCAGCTGGTCGATCCTGCCGCTCGGCAACGAAGAAACCGCCGAGCTGGTAGCGGATCCGCGGTTGCCGGTGGTGTCGTTCACCGGCTCGGTGCCGGTGGGCTGGGCCATCCGCGACCGCGTGCCGCGCAAGCACGTGGCACTGGAACTCGGCGGCAACGGCGCGGTGCTCGTCTGTCCGGATTGGACCGATCTGGACTTCGCCGCACAGCGGATCGCGACGTTCGCGATGTACCAGGCCGGGCAGTCGTGCATCTCGGTCCAGCGGGTTTACCTGCACACCGACGTCTACGACGAGGTGCAGGAGAAGGTACTGGCCCAGGTAGCCGCGCTCCGCACCGGAAACCCGCGCGAAGAAGAGGTGGACGTCGGCCCGCTGATCAACGAGCGTGCTGCCACACGGGTGGAATCCTGGGTCTCCGAAGCGGTTTCCGCCGGAGCCACACTGCTCACCGGCGGCGGCCGGACCGGGTCCACAGTGCAGCCGACCGTGCTCGCCGACGCGCCCGAGGACGCGTCGGTGCTGGCGGACGAAGTGTTCGGGCCGGTCGTCTCCCTGATCCGGGTGTCCTCGGTAGACGATGGCGTGGCACGGATCAACGCGTCCCGGTTCGGGCTGCAGACCGGCGTGTTCACCCGGGACCTGCGCACCGCGTTCGACCTCTCCGCCCGGCTCAAGGTGGGCGGCGTGCTGGTGGGCGACGTGCCGAGTTTCCGGGCCGATCAGATGCCCTACGGCGGGGTCAAGGACTCCGGGATCGGCCGGGAAGGCCCGGCCGCGGCGATGGCGGACTTCACCGAGGAACGCGTCACCGTCCTCACCGGACTGACTCTTTGAGCGCCGCGTAGGCGTCCACTAGGGACGGTCCGTACCAGCTGAGGTACCGGCCGGAAACCAGCACCGGACGCAACTGCGGGAAGAAGCCGGGGCCGTCGTCCTGGGTGAACTCGTACGGCTCATCGGGCAGTACGACCAGATCGGCCCCGGCCTCCCGCAGTTCGTCGATCGACGGCCGGGGATACCGCTGCGGGTGTCCGGAGTAGACGTTCTCGATGCCGACCCGGCGCAGTACGTCTCCGGCGAAGGTGTCGCGGCCGAGCACTACCCACGGTTTCCGCCACACCGGGACGACCGCACGGTGACGGACCGGTTCGACGTCCCGCCAGAGCTCCTCCGCAGTGACGAGCCACTCCGGCTCCGCGATCCCGAAGATCTGGGTGAGAATCCGCCGCAACGACCCCAGCGCGGCGGGCACGGACTCCGCCGCCGCCATCACGAAAACCGGAATCCCGTTGGCCCGCAGTGCTTCCACGTCCTCGGGCCGGTTCTCCTCGGAATTGGCGAGCACCAGATCCGGCGACTGCGCCAGCACCCGGTCGAGCTTCGGGTACTTCGACCCACCGACCCGCGAAACGTCCAGAGTGCGCGGCTGGGTGCAGTAGTCGGTTGCCGCCACGATCCGCCCCGGCGCGCTCACCTCCACCGCCTCGGTCAGCGAAGGCACAAGCGAGACCACCCGCTCCGGCAGGCGCTCCAGCGGTACCGGCTCGCCGAGGTCGTCAACCAGTTCCGTGCTCCTCATACGCGTTCGAACGACACCTTTCGATGGTCGACGTCCACCTCGGTGAGCCGCACGGTGATGCGTTCCCCCTCCGGGAACCGCGTACCCGAGCACCTCGCCATCACCGGTGGATCCTCCAGCAGGATCTCCGCTTTCGTCTCCTCCGCACGCAGGACCACCGCGGTGAACTCCTGTCCGACGCGCTCGGCGAGCACCCACGCCTCGACCTGGTCGAGACAGGCCCGCTCCACCCTGGCGGCCAGACCGTCCGAAGCGGACATCTGCGCAGGCACTTCGGCCAACGCCTCGCGGACCCACGACGGTACCTCGCGCCCGGCCGTGACCGCCAGGCAGACCTCCGCGGCGAACCGGTCGACGAGCCGCCGGATCGGCGCGGTGGCGTGCGCGTACGGGCCGCCGATCCCGCCGTGCGTAAGCACTTCCGGCAGCTCTCCGTCGAATGCGGTGTAGCCCGCGCCGCGCAGCAGCCGCGTGGTGTCGGCGAACAGTGCCATCGACGCGGGCTGCCCGGGGTCCAAAGTGGACAAGAACTCCGAAACCCCGAGAGCGGACGGCCAGTCGAGTCCGGCCGCGACGGCGGCCCGACGCAGCCGCTGCACCGCTTCCGGATCCGGCGGTGGCAACGTGCGCAGTACCCCGACGCCGGCCTCGATCATGATCCGCGCCGCCGCCATCCCGGTGAGCAGGGAAATCTCCGCATTCCACGCGTCGACGGCAGTGCGCGGCCTGCGTGCGAGCACCCAGCCGCCGTCCGCGTCACCGGTGATCTCCTGCTCCGGCAGCTGCAACTCGACCGCACCGCGGCGGACCGCGAGCTCCCGGCGCAGCCGCCCCAGCTCCGGCAACGCGGCCACCGACGGATGCGGGCGCCCGGCGTCGAGCGCGGCCTGCACACCGTCGTAGTCCAGTTGTTCGGTGGAGCGCACCAGCGCACGACGGACACGGGTGGCGGCGAGCTCGCCGTCTTCGCCGACGTCGATCGTCCACAGCACCGCCGGGCGCACCTCGCCGGGCAACAGGCTTGCCGCGTCCTCGGACAGCACCGGCGGATGCAGCGGAACGTTGCCGTCCGGCAGGTAGAGCGTCTGCCCGCGGCGGCGCGCCTCGCGGTCGAGCGCACCGCCGGGCGGCACGAACGCGGCGAGATCGGCGATCGCGTAGTGCACCCGGAAACCACCCGCCGTGCGTTCGATCAGCATGGCCTGGTCCAGGTCCTTGGAACCGGGCGGATCGATCGTGACGAACGGCAGCCCGGTGGCGTCCTCCCGGCCACCCGCGGACACGAGCGGGTCGAGCACCGCCGCCTCGGCCTCGGCGAGCACGTCCGGCCCGAAGGAATCCGGCAGCCCGAACTGCGCCCGGAGACGACCGAAGTCTCCTCCCGACGCGTGGGTCCGGATCACGAGTGGGGGCACCACCCCACAGTATCCGCTCGACCGGCCGTGATCGCCCGTTCGGGCGCGGGCCGGACGGGTGTAGCGTGCCACAATGAAAACCGTCTTCATTATCGGAAAGGGTTCGCCGTGAAGATCGCGTTCGTCGGCAAGGGCGGCAGCGGGAAGACCACGCTCTCGTCGCTGTTCGTGTCCTACCTGGCCGACGCAGGCAAACCGGTGCTGGCGATCGACGCCGACATCAACCAGCACCTCGCGGTGGCGCTCGGGGCCACCGAAGAGCAGGCGCTGGCCTGGCCGACGCTGGGTGAGCACATGCCGTTGATCAAGGACCACCTGCGTGGCGACAACCCGCGGATCCCCTCCGCGGCGGCGATGATCAAGACGACCCCACCGGGACGTGGCTCCCGGCTGGTGCGGCCGTTCGAGGACAATCCGGTGTTCGACGCGTGTTTCCGCCCGCTCGGCGGGGTGCGCCTCGGCGTGACCGGCCGGTTCGACGAGGACGATCTGGGCGTGGCCTGCTACCACTCGAAGGTCGGTGCGGCGGAGCTGCTGCTGAACCACCTGGTCGACGGACCGGGCGAGTACGTGGTGATGGACATGACCGCGGGCGCCGACGCGTTCGCGTCCGGGCTGTTCACCCGCTTCGACGTGACGTTCCTGGTGTGCGAGCCGACGCTGCGCAGCGTCGGCGTGTACCGGCAGTATGCCGACCACGCCCGCGACTTCGGCGTGCGGCTCGTGGCAATCGGGAACAAGGTGACCGACGCGGACGACGTGGCATTCCTGACCGACCAGCTCGGCGAGGCACTGCTCGGCTGGATGAGCGCGTCCGGGCACGTCCGAGCCGCCGAACGCGGCACGACCCGCCCGATCGGCGAGCTGGAGCCGGACAATCTGAGCACCCTCGCGACCATGCTGTCCACAGTGGACGCGGAGACCCGGGACTGGGCCCGCTACCAGCGCCAGGGCGTGGAGTTCCACCTCCGCAACGCCCGCGCATGGGGCAACGGCCGCACCGGCGCGGACCTGGAAGCACAGGTGGACCCGGAGTTCGTACTGGACCCGTCGGTGCTGCCGGCCCACTGAGCACTCAGCGGTCGCCGTCATCGACGGGATCGGCGCGCCGTCCGGTTCAGGAGCGCTCGCCGTCGCCGGCCCGTACCCGCTCAGCCGCATCGGCTGCTGAGCGCCGCCGACCTGGACCGCTCGGCCCGCTCAGCGCACCGGCCCGCTGAGCGTCAGCCGTCGTACGCTCGATCCGCCCCGCTTGAGCGCCGGCCGTCGCTTCCCCCCCTCGATCGGCGGGGCCCGCCCGTTTGGGGGTCAGTCGTCGTCGCCCGCCCAGGCCCGGTCGGCTGCATCGGCCTGCCGGGTGCGCTCGCGGGCGGTCTCGAGCGCGCGGCGTGCGCTCGCCTCGTCCGGATAGGGGCCGAGCAGGTCGATGCTGCGGCTGCGCTGCAGATGCTCCACCTCGTGCGTGCGGGTGTTGTAATACCAGCCCTGGTCCGGGTTCGGGTCGTCAGACATGGCCTCAGCGTGACACCTGGCGCGTCACTTTCGCCAGCGGAACGGGATTTCGGTGGGATCGCCGGTGGGACCGAACTCTCCGCCGCCTTGCTGGTCGGGGTGCTGCTCCGGATACCGGCTCGGCTGCGGATCGGGATGCTGGTCCGGGTGCTGGTCGAACCACCCACGCAGCTGCTGCACCGGAGTCCCGCGGGGCGGGGTGTCGACGTCGTCGGTCGAAGCAGCCGGGGCAGGCGGCTCCGGCTGCTGCCCCGAACCCGGCCCCGGTACCGGCGGCACCACCGGCTCCCGCCCCGGAAAGACCGGCAGTTCGGACCGGTAATCCCGTACCGGCGGAGGCGCCACCGCGCCCGTCTCCTGCCCGGGAAACACCGGCAACGGCCGCCCATCCGGCCCGGCCTCCTCGTCCCCCCGCCGTCCTCCGCCAGGCTGCGGCAACTGAAACCGCGGCGGTCCACCCGCCGCCGAACGTCCGGACGGTGGAGTCACCGGAGCTCCCCCCACCCCAGCCGACGACTGAGGCGGCTGGGCGGCCGGGTTCGGCGGGTAGGCCGGGGGCGGTGACGAAGCGGTGGATGGCGGGGGCCGATCGACCGACGACTGCACCGGATCTGCCGAAGGCCGCACCGAGGCAGCGTGCGACTCCGGCGACTGCGGCAAGTCAGCCGGAGGCTGCGGCGGCTGGAGAGAGTCGGCCGGAGGCTGCGGCAAGTCGGCCGGAGGCTGCGGCAGCTGCGGCAAGTCGGCCGGAGGCTGCGGCAGCTGCGGCAAGTCGGCCGGAGGCTGCGGCGGCTGCGGCGAGTCGGCCGGAGGCTGCGGCGAGGTGCCGGTCGCCTGCGGCTGGTCGGGAGGCGGTTGAGCCGGGCTCGCAGGCGACTGCAGCGGATCGGCGGACGGCTGCATTGGGCTCGCAGGCGATTGCGGCGGGTTGGCCGGGCCCTCGGACGGCACGGGTGTGCGTGGCGGTGACCCGCCGGTCCGGGATGGTGGCTGCGCTTCCGTAGGGTCGGCTGGCAGGTCGTCGCCCTGAGGCCGGGCAACTGTCTCAGGGCGACGCGTGCCGACCGGGAAGTCCGGTGCTCCCGGTCGGGTCTGCGGCCCGCTCTCCTGGGGTTGCGCCGAGCCAGGTTGGACCGCCTTCGAGGGCGCCGGGACGGCCCCCGGTTCCGGCGGCCGAACCACATTCCGCCCGGACTCCCCCGGCGGCGAACCCCGGTGGCCGGCATCCCCGTGCGGCGGCGCGGCCTGCCGAGCTTCATGCACATACGGTTCCGGCTGCCACGACTCCCGCGCACGGCGTTGTTCGTCCTCGTCCTTCGGAACCGCCGCCGAAGCAGCCGAGCGATCCGGCACCGGACCGTCCTGCCCCGCCTGCCCAGCACCAGCCTGGACTGCCGGTGGAACAACGGAACCATCCGGCGATGCCGCAGCCGCCCCGGAAACCTCAGCCGAGGACGGCGGCGACGCAGCAACCGCGCTCGCCGAACCCGGAACCGACGCCTCCGCC
Organism: Amycolatopsis ultiminotia; assembly: GCF_039536925.1. Lineage (NCBI taxonomy): Bacteria > Bacillati > Actinomycetota > Actinomycetes > Pseudonocardiales > Pseudonocardiaceae > Amycolatopsis > Amycolatopsis ultiminotia. The sequence continues at coordinate 526,907 of NZ_BAAAZN010000004.1, read as the reverse complement.
GGCCCCTGGGCAGCCGCACCCACCGCGTCCGAAGCGGCTGTCGTGCCCGCCGAACCCGACGCGGCTGCCATGTCCGCCGGGCCCGAAGTGCCTGCCGAACCCGACTCGACTGCCGTGTTCGACGTAGCCGGTTGGGGGGCTGGAACGCCAGACGGCGAAGCGGGTTCCGGAGGGCTCTGCGTACCCGGCTCGGACGGGCGTCGATCCGGTTCAGCGGAGTGCTGACTCGCCCTCGCGGACACGGCAGCATCTCCCTCGAGATCGACCGGGATTCCGCCGGGCGGGGTGGTCTCATCAGCACGCCGCGGCGCCACAGGAGACGCAGCCGCCGAATCCGTCTTGTCCGCGTCGGCAGAACCGGCCTCATCAGCAGGTGGCCGGCCCGGCTCGCCGGCCGAAGTCGCCCGCGCCTGCGGCCCCGCCGGATCCGCACCAGCAGAAGCAGCCTCGCCAGCGCGGCCGACCGAATGGCGACCCGTCCCGGTAGGACCGGCAGTCCCCTCGTCCGAGCCCAGCGGGACGCCGCCGGTGGGGGTGGCTGGGCCGGTTCGCCCGGGTGGAACAGCACCGCCGGACGTGGCAGAACCGTCCGCGGGCGGCGGCTGAGTGCCGCGCTCCGCCGGACCTCGTCCGGTCGGGACGGAGGCGTCTCGGCTGGGAGCCGCCGGGGGCTCGCCGAGGCCGGAAACGCCCGGCGGTGACGCCCGGCCCGGCCCGGTGGCACGCGTGGGTACCTCGCCAGGTCCCGATATGGCAGCCCGCGACGGCACCTCACCAACGCCAGGCTGCGGAACCGGCCCGGCCCCAGCCGACGCCGCACCGGCACCACGCGACGTCGGCTCACCAACACCCGGCCCAGCACCACGCAACGGCGACTCACCAACACCCGGCCCAGCACCACGCAACGGCGACTCACCAACACCCGGCCCAGCACCACGCGACTGCGACTCACCAGCGCCCGGACCGGCACCGCGCAACTGCGCCGCACCGGCCGCCGCGACCGGCCCGGCACCACGCGGCGCCTCGTCGGCGCCTGATGGCGCCTCACCGGCACCCGGACCGGCACCAGGTGGCGGCGCACCCGAATCCCCCGGTCCGGCTCTGTGCGACGGCGACGGCGACGGCGACGGCGCACCCGCACCGGGCGCCGGCCTGTGCGTCGGCGGTTCACCGCCAGGGCGTGGGCCGGGTTGGCTGTCGGGTTGGCCTTGCGGGCTGGATCGCCACACCGGGGCCGGGCCGATGTTCATCGGGGCCGGGGCGGCCAGCGGGCCCGGGGGTGGGGCCGGGGCGGCCGGATGGGCTGCCGGACGCGGGATCGGGTCGAGGCAGGACACCAGTACCGACGTGTGGTCCGGGTCCTGGACTTTGCGGCCACTGCGTTCGCGGTAGACCATCTCGCCGTCGGTGTCCATTTCGACGAGGTAGCCCGCCTCGGCGAGTTGTTCCTCGTCCAGGTCGACGAGACGTTCGTAACGGGACGGGACGACGCGGTACACCGGCCAGGCCAGGTCTGCGTTCTCCGCGTGGAACTGGGCCAGCAGCGCGGCCATCTGCTGTTGCCACGGCAGCGACATGCCCTCGGCCAGTGACCTCGGCAGCACCACGTACCCGGCGTCGACGCCGGGCCAGCCCTGGTTGAGCAGATCCGCCAGCGGGGTGCTGGACGCCGGGTGCGCGGACTGGCGCTGCGGCTGGGGTGCGCCGAAGAGCGCTGCCGGGTCAGGGGACTCGCCCTGGCCGGGCTTGCCTCGTTTGCCGAATTTCCGTGCCACGTGTGTCATCCTCTGCCAGCGCGCGGCCACCTGCTCGTGGACAGGCCGCGACTTCGGGTGAATCCGGCCGCGCGAACGGTCCGGTGCGTGCTCGAGTGCCGGTGCCTCCCGCACTCCATGCTAGACGCCGGGACGCACTGCCTGCGGCACCACTTCGGCCTCGTCGAAGGAGAACGGCCGCACGTGCACCGGCACGCCGGTCTGCTGTGCCTCGACGATCTTGCCGTCGCCGAGATACATCGCCACATGGTGGATCGTCGCCGGATCGGCCGGGTCGGTCGCGAGGAAGACCAGGTCACCGGGCTGTGCCTCGTGCACCGGCAGCATCGCGCCCGCCTTGTACTGATCGCGGGACACCCGGGGCAGGACCACGCCCGCCGACTCGTAGGCCCGCAGCATCAGGCCCGAGCAGTCGTAGGTGTTCGGGCCGGTCGCCCCCCACACGTACGGCTTGCCCTGTTCCCCCATCGCGAACTTGATCGCCTGCGCCGCGGCCTGGCTCGGCGGCAGCGCGGCACCCAGTCCCTGCCCGCAGCCGGCCGCGTCGGTGACCTGGCCGAGGTTCTCCACCAGCGTGGCGGCCATCGCCTCCCACCGGTGGTAGCGGTCGGGAAAACCGGAGCGCTCCACCGACTGCGCCGCGTCGCCGGGGCGCAGGTTCTGCCAGTCCGGGACGCCGAGCAGCACGTCGAAGAACTTGTTGATCGCGTAGTTCGGATCGGTGACCTGTGCCGCGCTGCCCCAGTTCATCGACGGGCGCATCTGGAAGATCCCCAGCGAATCGCGGTCGCCGTGGTCCACGTTGTGCAGCCCCGATTCGGTCATACCTGCCTGGATCGCCACCTGCCACGCGCGCGGGGCGAGGCTGCGCTGTTTGCCGATCGAGATGATCAGCGAGACGGTGCCGCGCTGCTCGTCGTCGAGCCGGGAGGCCTGGCCGGTGCCCTGTCCCGGCTGTCCCGGCTGGGTCGGCCCGATCGCCGCGTCGCACGAGGTGTTCGCAACGCCGCCCGCCGCGGCCTGCTGCTGGTCGATCACGACCTTCGTCACCGCGCTCGTGGTCAGCACCGCGGCGAACACGGCGGCGACCAGCACGCCGACCAGGATGGCGAGCCGCACGGTCAGCTCGCCTGGTCGTAGTCCGCCACTCGCCACCCCGCGTCGGTCTTGACCACGGTGATGCTGAGCTGCGGACCGTCGGTGGGGACGACGACCTGGACGGAGCTGCCGTAGGACGAGGTGACCGTCGGATCACCGGTCACCTGAGTGGCCGGAATGTTCGAAGGGTCCACAGTGGACATCACCGGGAGGTACTCCTCCGTGGTGAGCGCGCGCATCCCGTTCAGCCACTCGGCGTTGGAGATGCCGGCCGGATGGTGCACCCACGCCGCCGCCCACTGCTTGGCGACCGCGATCGCCTCCGGGCTCGGCGGGGCCGACGTGGGCGTGACCAGCGGACTGGACAACCGGGTGGGCAGCGTCGCGGTGGTCGGTACCGGCGCCGCGACGCCGGGCCGGGGCGACGCGCCGGACGTCGGCGCCGATGGCGTCGCACTGGTCTTGCCCACCGTGCGCGGCAGGACGATGCCGAGCACGACGACCAGGATCGCCAGGAAGACCAGGGTGCCGACGAGGTGCCGGGGCGAGCGGAGCGGGAAGCCCCACAGCCGCCGGTAGACCGCGGCCCGGCCCCGATTCGTGCGGATCGGCACGCGTCACCGTCCCACGATCTGGTCGGTGTCGCGCACCTCGATACCGCGCGACGGCCGGTACAGCACGAACACCGGTTTGCCTGCCACCACTTCGGGATCGACCCGCCGGGGCTGTGCCCGTACCCCCGGCGGGGTGAAGCCGGGCTGGTCAGGAGCCGGGGTGGCGTAACCGCGGTCGGGCGAGTCGATCCGCGACGGCACCACGACCGGCTCGGGTTCGTCGCTCCACCGCCGGTCGGCCACCGGAGACGTGTCGACGCGACGGCTTTCCTGCGCCGGCACCCGGGCGCCGGGCACCACGTAATCGCCGGGATCGCCGTTCACCGGGTGGTACTGACCGAACATCGCCGCACCCCCACCGCCGCCCGCGGGCAGCGCGGCCGCCGACGACGCCGGGCCGACCGCTCCCGGCCACGGCGCACCGGACCACGCCGCAGCCGGCCGTGCGGCACGCGAACCGTTGTCGAGCCGCTGCGCGCTGGCGAACACCGCAGCCTCCGGCCGGTGCCTGCCGCCGCCGACGGTGGCGCCGATCGGACCGCGCAGCTCGCCGTCCACGACGTCGTCGGTGTCACGGACGTTCTGCCAGAACTCGTCCTGCGGGGTCGGACCGCTCTTCTTGCGGAACCGCGAGAACAACCCGCCCGGCGAGGGCACCGCGGAGCCGACCGCGCCCACGGACATCTCGACCATCTGCCACAACCGCCGCACCGGCCGTCCGACCAGGAACAACAGCACCGTGATCAGTCCGGCCAGCACCATCTGGGTGAGCAGGTTGAGCGAGTCGCCCGCGGCGAAGATCGCCTGCAGCAGCAGTGCGTGCACACCGGCGAGCACGGACAGCACGACCAGGTTGAACGCAACCCCGCCGACCACCTTCAGCACCCGGCGCAGGATGTCCTGGTGCAGCAGCGCGACCAGGCCGATCAGCGGTGCGGTGAGCGCGAACAGCCGGATCAGCACCTGCGCGAGCAACACGGATGCCTTGGCCAGCAACTGGAACAGCGAGTACACCAGGCTCTGGCCCAGTGCGAGGAATCCGGCGCCGGTCCGGCCACCCGATTCACCGGTGAAGTACCCGGTGGTGGGCCCGAGCTTGGTGGAAATGTCCTTGAAGGCGGCCTTCTTCGCGTCGACGACGTTCTGCTTGCCGTCATCGCCGTTGCGCAGCTGGTCCCAGGTGAAGCCCTGAGCGTCGAGAAGCGGACGGCCGAACTGTTTCGCCTGTGGCGCGTCCGAGGAACCGAACTCACCGCGGAGCCAGTTCTGGTAGACGATCTGGGTGTGCAAGTCGGTGGGCAGGATGTGCCGGACCACCCGGTTCTCGGATTCGTCGACGAACCCTGCCTGGATGTTGGTTGTGGTCTGCACGATCGCTCTGTCGATGGGATCGAAGTAGCGCAACATCGCCAGTGACGAAGCCGCGAGCCAGACCCCGGCGAGCGCGTACAACGCCCGTTTGCTGACCCCGGCCAGGTCACCGCGCCAGATGTTGCGGAACAGCATGATCGACAGGATCAGTGCCACGAGCCCGAACAGCTGTGCGTAGATGTTGTTGTAGACCTTCTCCGCGCCGGCCTTCACCGCGTTGTAGATCGGGTTGAGCAAACCGCCTTCCAGCACCGTGTAGTGCAGGGAGTTGGTCGCCCCGACGATGTTCTTGCCGACGTTGAACAGCTGGTTGCCCGCCCAGGTGTCGATCGTCGAGCTGGGTGACGCGATCGCGGACAGCGGTGAGCAGTCGGTCTGGAAGGTGTTCCAGACCATGCCTGCGTAGCTGTAGTCGATGTACGCGCTACCGGCCTCACCATGGCCTTCGGCCGGGTCCAGAGCGCCGACCAGGCCGGATCCGGGGCGTTCCGGGTTCGGGGACTCGCCGCATCCGGCGGCGTCGGCCGACGGTGCGAACAGCACCGTCTGCATTCCGATGATCGCCACCACGGCGAGCATCGACGCGCGGCGGCTCGGACGGCGCCCGGACGGGCCGGCTTCCCGGATCCGTTTGCGCAGCGCGTGCCAGCCGGCGGCGAACGCGAGGACGAACGCCAACGTCCACAGAGTGTTCACGCGGCATCCCTGCCGGTGCCGCCCTTGCCACCGGCTCGGGCGCGGCGCTCCCGCGGGTTCCCGTTCCCGTTTCCGTTGTGCACCGCACCCTCCACCTCGCCGGTTTCGGACGCGAGCGGGTCCGGCGAGCCGAGCAGCTCCTCGTCGGTGAGTCCGACCTCGAATTCCGCCTGGAGTTCGAAGTCGTGCTCCAGCTCGTCGTCCTCCGGTGGGGTCGGGACGTACGGCTTGGCCTCCTCCTCGTGCTTGACCACGAGGTCGCTGCCCGGTTTGGTGCGCGCGTCGGGCGAGCCGGGGGTGGTGTCCATGACCGAGCGCAGCTGGTCGAGGTGCGGACCGGAGAAGTCGACGCGGATGCGCTCCACGCCGCCTGCCCCGTCGCCGAAGATGAACTGCCGTGGCTCCAGGTCGCGTTCCAGGTCGCGCTGCGCGCCGGGGCGGCGCCCGAGTGCCGCGACGACCTGCTCGTAGCCGACCCCGACCGGCACCTTCAGCAGGCGCAGCGCGTCGGCCTGTGCGTCGTCGTCGTCGAGCCTGCCGACGAACACCGAATCGAGCAGGGCCACGAAGCCCTGGATCTTCAGGAAGTCCGCCGGGATCTGCGAGGACAGCAGCACCCGGACGTTCCACTTGCGCGAGTCACGGGCGAAGCGGTTCATCAGCACCCGCCCGGTCGGCACCTCGGACAGGAAGAACGCCTCGTCGATCCAGACGCCCTTGCGCAGTTCCTTCGGCTTCTCGTAGACCGACCGCTGGGTCAGCCACGCGGCCAGGTTCAGCATCTCGACGCCGAGCGATTCGGCGTCCGTCCAGTACTCGCGCGGCACGCCGTCCTTCGGCAGCGTCAGACCGGCCATGGTGAGCACGGTCATCCGGTCGTCGCGGGTCTCGGCGTACGGGTCGGCGTCGTCCTCCGGGATCAGCAGCGCCATCCGCTCGCGCATCTCGTCGAGGAAGTCCGCGACCACGACGGCGTGCTCGTGGTGCTCGCTGGAATCCCGGCGCAGTGCGTCGATCACCTGGCCGGGATCGGCGTCGAACCGGCCGCCGACCGCACGCACCGCACGCAGCAGCACGATCCGCGTCTGCGCCATCCGCGACACCTCGTACGGCAGCACCCCGGTGAGCACGTCGAGCACCAGCCGCCGCCGGGTCGCGCCGGCCAGCGCCTTCTCCCTGCGCCAGGACCGCTCCGGATCCTCCTCGTCGAGGAAGTGCTCGAGCAGCGGTTCGGCAACCACCCGGTACGGGTTGAGAATGCCCGGTTGTGCGTTGAGCAGGTTGATCGGTCGCGCGTACGGGCGGATCTCCGGCAGGTCGCACAGCCGCGACAGCGGGCCGGACGGGTCGAGGATGGTCCAGTGCGCCCCGGCGCGCAGCGTCTTGTAGACGATGCCGCCGCCGAGGAAGGACTTGCCGCCACCGAGGCCGGCCACCATCGCGGTGAGGCCGGAACCGTCGCGGATCTCCTGCGCCATCCACGGGTCCCAGGCCACCGGACGCCGCGTCGCGGTGACCGTCTCGCCGAGCAGGATGCCGCGCCGGTCGCCGACCTCCGCGGTCGCGGTCGGGACCGCGGACGCCGTCCAGACCACCGAGCCACGGCGCATGTAGGCGGCCGAGGCGAGCGGCTCACCGGGGATGAACTCGCGCGCCAGTGCGTACTGCGCTTCCGGATGCTCGACGGCGATCTTCGGCTTGTACAGGTCGAGCAGCTGCTGGGCAAGGCGCAGCGCGTCGCGCTCGGTCGGACCGGACACCGCCAGCCGCCACCACGACCGCACCCGGGTGGCCAGCGCGGTGAAGCCCGAGGTCATCTCGTCGTCGATCTCCAGCACCCGTCCGGCCTGCCGGGACAGTGACTGCGGCGGCTCCAGTTCATGCTCGTCGGTGTAGTGCTTGACCTGCGAGCGGACCTTGTTCATCTGCCGCTGCAGCTCGCCGGAGACCTCCTCCGGGCGGCGGACGTAGATCCGTGCGGACACCTCGACCGCGGCGGGCAGCCGGTCCGCGTGCTGGATCCACGGGTCGTCCACCTCGGGGATCTGCAGCCCGTGCATCTGGCCGACGGTGAGCACCGCGAGATGCCGGGACACCCCGGCGTTGGAACCGGTACGGCCGCGGACGGTGACCGTCGGCGCGTACGGATCGGCGTGGAAGTCGGCGGCGTCGGTGAAGCTGGCCAGGTCCTCCGGCTCCCACGCCGCACCGGGGACGGCGGGCATGTTACGCGGCGCGGGCAGCCCGAGCGAGCACGAACGGTGCATCAGCCAGGACATCTCCTCGGCATGCACCGGACGGCCTTCCAGCCCGGCACTGCCGATCACCTGGTCGAGGTGCTCGACCTCGGAGTCCAGTGCGGTCAGCTCGGCGTCCACCGCCTCCGGCAGGATCTTGCGCAGCACCGGCGCGGCCCGCTCCACTGCCCGGTCCACCATCCGCCGGGTCTGCACCTGAACGCCGAGGTAGACCTCCTTCTCCGCCATCGAACGGCCCATCAGCTGCTGCTGCTCGCCGATCAGGTAGTCGTCGAAGGACAGCGCGCCCGGCACGTCGTTCGGCCTGCCGACCGCGTTGTAGACGTGTGCCTCGGCCCACATCCGGATCGGGTACGGCCGGTTGGTCACCCGCAGGTGCAGCCAGCGGCCCTGCAGTTCGGAGTACTGCCCGGCGATGGCCGCGATCAGATCGCGGCGCTGCGAGTCGGAACGAAAGGACCAGCGCTGCGGAGCGAGCCGGTACCAGGCGTACACCTCGTACCCGGTACGCAGCAGGTGCCCGTCGATGCTGCGCGCGGCGATCGACGGCGTGTACGCCGGTATCGCCTGCTCACCGGGCAGCCGTCGGCCCTTGCCCGCCGAGGCACCGTTCTTGTCCCGGTACGACGAGGACCGGACCTGCCCGGCTGCCTCCCAGACACCCGCAGGCACGTCCTGTTCCCGCTTCCCCCGGCTTCCGCCGCGACCGAACAACGACTACCTCCCGGCCCGAGCCGCGGGGCGGCTCCGGCTCGCTCGTGGTGTTCCCTGTACTCCGGCCTGTGCTCCGCCGCCGTGGCCGGGGCCACGCTGGCGGTACTGCCGCCTTCTCTTGTGTTTCGGCAGCGGGCGCTCCGCTCGCACGCGGATCCGGCTGGCGCTCACCGCGCCACCGGTGCCGGTGGTCCTTTCCCGCGGCGTCCGGAGTTCCCGGCCCGCCATCGCGATCACCGCACCCAGCGGACGCTCGTGGCTGATCTTGGCGGTGATCAGCCGGGTGATCACGATGGTGGCCACGAACGCCCACGCCGTGGAGAAGAACCCGAAACTCCAGCCTGCCCACCGCTCGACGGTGAGCACGACCAGGAAGACCGGGATACCGACGAGCCACGCGACGTAGCGGGCTCTCCAGGGAAAAGTCGCCTTCGGCGGGCCGAGCCAGACGGCGTCGACCCGGTAGACCTCGTCATCGGTCCTGATGCGCACGCCTGCCCCGCCTCATCCGGTGAACAGGCCGGCGATCCACTGGCCCACGTTCACCCCGGCGCCGCTCACCGCGAGCCCGATGATGGCGAGCGCGATGACCACGCCCGCGAGCCTGCGCATGACACCCGCGTTGTCGCCCTTGCCGCCACCCAGCCAGAGCAGCAGCAGCGCGACCGCGAGCAACACCAGGGGGATGATGTTGTCGATCAACCATTTGCTGACGTTGCCGGTGCCGAGCTCGCCGGCGGCCAGCGTCTCGAGGGTGGTCATGCTCGTCATCGCGATACTCCTGGTGCACAGCGGCGGCCGTGCGGTTCTGGCTGGGGCGAAGCTTCGAACAACATCATGGCGTGACAAAGGGTAATGGTCAAAGCGCGCTGTGTAGATGTCGACTTGTGGACAGGGCCTGCAGTGGTGGATCCGATCCGGTTCGTCTGGTGAGAATTCCTCACCCTCCATCATCGTGGCAAGGGTGCTTCGGATTAACCCCGGCCACCCGGATTTCGCAGTGCTGCGGGGAAGTCACCCCGCGGGGAGTGCGATGTTCACTCTCGGTGCTCCACCTGCCGGCCGGTCGGACCGCGACCAGTGTGGCATGCCCCGTTCGGCCGCCTCGCGCGAGTCCGGTGAGTGAGCGCGGCGGATCACGAATGACTCGGAATCGATCACGCGACGGTGCGAACATCGTCACTATTCGGCTGGGCACCCCGATCCGGCGGTGACCCAGCGTGATTTTCGGCGCGAAGCGGACGAGCTGGCATGTAAGCCGGATCCTGTTCCCCCACAGCCTCGCGGCCGCCGGGGCGACGGTCATCCATCTCGGCCTGCCGTCGCCGGCAGGCTCCAGCGGCCTACCCGCAGGCATCGGACGGGCCGTCCTCGATCGCCTGCGCAGGAGCGCAGGTGCGCTCCCTCTTGGCCTTGCTCCGGGTGGGGTTTACCGAGCCATCCCGGTCGCCCGGGATGCTGGTGGTCTCTTACACCACCGTTTCACCCTTACCCCCGTCGAATGGAGCACCGACGGGGGCGGTCTGTTCTCTGTGGCACTGTCCCGCGGGTCGCCCCGGGTTGCCGTTAGCAACCACCCTGCCCTGCGGAGTCCGGACTTTCCTCGAACCGGGAACACCCGGCACGCGACCGTCCTGCCAGCTCGTCCGCTTCGACCATGCTACCGGGTGGCCACCAGTACGCCCCCGGCGGCCGTCCCGCACTGTCCTTTGTGGAACTTCCCATCGCGTGGACCCGCGTTGACGCTGGTCAGGGCCCGCTGTTTGACTCGCCGCATGTCTGCACCCCAGCTGTCCGAAGCACTGAAATTCGCCTACTGGGTCCCGAACGTGAGCGGCGGCCTCGTCACCAGCGACATCGAACAGCGCACCGACTGGGGCTACGAGTACAACCGCGAGCTCGCCGTGCTCGCGGAGCACAACGGGTTCGAGTACGCGCTGACCCAGGTCCGCTACACCTCCAGCTACGGTGCCGCCTACCAGCACGAATCCACCGGTTTCAGCCTCGCACTGCTGCTCGCCACGCAGCGGCTGAAGGTCATCGCGGCCATCCACCCCGGGCTGTGGCACCCCGGTGTGCTGGCGAAGTTCATCGCGAGCGCCGACGTGATCTCCGGCGGCCGGGCCGCGGTGAACGTGGTCAGCGGCTGGTTCAAGGACGAGTTCACCGGCCTCGGTGAACCGTGGCTCGACCACGACGAGCGCTACCGGCGTTCGGAGGAGTTCATCCGGGTGCTGAAGGAGCTCTGGACCGACGACCACGCCGAGTTCGGCGGCGACTTCTACCGGATCCACGATTTCGACATCAAGCCCAAACCGCAGGCGGGCGCGGACCGTCCGCACCCGGAGGTCTTCCAGGGCGGCAACTCGACCGCGGCCCGCAAGCTGGCGGGCCGGGTGTCGGACTGGTACTTCAGCAACGGCAAGGATTTCGACGGGTTCGGCGAACAGGTCGACGAGGTGCGCGGGTACGCCGCGCAGAACGGGCATCCGGTCCGGTTCGGCCTCAACGGGTTCGTCATCGCCAGGGAGACCGAAGCCGAGGCACGGGCGGTGCTGCGGGAAATCGTCGAAAAGGCGAACACCGACGCGGTCGAGGGCTTCCGCTCCGCGGTGCAGCAGGCCGGGAAGTCCACCGCGGACGGCAAAGGCATGTGGGCGGATTCCGAGTTCGCCGACCTCGTGCAGTACAACGACGGCTTCCGCACCGGGCTGATCGGCACTCCGGAGCAGATCGCGGACCGGGCGATCGAATACAAGAAACGCGGCGCGAACCTGCTGCTGCTCGGCTTCCTGCACTACCTGGAGGACGTGGCGCACTTCGGCGAGCACGTGCTGCCGGTGATCCGGGCGAAGGAAGCGGAGCTCGAACGCGGCGCGGGAGTGCCGGAGCCGACCTCCGTCTGACCGCCACCGCACCGCGTTCGGCTAGCGTTCGAGCGTGAACGGTCCCCTCGCGGCGGTCTGCAGTGTGGTCCTGCTCGGCGGCACCCTGTGGTTCGCCATGGTCCGGCCGCGGGGACTGCCGGAGGCCGTGGTCGCGGTACCTGCCGCAGGCGTGGTGCTCGCACTCGGGCTGACCTCGCCCGCGGAAGCGGGCCGCCGGGTGGCCGAGATCCTCCCGACGATGGGGTTCCTCGCCGCAATACTGCTGGTCGGCCACCTCGCCGCGGCGGAGGGCGTGTTCACCTGGCTCGGCGGCGAACTGGCCGAGATCTGCCGCGGCCGACCCCGCCGGCTGCTGGTGCTGACGTTCGTGGCGGCAGCGGCGGTCACCGCGGTGCTCAGTCTCGACGCCACGGTGGTCCTGCTGACCCCGGTCGTGCTCGCGACGTCGGAGAAACTGCGGCTGACCGCCCGTCCGCACGTTTACGCGTGCGTGCACCTGGCGAACTCGGCGTCGACGCTGTTCCCGGTGTCCAACCTGACCAACCTGCTCGCCTTCGCCGCGTCCGGGCTGACGTTCGCCGGGTTCACCGCGCTGATGGCGCTGCCGTGGCTGGTCACGATCGCCGTCGAGCTCGGCGCGTTCGCCTGGTTCTTCCGCACGGACCTGCGGCAACCGGCCACCCGGCCGGCCTACGAGCACCGCCAGGCGCCGAAGTTCACGCTGATCGTGCTCGCGGTGATGCTGGTGGGCTTCGCCACCGGGCAGCTGGTGCACGTGGAACCGGCGTGGGTGGCCGCGCTGGCCGCCCTCGTGCTGGCGGTGCGCGCGCTGGCCGAGCGCAGGATCCGGCCGTGGCAGGTGCTCACCGAGGCCTCGCCGCTGCTGATCCTGTTCGTGCTGGCGCTCGCGGTGGTGGTCGAAGCGGTGGACGGGCACGTGCTCGGCGGGCTGCTGCGCACCGTACTGCCGGACACCGCGGGACTGCCGCAGCTGCTGCTCACCGCGGCGGTCGCAGCCGTGCTGGCGAACCTGGTCAACAACCTGCCCGCGACGTTGATCCTGCTGTCCGCGCTGGGCGCGCACCCCGATCCGGGGGTGCTGCTCGCCGTCCTGCTCGGCGTGAACATCGGCCCGAACGCGACCTACCTCGGCTCACTGGCCACGCTGCTGTGGCGCCGGGTGCTGTCGCGTCCCGGCCATCGGCCGGCCACCGGGGAGTTCCTCCGCCTCGGTGCGTTGACGACGCCGTTGTCCCTGGTGGCGGCGACGTGCGTGCTGTGGCTGGTGCGCTGACTCAGCCCCGCGGCGGGATCGTGCTGCCGCGCGCCAGGGTCGGACCGCAGTCGGCGAGGCCGTCGCCGAAGCGCTGCGCCTCGACGTCCATCATCGTGGTGACCGCGTACTGCTGGACCGCCTTCAGCTTCGCCGGATCGGTCACCGCGTCCTTGCGCACGAAGTCGCCCTGCCGCGGGCCGTCCGGGTAGACCAGGATCGGGTAGTAGTCGCGGTCGAGGCGCGGGTCGAGCGAGATGCCGTTGCCGCCCGCCCACGGGCCCCAGGAGTGGATGAAGGTCGGCTTCGCCGTGTCGAACACGTAGTTCCGCAGGCCGACGATGTTCTCGTCGTGCGTCAGGTCCGCGATCGGGGCGTTGACCAGCCCGGCCATGTCGATCAGTTCCAGCCTGCTGGTCATCGACGAGCCGCCGAGGTCCGGCAGCAACAGCGACGCGTGCGGCAGGCCGAGCATGTCGGCGTAGGTGTTGAAGCCGCGGCCGAACCGGTCGGCGATCAGGCAGGCGGGCACCGTGGGGCTCTTGACGAACTCCTCGTCGTGCTGGGTGAAGCCGACCAGCGACGGGATCGCCGCGGCCACCACCACGACCGTCGCCACGGCTCGCCAGCGCACCCGGACGGTGCGCAGCAGCTCGCCGAACGCCAGCGTGCCCGCCAGTGCGCCGAGCACCCACACCGGCGTCGCGAAGCGATGCTGGGCCATCCAGTCCGGAATCAGCACGCCGTAGGCGATCACACCGAGTGCGAACGGCGTGACCAGCGCGATCAGCGACCGCCGCCACGGCGCCTTGACCAGCGCCCAGATCACCACCGCGGCGAGCACCACGATGGCGGCGACCCCCGCGTAGAGCACCAGCTCGCCCGGCCGGACGACCGACATCAGGTCCGGCAGTCCCTGCTTCTTCGCCACCGACGGATTCGCCAGCAGCCGGTGGAACTCGCTGTAGCGCCAGGCCACATAGCCGCCGAACAGCACGCCGAAGGACACCAGGGACAGCAGCGCGAACCGGAAACTGCGCCAGAACCCCTCCCGGCGCACGCCGAAGAGCGCCACGATCGGGTAGGTACCCGCGTAGATCAGCCCCTCGGGCCGGGTCAGCGCGGCAAGCGCGACCAGCACGCCCGCGCTGATCGCCACCTTGGCCGTGAGCGTGCGCTCCCGGTACACCGCGGTGAACAGCAGCGTCGCCAGCCCCAGCACGAGGAACGCGAGCAGCGAGTTCTCCAGTCCGGAGACGACCCACAGCACGAACGACGGGATCGCGGCCAGCGTGAGACCGGTGACGAGAGTGATCGCCCAGGCATGCCGCCGGAACACCTGCCGCGCCACGACGTGCACCAGCACCAGGATGCCCGCGGTGAACAGCAGCCCGAGCAGCTTGGGGAACAGCACGTAGTCCGGGATGCCGAAGAGCATGCCGTGGTCGAACAGGCCGAGCACCTTGCCGAGCGCGAGCAGGATCATCCAGGTCGGATCGGAGAAACCCTCGACCGGCGGCGCGCCGGGCTGCAGCACCGGGCCGAGCCCCTCGGCGACGCTGCGCGCATAGGAGAACGTGATGGCCGCGTCGTCCACGATCCAGTGCCCGTACCGGGTGGCGTGCCAGGCGACCGCGGCAACGCCGGCAAGCACGGCCAGTGTCGCGGCGAGCCAGCCGTACCGCAGCGGCCGGGGTGTCGCGGGGGACGCCTCGCCGGGCAGGTCCGGTTCGGTTACTGCGGTGGGTGCGCTAGCCGTCATGTCCTCGTCACTGTTTTCTCTCGCGGAACTTGCCGAGAAACGCACGAGCCTGCGCCCCCCTGAAGAAGGTCCGTCGCGGACCCACGCCGCGGCGCCGCGGTCGACACAGCACTCTAGCCAATACCTCGGGCGACCCCGTCCAGGCGTCATCCCCGAGCGTGATCCACCGCACATCCGCGCTGGTCAGGACAGGTGCGAAATGTCGTTGACCAGCCGCACCGAAGCGTTACCGTCCGGGTAGAACTCGACGATCGACAGCGAGGCCAGATCCAGGTGCAGGCGGAAGAGCAGTGCCGGACCGGCGTCGAGGCCCATCCGCAGCAGTGTCTTGATCGGCGTCACGTGGCTGACCACGACCACGGTGCGCCCGCCGTACTGCTCGACCAGCTCGTGCAGGACGGTGCCGATCCGCTCGTACACCGCGTCGAAGCTCTCCCCGCCCGGCGGCGCGGCCGAGGAATCGCGCAGCCAGCTGCGGTGCAGGTCCGGGTCCCGCTGCGCGGCCTCGGCGAAGGTCAGGCCGTCCCACTCGCCGAAGTCGGTCTCGATCAGGCCCGGATGCGTTTCGACCCGCCCGCCTGCCGCGTCGGCCACCGCCTGCGCGGTCTGCATCGTGCGGGTCAGCGGCGAGGCCACGATCGGCGCGGGCTCCCCGTCGGCGTCGATCAGCCCCGGCATCGCGGCCAGCCGTTTCGCCGCCGCGGCCGCCTGGCCCCGGCCGTGCTCGGTGAGCGGCACGTCGACCCGGCCGGAGTACCGGCGGTCCACCGACATTTCGGTCTGGCCGTGCCGCAGCAGGAGCAGCTTGGTGGGGGTGCCGCGGGCACCGGTCCAGCCGGCCGGCGACACCCGGTCGACCGCGGTGACCGGTGCCGTGGCCGCGGAACCGGTGGACGCGCCCGGTTTTCCCGCGTCCGCCGGGGCACGTCCGGTGCCGGTGTCCATGGCCACGTTGGCGAGCCGGTCGGCGTGCGCGTTGTCCGCCCGCGGGATCCAGGTGTAGCCGACCCGGTCGAACTGCCCGGCGATCTCCCTTGCCTGCGCGGCCAGTGCCGCCAATGCGGCGTGCTTGATCTTCCACCGCCCGGACATCTGCTCCACCACGAGCTTCGAGTCCATCCGGACGTCCACAGTGGACGCTCCGGTCCCGGCGGCCGCGGTCAGCCCGGCGACCAGTCCGGAGTACTCCGCGACGTTGTTGGTCGCCACACCCAGGTACTCGTACCGTTCGGCGAGCACCTCACCGGTTTCCGCGTCCTTCACCACCGCGCCGTAGCCGGCCGGGCCCGGATTGCCCCGCGAGCCGCCGTCGGCCTCCACGACCACGCGGTCGGTCACAGGCCCGACTCCAGCGTGCGGACGAGGATCGCGCCGCAGTTCTCGCACTGCACGACCGCGTCCTCGGGCTGTGCCTTGATCTCGGCGATCGTGTTGCGGTCCAGCTCCAGCTGGCAGGCGCCGCACTTGCGGGCGCGCAACAGCGCAGCGCCGATGCCCTTGTGCTCGAGCGTCCGGGTGTACAGCTTGAGCAGCGGATCGGGGAAGCGGGGCAGCAGTTTCGCGCGGTCCTCGTCGCGGCGGGCCTGCGTGGTGTCGAGGTCCTTGACCGCTTCGTCGCGACGGCGCAGGGCGGCCTCGACTTCGTGGGCGGCCTTGTCCACCTCGGCGCCGGTGCGCTGTGCGTCCAGGCCCAGCGCCTCGCGCTGCTCCATCAGTTCGAGCAGATCGTCCTCCAGCGCGCTCTGCCTGCGCGAGAGGGTCTGCAGCTCGTGCTCGACGTCGGTCATCTGCTTGGCGTTGACCGAACCGGATTCCAGCAGCTTGCGATCGCGGTCCTCGCGGGCCCGCACCGACTCGATCTCCTTCTCCTGCCGGGCGATCTCCCGGTCGAGATCCGATGACGCGGTCTCCACGGACACGAGCGCGTCGCGCTTCTCGCGGACGGTCTTCTCCCCTGCCTCGATCTCGGCGATCTCGGGCAGGGTACGGCGGCGGTGCGCGACGCGCGAAAGCTCGGCGTCCACCTTCGCGAGTTCGAGCAACTGACGCTGGACGGCGGGATCGGCCTTCACTGTGCTCCCTGGTTCACTGCAGCTGGGCGGGTTGCGCGCACGGTCCACGGGTCGGTGCACCGCGCGGAGACGCAGACGTCGACGGTACCCGCAAAGGCTGCGTCGACAAGGGCCGAGGCCTGCCCGCACCAGGGCCATTCGCTGGCCCAGTGGGTGAGCCCGACCAGTGCGGGGACGGTACTGCCGCTCGCGAGGTGCTCACCGGCCGGATGGTGCCGCAGGTCCGCGGTCACGTACGCGTCGACGCCCTCGGCGCTCGCCTTGGCCAGGTACGAGTCGCCGGCGCCGCCGGACACCGCGACGGTCCGGATCGGACGTTGCGGGTCGCCGGCGCCGAGCACGCCGGGCACGGTGGCAGGCAACGCGGCGGCGACCCTGCGTACGAAGGTCTCGAACGATTCGGCCACCGGCAGGTGCCCGATCCGGCCGAGCCCGGTCCGCCCGCCCGGCTCGTGCGGGTCGAGCGGCCGGTCGACCTCGAGTCCGATCACCGCGGCGAGCGCGTCGGAGACACCGGGAGCGGCCGAGTCCGCGTTGGTGTGTGCGCAGTAGAGCGCGATGCCACCGCGGATCATGCGGTGCACCAGCGAGCCCTTGGCGGTGTCCGCGGGCACGCCGTGCACCCCGCGCAGCAACAGCGGGTGGTGCGCGACGATCAACTGCGCGCCGGTCTCCTCGGCTTCGGCCAGCGTCTCCTCGACCGGGTCGACGCAGAACAGCACCCGGCGGACGTCCTCGGCCGGGTCACCGCAGACGAGCCCGACCGCGTCCCAGCTCTCCGCGAGCCCAGGCGGGTAACTGCGTTCGAGTACGGCAATGATCTCGGTTAAAGCGGGCACCTGGGGATCTTCGCACGAGGCACCTGCGAGACTCGGTGCCCGTGACCCATGTCGTGTTCGTCTGTACCGGGAACATCTGCCGCTCGCCGATGGCCGCGCTGGTGTTCCGCGCGAAGCTGGCCGAAGCAGGCCTGTCCGACGCCGTGACCGTCACCAGTGCGGGGACCGGGCCGTGGCACGTCGGGGAGCCGGCCGACCGGCGGGCGCGCGCCACTCTGAAGGCGCACGGCTACCCGACCGAGCACGTCGCGGCCCAGGTCGGCGAAGAAGACCTGGCGGCCGATCTGCTGCTGGCCGCAACCGAGGATCACCTGGACTTCCTGCGCGCCCGCGTCGCCGACCCGTCGCGGGCGCGGCTGCTGCGTGAGTTCGACCCGTCCGCGCCGGAGGGCGCAGAGGTGCCGGACCCGTATTACGGCAGCGGCGACGGGTTCGAAGACGTGCTCGGCATGATCGAGCGTGCGACGCCTGCGCTGCTGGACTGGGTACGCGCGCACCGTTGACTCCGATATGTCCGGACCGGCATCACTGCAGATGAGGTCGCCGCGCGGACACAGACTGCGACCGCCTACCGTAGAGGGGTGCGGTTGCGGTTTCTGCTCCGGCCCGGGTGGCTGGCGTTGACGGTGGTGGTGTTCACCTTCGCCGTCTGTTGTTACACGCTGCTGTCGCCGTGGCAGTTCCGGCGCGACGCCGAGCAGGTAGCGCAGAACAGCGCGTTGACCGCGTCGTTCACCGCCAAACCGCAGCCGGCCGCGCAGCTGCTGCCGCAGAACGCCGTACCGGACCAGCAGACGGAATGGCACCTCGTGTCGATCACCGGCACGTACCTCCCTTCGGCGGAGGTTGTCGCGCGGTTGCGCACGGTGCAGGGCGAAGGCGCGTACGAGGTCCTCACGCCGCTTCGCGCCACGGATGGCACCGTGTACCTCGTCGACCGCGGGTACGTACGCCTCGACGACAAGTCCGGCGTGCTGCCGTACGCGGCAGCTCCGGGAGGACAGGTCACCGTGGTCGCCCGCGTACGGAGCGACGAGAACGACCCGAAGCACCGTGACGCCTTCGCAGACGCTTCGACGAACGGGAAGCTGCAGAGCTACACCGTCGATTCACAAGTGGTGGCGAGGTCGTCCGGCCTCAGCATCCGGCCCGGGTACTTCCAGCTCGACCAGAACCAGCCCGGCGTACTCGGCGCGCTGCCGCTGCCGCAGCTGGACTCCGGACCGTACTTCTCCTACGCACTGCAGTGGCTGGCGTTCGGCACCATGGCGTTGCTGGGCTGGCTGTACTTCACGATCCGCGAACTGCGCCCCGGCGGCGCGCTGACCACCGAACGACCCGAACGCAGCCGCCGCAAGTCCGTCGCGGAGATGCTCGCCGAGGACGAGGACGAGTACACCCCGACCGGCTGAAACCCGGTCGCCGTCGGTCTTTTCTCGGAAAAACCCGGCCGGTCGTCAGCCTTTCCGGCGCCGCAGGCCGCTCGCCACGGCCAGTACCACCGACGTCCCGGCCGCCAGCCAGCCCACGACCCGCGACAGTTCCACCGCGCGCGTCACGTGCCCGGCGTCCGGATTGCGGCCGACGCCGAGCACCGGCAGCTCGACCACGCCCTGCGGGTACACCGTGCGCCCGCCGACGCGGATCTCCAGCGCACCGGCGAACGCCGCTTCGACCCTGCCCGCGTTGGGGCTCGGGTGCGCGATCGTGTCCCGCCGCCAAGCCCGCCACGCTCCGCCCGCCGAGCCGCCGACCACCGGTGCCGCCACCACGGTCAGCGCGGCCGCGGCACGGGTCGGCAGGAGGTGGACCAGTTCGTCGAGCCGGTCGACGATCCAGTTGCCGGGGGCGGCCCTGCGCAGCACCCCGAGCGTGCGCGAGGCGAGCAGCCCCGGCACCCCGGCGACCGCACCCCACAGCAGTGGCGCGACGACCACTTCGGACGTGTTCTCCGCCAGGGTTTCCACCGCTGCACGGGAAAGCCCCACCCCGGCGAGCCCGTCGGAAACCCGCGGGTCCAGTTCGGACAGTGTGCCGCGCACGGGTGCCAGCCGGCCTTCTTCGAGGTTGCGGGCCAGCTCGGTGCCCTCGGTGACGAGTCCGGTCGCGCCGACCACCGCCCAGGTCGTGACCGCGGTCGCACTCGCCTGCACCAGCGGGCGCCCTCGTCCGGCCCGTTCCGCGAGCACCCCGGCCAGTACTGCCACACCGGCAATCCCGATGCCTGCCGGACCGGCTGCCACCCGCCGGAAGGCGGTGACCGGCGGGCGCCGTCGTGGATCACCGAGTGCTCCGTCGGCAGCCAGGCCGAGTATCAAGCCGATCGCGCGTGCCGCGCTCACCAGTAACCCCCCGGCGAATGTGGAAGAGTTCAGCCGCTGAGGTTACTCGACACCGCGACGGCGATTTCGTCGCGTGCCTGCTCCACGATTTCGCGCATGGCCTGCTCGGCACGGCCGGCGTCGCCGCGGCCCACCGCGTCGGCCACCGCCACGTGCAGGGCAACCGCCTCCGGCTGTGGTTCGTCGGGCATCAGGCCGTGCTCGGTGCGCCCCGACAGCACCTCTGCCACCACCGACGACAACTGCGCGAACATCGGATTCCGCGACGCGGACAGCAGCAGATCGTGGAACGCGACGTCGTGTCCCAGGAACGTCTCCAGATCCCGGGCCCGCGCCGTGCTCTCCAGATGACTCGCCAGCGCCCGCAGCCGACCGCGTTCCTCCGGGGTCGCCCGCAGCGCGGCGAACCGGGCCGCGCACGGTTCGACGCCCGACCGCAGTTCGGTCAGCGTGCGCAGCGCCCGGCTCCGGTCCTCGCCGTCGAGCTGCCAGCGGATCAGCCGCGGGTCGTAGTGGTTCCACTCGGCCGGCTCCCGCACCGTGACGCCGACACGCCTGCGGCTGCTGGTCAGGCCCATCGTCTCCAGCACGCGGACGACTTCACGTGCGACGGTGCGCGAAGCGCCGTACCGTTCCTGCAGCTCGTCGGACCGCAGCACGGCACCGGGCGCCAGCTCGCCGTTCGCGATGGCCGCGCCGAGTTCGTCCAGCACCTGGTCGTGCCGATCACTGCCCACCCGGCCAACCTAACGTGCTGATTCGATTAAGTACTACTTCTTCTTGATTAAGTAGTACTTTTGAGTTTGACTTTGCCGGGCACAACGACGTGGGAGGTGCGGATGACGGTCATCGTGGTGATGGGCGTTTCGGGCTCGGGCAAGACGACGGTCGGCACGGCCGTCGCCGCACGGCTCGGGGTCGACTACGCGGAGGCGGACACCTTCCACCCACCGGCCAACATCGCGAAGATGACCGCCGGGCATCCGCTGACCGACGAGGACCGCGCGCCATGGCTCGCCGCGATCGCGAAGTGGATCGGCGAACACCGGGAAAGCGGTGGCGTGGTCAGCTCCTCGGCACTCAAACGGTCCTATCGGGACGTACTGGCCGGTGGCGGCGACGTCTGGTTCCTGCACCTGCACGGCGACCGTGGGCTGCTCGCCGAGCGGATGAAGCACCGCTCCGGCCATTTCATGCCGGTCTCGCTGCTCGATTCCCAGCTCGCCGACCTCGAACCGCTGCAGCGCGACGAACCGGGCCGGACCTTCGACCTCGCCAAGAGCCCCGCCGAACTCGTCGACGCGGCACTGACCGCATTCCGGGAGCGCGCATGACCACCCTCGCCGCCGGCTGGACCGGCCACGACACCCGCCTGATCGTCGCGACCGTGGTCGCCATCGCACTGATCGTCGTGCTGATCAGCAAGGTCAAACTGCATCCGCTGCTCGCGCTCACGCTCGGTTCGATCGGACTCGGGCTGATCGCCGGGATGCCGGTGGACAAACTGCTGAAGAGCTTCACCAAGGGCGTCGGCGACACCGTCGCGTCGGTCGGCGTGCTGATCGCGTTCGGCGCGATGCTCGGCAAGCTGCTCGCCGATTCCGGTGGGGCGGACCGGATCGTGGACACTGTGCTCGGCAGGGTCCGCGGGCGCGGGCTGCCGTGGGCGATGGCGCTGGTGGCCGCGTTGATCGGACTGCCGATGTTCTTCGAGATCGGCCTTGTGATGCTGATCCCGGTGGTGCTGCTCGTCGCCAAGCGCAGCGGGAAACCCGTGCTGCTGCTCGGCGTTCCGGCACTCGCCGGGCTTTCCGTGCTGCACGGGCTGATCCCGCCGCACCCCGGTCCGCTGGCCGCGGCCGGTGCGCTCAACGCCAACGTGGGGATCACGCTGGCGCTCGGCCTGCTGGTCGGCCTGCCGACGGTGGTGATCGCCGGACCCTTGTTCGGCAGTTTCGCCGCCAAGCTCGTGCCCGATGCCGAGCCGCCGCAGCGGCTGATACCGGAATCCGATGGCACCGACGCGAAGCACCGGCCGAGTTTCGCCGCGACACTGTCCACAGTGTTACTGCCGGTGGTGCTGATGCTCGCGAAGGCACTCGCGGACATCTTGGCGGGCAAGGAAAACGTGGTACGCCGGGTGCTCGACTTCGTGGGCGACCCACTGATCGCACTGCTGCTCGCGGTGCTCGTCGGCATGGTCGTGCTCGGCCGCCCGGCGCGGCTGAACCGCACGCGGCTGTCGTCGATCGTCGGCGAATCACTGGGCCCGATCGCGGGCATCGTGCTGATCGTGGCCGCCGGCGGCGGGTTCAAGCAGACCCTGGTGGACGGTGGGGTCGGCGACGTGATCACCAATCTGGCCACCGGCGCGCACCTGTCGCCACTGCTGCTCGGCTGGCTGGTCGCCGTCGCGATCCGGCTGGCGACCGGTTCCGCGACGGTCGCGACGGTGTCCGCCGCGGGGATCGTCGCCCCGCTCGCGGCCACTCTCGATCCGACCCACAACGCACTGCTGGTCCTGGCCATCGGCGCGGGCTCGCTGTTCTTCTCGCACCTCAACGACGCCGGGTTCTGGTTGGTGAAGGAGTACTTCGGCATGTCGGTCGGGCAGACACTGAAGAGCTGGTCGGTGATGGAGACGGTGATCTCGGTGGTCGCGATCGCGCTGATCCTGCCGCTGGGCGCCCTGCTGTAACCGCAGCCGGGAGCCCGGACCGGGCCGGAGTCAGCCGGCGGCGGCCAGCTCGAGCACCGGCCGGTACGCGGCGAGCTGATCCGGCGTCCACCCGGCGGGACCGGACGCCACGTCATGAGTGACGATCCGGTAGATCAGAGCGCGGACCAGCATTTGCCCCCACCCCGGCAGCTGCGCCCATCGGGCGATCAGGCCGGGCCGGGCGCCATACCAGCACAGGGCGTCGGCGACCACGACCGCCGACGCCCACGACGGAGGCCGCCAGTACACCGGCCAATCGAGCACCGCAGGCGGCATCCCTTCGGCGAAGAGCACGTTGCCTGCCAGATCGCCGTGCACCGCCTGCGAGTGGAGCTCGACCGGGCGGCGAACGTCCACGAGCGGCCGCAGCAAGCCCATGGCTGCCGGGGATGCCTGGACGGGCAGCTCGCCCCACGCGACGCGGTCCCCGTATGCCCACGGGTTGTCACGCTCGTCCAGGAACGCCGGCCGGGGCAGGTCGGCGATGGCGGTGTGGAAAGCGATGCCGGCCCGCAGTACATCGTCTGGTCTGCGAACGTCCGGCGTACCCGCGACGAAGAGACCGGCTTCCCAGCCGTCGACCACCCAGTCACCGTCCTGGCTCCGGACCGGCCGGGCGACCCTGAACTCGGCCGAGTCCGGCAGCGCGTCGAGAACCTCGGCCCGCCACCGGGTTTCGGCCGCGAACTCGACCGGTTTCAGCACCAGCGGTCCGGCCCGCCAGGTCACGCCTTGGCCGCCGGGCAACAAAACCGGGTCACCGGCACCGCCGAACGCAGCCACCACAGCAGCCGGCGGACGTACGGCCGAAGTAGTCACGCGGGCGATTTTAAGTTCCCGGCCGCTTGTCGCACACCGCGTTTTCGCCACCCACACCCCACGCCGGACCGGAAACGACCAAGGCCGCCCCGGTCAGTACCGGAGCGGCCTTGGCTCGAGGACCACCGCGGGACGAGTCCCGGTGTGTCGCAGGGGTTAGTCCTCCGCTTCCGCCCATGCCTGGAGCATCACGCGGGCGATCGAGGAGTTCCCCGGCAGCAGCAATGTCGCCGTGCCGTCGGCGATCGGCGTTGGCGTCGGGGCCTTGGTGAGGGTTCCGCTGTTGCGGAAGGCCGCGCGCAGGTCCGCGCGGGACACCCACAGCGCTTCCTCGATCTCGCCGTCCGCGGGAACCAGCGGGGCCGAGCGGTCGGCACTGGCAGTGAAGCCCAGCATGATCGAGCGCGGGAACGGCCACGGCTGGCTGCCCAGGTACCGCACGTCGTCGACCTCGATGCCCACCTCCTCGCGGATTTCCCGGGATACGCAGCCTTCCAGCGATTCGCCCGCCTCGACGAATCCGGCCAGCACCGAATACCGGCCTTCCGGCCACACCGGCTGGCGGGCGAGCAGCACGTGCGAGCCGTTGACCCCCTCGGTGTCGTGCACGAGGCAGATCACTGCCGGGTCGGTACGCGGGTATTCCTCGTGCCCCTTCGCCTCGCACCGGCTGGCCCAGCCGAACTGGATCAGCTCCGTCGGCGAACCGTCGCGGGTGCAGAACCGGGACTGGCGCCGCCAGTGCCGCAACGCCTGCGCGGTGGTGAACAGGCCGGCCGACGTGTCGTCGAGCTGGTCGCCGTAGCCACGCAACTCGACCCACACCTCGCCGTCGACGCGCGGTACTTCTTCCACCACGCCCCAGCTGCCTGCCATCCGCACGGTCTCCGCGTCGCCCTCGATGCGGCCGGGCACCGACCAGTAGTCGATGTCCTCCCACTCACCGAGGAACACCGCATCCGCGGGCGGTTCCGTACCGAAGTCGACCGCCTTGCGGGTGGCCAGCGACGAACCGCCCTCGACCACCGGAGTGCGCCCGGTGTCGTCGAGCAGCACCACGCGTGCTTCCGGCCACTTCGCGGCGAGCCGCTCCGGGTTGGTGCGCAAGGACTCCTGACGGTCCACAGTGGAGCGGGAGAGCGTCGGCAGCGCGCCGAGGGTGAACGGCGTAGTCATCAGTGCGCCACCGTCACCCCGCCGAGCGCGGTCAGCTTCGGCCCGAGCAGGTCCGCGTCGCCGACCACCACGCCGGTGAACCGGCCGGGGGCGAAGAACTCCAGTGCGGCCTCGGCCACCTGCTCACCGGTGACCGCGGCGACCCGCTCCGGATGCTGCTGCAGCCATTCCGCGCCCAGTCCGGTCGAGGCGAGCGCCATCAGCTGTCCGGCAAGCCCGGTCTGCGACGACGTGGAGGTGAGCAGCGAGCCGATCGCGTACTGCCGCACCGATTCGACCTCCTCCGCGGTCGGCGGCACGAGTCCGAGCCTGGCCAGCTCGTAGCGGGTCTCCAACAGCGCGGCGGCGGTCACCTCGTTGGCCGTGTCGGCGTCGACGTTCACCACGGACTGGCCGCCGGTGAACTCGAATCCCGAGTGCGCACCGTAGGTGTAACCCTTGTCCTCGCGGATGTTCTCCACCAGCCGCGACGAGAAGTACCCGCCGTAAGCCAGATTCGCCAGCTGCAGCGCCGGGTAGCGCGGATCGGTGCGCGGCACGGTCTGCGCGGACAGCCGGATCTGCGACTGCACGGCGCCCGCCCGCGGCACCAGCAGCACGTCGCCGCCAGTCAGCTCCGGCAACGCGGGCAGCTGCACCGCGGAACGGTCGGACGCCCAGCCGCCCAGCGCGCGCTCCAGCTCCGCCGGGACCGTCTCCGGATCGATGTCGCCGACGAGCACCAGCACGGACCCGCGCGGCAGCACCGACGCCGCGTGCAGTGCCCGTACCTGCTCGGCAACCACGGCTGCCACGTCGTCGGCCTCCGGCACCTCCCGGGTGACGGGGTGGTCGCCGTAACGGTGCTTCTGCAGTGCTTCGCGCGCGATCATGCGCGGCTGCGTGCGGGAGACGGCGATCCGCTCGATCAGCCGGTCACGTTCCCGCTCGACCTCGGCCTCGCGGTAGGTGGCGCCGGTGAGCACGTCACCGAGCACGTCCAGCAGCGTGGGCAGGCCGTCGGCGAGCGCGGAACCGTTGAAGTACAGCCGTTCCGGGTCCACGCCCGCGCCGAGTTCGCCGCCGATCAACGCCAGTTCCGCGTCGAGGCCCACCCGGTCCCGGCGCGCGGTGCCGGTGAGCACCGTTTCCGCGAGTACCTCTGCGGTGGCCGGGTGCAGCCGGTCGGTGCCCGCGAACGGGATCCACAGCCGCAGCTCGACCAGCGGCACGCTGGACTTGCGCACGGCGAGCACACGCAGCCCGTTGGCCAGTGTGGTGTCCACATGCGACAGATCGGCGGCGAGCCGGGCCGAGCCGAGTGCGGGCAGCGGACGCGCTCCGGTGGCGGTGCGGCCGATTTCCTCCGCGCTGCGGTGGGCGCGGGTGGGGGAGCTCACTGTTCGTCCGTCCCTTCGGTGGTGGCGGGATTCACGACGAGAATGGCGCGCGCGTCCGGGCGCAGCGCCTTCGCCGCGGCCGACACGGCTTCGCCGGTGACCGCGGACATCCGGTCGGCCAGCCGGTAGACGAGCGACGCGTCGCCGTAGAGCAGTTCGAACGCGCCGAGCGCCAGCGTGCGCGACACCAGGCGATCGTGCTCCGAGTGCAGGCTCGCCGCCCAGCGCGCAGTGACCTTCTTCAGTTCCTGTTCGTCCGGCGGTGTGGACGCGAGCTTCTCCAGCTCCTCGTCGAGCGCGGCCAGCACGCGTTCGCGCGGTACGTCCGGCGGGTGGATCGCGGTGACCGTGAACGTGTCCGGATCGCGCGCCTCGAACGGGCCGAACAGCCCCGCGCCTGCCCCGATGTCGACCACCAGCGGTTCGACGTGCACCAGCCGCTGCTGCAGCCGCGAACCGTCACCGTCGGTGAGTACTCCGGCGAGGACCAGGTACGCGAGGTAGCCGTCGACGTCGTTGACCGGATCCGGCATGCGGTACCCGACGGCCAGCGCGGGCAACGGCGCGTGCGGATCGGTGTGCTCGCCCACCAGTTCGCTGGTCGGCAGCGGTTCGGCGAACGACGGACGAACCGGCGCGGGCCGGTACGGCACGTCGCCGAAGTGCTTCTGGATCAGCTCTTTCGCCTCGGCCACCGCGAAGTCGCCTGCGACGGTGAGCACCGCGTTGGCCGGCGAGTAGAAAGTGTCGAAGAAGGCGGCGCAGTCGTCCAGCGTCGCGCCCTCCAGGTCCTCGAACGCGCCGTAGCCGTCGTGCGCGTTGGCGAAGGTGGAGTAGAGCACCGGCGGCAGCAGGATCCACGGGAACCCGCCGTAGGGCCGGTTGCGCACGTTGAGCCGGATCTCCTCCTTGACCACCTCGATCTGGTTCGCCAGGTTCTCCGCGGTCAGCTTCGGCGCACGCATCCGGTCGGCCTCGAGGAACAGCGCGCGTTCCAGCGCGGCGGAGGGCAGCACCTCGAAGTAGTCGGTGTAGTCCGGGTGCGTGGACCCGTTGAAGGTGCCGCCGCTCGACTGCACGTGCCGGAAGTGCGCCAGCTTCTCCAGGCTCTCGCTGCCCTGGAACATCAGGTGCTCGAAGAGGTGCGCGAACCCGGTCAGCCCCTCCGGTTCGGAACGGAAGCCCACGTCGTAGTGCACGCTGACGCCGACCACCGGCGCGGTCGGGTCCGGTGCGAGCACCACGCGCAGACCGTTGTCGAGGGCGAAGCGAACGAGTTCGGGATCGGCCATGCCCCTACCCTACGCAGGCGCGGCGGCCCTCGGCGCGTCCGGTCGCGCGCGACCTGCGTCACGGTGAGTGCCCGCGAATGCAGCTCCGAGTGCGGTAACGAAATCGCTGGTCCGGTCCGTTGCTACGGCAGTTTCGGTGGACGAGCCGTACCAGTACGCCGACAGCGAACGTCCACTATGTGCGAACTTCTCCACCCACGCGTCCGTATCCCCCAACGCGAACGCGTACGGCAGCGCGCGGGAGAAGAACAACTCACGGTCCGGTTTCGGTACCTTCTCCGGCTTCGTGGTCAGCAATTCGCGGTGAACGCCGAGAAGCCGGTCGCGTAGCTCGAGCCCGGTCGATGTGCGCGCGGGGAGCCACCGTGCACCGAGAGCCAGCACAGCGCCGGCCGCGATCAGTACGAGACCGAGTTGCGCGTAACCCACGGTGAAGGCGAGTAGCACGGTCAGAAACACGCCGTAACCGCACAGTCGAGTCCCAAGACGCGACAGTCGTTCTGTACGCCGCGAAAACCAACGGCGGCGGACGACGTCGTCTGTCAGCGCCGAAGGCACCGTCACGCCGGCTTCGCGCAGTTCGGGAAGCGTCACGGACTCGCTTGGCAACACCGCTTCGTACACCGCGCGCTCGAACGTGCCCAGCTGTGCGTCAGGAGCGTTCCGACGCACAAGCGTCCATTCCCGCAAGCCGTTCTCGCTGACCCACACGTAGTTCCGCACGCATAGGTCCAGCACAGTGGCGGCGAGGTCGACGGAGTCGGTGCGCCCGGTCAGCAAGGTGCCGATGTGGCCGGGAAGCACGCCATCCGGCGACGAGAACTGGCCGTCGGCCATCAGCCGCACCGGTCCCGGACGCCCGGGGCGTGCGTCGCGGCGGCGCAGCATCAGCACCGTCAGCGCGCCGAGACAGGTGAGCACAGCGAAGGCGAGCCACGCCCACCACACCGGCGCAGTGGCCGCGAACGCACCTGCCACGGTGTCCGCGGGCACCAGCTCCTCGGTCGCGGGCACCGTGCCGCCCGGCAGCTCCGCGGTCAGCTGCACCCGCGAACCGACCGGCAGCCGGGAAACGGACACGCGGGTCAGCCCGCTGTGGTCGATCTGCGCTGCACCGCACCGGGTGCCGGAGCCGGGCGCACCGGACAGGCAGGTGAGCGCGTCGGGCACCGCGGGCGCGGCGAACGTCGCCCGCACCAGTTCGAGCCGGGTGTCCCAGCCGCCGGCGACGTCCCAGGTCACGTTCTCCACACCCAGGCTGCGGCCGACCGCACCGTCCACCGTGTACCGGACGACCGAGGTGCCGCCGCGCAAATCGAACGTCACCTGGTCGTCGGCGGTCTCCGCGGAGCCAGGGCCCTCGATCCGCACGTCTCGCACCTTGCGCACGCGGTCGCGGTCGTTCCCGGCGCCGACCCGCAACGGGATCGTCCGGGTCATCGTGGTCCCGGACGGCACGGAAACCGCCTCGGTGACCGAAAGACTGCCGTCCCGCTGGACTTTCAACGCCACCTCGACACTCTGTGGCAACGTCGGCAGATCCTGCGCAACGGCGGGGGTCGCGGTGGTCCAGAGCAGGACCGGAACCGCCAGCAGGGCCGCGAACTTCACGGGCGGATGCTAGACGGACGCGACTGCGTGCCGGCGTTCGGACGTGGCAAGAAGGCCGTCGAGCGCAGCCGCGAGTGCTGTTTCCGCGGATCCGGCCGGGGCGCCCAGCGCACGGCCGCGCGCGGTACGGGCCGGGATCTTCGCAGCGGCAGTCGCCAGACCCGCGACGATCACCGCGACACCCACCAGCGCGTTGCCGATCGTCGCGGCGAGCACCACCGTCGCGACTACGCCGAACGCCGCCAGTACCAGCCCGGCCCGGCGCAGCTGCCGGGGTCGCCGGGAAAGCCAGCCATGACGATGGGCCGCCACGTCGAGAAGTGCGCGCAGCTGCGTGGGATCCGGATCCACCGCGGCCAGCGGACCGGGCGGAAACGCGGCCACGACGGCTTGTTCGAACGAGCTGAGCTGATCGCCTTCGCCGTGCGTGATCTGCCCGTCTTCGGTGAACCGGAGGTGGCCACGCGCGACGAGGTCGAGCACGGTGCCGGTGAGGTCCAGCTCGCGGCGCGCGACATACGCGACGTAGGCGGGCGGGATTCCGGGTGCAGGCGGCCCGATGTGCCGGTCACGACGACGGAGCCATCCCACAGCCGCCGCCCCGAGCATCAGGAAAAGCAGCAGCACGGCGAACGCGGCGGCCGGTACCGGGCCGAAAGCGAAGGCAGCGGCCAGCGGTGACGACGGAACGAAGCGGGCGTTCGCGGGCATTGCTCCGGCAGGCAACTGCACCGCAAGGTCCATCCGGTCGCCGCGGGCCAGTCCGTCCTGTTCGGCGTGCACCACACCGCGGTCGCCGACCTCGGAGAAGGTGCACTGGCGGGCCGAGCCGGTGGTGCCGGCGAAACAGTCCGCTGTGGACACTCCGGGCACGTTCGCAGTGAAGTTCGCGGTAACGCGGTTCAGCGGTTGATCCCAGCCACCGGTCAGCTGGAGGCGCAGCTGACCGTCTTCGGTCACCGCGCCCTCCACGGAGTAGGTGAGGATCGCGGGTCCGGTGAAGGTCACCGTGTCGTCCTGGACGCTCGCGGCACCGCTGACCTGCAGGTCGGTGATCGCGTAGAGCCGGTCCTCGTCGTCGGTCACCGGCACGCGAGCCGGAAGCCTGCGCGCAGCGTGGACATTCGTGGAGACGCGCTCGGTGACCGTGAGCCGGCCGTCGCGGGCAGCAGTGACGGTGATGTCGTCGGACGGCACCAGGACAGCGGCGACTGCGAGTGCAGCGAACACGGCGCCTCAGCTCGGCGGGGTGAACGGATTGTCCGGCTCGGCCCGGTTGTCGCGTGGGGCCGACGGCTGCGGCGTGCCGTACCCCGGCTGCGGCACGCCACCCGGCGGTGGCGCGTACCCGGGCGGCTGCATCTGGTACCCCGGCGGCTGCGGTGGGTACCCCGACGACGGCCCGCCATGCCCCGGCGGCTGCGGCGAGTACCGCGGCGCGAGGCTGGCCTGCGCACGATTGCGGCGTTCGGCCAGTACCGCGGTGAGGAACATCCAGGTCGGCATGCCGTTCGGGAGCGCCACTCCCAGTGCGGCGGCCATCTGCTGGGCCAGTCCGTACCCGAGTGCCTCGGCCGCCTCCGGCCGCAGCTGGTGGTAGCGGCCGAGGAACTGGCGGGCGGAGAGTGCAAGATCGTCCGAGACCCGGCTGAGGTCGAACTGTGCGGCCCACGGCGCCAGTCCGTGCGGCATCACGAGCATCGCCTGCGCGGCGTCGGGCACGCGTTCCCTGATCACCAGCGTGCCCGCGAGGTAGTCCCCGACGCGGCGGCCGTTCGACGAGGTCAGCGACACGATCACGGCCACCGCGCCGAAGAAGCCCAGCGCCCAGAAGTCCACGAAAAACCCGGCGAGGGCGCGGGTGAGGGCGTGCCGGAGGCGGATCGGTCCGCCGTCGAGCCGCACCACGCGCAGTCCCAGCGCGAGCTTGCCGAGCGAACGGCCGTGACTGAGCGTTTCGAACAACACCGGGTAACCGATCACGACCAGCACGAACACGACGAGCAGCAGAGTCACCGCCAGCGACGAGTCGAGCGACCCCGCGGTCAGCATCAGCACCACGACCGCGATCAGCAGCAGCGCACCCTGCACGAGCACGTCGAGCAGCATCGCGACACCGCGGCTGGCGAGCTTCGCCACCCGCAGGTCGAGGACGACGGCCTCACCGGTGACGAGATCGGACTCTTCCTGCACCGGGCCAGCGTAGAGCCACCGGACCCGGCCTTCTTCCCCTCCACCACCCGCACCCGGCGCGGCTGCGCGACACTGTGTGCAGCAGACGGCGGAGGTGACGGTGGACCTGGACGTGTTCGTCGCGGCGCACAGCGCGGAATGGGCCCGGTTGGGTGACCTCGTGCGGCGGCGCCGGCTCAGCGGCGCGGAGACCGATGAGCTGGTCACGCTCTACCAGCGCACGGCAACGCACCTGTCGACGATCCGTTCGACCGCACCCGATCCGGCGCTGCTGGCGCGGCTGTCCGCACTCGTGGCACGAGGCCGTTCGGCGGTAGCCGGCTCGCACAGCCCGGCGTGGCGCGAGGTGGCGTTGTTCTTCACCCGGCGGTTCCCCGCCGCGGTGTACCTGAGCCGTCGCTGGTGGATCCCCGCCGCACTCGCGTCGGTGGCCGTGATGGCGGTGCTCGGCGTGTGGATCGCCGCCGACCCGCAGGTCCGCGCGTCCCTGATCTCCCCGGACGAGCTGAAGGCGATGACCGCCCCCGGCGGAGAGTACGAGACGTACTACTCGACCGGCCCGGCCGCGTCGTTCGCCGCGAAGGTGTGGACGAACAACGCCTGGGTGGCCGCGACGTGCCTGTTCCTCGGCGTCGCACTGGGCCTGCCGGTGATCTCCGCGCTGTGGCTCAACGCGCTCAACGCGGGTATCGCGATCGGGCTGATGTCCTCGGCCGGGCGTGGTGACGTGCTGCTCGGCCTGCTGCTGCCACACGGCCTGCTGGAACTGACCGCGGTCTTCATCGCCGCCGGAACCGGGTTGAAACTCGGCTGGACGGTGATCGACCCGGGCCGCCGTTCCCGAAGCGCCGCACTGGCCGAACAGGGCCGTTCGGTCGTGGTGATCGCGCTGGGCTTGGCCTGCACCCTGCTGGTGTCCGGGGTGATCGAGGCATTCGTGACCCCGTCCGGCTGGCCGACCTGGCTGCGTATCGGCATCGGCGCGGTGGTCGAACTGCTGTTCCTGACCTACGTCTTCACCCTCGGCCGCCGAGCCGCCCGAGCCGGCGAAGCAGGCGACCTGGACCGCAGGCTCGCCGGCGACGCACTCCCCGAAGCGGGGTAACGCTCCGGCCGGCCGGTGAACGCGGGTCAGCGCCGGATCCCCGCGACGAGCTTTTCCCAGTTCCGGAAGGCCAGCTTCGCCCGGTCGGTGTCGTCGATCGGCGCAGTGTCCAGAAACTGCCGCGCGGCTCCGTCAGGCGCCTGGACGTACGGGTAATCGGAGGCGTACATGATCCGCTCCGCACCCACCGTCTCCAAGCTCCACCGCAGGTATTTGTGGCTGGAAATACCGCCCGGTGTGATGAAGATGTTCGTCCGGAAGTACTCCGCGACCGGGCGCTGCAGGCCGGCAGCACCGTCCAGCAGCGAAATCCGGTCGAGGTAGAAGAGCACGACCTCGCCCCAGTGCCCCAGGATGATCTGCAATTCGGGGAACCGGTCGAACACGCCGGCGACGATCATCCGGAGGGCGGTCAGCCCGGCGTCGTAGTGCCAGCCGAGCGCCCCGGTGGCCAGCGCGGAGTCCACCGGCTCGCCGAAACCGCCGTAATAGGCCTCACGGACGGCCGGAAACGGCGCACGCGGATGCAGGTAGACAGGTGCGCGCAGGTGCTCGGCCGCCTCGTAGATGTCCCAGAATTCCGATTGGTCCAGCGAACGGTCACCGGAGTGCGCGTTCACCAGCGCGCCGTTGAACCCGAGTTCGGTCACCGCGCGCCGCAGTTCGTCCGCGGCGGCCTGCGGCGCGGGGGTGGCAAGTGCCGCGAATCCCTGCAGCCGCCCGGGATGGCGGCGCACGGCCTCCGCCACCGCATCGTTCACCGGCCCTTGCAACGCGACGGCCTCCGCGGAGCCGAGATTCTGCAGACCCGGTGTCGTGAGGGACAGCACCGCAGTGTCGATCCCGGCGTCGTCCATCGCGGCAACGCGTCCGTCGCCGAGGTCCAGCAGCTCCTGCGTGAGCGGACTGCCGACGGTCCATTTCATCAACGGCTCGGTCAGCTGCGGGTCCTGGCGCTTCCACGCCTCGATGACGTCCGCGGTGACGAAGTGCTCTTCCAGTCCGTACAGCTGCACCGAACCGCTCCTTCCGGTTGTCCCACCGGCGAGGCTAGCCCTCGGAGCCAAGAGATTCGAAGCCACGCCGCGTTCCTCACCACACCGAGCCACCGTCACCCAGCCCTCGTGAGGAGTACGGAAACCGGCGTCCCTACAACCGTCCCGCGGCCTTCAGGGCCAGGTATCGGTCCGCCAGTGCCGGTGGCAGGTCTTCCGGCACCGCGTCCACCACGCGCACGCCCCGGCGGGTCAGGCGGGCCACCGCGGACTCCCGTTCGGCCAGCGTTCGTTCCGCGGCGGCCGCTTCGTAGACCGCTTCGGCGTCGCCTCGGGACCGGGCCATCTCGGCCACCCGCGGGTCGGCCACCGAGGCCAGCAGTACCTCGTGCCGGGCGGTCAGCGACCCCAGCACCGGGAACAGGCCGTCCTCCAGCGGCGCCGGTTCCAAACCGGTCAGCAGCACCACCAGTGCCCGGCGGCGGGTGCGGCGCAGGACCTCCGCGACCATGCCCCTCGCGTCCGTCTCCACCAGCGACGGTTCGATCGGCGCCAGCGCGTTCACCAGCGAGGGCAGCAGCGTCGGCGAATTCGGCACCGACGCGCGTACCTGGCGGTCGTAGGCCACCAGATCGACCCGGTCGCCCGCCCGGGAGGCGAGGGCCGCCAGCAGCAGCGCGGCGTCCATCGCGGCGTCCAGTCGCGGCGCGTCACCCACCCGTCCGGCCGAGACGCGGCCGGTGTCCAGTACCAGCACCAGATGCCGATCACGTTCCGGGCGCCAGGTCCGCACCATCACGTCCGCCGCGCGGGCCGTCGCACGCCAATCGATCGACCGCACGTCGTCGCCGATCACGTACTCGCGCAAGGAATCGAACTCGGTGCCCTGCCCGCGGATCAGCACCGCGCTGCGTCCGTCCAGCTGCTGCAGCCGGGCCAGCCGCGACGGCAGGTGCTTGCGGCTGTGGAACGGCGGCAGCACCCGCACCGTCCACGGCACCGCGTGCGAACCCTGCCGGGCAGCCAATCCCATCGGTCCCCAAGCACGCACGGTCACCCGCACCGCGACCCGATCACCCCGGCGCGACGGCTGCAGCTCCGTGGTGAACGCCCGCCGCTCCCCTGGCGGAACGGCCACCCGGTGCCGGTCGTCCGCGTGCGCACTCGGCGGCCAGGCGTCCCGCAGCAGCCCACGGACCGCGCGCCGCCCCGGGTTGGTCATCAGCAGCGTCACCGAGGCGGCTTCCCCGAGCCGCACGGAAGTCGTTCCGGTGCGCGAAAACCGCAGCGCCCGCACGCTTCCGGCCAGCGCCAGGTCCACCGCCACCAGCACGAGCAGCACCACGACCACGGCGAGCACGCCGGTGCCGGACGGGAACAGCAGCCCCACCACCAGCGCGCCCAGCAACGCCAGCAGTCCGAGCCGCCCGGTGAGCGCCATCGTTCAGCGCGGCACCGGCACGGCGGCCAGCACCCGGTCGAGGACGCCGTCCGAGGTCACACCTTCGAGTTCGGCCTCCGGCCGCACGTCGAGCCGATGCCGCAGGGCGGGCCGGGCGAGTGCCTTGACGTCGTCCGGCGTCGCGTAGTCCCGGCCGGCCAGCCACGCCCACGCCCTGGACACGGCGAGCAAAGCCGTTGCGCCACGCGGAGAAACACCCAGCCGGACAGCAGGCAGCTCCCGCGTCGCGCGGCACAGGTCCACGACGTAGCCGATCACCTCCGGCCCCACCGTCACCCGCGCCACCGCGGCCCGCGCGGCCTCCAGCTGCTGTGCGCCCGCCACCGGATGCACCCCGGCGGCGGCCAGATTGCGCGGATCGAACCCCTGCGCATGCCGCCACAGGATGCCGATCTCGTCCTCCCGCGACGGCGCAGGCATGGTCAGTTTGAGCAGGAACCGGTCCAGCTGGGCCTCCGGCAACGGGTAGGTGCCCTCGTACTCCACCGGGTTCTGCGTCGCGATCACCACGAACGGATCCGGCAGCGGCCGCGACCGGCCGTCGAGCGAGACCTGCCGCTCCTCCATCGCCTCCAGCAGCGACGACTGCGTCTTCGGCGGGGTGCGGTTGATCTCGTCGGCGAGCAGCAGGTTCGTGAAGACCGGCCCCTCGCGGAAGGAAAACTCCCCGCTGTGCGCGTCGTACACAATGGACCCGGTGACGTCGCCCGGCATCAGGTCCGGGGTGAACTGCACCCGCGTGGTCTTCAGGTCCAGCGACGCCGCGAGCGCCCGCACCAGCAACGTCTTCGCCACGCCCGGCACGCCTTCCAGCAGCACGTGCCCCCGGCAGAGCAGCGCGAGGATGAGCCCGGTGACGGCCGCGTCGTTGCCGACCACGGCCTTGCCGACCTCCGCACGCAACGCGATCAGCGCCGCCCGCGCGGCCTGCGGATCACCGGGGGCCTGCGCCTGTTCGGTACTCACGAACGCTCCACCTCTCGTTCCACCCTGTCCAGTTCGTCCGCCAGCCGCACCAGCGCGGGCTCGTCCGCCGGTGGCGGACCGTAGAGCACGGCACCGATCTCGGCCTGCGACCGGCCGGTCCGCGCGCTCACCGTGTCCACGATCGCAGCAGGCCCGGCGTCGCGCGGCAGCCCCAGTCTCGTCCGCAACCGCCCGCGCGCGGCCTCCCGCACCGTCTCCGCGGCGTGTCCGGCCGCGCCGCCCCGGCGGTACAGCCGCGCGCGGCCCTCCGCGGTTTCCGCGGCCCGCACCACGATCGGCAACGGTTCGCGCACCACCGGCCCGAGCCTGCGGCCCCGCCACAACGCGAACAGCACCACCGCGATCCCCGCGGTCAGCGCACCGTAGCGCCAGCCGGGCGGGATGAGGTCGACGAACGGCTTCTTCTCGCCTTCCAACGCGGGATCCGTCGGCGAGGGCAGGTACCAGACGAGCCGCCGGTGCTCGCCGAGCAGCCGCATGCCGAATGCCGCGTTGCCCTGGTCGGCGATCCGGTCGTTGGTGAGCGGGCTTCCGGTACCCGTCACGGTCACTGTGCCCGAACGATCGGCGACCTGCACGAAGCTCGCCGCGCCCCCGTCGCGGTAGCAGGAGCGCGCGGTCTGGTCGTCGGTGCGGTAGTGCTTGCCACCGAGCGTCGCAGTGCCCGCGCCGACCGCCGAACCGACCGTGCAGCCCGGCGCCAGCGTGCGCACGTCGCCGCTGCCTGCCGACTTCACCGACGGCGCGGTCTGCACGAGTGCGCCCGGACCGGGCGCGACGAGCACGAGGTGCGAGACACGGCGGCGCAATTCGGTCAAACCGTTGCCAGGAACCAAATCCGGCGCAGTGACGAGCAACGTGCCACCGTCGGCTGCCGAACGTGCCTCGGCGAGCGTGTGCACCGGGTGGACCTCGACGCCTTCCTGCTCCAGCAGATGCGCGAGCGCGTGACTGCCGCCCGGTTCGTAGGAACCGGGCTCGAGATCTCCGCCGACCTGCTCGCCCCGGCTGAGCACGAGGACCAGTGCGGTCAGCACGATCAGCAGCAACAGCGCCAGCGGAACCCGTGCCGCATGCCAGATCCGGTGCAGATCGGGAGAAACCGAGGTGCTCACACGCCCACCAGGACCGGCCGAGCGGCACGGACGCGGTCGTCGAGGCCGGCCAGCGCCCGGTAACCGGCCTCGGTGCCGGACCGTCCGCCGTAGTGCACGTCGTCGAACAGCCGCGCGGCCGCGAAGAGGTCGGCCGCCAGATCCGGCAGCAGCACCCCGGCCTCGGCGGCGGCCTCGTCCGCGGTACGGCCGGACCGGGCGTCGAGCAGCGTGCGTTCTTCGAGACCCCGCACGAGCGCACGGAACCGCTCCCGCACCGCGTCCGCGAACTGTCCGCGGGCGGCAGCTGCCTCGGCTGCCCTGCGGTACTCGTCGGCGCTCTGCCTGCGGCCGGCGAACACCTGTCCGGCCGACTGCGCGGCACGGCCCACCTTGCCGACGCGCAGCCGCACGACCACCGCCAGCACGATCAGCAACCCCAGCACCAGCAGCAGTCCCAGCGGACCGCCGGGTACCCCGTTCAACGCCTCGATCAGGTCGGAAAGCCGTTGCCCCAGCCACTGCAGGACCTGCTGGACCAGCCCCGGCCGCGCGGCCGCGTACGCCGGATCCCGAAGTTCCTCGACCGCCCGCAGCCTGGCGGGGTCCCGGTCGATGTCGACCGGGACGTCGGTGAGCAGGAAGGTCACCACGCCTGTCGCGGCGGATTGATGCCCGCCGCCCTGGCCAGCTCGATGTCCATGCCCTCGCGCCGCATCCGCTGGTCGATGTACAGCAGCACGGTGACCAGCGCGGTGAACGGCGTGACGATCGTCGACGAGATCACCGTGCCCACCGACTGCAGCACCAACCCGCCGGTGCTCACCTGCGGCACCGTCGGCTGCGGGTTGAACAGGCCGCTGAACGCACCGGAACCGATGTTGAACGGGATGCCGATGATCGCGCTGATCAGCCAGCCGATGATCGCCGCCAGCAGCAGGATGCCGAGCACCCGCCAGAACGTGCCCGCCACCAATCTGCCCGACCGGGAAAAGGCCTGCCGGATACTGCCGCGTTCCAGCACCAGCGCCGGACCGGCCAGCGACCAGAACACGTACGGCAGCACCGCGGGCAGCAGGCAGAACACCGCGGCGACCATGGTGGCCAGCGCGTACAGGATGGTCAGCGCCAGCAGCGGCAGCAGCCGCGGTGCGACCTCGCGCATCGCCGAGCCGAAATCGACCGGACGGCCGAGCACCGCCTTGCCCATCACCACGGTGAGGAACCCGGTCAGGAAGGTCTGCCCGAGCAGGGTGATCACCAGCGTCGGCAGCAACGAGGTGAGGGTGGAACCCAGCAGGCTGTAGACCGCGTCGAGCTGTTCCTGGCGGGTGGCCGCGGGACCGAGCTGGGAGACGCGGTCGAGATCCGGCACGACCAGCAGCGAAAGCAACAGGTTCAGCCCGGCCACGACCACCGCGACGATCGCCGACAGGCCGAGGATGAGCAACGGGTACCGGCGGATCGCGGTGATCGCGCCGTCGAGGATGTCGCTGACGTTGAGCGGCCGCAACGCGATCACCCCCGGTTTGCCCAGCCCGTGCGGAGTCCAGCCGCCTCCGGGCCCGCCGTACCCGCCACCGCCGGGATAGGGCGGCATCGGCTGGGGCTGCCCCGGCGCCTGCCACTGACCACCCGCACCGGGCGGCGGTGCCCATCCCGGCTGACCACCGGGCTGCCCCGCGTTCGGCTGACCGGCACCCGGCTGACCGGGCTGACCGGCGTTCGGCGGAACGGCACCCGATGGGTCCGGCTGACCGGATTGTCCCGAGTTCGGCGGCGGGACGGCAGCTGGCCGGCCCGGCTCGCCCACGTTCGGCTGAGCAGCTCCTGGCTCGCCCGGCTGACCACCGCCGGACGGGACCGCTCCCGGCTGACCCGAGTTCGGCGGCACCGCACCCGGGTCTCCGGCCTGCTGCGGTGTGCCGGGGGCGGACGGTGACTGCGGCCCCGGGGCCTCGGACGAGCCGGGCAGCGGCGTGCCATGGCTCGGCGTCGGCGCGTCGTCGCCGGGACCGGGCGAACCGGGTGAAGCTGTCATCGAAACCCCTCGTCTGCACGGCCCTGCGCTTGCTGCCGTGCACTCTTCCAGAGCCCCGCAGACCGGGCCAGACCTGGGGTGACGTCCGGACGGGCACGATGTCGGCGGAAGTGCTGCGGCACCGCCGCACTCCCCCGATATGCTGAACCGCGAGCCGGGGGCCGCCCGGCTTGCGCCGAGACCCACCGGGACTGCCCTGATGACGCAACCGCCCTACGGTCCGGTACCGCCGCGCGGAGCCGGACCACCGCCGGGGTACGGGCCGACCGGATCGCCGTCCGGCGGCCCCCCGGGTCCGTCCCACGGCAGGCCGATGGGGCCACCGGCAGGACGGCCGATGGGCCCTCCGGTCGCCCAGCCGATGGGACAGCCGACCGGCCCGCAGTCCCCGCCCCAGGGTCCGCCGATGGGGCCGCCTCCCGGATGGCCGCCGCAGCCGTCGGCTCCGCAGCCGCGGCGCAAGCCGACCGGGCTGATCGTCGGGCTCAGCCTCGGTGCGGTCGCCGTGCTGGTGCTCGGCGTGCTCACGATCGTCGCGCTGAACCGGCCCGACCCGAGCAACACCACCGCCGGCGACCTGAACGCCCCGGCCCCGGCACCGACCTCGGCCTACGAGCTCCCGCCGAACAACGGCTCGTCGTCCACGTCCTCGGACGAGCCGACCAGTTCCGAGCAGAGCACGACGTCCTCGGAGGACTCCGGACCGCACAAGATCCTCGAACTCGGCGACCACCCGCTCCTGCAGGATCCGAATGCGGGCCTGCAGAACCAGGTGTGCGACCTGCCCGCGTGGGCGAGCACCCAGCAGGGCGCGGAGGCGTTCTTCACCGCCGCGAGCAAATGCCTCGACGCCGCATGGGGCCCGTTCCTGGAGGCCTACCACCTGCCGTTCACCTCGCCCGCACTGCACTTCCCCACCGGACCCAGCTTCGACACCGAATGCGGCACCATCCAGGTCGGCATCGCGACCGCGGCGTACTACTGCGAGAACAACCTGTACGTGCCGTTCAAGGGACTGCAGACCGACCAGTACGGCAACAACCCCGGCGTCTACCTGGCGTTGTTCGCGCACGAGTACGGCCACCACGTGCAGGAGGTCGCGGGCATCATGGACGCGGCGTGGCAGAAGATCTACGCGGCGGGCCAGAACAGCGCCGAGGGCCTGGAAATGTCACGGCGCAAGGAACTGCAGGCACAGTGCTTCTCCGGGATGTTCCTCGGCGCGCACGTGGACCAGGGCGGCACGGTCACCCGCGAGATGTACAACAAGGCCTGGAGCGATCAGGAGACCCGTGGCGACAACACGTCCCACAGCCACGACCACGGAACCAACGCGCACTACGCACAGTGGTGGCGGGCCGGGGCGAAGGACAACCGGATCGCCGACTGCAACACCTTCTCCGCGCCGTCGTCCGCGGTGAGCTGATCAGCTCAGCAAGGCCGGCCGCCCGGAACCGCGGATCACCAGGTACGCGTACATCCCGCCGCAGAAGCAGGAGAACAGCAGCAGCGCCAGCGCGATCGGCGCGCGAGCGTCCTGCGAACCGCTGGATGTGTCGGAAGCGGTGACCGCCACCGTGCCGTCCGCCGGCACGTTGTCCGGCACGACGACCTGGACGTGTTCGTCCTTCCCGTGCCCGCAGCCGTCGAGAGTTCCGGTACGGGTCTTGCCGCCGAGCGGGAACTGCACCGTCTCCACCGCACCGGTGACCGAGCACGCGGCAGGCTTGGTCACCTGCGCCTCGACCGGTGCGCCTGCGACGTCCGCGCCGATGCCGAACAGGCCGGGGCCGACGAGCCACGCCAGAACCACGACCAGCACCCCGGTCGCCACCGGAATACCCACCTGCAGCCACCGCTGGACGGGGCGCTTCACCGCGGGGTCGGAAACCTGCACGCCACCATGCTTCCAGATCCCCCTGGCAAAACCCAGCGGGACAACCGCACCGGGGGGACCCCATCAGGGCGGTCCGAAAAGGGCTCCGACGCGCCGAAATGCCCCTCGGCCCCCGGCGGCGTCGGGTTCGTCACACCCGGCTCAGCTCTCGACCTGGTCCACCTGGGTCACCTTTTTGACGTACAGCAGCCGGTCGCCCGGTTCGATCGCGTCCGCCTGCGGGGCGTCCACCCGGTAGAGCACGCCGCCGCGGACCAGGCCCAGCACGATGTCCGGCAGGTGCCGCGGCGAACCGCCCTCCTCGGCCGGCTCCACCGTGCGTTCGGCGATCGCCAGCCCGGACTCCGGGGTGAGCAGGTCCTCGACCATGTCCACCACGAGCGGGCTCGCGGTCGCCATGCCCAGCAGCCGTCCCGCCGTCTCGCTGGACACCACGACCTGGTTGGCCCCGGACTGCTTGACCAGGTGCACGTTCTCCGCCTCCCGCACGGACGCGACGATGTGCGCCTTCGGCGCCAGCTCCCGCGCGGTGAGCGTGACCAGCACCGCGGTGTCGTCGCGGTTCGGCGCGACCACCACGGCGCGCGCGTGCTGGGCACCGGCGACGCGCAGCACGTCGGCGCGGGTGGCCGAACCGTGCACGGTCACCAGGCCGAGTGCGCTCGCCGCGTCCAGTGCCTGCTGATCGGTGTCGACCACGACGATCCGGTTCGGCTGGATGTCCTCGTCACCGAGCAGGGCGTTGATCGCCGAGCGGCCCTTGGTGCCGAATCCGACGACGACGGTGTGGTCGCGCACCTTCGTCCTCCACTTCTGGATCTTGAATGCCTGCCGGGAGCGCTCGGTGAGCACCTCCAGCGTGGTACCGACGAGGACGATGAGGAAGAGCACCCGCAGCGGGGTGATCACGATGACGTTCACGAACCGCGCCGACACGCTGGCCGGTGCGATGTCGCCGTAGCCGGTGGTGGAGAGCGAGACGGTGGAGTAGTAGATGGCGTCGAGGAACGAAACGCCGTCGCCGTTGGTGTCCCGGTAGCCGCCGCGGTCGGCGTACACGATCAGCACCGTGGCCAGCAGCGCGAGCAGCGCGCCGATGATCCGCTTGACGATCGAACGCATCGGGCTGACGGTCAGCTCGGGCATCCTGATCACGCCGACGAGCTCGTGGTCGGGCCGGTCGTTCAGCCGGGAGTTCAGGGGCAGCCGTTTCAGCGCCTTCATTTCGCCTTCATTTCACTGCCTTCATACCCCGGGCCGGAGGGTGTTCGGCCACACTCACAGCGGGAGGATAGCCCACCGCCGACACCGGCACATCCGGCGCGGCGGTCGTGGTGTGGCAGGCTGGGCCCATGGCCGATTCCAGCCCGTCCCAACGTCCGGCGCACCTGCTCGCGGGGGTGCTCGCCACCGCAGGGGTCCTGCACTTCGCCCGTCCGGAGCCGTTCGACTCCCTGATCCCGCGCGAGCTTCCCGGCAGCCGCCGGAGCTGGACCTACGCCTCCGGGGTGGCCGAGCTGGGCGTGGCCGCGAGCATCGCCGTACCGCGCACCCGCAGGCTCGGCGGGCTGGCCGCCGCGCTGCTGTTCGTCGGGGTGTTTCCCGGCAACGTGAAGATGGCGCTCGACTACCAGCGCCGTGGCCGCCCGGCACGGGAGCGCTGGGGGGCCTGGCTGCGGCTGCCCCTGCAGTGGCCGCTGGTCAGCTGGGCACTGACGGTCCGCGACCGGTCGAAGTAGCTCACTCCCGCGGCACGTCCCGCAGCAGCGCGCGCAGTCCTTCGGCATCCAGCAGATCCACCGGGCGCAGCGTGTGGTCGCGGCGGACATAGTGGAAGGCCGCGCGCACCCGTTCCACCGGGACTTTCCGCAGCGCCGCCCAAGCCAGCCGGTACGCACCGAGCTGCACGGACAGCGCGGGCAGACGTTCGGCGGAGGGCACCGCGCCGGTCTTCCAGTCCACCACCGTCCAGCCGCCGTCCGGATCGAGGTACACCGCGTCCATCCGCCCGCGCAGTGTGATGCCCTCCACCTCGGCGGAAAACGGCACCTCCACCGCCACCGGCACGCGCTCGGCCCATGCACTGCGTTCGAAGGCCTCCTGCAGGTCCCCGAATTCGCTGTCCGGGGCGGCGCCGAAGTCCGCGGCACCGGGCAGATCGTCGATCTCCAGCAGCCCGGCCCCGGCGAACCGCTGCTCCAGCCAGCTGTGGAAAGCCGTGCCGCGGCGAGCGAAACTGCTGGGCGGCAACGGAAGCGGCCGACGCAGCCGCTGCGCCAGCGCGGCCGGATCGGCGGCGAGGTCGACCAGCTGGCTCACGCTCAGCTGGGCAGGCAGCTCGACCCGATCCACAGTGGACTGTGCACGGGCACGCTCGGCAAGCAGTACGTCGGTGTCGGCGGCCCAGCCGTCCGGATCCTCGGGATCGACGGCGTCCTCGTCCTCGTCGAAGAACTCCTCGTCGGGAACCTCGTCCGGTTCCGGGGGCAGCGGGATCTCGTCGCCGTCGGCCACCGGAACCGGCTCGGATTCCCCTTCGGATCCCGGATCGGGTTCCACTTCGGATCCCGGATCGGGTTCCACTTCGGATTCCGGCTCGGACCCGGGATCGGATTCCGGCTCGGACCCGGGTTCCGGTTCCTCGGCCAGCGCAGCCATTTCTGCGAGCACCTGTGCCACCCCGGTGGTCACGCCGGAACGCCGGGCACCCAGTGGG
This sequence comes from Amycolatopsis ultiminotia, assembly GCF_039536925.1. Lineage (NCBI taxonomy): Bacteria > Bacillati > Actinomycetota > Actinomycetes > Pseudonocardiales > Pseudonocardiaceae > Amycolatopsis > Amycolatopsis ultiminotia. Next base: position 483,719 of record NZ_BAAAZN010000004.1, on the reverse strand, counting down.
TCGACCGGCCAGCTCGCCGTGCGGGAGTCGGCCACGAGCGGGTTTTCCTCGTCCTCGGCCGGTTCCTCGGCCCAGTTCGCGAGCACCCCGAGCGGCGGATCGGCCGCGCGCAGCACGTCGGCGATCTCGGCGAGGAAAACCGAGGGCCCTTTCGCGCGGGCGCTGCTTTCGTTCCACCAGTGCCCGGAGACGAGCAAGGCCCGTTCCGAACGCGTCAGCGCGACGTAGCACAACCGGCGTTCCTCGTCGGCTTCTCGCGCGGCAAAACCCTCCTCGTGCAGTTCCAGCGCTTCCTGCACTTCCTTGCGGTCGAATCCCTCCGACACCTGGAGCTTCGGCAGGTCCGCGGCATCGCCGCGCAGGTGCGCCGGCAGCGCGGTGGAGGTGCGCAGCCAGGACGACGAACGCCGTTTGCCGGGGAACACTTCGGACACCAGATGCGGTACCGCCACCACTTCCCATTCTAGCCCCTTCGCGGAGTGGACGGTGAGCACCTGCACCCGGTCCGGCACGACCTGCACTTCACCCGGGGAGAGGCCGTCTTCCGCATGCGCCGCCGTGTTCAGGTAGTCCACAAAGGACAACAGGGTCGCAGTCGGTGCGGTTTCCGCGTAATCGGTGACCACCTCGGCGAACGCATCCAGGTGCGCCCGCCCTGCCGAGCCGGGGCGGGCGAGCGATTCGACGTCGAGCAGCATCGTGCGTTCCACGTCGGCCACCAGCTCGGGCAGCGACTGGTCCAGCCTGCGGCGCAGGGCGCCCAGTTCCGCGGCCACCCGCCGGATCCGCCGGTACCCGTCCGCGGAGTACCGCTCGGGCGCACCGGGCTCGTCCACCGCGTCGATCAGCCCGGCCTGTTCGGCGCGTTCGGTCACGAGCACCGGCTCGTCGCCGCCTTCGGCACGCGGCGCCGGGGAGGACAGTTCGTTGGCCCGCCGCCACAACGCCGCCACGTCCGCCGCCGCGATCCGCCAGCGGGAACCGGTGAGCAGCCGCGCGGCCGCGCTTCCGGCCAGCGGATCGGCCAGCACCCGCAGGGTGGCGACCAGATCGGCCACCTCCGGTTCGTCGAGCAGCCCGCCGAGTCCGACGACCTCCACCGGCAGGCCACGCATCCGCAGTTCGGCAGCGATCGGCGCCATGTCCGCGCGACGGCGGACCAGTACCGCGGCCGACGGCGGTTTGCCGGTCTCCTCGTTCTGCGAGTGCCAGCGCGCGGCGAGTGCGTCGGCCACCCATTCCCGTTCCACCCGGACATCCGGCAGCAACGCCACCTCGATGTCGGCCGGACCGGCACCCTCTCGCGCACGCAGCCGTGCCACGCCCAGTCCGCGCTGCCGCAACGGTTCCGCGATTGCGTTGGCCAGCTCCAGTATCTCCGGCGGATTGCGGAAGCTGGTGAGCAGCCCGAACTCGTGCGCAGGCAGGAGGCGTTCGTCGGCACTGCGCGGGAAGTCCGTGGTGAACCGCGGCAGGTTGGCCGCACTCGCACCACGCCAGCCGTAGATCGCCTGTGCCGGATCGCCCACCGCGGTCACCGGCATCGCCGGGCGCTCCACCCCGCCGAACAACGACCGCAGAAGCACCCGTTGTGCGTGCCCGGTGTCCTGGTACTCGTCGAGCAGCACCGCGCCGTACCGCTCGCGTTCCCCCGCCGCCACGGCCGGATAGCCATCGGCCAGCTGCGCGGCCAGTGACATCTGATCGGCGAAGTCCAGCGCTCCTTCGGCCCGTTTGCGCCGATGGTAATCCTCCACCAGCGGCAGCAACGCGAGCCGGAACCGTTGCGCGGAAAGCACGTCCTGCAGTTTGATCGGCAACGCCGCCCGCTGTCCCTTTGCCCGTGGCGCGCTTTCGATCACCTCGCACAGCCACGCGGTGTATTCCGCGAGCTTTTCGGTGGACACCAAGTGCTCGCCCAGTTCGCCGGCCAGCGCGAGCAGCTGCGCGGTCACTGTCGGAGGCACCCGGTCGGTGTCCAGATCATTGTCCCAAGTGGACACCACCCGGTGCGCAAGCTGCCAGGACGACGTCTCGGAAAGCAGTCGCACACCGGGTTGTACCGGCAGCCGCAATCCGTGTTCGGACAGCAGCCGCCCGGCGTACGCGTGGTACGTCAGCACCGTCGGCTCCCCCGCGGTCACGGTCGCCCGCAGGCCGCCGGTCGGATCGATCCGGTCGAGCAGGCCCGAGCCGGCCAGTCGCCGGAGCCGGGCACGCACCCGCTCGCCGAGCTGGCGGGCGGCCTTGCGGGTGAAGGTCAGGCCCAGCACGCGTTCCGGGCTGACCACTCCGTTGGCGACGAGCCACACCACCCGTGCGGCCATGGTTTCCGTCTTGCCCGCACCGGCACCGGCAACCACCAGCGACGGTTCGACCGGCGACGAGATCACCGTCGCCTGTTCCGGCGTCGGACGGTGCAGGCCCAGCGCGTCGGCAATCTCCGCGGGTTCCACCGGGTCGGCGACGAGCAGTCCGCTCACGGCCCGGTCACCTGCCTGCCCTCCGGGCGCAGCGGGCAGCAGCCGCGCGCGGGACACCGGTCGCAGTCGGCGTTCTCGTGTGCCTCGTAGTCCGGTCCGACCGCAGCAGCCGCGGCGGACTGCACGAGCTCCAGCCATTCCCGGCCGGCGTCCTCGTCGAGTGGCGGCTGATCCCGTTGCGTGGAACCGGTTTTGGCGTTCTGTTTCGCGACGTACACCAGCCGCGCACCACCCGGGGTCTGCTTGCCCTCGATCGCACCCAGCAGCACGGCCAGCTGATACGCCGCCAGCTGCGGGTGTTTTTCCGCGTCCGCACCGGAAACCGGGACCTTGCCGGTCTTGATGTCCACGATCACCGGACGGCCGTCCTTGTCCAGCTCGACCCGGTCGACCCGGCCGCGCAGCAGCACGCGCACCTCGTCGTCGCCCATCGGCAGCTCGACCTCGATGTCCTGCTCGACCCCGGCCTCGATCAGCTCACGCCGGGAAACCTCCAGCCAGGTCACGAAGTTCCGCAGCATCTGCTCGACCCGGGAACGCTCCCGCCGGGAGAACCACGGCGCACCGGCATCCACCCGCACCCACGCCTCGTCGAGCGCGGCCTGGATCTGCTCCTCGGTACTGCCACCGGCCACCGCCTGGGCAAGCCCGTGCACGAGCGTGCCGGTGACCGCGGCGAGCTGGGCCGGATCGCTGCCGCCGTGCCGTTCGATCAGCCAGCGCAACGGGCACTTGACCAGAATCTCCACTGTGGACGGCGAGATCCGCATGAGGTCACCCGGCCCGTGCACCGGGTCCTCTGTGGACGGGGGAAGCAGCCCGTACCAGGTGTCCGGATGCGCTCCGGGAACTCCGGCCGCGGCCAGCCGGGCGAGCTGCCGGGCCGCACGTTTCCGACGTCCCGGCTCGGTCTTCTCGTCGCACACGACCTCGCGCAGCTCCCCGACCAGCTCGGCCAGCACCAGCGAACGGCCGGGTGGCTTCATCCGCGAATCGAGCGCACCGTCGTCGGCGCCGTTTTCCTCGAGATCGTCCAGGAACCGGGACGGCTGCTCGTCCTCCCCGGCCACCGCGGTGACCAGCAGCATCCGGCACGCCCGGCTCGCGGCGAGGTAGAACAGCCTGCGCTCCTCGGCGAGGACCGGCGCGATGGCGGACACCTTGTCGTGTTCGTCCACTCCGGACAGCAGATCGACCAGCCGTTCCACGCCCAGCAACGATCCGCGCAGCCGCAGATCCGGCCACGCACCTTCCTGCACCCCGGCGACGGCGACCACTGTCCACTCACGACCCGCGGCGGCATGCGCGGTGAGCAGCGAAACCCCGGCGGTCGGAATGGCCGCGGGCGCCAGCGTGTCCCCCGCGATGTTCTGCGAAGACAGGTAATCGGCGAACGCCGCGACGCTCGCCTTGGGCAGCCGGTCGGCATAGCGGCCTGCCGCGTCGAACAACGCCACCACCGCGTCGAGGTCCCGGTCGGCCTGCGCACCGAGCGAACCGGCACGCTCGACGAGCCGCAGCAGCCGGTCCTGCAATCCGCTGGCCTGCCACAACTCCCACAGCACCTGCTCGACGCCTTCGCCACGGCGCACCGCCTGGTGCGTCACGCTCAGCAGGGCGCCGACCCGGCGGACCGGGGTGGCCTCCACCTCGGCGAGCCCGGCCAGGATGTCCCCGCCGCGCAACGCTTCGACCAGCAGTTCGTCACTGGAGCGCTGACCGCCGCCGGCGAGTTCCAGCCGGCGCAGGCCACGGCGCAACCGGCGCAGCGCGAGTGGATCGGCACCGCCGAGCGAGGAGGAGAGCAGCATTTCGGCGAGGTCGACGTCCAGCAACTCCGGCTCGGCGGCCACCCGCAGCACGGCAAGCAACGGCCGGACCGCGGAGTGCTTGGCCAGCGGCAGTTCCTCGGTCGCCGAGCCGATCGGCACCCCCGCGGCACGCAGGGCACGTTGCAGCACCAGGAAAGTCCGTGCCGGGGACCGCACCAGCACCGCCATGTCCTGCCATGCCACGCCGTCGACGAGGTGCGCCCGCCGCAGCTGATCGGCGATCCAGCTCGCTTCCGCGGCCGGGGTCGGCATCAGCCGGACCCGCACCTTGCCCCCGCGTTTTCCTTGCGGTGTCACGATCTTGCGATGTGCCGAGGCGCCGGGCAGGGTGCCGCCGAGCTTCGTCACCGCAGCCCGCACGGCCGGCGCGAGCCGGTGCGAGGTGGTCAGCACGACGGTGCGGTCGCCGTCGGTGTCGGAGTCCGCGAACAGCTGCGGATCGGCCCCGCGGAAGGAGAACACCGACTGGTCCGGGTCGCCCGCCACGACGAACTCGGCCGCGGTGTGCCCGATGGTGCGGATCAGCTGGATCTGCAACGGATCGAGGTGCTGCGCGTCGTCCACGAACAGGTGCCGTACCCGGGTGCGTTCGCGGTCCCGCAGCTCCTCGTCGTCCTCGAGCGCGAGCAGGGCCGAGGTAACCAGCTCGGCGGCGTCCAGCGCGGGTGCCCCGCGGTGGCCGAGCGCCGCGCCCTGCAACTGGGTGACCTCCTCGTACTGCGCCCAGAACTGTCCGGCCGCAATCCACTCCTCGCGGTCCTGGCGGTGGCCGAGCTCGGCCAGGTCCTCCGGTCCCAGGCCCCGTTCGGCGGCCCGCATCAGCAGGTCCCGCAGCTCCTCGGCGAACCCGGGCACGGTGAGCGCCGGGCGCAGCTGCTCCGGCCAGCCGGGCGCGCCCGCCGCCAGGTCACCCTCCAGCAGCTCGCGCATGACCACGTCCTGCTCGGCACCGGCCAGCAACCGCGGCGGCGGCAGCTCCTCGGCCCTGGCTTCGAGGCGCAGCAACGAAAAGGCATACGAGTGCACAGTGCGCACCAGAGGTTCACTCACCGTACGCGGCAGCGCCGAGCGGGATTCGGCGTCCGAGGTCAGCCGCCGGGTGATGTCGGCACGCAGCACGTCGGCCGCCTTGCGCGAGGTGGTGAGCACGAGCACGCTCTCCGGATCCGCGCCCTCGGCGATCCGGCGGGCCGCCGCGGTGGCGAGCAGCGCCGTCTTCCCGGTTCCGGGGCCACCGAGCACCCGGCAGAACCCGGCCGCACCGGACAGCACGCGGCGAGCACCTTCGTCCCAGGTGAAGGTGGGTGCGGCGGCGACCGGCGGGCGCACCAGCCGCGCCTGCCCGCTCCCTGTCCTCCGCACGTGCACATCAGCGATGGAACCACGTCCGCTCACCCGGGTGACGCACCGGCACACCGGTCGGCCGGAGTATCGCTCCTCGTAGTCTGCCGGGGTCTCGTACTGTGCTGGATCATGGACGACGAACTGCACGAACGGATACGCGCAGTCATCACCGACGTACCCGTGGGGACCGTCGCGACCTACGGCGATATCGCGGCACTCAGCGGGGCACCGTCCCCGCGCATGGTGGGACGGGTGCTCGCCGAGGACGGTCACGATCTGCCGTGGCACCGGATCCTGCGCGCGAACGGGACCCCGGCACCACACCTGGCGCACGAGCAGCTCGCCCGGCTGCGCACGGAAGGCGTGCTCGCCGACGAGCAGCGGGTGAACCTCCGGAAGTACCGTTGGCAGGCGGCGACGGACGACACAGGGGATGGCCCCGAGGGATTGTTTTAGGTTAGCCTGCCCTAATGAGCAACCTGAACTACCATCACGGGCGAGTCACCGCGATCCGCCGGGTCACGCCGAACATGGCCCGGATCACCTTCGACTGCCCGAGTCTCGCGGCAGCCGGTCCGGCCGCCCCTGACGCGTACATGAAGGTGTTCTTCCCGCTGCCCGGTCAAGAACGCCCGCAGCTGCCGCCGCCGGCGACCGGTGGTGACGTGCAGTCGTGGTACCGCACCTACCTGGCGATGCCGGACGACATCCGGCCGCACATGCGTACGTACACGGTGCGCGCCGCACGCCCGGAGCGCGGAGAGGTGGACGTCGACTTCGTGCTGCACGCGGAAAGCGGCGGCCCGGCGTCGACGTGGGCCGAACAGGCCGAGGTGGGTGCGTACGTCGCGTTCGTCGGTCCGCACGGCCTGTACGACGTCCCGGACGGCACGGGCTGGCAGCTGCTGGTGGGCGACGAGACTGCACTGCCCGCGATCGGCGCGATCCTCGAAACGCTGCCCAGCTCGGCCCGCGCGACTGTGTACGCGGAGATCCCGGACAGCGCCGAAAGGCAGGCCTTCAACACCGACGCCTCGGTGGAGCTGCACTGGGTGGTCCGAGGCACGCGCCCGCACGGCGAAGTGCTGCTGGACGCCGTACGCGCAGCCGAACTACCCGGCGGTGCCCCGTACGCGTGGGTGTCCGGCGAAGCAGGCACGGTCAAGCAGGTCCGCCGCCACCTGGTACGCGAACGAGGCTTCGACAAGACCTCAATCTGCTTCACCGGCTACTGGCGCCAGGGCATGAGCGAAGACGCAGTCGGCAGGGAACGAGCCGCCGCCACCGCATCGTAAGCTTCGCGAGCCCCGACACCGCTTCGCGCACTCCGCCGCGCCCGCGCACCTTCACCGGCGACGACGCGCCTTCGGGCAGCTCCACCGGCCCAACGCGGCTCCCCCGTGCCCACGCGAGCCTCACCTGCACCGACCCGCCGTCACCAGCCCGACCCCGCGCCACCGAGCCATCACCGCTTCGCCAGCCGCACCGGCGCCGACACGGCGTCGCGCGTTTCACCCGCCCAGCGCAGCTCCACCGGCGACGATGCGCCTCCGCCAGCTCGGTACTGCTTCGCCGGGCCAACGCCCTTCGCGAACCTCACCAACCCGGCGCCGCTTCGCCGGCCGCCGACCCTGCTTCGCCGGCCTCACCGGCCCAACGTCGCCACCAGTAGTTTCACCAACGCGCCCAGTCGCTGGCGTTCGGGTTGCAGCGTGCGGATTCCCGCGGTCTCCAGCGGTGCCGCCGTCATCGGTCCGACGCACGCGCAGACGACCGTGCCTTCGCGTAGTGCCGAACGTAGTTCAGTGCCTCGGCCGAAGTCGTCCGCGAGGCCGAGGAAGTTGGTCGCGGCCGGGGCGCTCGTGAAGACCAGTGCTTCGAGTTCACCCGCGAGCACGTCGTGGATCAGGGAGCGCACCGGTTCGGTGTCCGGCGGCGAGTGCCAGCGGTAGGGCTGCACCGCGACCACCGAAGCCCCGGCCGCGGTGAGCGGGTCGATGAACTCCGGCAGCGCCGTACCGTGCAGCTGCACCGCGACGCGCGCACCGGCCACCCCGGCCGACGCGAGTGCACCGAACAGCTCGTCGTTGCGCTCCCCTGGCGCCGAGTACTCCTCGCGCAGCCCAGCCCCACGCAACGCACCCACCGCTTTCGGGCCGCGCGCGAAGATGCGTGACGCAGCCAGTGCCTCGAGCAGGGCGTCCCGGCGCCCCCAGCCTCCGGCGGCGTCCAGCCAGCCGCGGAACCCTGCTCCGGTGGTGATCGCGGTGAAGCCGACCGGCGCGGCGAGCAGGTCCTCGGTGCCACGACGCAGCTGTGGGTCGTCGTCGAGCGGGACGATGGTGATCGTCGGCGCGTGCTGCACCTGCGCGCCGTACCGGACCAGGGCGCCGATCAGGTCGTCCGCACGGCGCTCGGCCGTGACCCCGAACCGCACGCCGTCCAGCTCACCCATGAATCCTGCTCATCTCCTCGATCGCGCCGGCCAGTTCCGCCCGCAGGTCCGCGGGTTCGAGCACCTCGAGGTGCGGGCCGAACCGCAGCAGCTCGCCGATCGCCGGTTCGCCCGGTTCCACCGGCAGCCGGATGGTCAGCCAGCCATCGTCGTCGGGTTCCGCCCCGGCTTCGACCGCCTCCCGCAGCGCGCTGGCACCGACACTGCCCGCGTAGAACGGTACGAGAGCCTGTGCCCGCGGGGACAGCCGCACCGTCGCAGTCCGCGGATACATTCGGCGTTCGAACTGCGCGGACCACTCCTGCCAGTAACGGGAGAGGTCGAATCCGGCCGGTCGCTCGAAGTGCTCGCCGAGGTCGGTCAGCTCGCGGATGCGGGAAATCCGGTACGTGCGCTCGGTGCCGGCGCAGCGTGCGGCGAGGTACCAGTTGCCCGCCTTGAGGATCAGGCCCAACGGCTCGAGGACGCGTTCGACCACGCGTGGTCCCCACCGTTCGTAGCGAACCCGGATCCGGCGGGCCGACCACACCGCGTCGGCCACCGCGGCCAGCGACGGCAGGCTTTCGATGCCCCGATGCCAGCCCGGCACGTCGAGGTAGAACCGCTCGGCGATCCGCCCGGCCCGGCTGCGCAGCTCCGGGGGAAGCGCCGCGGACAGCTTCAGCTGGGCAGCCGCCAGCACCGTGCCCAGCCCCAGCTCCGCGGCCGCGGACGGCAGCCCGGCCAGCGACAACGACTGGGCCTCCTCCTCGGTGAGGCCGGTGAGCCGCGTCCGGTAACCGGCCACCAGCTGGTAGCCGCCGTGCCGCCCGCGGTCGGCGTACACCGGCACGCCGGAGGCCGACAGCGCCTCGATGTCGCGGTACACCGTGCGCACCGAAACCTCCAGCTCAGCGGCCAGTTCCTCGGCCGTCATCCGGCCCCGGTCCTGCAACAGCAGCACCGCGGTGAGCAGACGGCCGGCACGCATGGCGCCAAGTATGACCGAAATACCTGCCATAAGATGACAAGTATCCCTGGTGGAGTGACCGGTATGAACACCTTCAGCGTGACGAAGTGGGACGAACACGTGGCCAGCGGCGAGGCGACCGGCCAGCGGGTGGCCGTCGTGCACGCCGCGATGACCTACGCCGGGGAATTCGAGGGCGAATCGACCGGCGACTACCTGCTGTACTACCCGGGTGCGGGTGATGACGGCGGGAGCACGACGTCACCGGGCTTCGAACGGTTCGACGGCACCCTCGCGGGCCGCCGCGGAACCTTCCTGGTCCGGCACGAGTGGAGCTTCGACCCGGTGGGCATCCGCTCGGCGTTCGAGGTGGTGGCGGGTTCCGGGACCGGCGAACTCGCCGGGCTCACCGGCACCGGCAACGTGCACGGAGTACTGGGCGAACCCACCGTGTCCTACGCCTTCGACCACCGGATCGGCTGAGGAGAGCCACTATGCTGGACGTGTCGCGTGAACAGGCGCTCGCCTACCGGATCGCCGAGCACGGGCTGCACCGCGAGGGCACCGGCACGCACGAGCTGCCGCTGCTCGACCTCGGGCTCCAGGACAGCATGCGTGACACGGCCCTGCTCTCCCTCGCCGCCCGCCGGTCCGGCCCGGTCACTCCGGAGTCGCTTGTCGACGATCCGCGGCTCGTCCTCGTGTGGTCGCACCGCGGTGCGCCGCACTTCCACCGCCGGGCCGACATCGCGGAGCTGACGGCGTCCCTGGTCCCGCTCGGCGATGCGGATGCACTGGCGCGAATGGTGTGGCAACAGAAGGAATTGCGCGAGGCGGGCCGGTCCGCAGTGGACATTCTCTTCGAGACGGCGCGGGCGATCCGCAAGACGGTGACCCGGCCGATGACCAAGGGCGCGGCGAGCACCGCGATCACGAAGCTGCTGCCGCCCGCGTTCTCCCGCTGGTGCCGCCCCTGCGGGACAACGCACGTACACGAGCAGTTGATGCGGCTGGCGACCCTGCACGGCGGGGTACGGCTGGAGGCCGGCCAGTCCCCGGCGACGCTCGCCCCGTTGGCGGACCGCGGACGGCTGTCGACACGTCCGGTGCCCGACGCCGTCGCCCGAGTGCTGGAGCGGTACTTGCGGTTCAACGGTCCGGCAACGCCGGGGGACGCGGCCGGGTTCACCGGCTCCGCCCGCGCGTGCGTGACGGAAATCTGGCCGACGGAACGGCTCACCGAAGTCCGCCTCGCCGGGCGGCGCACGTTCCTGCCGACCGACCGGCTACCTGCGCTGGAAAATCCGCCGACGCCGGCCGGCGTGCGACTGCTGCCGCCGCTGGATCCGTTCACCCAGTGCCGGGACAAGGCGGTGCTGGTACCGGACAAGGGCCGGGCCAAGGAGATCTGGAAGATCCTCGGCAGCCCCGGTGCCCTGCTGGTGGACGGTGAAATCCTGGGCATCTGGCGTACGAAGGCGACTGGCAAGCGGCTGACATTCACGGTGACCGCGTTCGATCCGCTGCGCCGCGCAGACCGTGACGCCACCGAAGCCGAGGCCGCACGGGCCGCGACCGCACGGGGATACCGAGACATTGCGGTCAACTGGGCTTAAAGTCAGCCCATGACGTCCGACGCTGTGCTGACCTGGCTGCTCGACTCCGATCCGGCGTTGCGCTGGCAGGTCGAACGGGACCTGGCCGGTGCACCGCCGCCGGTCTGGACGGCCACCAGGGCGAAGGTGGCAACCGAGGGGTTCGGGGCGCGGCTGCTGGAACTTCAGGAGCCGGACGGCCAGTGGGCGGGCGGTGCGTACTTCCCCGCCGGTTTCGCGTCCTCGCCGGAGAAGAACGGTCAGCCCTGGACGGCAACCACCTGGTCACTCGACTCACTGCGGGAATGGGGCCTGGACCCCGCGGTGCTGCGCGAACGCCGCACTGCCGAGCTGCTCGCCGCGAACAGCCGGTGGGAATACGACGATCTGCCGTACTGGGGCGGAGAAATCGACTGCTGCGTCAACGCCTGGACACTCGCGAACGGCCTCTGGCTCGGCGCGGACGTCACCGGGCTCGTCGACTGGTTCGTCGAACACCGGCAGCCGGACGGTGGTTGGAACTGCGAATGGGCCGAGGGCTCGAAGCGCTCGTCGTTCCACTCGACCCTCAGCTCGCTCAAGGGCTTGCTGGCCTACCACAGCATGACCGGTGGGACGGAAGAAACCCGTGCCGCGCAACGGTCCGCCGAGGAGTACCTGCTCGAACGCCGCCTCGTCCGCCGGCTTTCGACGGGTGCGCTGGTGGGTCCTTGGGTGGATGCCTTCAGCTACCCGTTCCGGTGGCTCTACAGTGGACTCAACGCCTGCTCGTACTTTCGCGAGGCAGCACTGCTGGACGGCACCGCACCGGACCCCCGGATGACCGAGGCCGTCGAACGCATCCGCCGAGCCCGGCAACCGGACGGCACGTGGCGCCAAACCGGACGACTACCCGGCGACGTATGGTTCGAAGTGGACGTTCCGGCAGGCGAACCGTCCAAATGGCTCACCCTGCACGCAACCCGCGTCCTGGACTGGTGGGACGGCCATTGAGCCGTAGCGGAGGTCCACCGACCTTCGACCACACCGCCTGGACACCCCGCCGCCATCATCCCGGCCAAGTACAGCCGGCCTTTGGCCGGCCGGAAACCGACGTCGTCCACGCGGTAGTCCGGGTGGTTGCGGCGGCGGACCGACACCCGGCAGCTCCACCGTTCGTCCACCCAGCCGCCGCCCTTCAGAACCCGGTACCCGCCGTAGCCGGACGGGTTCGTACCGGTCCCAGCACACCGGCGTAGTCCGCGAGCGTGACCGGGGCCGGTGCCAGCTCGAACGCCGCCACCTCGACCGTCCGCTTGCGTTGCGTCCGCCGGTCGGACAGGGTCACCCCGCCCGGCGGGATGGCGACCATCCGCACAGCTACCGGAGGTCAGCCACCGCGCACCGTGGTGTCGCCGGAACTCACCGCCAGCCGGTAACCGCGTTTCACCACCGTCTGCACCACGCCGTGGCCGCCGAGCGACGTGCGCAGGCGGCCGATCGCGGTTTCCACCGCGTGTGCTTCGCCGCCGGACGGGAGTTCCGCGGACAGTTCGCGGCGGGAGACGACCCGTCCGGGCGTGCGGGCCAGTGCACGCAACAACGCCATCGGCGCGGGCGCTATCTCCCGCCATTCACCGTCCACAAGCGCCCCGCTGCCGCGCAGTTCGAGGTGGTGTTCCGCGGCGCACAGCCGAGGCGAGCGAGCCACCAGCGCCTCCGCCACGGTCCGCGCCAGCGCACCGATCCGCGATCGCTGCGGCTGAACCGTCGGCACGCCCAGCGCGGCCAGCGGCCCGGCGGTGATCGGGCCGACACAGGCCACGACCACCCGGGTCGAGAGCACCTGCACCAGCGCCGGCAGCCGTCCGGTGCGGCGGGCCATCGCCAAGGCCGACGCCGCAGCCGGCGCACTCGTGAACGGCAGCGCGTCCACCGAGCCCTCCAGCACCGCGTCCAGCAACCGGTCCAGCGGCGCCGGATCGGCCGGACCCACCCAGCGGTAGACCGGAATCTCGATCACCTCCGCGCCGGCCGCACGCAAGGCATCCACGAAGTACGGGAGCGGCTCGCCGTGCAGCTGCACCGCCACCCGTCGTCCGTCCACACCGGACTCGATCAGATGGTTCAGCAGTTCGGCGTTGCTCTCCGAGGCCGGCGAGTAGTCCTCCGAGAGACCGGCCGCGCGCAGGGCACCGGTCGTCTTCGGGCCGCGTGCGAGCAACGACGCCTGCGACAGCCGGTCCAGCAGCGCCTCGCCAAGACCCCAGCCCTCGGCCGCCTCCACCCAGCCGCGGAAACCGATCCCGGTCGTGGCCACCACCAGGTCCACCGGCGAGTCGAGCAACCGCGCGGTGGCGGCGTGCAGTTCGGTGTCGTCAGCCAGCGGTACGATCCGGATCGCCGGGCCGTACCGGACTTCGGCGCCCTTGCGCACCAGCAATGCGCCGAGCTCCTCGGCACGGCGCGCAGCGGTGATCCCGGCGACGAAACCGGCCAGCGGGCGGACTTCGCTCACCGAGCGCTCACCTCGACCGTCCCCGCCCGCACCCGGACCTGGTACACCGGAACCGAAACGCCTTCGACGTCAAGGCACTGTCCATTTCGGAGCATGAACCGTTCCTTGTAGACCGGCGACGTGACCACCGGCTCTCCCCCGGCGTCGCCGACGATGCCCCGGGACAACACCGCCGCAGCACTGCACGGATCCCAATTGGACAGTGCGAACCACTGCTGTCCGGGCAAGTGGAACACCGCGACCTGGCTACCTTCGACGAGTGCCGCGACTCCGGAGAACTCCGGAACCCGGGTGGCCGGACACACTGCCGTCCAGGTTCGTTCGAGGGACACCGTCATCGTCGCACCTCCGGAACACCCAGCAGGACCGGGACTTTCTGTTCCCGCTCCGCACGGAACGAGATCGAGGGATCCGGCGTGCCGGGCGCGTTGACGAACGAGCTGAACCGCGCCAGCTTCTCCGGATCCGCCAGCACCCCACGCCATTCGTCGGTGTAGTTGTCCACGTGCTTGGCCATCGCCGCGTCCAGGTCCTCGCAGATGCCCAGGCTGTCGTCCACGATCACCGCCCGCAGGTGCTCGAGCCCGCCTTCCATCTCCTCGATCCACGGCGCGGTGCGCTGCAGCCGGTCCGCGGTACGCACGTAGAACATCAGGAACCGGTCGATCGTCCGCACCAGCGTCTCAGTATCCACATCAGACAGAAGCAACTCCGCGTGCCGTGGGGTGGCACCGCCGTTCCCGCCGACGTAGAGGTTCCAGCCTTGTTCGGTGGCGATCACGCCGAAGTCCTTGCTCCGCGCCTCCGCACACTCCCGCGCACACCCGGACACCCCGGACTTGATCTTGTGCGGTGCGCGCAACCCTCGGTAACGCAGCTCCAGTTCGATCGCGAGCGCCACGCTGTCCTGCACCCCGTAGCGGCACCACGTGGACCCCACGCAGGATTTGACCGTACGCAACGCCTTCCCGTAGGCGTGGCCGGACTCGAAGCCGGCATCGACCAGCCGCCGCCAGATCTCCGGCAGCTGGTCCACAGTGGCCCCGAACAGGTCGATCCGCTGTCCGCCGGTGATTTTCGTGTACAGCCCGAAATCCTGCGCCACCTCGGCGATCACCATCAGCTTCTCCGGGGTGATCTCACCGCCGGGAATCCGTGGCACCACCGAATAGCTGCCGTTGCGCTGGAGATTCGCGAGGAACCGATCGTTGGTGTCCTGCAGGGTCGCCTGCTCACCGCCGAGGATGTGCCCGTTGCCCAGCGTCGCCAGGATCGACGCCACGGCCGGTTTGCACACCGCGCATCCGGTTCCGGTGCCGTACCGGCTGATCACCTCGCTGAACGTGGCCATCCGGGTCGCCCGGACGATCTCGAACAATTCCGCTCGCGACTGCGAAAAGTGCTCGCACACCGCCTTCGACTGCTCGACCCCGCAGGCGTTGAGCAGTTTGGTCAGCGTCGGCACGCACGACCCGCACGATGTTCCCGCCCGGGTGCAGGCCTTGAGCTTGCCGACCGAATCGCAACCGTCCTCGGTGATGGCATGGGTGAGCGTGCCCTTCGAAACACCGTTGCAGGAACAGATCTGTGCCTCGTCCGGCAACGCGTCGACGCCGACCCCCGCGCCGCCGCCGGCCGGCGCGAGCAGTGCTCCCGGATCCGCGGGCAGCGGACGGCCGACCAAGGCACGCAACGTGTGGTAGTCCGCCGCGTCACCGACCAGGACACCGCCAAGCAGGGTTTTCCCATCGCCGGTGACCACGAGCTTCTTGTAGGTGCCCGATACGGCGTCGTTCACCGCGACTTCGAGCGCACCCTCCGTGGCCGCGTGTGCGTCGCCGAAGCTCGCGACGTCAACGCCCATCAGCTTCAGTTTCGTCGCCGTATCCGGTTCGGGGAACGTCGCTTCGCTGCCGGTGAGCCGGGCCGCAACCACCTCGGCCATCGCATAACCCGGCGCCACGATGCCGTACACCCGGCCATCGACAGCCGCGCACTCACCGATCGCGTAGACCGAAGGATCACTGGTACGGCAGGTGGCGTCGACCAGCACGCCACCGCGTTCACCCACCGAAAGGCCGGACGAGCGGGCCAGATCGTCGCGTGGCCGCACTCCGGCGGAGAAGACCACCAGGTCCACATCCAGTTCGGTACCGTTGCCGAGCCGGGCCAGCAGCCGTTCGCCGTCCGGCACGAGTGCGTCCGTGGACGTTCCGGTGTGCACAGTCACGTCGAGGTTGGTGATGAGCCGGCGCAGGAGGCCACCGCCGCCCTCGTCGACCTGCAACGGCATCAGCCGAGGCGCCATCTCCACGACGTGCGGGGAAAGTCCCATGTCCCGCAGCGCCTTCGCCGCTTCCAAGCCGAGCAGGCCACCGCCGATCACCACTGCTGCCCGACGGCCACGGCCAGGGCGCTGTGCGGCCGCACGGATGGCGTCGAGGTCCTCGATCGTCCGGTAGACGAACACCCCCGGCAGATCCCGGCCCGGCACCGGCGGCACGAACGGCCGAGAGCCGGTGGCCAGCACCAACGTGTCGTAGGGCTGGACGTACCCGGAAGCCGTGGTCGCGGTCTTGGCTTCACGGTCCACCGCCACCACTGCGTCGCCGAGGCGCAGTTCGACGGCGTCGTCCTCGGCGTAGGCCGAACCAGGCAGGGCGAGCGCGGCCGGATCCCAGGTGTCCACGTAGGACGTGAGCGCCACCCGGTCGTAGGCGGGCCGGGTTTCCTCGGCCAGCACGACGATCTGCCACGCGCCACCGGTGTCCGCCTCGCGAACGGCCTCGACCAGCCGGTGCGCGACCATGCCGTGCCCGGCGATCACGAGAGTGGGCATGATCAGACCTCCGCTCCGGCCAACGCCACTTGCGCACGCACCGCTGGCTTGCGCAGGTAAACCACCCAGGTCACACCCACGCACACGGCGTAGAAGACCAGGAAGCCGATGAACGCCGGTGCCCCGCTGTGCGCGCCGGCGAACGACTGCCGGAACGCGAGGTTGATGAACAGCCCGCCCAGTGCACCGAGTGCCCCGGCGAAGCCGATCAACGCACCGGAAAGCCGACGTGCCTTGCGCAGTTCTGCCGCCTCGTCGGCACCGGCGTCGATCGCCGCCTTGGCCTTCATCCGGAAGATCGCCGGGATCATCTTGTACGTCGACCCGTTGCCGATCCCGGTCAGCACGAACAGCACGATGAACGCCACGGTGAACAACGCGAGCGAATTCGCCGATGAAGCCAGCACGAGCACCACCGTGGCCAGTGCCATCGCACCGAACGTGCCGAAGGTGATGCGAGCGCCACCCTTCCGGTCGGACAGCCAGCCACCCAGCGGGCGGGAGAGCGAACCGAGCAGCGGGCCGAGAAAGGTCACCGCCGCGGCCTGCAGTGGTGTGCGGCCGAACTGGTTCTGCAGCACCAGCCCGAACGCGAAGCTGTAGCCGATGAACGAGCCGAAGGTGCCGATGTACAGTACGGACATCACCCAAGTATGTCCATTTCGGACTATTGCACGCATGGCCCTGGTATCGCCGCGCACGGTCGAGAGGTTGTCCATGAACAGTGCGGCGCACGTGGCGGCGACGACGATCAGCGGGAGGTAGCTGTAGAGCACGATCCGCGGTGCGGTGGCGCCGGCAAGTCCGATCACGAGCAGCCCGACGAGCTGGATGACTGCCACGCCGAGGTTGCCCCCGCCTGCGTTGAGACCGAGCGCCCAGCCCTTGTGGCGCTCCGGGTAGAAGGTGTTGATGTTCGTCATCGACGACGCGAAGTTGCCACCGCCGACGCCACCGAGTGCGGCCATCACCAGGAAGGTGCCCAGCGAGGTACCGGGATGCAGCACGATCGCGGTGAGCGCAGTCGGTACGAGCAACAACGCGGCACTGATGACGGTCCAATTGCGACCGCCGAATTTCGCCACCGCGAAGGTGTAGGGCAGCCGCATGATCGCACCGATCAGCGTCGGAGTGGACACCAGGAGGAACTTGTCCGCCGCGGAGAACCCGTAGTCCGGGCCCATGAACAGCACGATGACCGACCACAGTGTCCAGATCGAGAATCCGATGTGCTCGGCGAACACGGAGAACCACAGGTTGCGCCGGGCGATCTGCTTCCCGGTGCGCTCCCAGAAACCTTCGTCCTCGGGGTCCCAGTGGTCGATCCAGCGGGCGCCTCGGTGGGCCGTCGCGGTCATGGCGTCCTCCTTTGTGGCCTTTGTGGACTGCAGGGGCTCACTGCGCAGCCAGCCAATCGGCGACCGCGCCCACCGTGTCGCGGCAACTGCCGCAACCGGTGGTGGCACGGGTGGTACGGGCGAGTGCCGCGGCGTCCGTCGCGCCGCCGCGCCAGGCTTCGACCAGACGCCCCTTCGTCACCGCATTGCAGCGGCAGATCAGGGCTGACGAGGGCAGTTCGGCCGGACTCGTCGCGGTCGGCGCGCCTGCCGGCATCGAGCGCCCGAGCAGGACGGCAAGCCGGTCCTCGGGCACCGGAGTGCCGCGGTCGTGGAGCTGGGTCACGGTCGCGGCCGCGTCGGGCAGGCCGAGCAGGATCGCACCGGTCACCCGGTTGTCCCGGATGACGAGCTTGCCGTAGCGCCCGCCGGACGGGTCGTCGAGCGTGAGCACTTCGGCGTCTTCGGCGCTCGCGTGTGCCTCGCCTAGCGCGGCGAGATCGATGTCGCGCGCCTTGAGCCGGGTGACCGCAGCGGTGCCGTGGTACCTCGCGGCCGGATCGGTGCCGGTGAGCAGATCGGCGAGAACCGCGGCCTGTTCCCACGCAGGCTGCACAAGCCCGGCCGGAGCACCCGCGTGCCGCGCACAGTCCCCCAGCGCGTGAATGCGCCCATCGCTGGAGCGCAGCAGGTCGTCCACGACGATCCCGCGGTGCACGGTCAGCCCGGCGGCCTCGGCCAGCCCGGTCTCCGGCCGCACCCCGGCGGCGACCACCACGAGGTCCGCGGGCACGAAAGTGCCATCGTCCAGTTTGAGCCCGTCGCCGGGCAGGTGCCGCGCCGCAGTCACCTCGAACCGGAAGCTCACGCCGAGGTCGGCGAGCCTACGCGCGAGCACCCGTCCGGCGGCGGCGTCGATCTGCCGCTCCAGCAGGTGCCCCCTCGGGTGGACCACGGTGACGTTCGCGCCACGTCCGGCGAGACCGCGCGCCGCCTCCAGCCCCAGCAGCCCGCCGCCGAGGACCGCGACCGGCGCGCCGGGACGAGCCGCGGCCAGGATGCGGGTGCAGTCGTCCAGCGTCCGGAACGCAACGACCTCCGGGCCCGGTTCCAGCCCCTCCACCGGCGGAAGCCACGCAGCCGCGCCGGTGGCGAGCACCAGCGCGTCGTAGCTGAAGGAACCCGTCGCGGTCGCCACCTGCCGTCGTGCGGGGTCGAGACCGGTCACCGGCGAATCGAGCCGCAGATCGACGTTCGAGCGTTCCGCCCATCCCTCGTCGTGCAGCCGCACAGTGTCCGCGTGCAGACCACCGGCGACCACAGCGGACAGCAGCACCCGGTTGTACGCCGGATGCGGTTCGGCGCCGAGCACGGTCAGCCGCACGCGCTCGGCTTCCGGATCACGACGGCGGATCTCGTCGGCGAGCCGGGCGCCGGCCATGCCGTAACCGACGACCACCACGTGCCGGGCGTTCATGCGTCCGCCTTCGACAGGGAAACCGCGCACACCTTGAACTCCGGCATCCGGCTCACCGGGTCGAGCGCCGGGTTCGTCAGCAGGTTCGCCCGCGCAGAACCGGGGAAGTGGAACGGCAGGAACACCAGATCCGGCCGCATCGAAGCAACGCAGCGCACCTTCGCGAAGGTCTCCCCGCGCCGCGAACGCACCACCGCGCGTTCTCCGTCGGCGAGCCCGGATCGGGCGGCAGTGTCCGGGTGGACCTCCACGAAAGCCTCCGGGACCACCGCGGTCAGCTCCGCGATCCGGCGGGTCTGCGCACCCGACTGGTAATGCTGAAGCACTCGTCCGGTGGTGGCCTGCAAGGGAAATTCTGCGTCGGGTGGTTCTGCCGGTCCACCGTGGTCGACCGCGACGAAACGGGCCCGGCCGTCCGGGTGGGCGAAGCGGTCGAGGAACATCCGGGGGGTGCCGGCATGGTCCTCGGCAGGCACCGGCCAGTGCAACGCCTCTCCGGAGCGCAAACGCGCGTAGCTGACCCCGGAGTAGTCCGCCGCCCCGCCCTTCGACGCGGCGCGCAACTCGTCGAACACCGTCTCGGCGACCGTCGGGAACCGCTCGGCAGGCTGTCCGAGCCGGGTCGCCAGACCGCACAGCAGCGCCAAGTCGGTGCGCACCCCCGGCGGTGGATCGAGTGCCTTGCGGCGCAGCAGGATCCGGCCTTCGAGGTTGGTGAGCGTGCCGTCCTCCTCGGCCCACTGCGTCACCGGGAACACCACATCGGCGAGCGCGGCAGTCTCCGAAAGCACGAAGTCGGCCACCACCAGGAGATCCAGTGTGGACAGTCGATCTTGGACCCGCTGCGAACGGGGCGCGGAGACCACGACATTGCTGCCGAACACCAGCAATGCCTTCGGGCCCTCGTCCTGCCCCAGCGCGTCGAGCAGTTCGGTGGCCGAACGTCCCGGCCCCGGCAGGCTTTCCGGGGGCACTCCCCACACCCGGGCCACGTGCTCGCGCGCCGCCGGATCGTCGATCCTGCGGTACCCGGGCAGCTGATCGGCCTTCTGCCCGTGCTCACGACCGCCCTGGCCGTTGCCCTGCCCGGTGAGGCACCCGTAGCCGGAGCCGGCCCGGCCGGGCAACCCCAGCGCGAGGGCGAGGTTGATCCACGCACCGACGGTCGCCGTGCCGGTGGTGTGTTGTTCGGTGCCGCGGGCGGTGAGCACGTAGGCATTTCCGGCCTGCGCCAACAGCTCCGCGGCACGACGCTGATCCGCGGCGGCGACGCCGGTCACCCGTTCGACCCGCTCCGGCCACCACGTCGCGGCAATCCGCCACGCCTCGTCGAACCCGCCGGTTCGAAGGTCTACAAAGGACTTTTCCAGCTGCCCCTCGGCAACCACGGCGTGCAGGATGCCCAACGCCAGCGCGAGATCCGTACCCGGTGCCGGAGCCAGGTGCAGGCTCGCCTGCTCCGCGGTCGGCGTGCGGCGCGGATCGACCACGATCAGGTCCGCACCACGCAGGTGCTGCATGAACGGCGGCATCGTCTCGGCCGGGTTCGCCCCGGCCAGCAGCACGACGTCCGCGCCGGCCAGATCGGTGACCGGGAACGGCATCCCGCGGTCGACGCCGAACGCGCGCAGGCCCGCGGCGGCCGCGGACGACATGCAGAACCGCCCGTTGTAGTCGATGTTCGAGGTGCCCAGCGCGACACGGGCGAATTTCCCGAGCTGGTAGGCCTTCTCGTTGGTGAGGCCGCCTCCGCCGAACACCGCAACCGCATCGGCGCCGTGGTCCCGGCGCAGCCCGGCCAGCCGATCGGCGACCAGGTCCAGTGCCTCGTCCCAGCTCGCCGGACGCAGTTGCCCGCCGCGGCGGACCAACGGCGTGCTCAGCCGGTCCCCGGCACGCAGCAGTGCGCCGGACGTCCAGCCCTTCTGGCACAGCCCACCGGCGTTGACCGGGAACTCGCGCGGTCCGACGCTGGTCCCGTCAAGGCGCATCCCGCACTGCAGAGCGCAGTACGGGCAGTGCGTGTCGACGTGCGGCACGTGCGCTCCTCGGGGTCGGCGATGGCCCGACCGTAAGGAGAGCGTGTTACCTGGAAAGACGCCGAATGTTTCCGCGAGTTGACATCGGACGCGCTGCGCGCGCGACCCGGGGGTGAGCGCTCAGAGGACCGCGCTGACCTCACGGGCCGCGCCGCGCAGGCCGTCCAGCGCGGCGCCGGTGAAGCGCGGACTGAGTGCGTTGCCCGCCAACCGGAACAACACCGCGCGCAACAGCAGCTGCGGCCATTCCGGCAGATGCGCCCACCGTTCCAGCAGCGCACCGGTGGCGCCGCCCCAGGCGAGCGCGTCCACCGCGGCAACCGCCGCACCCCATTCGCCCGGCCGGTAGTACGGGACGAAATCGACGACGCCGGGGGCCGCGTCGCCGTCGAAGAGCAGCCCGGCCAGCAGTTCGCCGTGCGCCACCTGATCCGGGAGTTTCACCGGCCGCCGCGCGGGCGCGAGGATTTCGAACCAGCGGCCGCCCTTCTCTTCCGGCAGCGGCCGGTCCAGTTCCTCCCACGCGATGCGGTCGGCCACCGCGTCCACGTCGTCCCTGGCGGCAAGGAAATCCGGTCGCGGCAGATCGGCGGTCGCCCGGTGCAGCCGGACCGCAGCCAGCACCGCCTCCTCGCAGCGGTGCTCGGTGCTGCCCGCCACGTACCGCCACGCCGACCAGTCGCCGACGATCCACCGGCCGTCCAGTGACCGCACCGGTTTGGCGATCCGCAGGCCCGGGTCTTCGGCGTAGTCCAGCGCCCGCGCCGTCCACAGCGCACGAGACCGGTCGGTGACCGGTTTGAACACCAGGTCGCCGCACCGCCATACCGCGGAATCCGGCACCGGCGAAACCGGGTCCGGTGCGCCGCCGAAAGCGGCGCGGACCCGGTCGGAAGGCCGTTCAAGAGTGGACCGCACGAGGCAAGACGGTACCGGCCCGGCGCACCACCATCACGAAGACGCGCTGGTCATCGGCGGTTTTTCGGCCACCGACACAGGAGAAGGGCCGCTCGGCGGACGAAACGCCGCCGAAGGGCCCTTCCCCGGCCGATCTGCTCAGTACGTGGGCAGGCTCGGATCGATCTGCCGGGCCCAGGCCAGCACGCCGCCACCGAGGTGCGTGGCGTCCTTGAAACCGGCCGCGTGCAATGCCGCCAGCGCCTCCGCCGACCGCGCACCCGACTTGCAGTGCAGCACGATCGGCTTGTCCTGCGGCAGCTCGGCCAGTGCCTCGCCGGACAGGATCCGGTCCTTCGGGATCAGCGTGGCGCCCTTGATGTTCACGATCTCGTACTCGTGCGGCTCGCGGACGTCGATCAGCGCGAAGTCGTCGCCCCGGTCGAACTTGGCCTTGAGCTCCGCCGGGGTGAGGGTACTGCCCGACGCGGCCTCGGTGGCCTCGTCCGAGACCACCCCGCAGAACGCCTCGTAGTCGATCAGCTCGGTGATCTTCGGCGTCTCCGGGTCCTTGCGGATCTTGACCTCGCGGTAGCGCATCTCCAGTGCGTCGTAGCTGATCAGCCTGCCGAGCAGCGGGTCGCCGATGCCGGTGATGAGCTTGATCGCCTCGGTCACCATGATCGAGCCGATGGACGCGCACAGCACACCGAGCACGCCACCCTCCGCGCAGGAGGGAACCATGCCGGGAGGCGGCGGCTCCGGGTAGAGGTCGCGGTAGTTCAGGCCCCTGCCGTTCGGCGCGTCCTCCCAGAAGACGCTGACCTGGCCCTCGAACCGGAAGATCGAACCCCACACGTACGGCTTGCCCAGCAGCACCGCGGCATCGTTGACCAGGTACCGCGTGGCGAAGTTGTCGGTACCGTCCAGGATGAGGTCGTACTGGCCGAAGATGTCCAGTGCGTTCGCCGACTCGAGCCGTTCGGTGTGCAGGTGCACCTTGACGAACGGGTTGATCTCCGCGATCGACTCCTGCGCCGAGGCGGCTTTGAGCTTGCCCACGTCGGACTGCCCGTGGATCACCTGGCGCTGCAGATTCGACTCGTCGACCACGTCGAAGTCGATGATCCCCAGCGTGCCCACACCGGCCGCGGCGAGGTACAGCAGGGCCGGACTGCCCAGCCCGCCGGCCCCGATCACCAGGACCTTCGCGTTCTTCAACCGCTTCTGCCCCGCCACCCCGACATCCGGGATGATCAGGTGCCTGCTGTACCGGGACACCTCTTCCTTGGTGAGCTCGGCAGCCGGCTCCACGAGCGGCGGCAGTGCCGTGTCTGACATCGGGTCCTCCATACTCGCGCGGATCGCGTAGTCAATCCCAGTACCCACAACGCACGCTGGCAAGGTGTGCTTCCCGACGTCCGGATGGTGGGACGAGGGTTGCTTTGTTCGGTTACTGCGCGGGCGGCGTGGGATCCGGCCAGGCGTTCGGCTCGCACACCCGGTGGTCGGCGGCCACCTTGCCCTTGTCCCCGCCGGGGATGTCGTTGAGCATCGCCACGTAATCGTCGGCCACGCCGAACGACTGCTGCATCATCACCGGCGCCGGTTTGCCGTTGCCGGGGCAGCCGACGTGGTGGTTGCCCAGCGCGTGGCCGACCTCGTGGTTGATCGCGTACTGCCGGTAGCCGGTCATGTCCGCGCCGTAGGCCTTCGCACCACGCACCCAGCGGGCCAGGTTGATCAGCACCCGGTCCATGCTGCTGCGGTAGCAGGAGGCCTCGAACTTGATCTGGAACCCGCACGCGTCGGCCCGGTGCGTGGTGTTCGGCGAGGTGAGGCTCACCCGGAAACTCGGGTCCGGGTAACTCGAGTCGACCCGCTGCAGCCGGAGTTCGCCGTTCCAGGTCCAGCTCCGCGGATCCGAGAGGATGCCCTGTACCGCGGAGGCGAAGCCGTCGTCCCCGGCGTAGCTGGCCGGATCCACCCCGTCCTCGACCTCGACGGTGTAGGTGAACAGCTTCCCGCTCTTGCCGATGACCGGACCGGACCCCGGCACCACGTGCCAGGTGCCCTTGCCCGCCTGGGTGAACGGACCGCCGGTGGGCAGGTCCGCGGTGGGCACGTTGACGTTCGCGGGCTGCGCCGGGTTCTCCGGAACACCCCCGCCGCTGTCGATGCCGCCGACCGCGGAATCACCGACCGCGGCCTCCCCCGCACCGGACGCGGACCCGGGTTCGGGTGGGCTGCCTGCCGTGTTCACCACGACCAGCACGGTGATCACCATCAGGATCGGCAGCGCGTACACGCGCCAGCCGTAGGTCTTCACGAACCGGCCGAGCCTGGCTTTCCCGGACGTCGGGGGCTTGCGCCGCGGGGGCCGCTGCTCGCCCTCGTGCGGCTGCCACGACGCCTTCAGCGGTTCCGCGCTGGTGCGCCGTGAGCCGGGGCGGTAGCGGTCCTCGCCGACCCGCTGCGCGGGACGTTTCGACGGGCGGAACTGGCCGACCCGCGGGGAGCCGGTGTCGGTGAGCGACGAGTCCCGCGCGGAAGAGGTGGACCGCCGGGCCGACCCGGCGGCCGAAGCCCGCCGGTCGTGCGCTCGTGCGTCCTGCTCCAGCCGGTCCACCGATCCAGGGTCCCACACCCGCACCGGGATCCCGTCGGCGACTGGCGGGCCGTCCGGCTCGGCACTCACCCGGCCGGGTTACCAACTGCCCTGGTCCGCACCCTCCCACAGGCCCAGTACCGCCTTGGCCACCACATTCGGCCGTTCCATCTGTGCCACGTGCCCCGTCCGGGGCAGGACGAGCAACCGGGCACGCGGGAGCAACCGGGCGGTCCGCGGCGCACGGCGGACCGAGATCACCCGATCGTGAATGCCCCATACGACCAGCGAGGGCACCCGCACCCTGGTCGCGACCGACCACAGTGACTCCCCGCCGAACGCGCTCCACCGGCGGAAGATGCCGAACGTGCTGCGCTCCATCGCGTGCGCTGCCCAGGCGAACCCGGCCCGCGCGCTGTGCTCGGCGGTCAGCTCGTCCAGCTTGGCGTCGGGAAACCTCGTCGGGTCGTGGAAGCACAGCTTGATCACCTGGGCGGCGCGCTCACGCGCGGTCAGCGCGGCCATCCGGCGGCGGACCCCGGCACCGACCACCGGCAGGTACGCCAGTGCCATCAGCGGATCGGACAGCCGGCGCGGGTCCGGCCGCCGGTCCGGCATGGCAGGCGAGATCAGCGTGAGCGTCTTGACCAGCTCCGGCCTGCTCGCGGCGACGAGCAGCGCGACCGCCCCGCCCATCGAGTTGCCGAGCAGGTGCACCGGCCCGGTGCCGAGCCCCGCGACGTAACGGGCGACCACCTCGGCGTGGTCGTCGAGGCCGAACCGGAAGCCGGGGTCCGGCTCGGAAAACCCGAACCCGGGCAGGTCCAGCGCCCGGCCGGCGGCGGCCGGGGACAGCAGCGCGGCGAGATCGGTCCAGTTGGTGGACGATCCGCCGAGCCCGTGCACGTACACCGCGGTGGTGCCGTCCGGACCGGGAGTGCGCCGCACGTGCAGTGCTGCGCCGCCGGCTTCCTCGACCGCACCGGGCCAGGGTGGCAGCGCCGGGTCGAGCGGCGGCAGGGGCGTGGTCGACAATGGCACCCGGGTCACCGGCGGGCGGACCGCCGCGGCCGCGGTGCGGGAGGTCGTGGTCGTCACGGATCCAGAATGCCTGACCCTTGGCATTTCGGGCGTACCGGCGGGTAATGTCGGATCGGCTGCACGCGGTGGCGACCCGCCCGGGTGAACGCCGCGGACGGGAGGAAACATGACGGAGATGGCGCGACTGCAAGGGCGAGGCGTACGGCTGCCCCGTACCGAACGCCGCGCCCAGCTGCTCGCGGCCGCGCAGCGGGTCTTCGCCGACAACGGCTACCACGCGGCGGCGATGGACGAGATCGCCGAGGAGGCCGGGGTCAGCAAGCCGGTGCTCTACCAGCACTTCCCCGGTAAGCTGGACCTCTACATCGCGCTGCTGGAAAGCCACGTCGACGACCTGGTCGGCCGGGTGCAGGGCGCGCTGGACTCCACCACCGACAACCGGCAGCGGGTGCCGGCGACAGTGGGCGCGTTCTTCGACTTCGTGAAGAACGACGTGGGTGCCTTCCGCATGGTGTTCGAATCCGATCTTCGCGGCGAGCCGTCCGTGCAGGAGGCAGTCGACCGCGCCACTTCGGCGAGCGTCGAGGCGATCACCGAGACCATCACCTCCGACGCCGGGCTCGACGAGGGCAAGGCCCGGCTGCTCGCGGTCGGCCTGGTCGGCATGAGCCAGGTGAGCGCCCGTTACTGGCTGCAGCACAACCAGTCGATGAGCCGGGAGGAAGCGGTCGCGCTGACCGCGAACCTCGCCTGGCGCGGCATCGGCGGTGGATTCCCGCTCAAGGACGGCTGAGCCACCGTGCCGGCCACCGCCGGACCCGGCGCCGCAGGGCCGGTCGTTGCCGTTCCGGGCACGCTGTGTGCACCGGAGATCTTCGCCCCGCTCGCCGCCGCGCTGCCGGCGGATCTCGACGCAGTGGACTGGATGACCGCACCGGGGCCGTGGCGGATCGAGGACGTCGCGGAGTCGGTCGCCCGCCGGATCGAGGACCGCGGCGAACCGGTCACGCTGATCGGGCATTCCACCGGCGGCTGCATCGCCGCCCGGGTCGCGGCCGTCCGGCCCGATCTGGTTTCCGCTCTGCTGTTGGCCAACACCGGCGCGCACATGCGTGGGCACGGGGACGTCGACCGGATCCTCGCCACCATCGCCGCGGACTGGGGACCGGCACTGCACGCCGCCGTGCTCGACCGGTCGTTCGCCACGCCGGTACCGCCGGACCTGCGCACCCGGCTACTCGCCTACGCGGCACGGGTATCCCCGGCCGCCGCACTGGAAGTGCTCACCAGTCAACGGGATCTGGACCTCACGCCGAAGCTGGATTCGGTCACCTGCCCGGCCGTCGTGCTGCACGGCAGGCACGACCGCGCCCGCTCCGTCGCCGACGCGCAGTACCTCGCCGAGCGGCTGCCGAACTGCGAACTGACCGTGGTGGAAACGGGACACACGCCGATCTGGGAGGACGTGCCGAGCACCGTCGCGGCACTGGACCGGCTGCGGACGAGGTGACCCTCAGCGCGCGACCGCCGTGCGAAGCAGCGCACCGATCCGCAGAGCCACCTCCGCCGCACGTTCCTGCGGCAGCATGTGCCCCGCGCCCGGATAGCGGACGAACTCGGCATCCGGCAGTTCGTCGGCTATCACCTTGGCATGCGGCAACGGGCAGAGCCGGTCCTTCTCCCCGGCCAGCACCACTGCCGGGGTACCGCGCAGCATCGCGAGCGCCACCCGCCGGTCGTGGGTGGAAATCGCGTCCTGGAACGCGCCGAGGCTCGCCGGATGCGCGCACAGCAGCTGATCGGCCACGACCCGCAGGTCGGCCTGCCGGGGCCGGTCACCGAACACCAGGAACCGGGCACCGGAGCGGACCATCGCCGGGCTGAGCGGCAACCGGTCGCCCTTGCGGTGTGCCAGTGCCTTCGCCAACCGCCGCTCGAACCGCGCGGAGAACTGACCGGCCATCCCCGGCAGCCCCAGCGTGATCCGGTCCATCTGCCCGGACGACGTCGCGACGAACGCGACCCCGGCCACGCGCGTGGCCACCAGCTCCGGATGCCGTTCGGCGAGGGCCATCACGGTCATCCCGCCCATCGAATGTCCGGCCAGCACGAGCGGTCCGGCCGGAACCCGGTCCGCGATCAGCTCGGCGAGGTCGTCGGCGAGCTGCGGGATGGTCGCCGTGCCGCCGAGGGCGGGTGCGGAACCGCCGTGCCCGCGCAGGTCGTAGCGCAGCACCCGGACCCCGGGGCCGAGCCGCGAGACGACGCCGTCCCAGGTGCGCAGGTCCTGCGTCCAGCCGTGCACGAGTACCAACGTGACCTCGGCGTCGGCCGGGCCGCTCAGTTCGAAGTGCAGTGCACAGCCGTCACCGGTCACGAAGCGGTGCGCCGTTGCCGGATTCCGCAGGTGCGCAACGGTGCTCACGCCGCCTCCGGAAGCAGGAAAGACTTGCGCCAGAAGTACTTCCCCGGCAGTCCGACCAGGCCGGACTCCTGCAGGAAGGGCATGATCTTCTCGCCCGCCCACGCGATCGTGGCGCGCCAGTTCGGATTGTTCAACGCGGCCTCCACCCCTTCCCGCGGGCGGATGCCGACCGCCTTGTAGACGTTCGGGTTGATGAACGCCCGCGTCACGAAGTACGAGATCAGCGCAATGATGAACTGCTGGTAGGCGATCTCCGGCTTGCGCAGCTTCGCCATCCCGCGGGTGACCTCCTCACGGGCGAAGGTGACGTGCCGCGCCTCCTCCAGCACGTGGATCCGGTTGACCATGCGGACCAGCGGCTGGACCCGCTCGTCGATCATCTGCTCGCGCTGCAGCCGGTCGAGCACCTCCTCGGCGACCAGGATCGCGCCGTAGCGGGCCGGGCCGTAGGAGATCGCCGGCATCAGCTTCGCGAACTGCCGCAGCACCGGCACCGGACCGTAGGCGGGGCAGCCGATCCGCGCGGACATCCGGGCGAACATGGTGGAGTGCCGGCATTCGTCGGCGATCTCGGTGAGCGCGAACTGTGCGTGCGCCGAGGTCGGGTCCTCCTCGTAGACCTCCTTGAGCAGCATCTGCATCAGGAGGATCTCGAACCACAGCCCGGTGGTCGCGACGCTGGCCACCTCGTGCTTGCCCAGTTCGATGCGCTGCTCGGGGGTGAGCCGGTCCCACAGCGGCGTGCCGTACAGCGACGAACGCTCGGGCAGGATGTAGTTTTTGCCCTCGACCAGCGGGGCGTCCCAGTCGATGTCCACATCCGGGTCGTAGAACTTGTTCGCCGCGGACTTCAGCAGCCGCTGCGCCGTGCGTTCCCGATCGGTTCCGTCGAGTGCCCGCGTCATCGTGCAGCTCCTTCCAGCGCCTGACTCATCGTCGAATCCCGGATGCCGGTCAACCTGTAACCCCTGGTAACAGTTACCTCTGGTAGCATGACCCGGGTGATCGACCGTGTCAAGCGCTCCAGCAAGCAGCCCGGCAAGCAGTCCGTGTCCGCGAAGAGCACCGAGGCCGCGACCGGGGACGCCCGCCGCGACCGATGGCGCAAGCACCGGATCGCGCGCCGCGCGGAGTTCGTCGAAGCCGCCCTGCGGGCACTCGACGAACACGGCCCCGACCTCGGCATGGAGGACGTCGCGGCGGAGGCAGGCGTCACGAAACCCGTGCTGTACCGGCACTTCGACGACAAGGCCGATCTGTACGTCGCACTCGGCCAGCGGGGCACCGAGATCCTGTTCCAGCGGCTGATCCCGGCGATCAACGCGGAACTCGCCCCGGTGCCGCGGATCCGGATGGCACTCGACGCGTTCTTCACCGTGATCGAGGAGCACCCGAACCTCTACCGCCTGCTCGCCCGCGGCGGCGTGCCGGAGAAAGTGGCCGAATCCGACGTCGTCGCCGAGGACAAGGAGGTCATCGCCACCGCGCTGACCGCACTGCTCGGCGACTACATGCGGATGTTCAACATGGACTCCGGCGCCGCCGAACCGTGGGCGCACGGCATCGTCGGCATGGTCCAGAGCACCGGTGAATGGTGGCTGGACCGCCGGTCGATGGGCCGGGATTCGGTGGTCGAGTACCTCACGCAGATCATCTGGGCGGCCATCGACGGGCTCACCCGCCAGCAGGGCGTGGTGATCGATCCGAACCTGCCGCTGGAGGAGAACCGGGTCGTCCAGCTCGGACGCACCGAGGAACGCACCGACGCCGACAGCGATGCCGGCTGACGAGAGGACCGCGATGAGCGAGCACGACGAGGACGGCTACGCCGGTCCCGCGACCCTGGTGGTCGACGACGTGGCACTGCCGGTGGAACTCGAGCTGCGCGGGCATTTCCAGCCGATCGACGGCTACTACCACTGGTACGGCCGGATCGCCGTGGACGCCGCACTCGCCGAACTGGTGGGCGGACGCAAGAAGGCCTGCGAGGTCAAGGTGGGTGCGCAGAGCGCCGCAGGCGAGGTGTCCGATCCGGATCCGTGGGGCCGGTACCGGATCACCGGCACCTCGACCCCGCCGTTCACCGTGCCGAAGACGCTGGAAGAGGTCGAGGCGGCCACCGCCTGAACCCCGGACGCAAAAAGGCCGCCCCACTCGTCGTGGGGCGGCCTTTCTCGGGCGTGGCTCAGTCGCCGACGCCGAACCCGACCTTGCGCACGTCGGACGGCGCGATCTCGACGTAAGCGATCCGGTCGACCGGGACGAGGTACTTGCGGCCCTTGTCGTCGTCGAGGCGGAAGAGCTTGTCCCCGGCCGCCCACGCTTCGGCGACCAGCTTCTCCACCTCTTCGGGAGTCTGGCCACTGGACACCACCAGCTCGCGTGGTGTGTCCTTGATGCCGATCTTGACCTCCACGTGGGACCTCCGCTGGAAATTCGTTGTGATTACGCCTGGCAAGGCTAGCCGAAGCACTGCCGCGCGGTGGCGCGCGACCAGGGGTTGACCCGGTGACACGCGCGTCAGCCGAGCCCGAGCGCCTGCATCCGCTTGGTGTGCCCTTGTTGCAACCGGCGAAACAGCGCGCCGATTCCCGACAGGTCACCGGTGCCGTTGACGATCAGCTCGGCCAGTCCGTCGCGCTCGGCCACCACGTACTGGGCCTGGGTGAGTGCCTCGCCGAGCAGCCGCCTGCCCCACAGCGCGAGCTTGTCCCTGGTCTTGGGAGCGGCCTTGATACCGGCCGCGACTTCGCGTTCGGCGAACGCGGAATGCCCGGTGTCCGCGAGCACGGTGAGCACCAGTTCCTTCGTCTCCGGGTCCAGCCAGCTGGCGATCTCGCGGTACAGGTCGGCCGCCAGCCCGTCGCCGACGTAGGCCTTGACCAGCGACTCCAGCCAGGACTTCGGCGGGGTGGAGGCGTGCCACGCGTCCACCTGCGCGACGAACGGGTGCATCGCCTCCTCCACCGCCACCCCGTGCGCGGACAGGTGCGCCGACAGCAGGTCGTAGTGCCCGATTTCGGCCGCGGCCATCGAGGCCAGCGCGGCACGGCCGGACAGCGTCGGCGCGCTGCGGGCGTCCTCGGCCATCCGGTCGAAGGCGGACAGTTCGAGGTAGGCGATCACGCCGAGCAGGTCGACGATGCCTTCGCTGATCTCGGGGTGCGCGGGGAGCTCGGTCACGGCGACGAGGGTATCGCCGAATCCCTGGCCGACGCCGGGGAGAGACCGATCCCACGCCACCTCCGCCCGCCCAGTACTGTGGAAAAACTCCTGAACAGCTACACTGCGGACGGATAACCAGAGCTTCCCCGCTCCGGATCGGAAATCGATCGGTGCGGCGGGGAACCCGGCGGACGACCGGCGCCACGAGAGCGCCCGGGGTTCGTCACAAGTGTGCGTGCACGCCTCTCAGCGGCATTCCTGGGCGGGCGGTTCCGCCGCCACCGGCCTCCATTGCCGAGGCCACGGTCTTCGCGAAGGCCAGGGTGCGCCGGTGCGGACCAGGCCCCCGGTCGAGTGTCGAGTGACAACCGGCAGTGCGCGCTGGTCACGAGAGAGGCGATCACCCTGACCGCAGAACAGTCCACAACCGAACTGACCACCCCCGCCGTCGAGCTGGAGCACAGTGAGAAGGGCCCGGCGGCCCTCGACACGTCGCATCCGCTGCAGGCAGGCGCGCCGGTGACCCCCGAGGCACCCGCGTTCGCCGATTTCGGCATCAAGCCGGAGATCGTGCGGGCGCTGGCCGAGGCAGGCATCGAGCGCACCTTCGCCATCCAGGCGCTCACCCTGCCACTGGCCATGGCGGGCGACGACCTCATCGGACAGGCCCGCACCGGCATGGGCAAGACGCTCGGCTTCGGCGTCCCGCTGCTGCACCGGGTGCAGGTGCCCGGCGACGGCACCCCGCAGGTGCTCGTCGTCGTGCCGACCCGCGAGCTGTGCATCCAGGTGGCGAACGACCTCAAGGGCGCGGGCAAGCACCTCGGCATCCGGACGCTGGCGATCTACGGCGGGCGGCCCTACGAGCCGCAGATCGAGGCGCTGCGCAAGGGCGTCGACGTCGTGATCGGCACCCCCGGCCGGCTGCTCGACCTGGCCGAACAGCAGCACCTCGTGCTCGGCAAGGTCCGCGGGCTGGTGCTCGACGAGGCGGACGAGATGCTCGACCTCGGCTTCCTTCCCGACATCGAGCGGATCCTGCGGATGGTGCCGGACGAGCGGCAGACCATGCTGTTCTCCGCCACGATGCCGGGCCCGATCATCACCCTGGCCCGCACGTTCCTGAACCAGCCGACGCACATCCGCGCCGAGGAGAACGACGCGAGCGCGATCCACGAGCGCACCACCCAGTTCGTCTACCGGGCGCACTCGATGGACAAGCCGGAGCTGATCGCGCGGGCGCTGCAGGCCGACGGCCGCGGGCTCACGATGATCTTCAGCCGCACCAAGCGCACCGCGCAGAAGATCGCGGACGACATGGTGGAGCGCGGTTTCGCGGCCGCGGCCGTGCACGGTGACCTCGGACAGGGCGCGCGCGAGCAGGCGCTGCGGGCGTTCCGTTCCGGCAAGGTCGACGTGCTGGTGGCCACCGACGTGGCGGCCCGCGGCATCGACATCGACGACGTCACGCACGTGATCAACTACCAGTGCCCGGAGGACGAGAAGACCTACGTGCACCGGATCGGCCGGACCGGCCGGGCCGGGCGCACCGGCGTCGCGATCACCCTCGTCGACTGGGACGAGGAACCGCGCTGGAAGCTGATCTCCGACACCCTCGGCCTGGACATGCCGGAGCCGGTGGAGACGTACTCGTCCTCGCCGCACCTGTACAGCGACCTGGGCATCCCGGAGGGCACGAAGGGCAGGCTGCCGCTGTCGAAGCGGACCCGTGCCGGCCTGTCCGCCGAGGTGGAAGAAGACCTCGGCGGCAAGCGCCGTCCCCGCCGTGGGGCCGCGGCCGAGACCACGGACGACGCGCCGCGCAAGCGCAACCGCACCCCGCGCAAGCGCACCAGGGGCGCCCGCACCGGCGCGACCACCACCGAGGCGACGTCGACCGAGCCGAACTCCGAGCCCACCGGCGAGGACCGCCCGTCCCGCAGCCGCCGCCGCACCCGGTCCGGCTCGGACTCGACCGGCCCGGCAGGTTCGGCGGGTTCGGCAGGTTCGGCCACGTCGAGCGAGGCCGGCGAAACCGCCGCCGAACGCCCCGCGCGCCGCCGCCGTCGCCGCCGCCCGTCGGCGACATCTGATACACCTGCGTCGGCAGACTGAGCAACGCACGCGGGGAGTCAGGCACGGTGAACGACCACGGGGACGGCGCCGACCACCAGGCACCGGCCGAGCCCGGATCGACCGCAGCGGACACCCCGCACAACCCGGACCTACCGCCTGCACCGGACACCCCTGGCGAGCCGGGCAGGCCCGTCCAACCCGGCTCCCCGGGCGAGCCACAGCTTTCCGGCGAACCACCGGGTCCGGGCGAGCCACCGGTCCCGCAGGGTCCGGCTGAGCGGCAAGATCCGGGCGAGCCACCGGTCCCGCAGGGTCCGGCTGAGCGGCAGGATTCGGCTGAGCCGCGCGTTCCTGCTGGGCCACGGGTCCCGACTGGACCGCAGGAGCCCGTAAGTCAGACCGAAGACCCGGCTGCACCGCAGGTTCCGACCGAGGACCCGGCTGCACCGCAGGTTCCGACCGAGCCGCAGGCCGCTGCAGACCAGGTCGGCAACCCCGCGGCACCACAGGTCCCGGCCAAACCGCAGGACCCCACAGACCAGACCGGCGGCCCCGTGGCACCGCAGGTTCCGACCGGGCCGCGGGTTCCGCAAGATGCGGCAAGCCTGACTGGGCTGCGTGGTTCGGCTGCTGAGTCGGACGGCACCGGGACCGCGACACCAGTCGGTGGCCCGGCGCGGTCCGCTGGGCCAGACGACACCGGGTCATCGAGCCCGAACGATCTGCCCGCTGCAGTGGAATCGTCGGCTGCCGGTGACGCGGTGGGGTCGGCGGACTCCGGCACCCCGGCCGGATCCCGGGTCGTCGCGTCGGCTGCCTACGGGTCCGAAGACCTCCCCCCGTCCTCCCGGGCCGCTGGACCGCCGCGGACAGCTCGGCGGTCGCCGTGGAATCGGCGGCGGGACTGGGCGGTCGTGGCCGTCATCGGGGTTCTCGTGGTGGCCTTGTCGGTGCTCGTGGCGGTCAAGAGCGACAACCTGCACACCAGTCGCGCACTGGCGGACACGCCGGCCGCGCTGCCGGAGCCGCCGGATGCGGTGCCCGGCGCCATGACACAGCTGTGGCAGGCACCCAGTTCGGCCACCCCGGTGCCGATCGGCCAGGACGACACGGTGACCACCGCGGACAACGGCGAAGTGGCCGGACGCGATCCGCTCACCGGGCAGATTCGCTGGCACTACACGCGAAACAACCTCCCACTGTGCACTGTGGACACTGCATGGGGCCGGGTCAACGCGGTCTACCACAAATCCGAGGGCTGCAGCGAGGTCACCCAGCTCAACCCGGCGACCGGCCAGATCACCGCGCAGCGCAACGGCGACGCCGAACTCGGCACCCGGCTGGTCAGCGACGGCACACACGTCACCACCACCGGCAAACACCTGCTCGACACCTGGCGCGACGACCTCGTGAAGAGCATGGAGTACGGCCAGGTCCCGTTTCCCCAGTACACCAACAAACAGCCCCGCCCCGGCTGCACCTACGGAACGGTCGCCGCGGCCGCGGAGAAGATCGGCGTAATCGAGCGGTGCCCGGACGATCCGCACGACCGGCTCACCGTCTACCGGGCGACCGGCGAACACGAGGACGAGCCGCCGGTCCTGTTCAGCACAGTGCTGGCAGGCTCGCACGCCCGTGTGGTGGCGATGTCCGGCGATCTGACCGCGGTACTGCTGCCGGAACAGAAACTGCTCGTCATCTTCGGCGCGGACGGCGCGCAGAAAACCGCCTACCCACTGGACCTCCCGGCGAGCGATCTCGCCGGTGACCCAACCGGCGGCACCGAGCAGGTCACCCGCACCTCGGACGCCGTCTACTGGTTCACCGGGACGAAGACGGTCGCGCTGTCCCGCGACGACCTGGCACCCCGGTGGACCCTCGACGGCACTGTCGGCCCTGGCATCACCTTCGCCGGACAGCTGGTGGTCCCGATCCACGGTGGACTGGCCGTGCTCAACGAAACCGACGGCAGCACCCTCCGCACGGTCGGCGTCGACCGCGGCGGTTACTCCGGCCCGGTCCGGCTCACCGCGCTCGGCCCGGTCCTGCTGGAACAACGCGGACCGGTGGTCGCGGCACTGCGCTGAGCACGCTCAGCCCCGCGGCTTCTCCCCCGCGACCGGTGCCACGTTCGGCCTCAGGCCCACCAGAACACAGTCAGCGCAACGATCGCGACCACCAGCACACCGCACCCGGCAAGCCCGGCAACCCGCCCGTACCGCCGATCCGCGACCCGCTGCAGCAGCAACGCCACCACAGCCGCGACCGGATGCCCCACCAGCATCGAAACCCCGGGCCCCGGCACACCGGTGACGACGCAGGCCACCCCGACACCCAGCACCCCGACCGCCAGCACAGCCAGCCCCGCAGCAACCGACCCGGTAAACCCCCGCCACCACCGCCCGCCCGGTTTCCGAACCCCACCAGCCCCGACCCGCTGAGACCGAGCCACCCCCACCGAACCGGGCCGCCCGGCTCCATCCACCCGGCGAGCTCCACCTGCCGAACCGACCCCGCCAGCCGCACCCGCCAGAACACCCTCGCCACCCCGGCCGGCCTCACCGGCCGAACCAGCACCATCATCCCAGCCAGCCGCACCACCCCGGCCAGGCTCAGCCTCACCGACCCGGCCAGCCTCACCGGCCGAACCAGCACCACCATCCCAGCCAGCCGCACCACCCCGGCCAGGCTCAGCCTCACCACCCCGGCCAACCACGCCTGCCGAGCCAGCCTCACCACCAGCCGGACCAATCTCACCGACCCGGTCAGCCGCTCCAACCGAACCGGCACCAACCCGGCCAGCCGCATCGGCCCAGTCAACGTCACCAACCGAACCAGGCTCGCCAATCCGCCCGGCACCATCGACCACGCGAGCCTCGCCAACGCGACCAACCCGGCCAGCCGCACCAACCCGACCAACCTCATCTGCCGAACCGGCACCAACTCGGCCAGCCGCGTCGGCCCGGCCGGTGTCGCCGACCCGGCCAACCTCACCAACCGAACCAGCACCAATTCCGCCAGCCGCATCAGCCCAGCCAGC
Organism: Amycolatopsis ultiminotia; assembly: GCF_039536925.1. Lineage (NCBI taxonomy): Bacteria > Bacillati > Actinomycetota > Actinomycetes > Pseudonocardiales > Pseudonocardiaceae > Amycolatopsis > Amycolatopsis ultiminotia. Next base: position 447,620 of record NZ_BAAAZN010000004.1, on the reverse strand, counting down.
GTCGCCAACCGAACCGGCGTCAGCCGTCCGGCCGGCTGCATCCGTCTGCGGGGCCTCGGCCGGTTCCGGTTGTGTTTCCACCGCCGGCGGGTCGGCGGGGGCGGGGACGGCTGCCAGTGCCTCGGTGTCGGGTGACGCCACGGTGTTCGGGTCCAATCGTCGCGGGTGGCTAGGGCGCGAGCAGGTCCCAAGGCTGTGTGGCCGGGCCGACCTGCCTGCCCACGGCGCAGCTCGGGCGGAAGTCGCACCAGGAGCAGCGGCGCTCGGGACGGGCGGGGAACAGCGCATCGCCGTCGCCGCCTGCCTCCAGGGTATCCGTCGCGAGCCGCAGATCCGTGGCGGTCTGCTCGGCGCGTTCCAGGTGCCGCCGCAGGGTTTCCGGGGTGTGCTCGGCCGCCGCGACCGTGCCGCTGGGCAGGTGGTGCAGCTCGACTTTGGTGCACGGCATCCGCAACGTGCGGGCCGACGCGACCGCGTACATCGCCAGCGCCTGCGACGCCCGCGCCTCGTGCTCGTCGGGCGCCCGCCGTCCGGTTTTGTAGTCCACCACCACGAGTTCACCCGCACGCTGGTCGATCCGGTCGGCCCTGCCCTCGATGATCATCGAGGGCAGGGCGCCGGACGTGCTGACCGGTGCGGACACCCACCGCTCGAGACCCACCGGATCGTCGCTCACGTCCTGGTCCTCGACGTACTCCGCGACCCATCCCTTTGCCCGAGCCCGGTACCGCGCGGCCTGTTCGTCGTCGGCGAATCCGGCGTCCTTCCAGTGCTCGCCGACGAGCGCCATCGCCCGTTGCGGCGTGCGCTTGGCCACCGGCAGATCGAAGAGCGCGCGCAAGGCGTTGTGCACCACCGCGCCGAGGGTGCTGTGCGCCCACGGCCCGGTGCGCTGCGGCGGCGGCCGGTCGACGTAGGTCAACCGGTACCGGCGCGGACAGTCGTCGAACGTGCTCAGCCGCGCAGGCGACACCTTGGTGAGCCGCTGCGGCTGTTCGACCCCGAAGTCGAATCCCAGCTGTTCCTTCACGCCACCCCCGTTCGGTCCGCGTTCCACGCTACGCACCACCACCGACACTTTCCGGAGCGGGGCGGCGCGGATCGGGCCCGGTCTAACCGGCGCCGGAGATGAAGCCCTTGACCGAGTTCGCCACGAGTTCCACGGCGATCGCGGCCAGCAGCAGACCGGCGATCTTGGCCAGCAACGTGATGCCGCTTTCCTTGATCAGCCGGATCACCACGCCGGAGAACCGCATGCACGTGTAGAGCACGAAGTGCACGGCCACGATCGCGAGACCGAGCGCGATGTAGGCGCCGAGGTGACCGTCGGCCTGGCGGACGAACACGATGGTCGCCGCGATCGCGCCGGGACCGGCGAGCAGCGGCGTACCGAGCGGGACCAACGCGACGTTGACGTCCTCGGTCGCCTCCGGTTCGCCGCCTTCCTTACCGGTGAGCAGCTGCAGTGCGATGAGCAGCAGGAGCAGCCCGCCCGCACCCTGCAACGCGGGGATGCCGATGCCGAGATAGGCGAGAATCGCCTGCCCCGCCACCGCGAACAGGGTGATGACCAGCAGCGACACCAGCACCGCCTGCCGCGCCGCCTTCACCCGCACGGCCATCGGCTTGCGTCCGACGAGGCTCAGGAACACCGGCACCGTGCCGGGCGGGTCCATGATGACCACCAACGTGATGGTGGCGCTCATGAAGAGCTTCGCGTCGAACAGGTCCGAGATCGCCATCTCAGCCCTTCACGATCTGGAATCCGCTCGCCCGCCCGAGCAGCTCCTCGAACTGGTCCGGTTCGGTCGTCTCCTGGCCGAGCGCGATCGTCTTGTTCGTGCCGTGGTAGTCGCTCGAACCGGTGCGGACGAGACCGAGCTCGGCTGCCAGCGCACGGGTGCGCACCCTGGTGGCCGGATCGTGGTTCGGATGGTCGGTCTCGACGCCGGTGAGCCCGTGGCGCGCCAGGTCGCGCAGGACGTCCTCGCTGATCGTGGCGCCCCGGCTGTAGGCGAACGGATGCGCGATCACGGTGACCCCGCCGGCCGCCGTGATCATGTCGATGGCGTCGGTGACCGGGGTGTCGCGGCGCGCCACGTAGTACCCGCGACGGCTGCTCAGGTAGTCCGCGAACGCCTCGTCGACCGAGCCGACGAGGCCGGCGCGCACGAGCGCCTGCGCCAGGTGCGGCCGCCCGGCCGGGGAATCGGCAGGCAGCAGGCCCATGATCTCGTCGGCGTCCACCGGCAGGCCGTCCGCGGCCATCCGGTCGGCCATCGCGCGCAGCCGGGTGCGCCGTTCGGCGCGCAGCCGGGTCTGCTCGGCCACGAGCGCGGGTGCGGTCGGATCGAACAGGTAGGCCAGCAGGTGCACGCTGATCTGGCGGCCGGTGTCCGGGTCGACCGACATCGTGGACAGCTCCGCGCCCGGGACGAGGGTGAGACCGGCAGGTAGCGCGTCGGCCGCGAGCGGCCAGCCCGCGGTCGTGTCGTGGTCGGTGATCGCGACGACGTCAAGACCGGCGCGCGCCGCGGCCTCGACGAGCTCGGCCGGGCTGTCGGTACCGTCGGAGGCCGTGGAATGGGCGTGCAGATCGATGCGCATCAGACCCATTCTCGACGATGCGCCTGCCCGCACTGCCCCCGGTACCTGGGAAGACGGGTCAGCCGACCAGCTTCTTGCCGCGTGCCGCGCGCTGCGCCTTGATCATCGAGAACCGCTCGGCCTGCTTCTGCTTGTCGCCGAACACGAGCTCGGAGATCGTGTCGTAGAACTCCTCCGGCCGCGGCAGGTAGTCGATGCGGTTGAGCGCCTGGATCTGCCCCGCGGACTCGACGACCATCGTGCCGTAGCCGAGCATCCGGCCCCAGGCCGAACGCTGGTAAGTCAGGTCGGTGACCTTGCTGATCGGCATCATCAGCACCTTGGTGGTGAAGACACCGGTGGTCATCACGAACCGTTTGTCGGTGACGACCAGCCGCTCGACCCACCACTCGACGACCACGTAGGCGAACCGCAGCACGACCACCAGCGCGACGTACCACAGGATGTTCTGCACGACCCACATCGACGGTGGGAGCAGATACGAGACGAGGACACAGACGGCCAGCAGTGCCGCCGCTTCGAAGGTGTCCCACAACAGCACGGACCAGTGCCGGCGGATCCGGATGACCCGCCGTTCGGTGTCGAGGAGGTACTCGTCGGGGTCGCGTGGCGCGAACATGGGTCCAGGGTATCCCCGGCGTCAGCTGAACACGTTGCTGACGAACGTGATCACCGATTCGGCCGAACTGCGGAGGAAGTCGACGACGTTGCCGACGAGTCCCGCGGCCTGGCCCGGCTGGGCGATCACGAAGAACAGCACCAACGCGATACCCACGAGACCCGCAAGCTTCTTCGCGTTCACAGCGATCAATCCCGTCTCTTACGTGGCACCCGAAAACTGACTTTCTACGTTGTACCGCACCGGACCACGCGCGCGGGAGCAATGTCCCGCGCATGGGTCAGCAAGGCGCTCGAAGTGTACCGTACGGCTACTCTCCGTGTACAGGTTCCTTCGGGTTTGCGGGGTGGGTACCGTCACGGTCGTGACACCCCGCGAACGCTGCGTCGGCGGCATTGTGTTCGACGACCTGGGCAGACTGTTGCTCATCCAGCGCGGACACGACCCCGGCAAGGGCCTGTGGTCACTCCCCGGCGGCCGGGTGGAACCGGGTGAAACGGACAGCGAAGCGGTGGTCCGGGAGCTGCGTGAAGAGACCGGCCTTGACGTGACTCCGCACACATTGACCGGCACCGTCGTCCGTGGCCACTACGACATCCACGACTACGAATGCACCATTCTGTCCGGCACGCTCACCGCAGGCGACGACGCCGCCGACGCCCGCTGGGTCGACTCGACCGAACTGGTCGCATGGGACGCCGCGGGCCACCTGACAGACCACCTGTTCGTGACACTGCGTGACTGGGGTGCCTTACCCCGAAGCTGAGCACCCGGCACCATTTCCGGATAGGGGTCGGTTGCATTCGTGAATCGCAAGCCGCGCGGCCACACGGAGGATTGCGCTAATCGGCCGAGTGAGCACGGAAAATGCGGGGAGGCGGTATTCGCTATCACCACATGCGCATACGACTCCGCCCCGGCGAGCCCGGTACGAGGCGGACCCGAGTGTGACTGATGGGGTGAATGTGACACAGGTGACAGAGTGTGCCGGACACCCCCGTAACACCCGCGACCCCGCCGACCCGGCTTCGGGGTCACCCCTCCGACGCCCCAGGTTCGCGATCGGCTGCGACCCTCGACAGCCGGGTTCGGGGTCGGGTTCGGGTGCTGGTTCGGGATCGGGGTCGGGTTCGGGTGCTGGTTCGGGATCGCGATCGGGGTCGGGACCGGGCTCGGCGGACCCGACAGCCGACGCAGCTCAGCTGCGCGGCCGGCACCCCCGGCGGCGAGCACCAGGACGCCGCACCGACCGCCCGACCCGGCCGGACGTCCGGAAGCCGACAGTCCGCCGGGAACCCGAGGACCCGACCAGCAGCCGGGAGAGCGACCGACCACGCGGCCCACGCCCGCCCCGACCGGGCAAGGCCAGCCACACGCTCCACGCACGAGAGCCTCCCCCGGGGCAAGGCCAGCCACGCAGACAAGGCCAGCCTCGCAGGACAGGGCCAGTCACGACGGACGGGGCCACTCACGACTGGCAGGGCCGGTCGCGAGAGCCAGGGCCGGTCGCGACTGGCAGGGCCGGTCGCGACTGGCAGGGCCGGTCGCGAGAGGCAGGGCCGGTCGCGAGAGGCAGGGCCGGTCGCGAGAGGCAGGGCCGGTCGCGAGAGGCAGGGCCGGTCGCGAGAGGCAGGGCCGGTCGCGAGAGGCAGGGCCGATCACCCGGCGCACGCCCAGCCGCCCAGCCGCCCAGCCGCCCAGCCGCCCAGCCGCCCAGCCGCCCAGCCGCCCAGCCGCCCAGCCGCCCAGCCGCCCAGCCGCCCAGCCGCCCAGCCGCCCAGCCGCCCAGAGCAGAGTCAATCACCGGCACCCGGTCGACCGACGCACCCAGCCGACCGCGCCCAGGTCAACCACCCCAACTCTGGCACCGGCCATCGCGCCACCCGCTCACCGAGTCACCGGGCGCCCAGGCGCTAAGCCGCCACGCTGCCGAACCGCCCAGCCACGCAGTCGCCAGGTCACTCCGGGCGCCAAACCGCCCAGCCTCGGACACCGAGGCCGGACCGCCAGCCCGCCCAGCCGTCGGAGCCCGCAGCCATCCAACCGCCGAAGTAGCGGGTTCGACACGCACAACTCCGCGAGGGCAGGCCCTCAGCCCGACCGCCGGAACAGCGGGTTCAGCTCGCCGAACCGCCGGGGTCGCGGGTTCACGCCCAGCCGCCGGAATGGCGAGTTTCGGCCCGCCCACCGCCGGAACAGGCGCTCAGCCGCACAACCGCCGGGGCAGGCCCTCAGCCCAACCACCGGAACAGCGGATTCAGCCCGTCCAACCACCGGAGTAGCGGGTTCAGCCCACCCAGCCGACGGGGCGGTGCGGTCGGCCGCTTGGTTCGGGGTGGTGGGGTCAGGCTGGCAGCCAGGTCATCCGCTGGCCGTGTGGGGTGGTGCGGGCCAGTGCGCGGGCTGACGGCTTGCCCTGCTGCCACGTGGTCAGACCCAGCACTGCCTGGAGTGCCTGTCCCGGGGTGTCGGCGGGGGCCTCGGCCAGGTCGTGTCTGCCGGGCAGGACCAGTTCCAGTCCCGCTCGGTAGAACTCCTGGCTCACCCACCACACCGGGCGTTCCTCGGCCAGCCGGCCCAGCGCGGCGACGAAATCCGCGCGACGGTCGCCGAGGTAGGCCAGTGCGTGGCTGGTCAGCACGACCAGTGGCAGCTCCGCCGGCAGCGTCGCGGCCGTCGTGGCCAGGTCGTCGACCGCGTCGCCGGTGATCAGCGGTGGGGCGTGTTTGCGCTGCTCCGACGCGGCGGTGCGCAACATCCGGATCCGGTCCACCTGATCCGCCCAGACGCACGCCTCCAGCCAGGCCAGTTCGTCCTCGTCCGAGAGGTCCACCGGGGCCCGGTCCAGGCCGGCCCTGGCCGCGACGGCCACCTTCTTCGGCAGCTTCGGCAGCACGCCACCGGCAGCCAGATCCAGTGCACAGTGCAGGCCGACCGACGCCTTAGCCGGGCCTGCCACGAGCTGTTCGCCGCCGTCGCACTGGTAGCGGTAGGCGAACCGGTCGAGGCCCAGCAACAGGCCCGCGCTGCAGCCGACCTCCAGCAGGCCGATCTTGCCGCCCGCTTCCTTCGCCGCCGCGGCCACCGCGGGGTACACCAGTGCGGCCCGGCGGACCTCGTTCGTCTGTGTGTACCTCGTCGCGATCAAGTCCCTGGCCCGGTCCGCGCGGTCCAGCAGGAACGACCGGAACAGCGGCCAGGTCTCCCCGTCGACGCCGTCGAAACCACCCACCGACGGGTAGTACCGCGACAGCGGGTGGATCGGATCCGCCTGGATCAGCCGGTGTGCCACGGCCAGCAGCAGCGTGCCGCGGGCCTCTCCGCCGCGGGCCTCGGTGAGCAGGCCCGCAACGTCGTCGTCCTCGGCCGCGTGCGTGGCCAGGTGGTCATACAGCGGGGATACGCCGCGTGCCTCCACTTCGGCGAACGTCCGCAGGACCTGCTTGATCTTCTCCAGGGCGATGGCCACCCGTGCTCCTCTTTCCGCTGCGGGCCGGTCACTCGTGCGGCGTCGGACGGCCCGGCTGCTCCCCGCCGCGAGCCTGTCCGTAGGACTGCTTCGGCACCATCACCTTGCGCCGGAACGTGCACACGATCGTGCCGTCCTGTTTGTACCCACGGGTCTCCACGTACACCACCCCACGGTCGTCCTTGGACTTCGACGGGGTCTTGTCCAGCACCTCGGTCTCACCGTAGATGGTGTCGCCGTGGAACGTCGGCTTCACGTGCTTCAGCGACTCCACTTCAAGGTTCGCGATGGCTTTCCCCGACACGTCCGGCACCGACATGCCCAGCAACAGCGAGTAGATGTAGTTGCCGACCACCACGTTCTTGCCGAAGTCGGTGGTCTCGCCCGCGTAGTGCGCGTCGAGGTGCAGCGGGTGGTGGTTCATGGTCAGCAGGCAGAAGAGGTGGTCGTCGTATTCGGTGACCGTCTTGCCGGGCCAGTGCTTGTACACCGCACCGACCTCGAACTCCTCGTAGTATCGGCCGAATTGCACTCGTCCGCCTCCTGTCCCGGTAACACCTGACGAGCCAGGTGCGACATGCCTGCGTGGTGAGGAGTACCCTCGACCATCGGTGATCGTGGGTCAACGCGACCCCCGCCACTGTGCGCCTCTCGGGGTGCCCCGACCGGAAGGAGGTGAGGAACCGGCCATGAGTAGTGGTGATAGTCCGCTCCCTAGTAGTCCCCGCGTTCCCGCCTCGCCCGCCGGTCTTCTCTCCTCCTGGTAGGCGTTCCGGGAACCGCGGTGCCGCCGGACGGACGCCGCAGTCCGCCTGGCCGTCGTCTTCGCGTTCCACGACGTCAGCCCAGGAGAAATCATGCCTGCCATTCCCTCGCTCGGCGGCCTTCGCGGCCGCGGCGGCAACCGTGCCAAGGCTGCGCTCGACCGGCCGATCCCGGTGCCGCTGTCGGCCTACGTGGTCGACTGCGCGGTCTACGTCGAGGGCAAGCGGCTGCCAGGGCGCTGGACGCACACCGAGGCGATCAACGAGGTCCGTAAGCAGCACACTGGATTCGTCTGGATCGGATTGCACGAACCGGACTCCGAGCAGATCCAGGGCATCGCGGAAACCTTCGGGCTGCACGAGCTGGCAGTCGAGGACGCGCTGGAGGCGCACCAGCGGCCGAAGCTCGAACGCTACGACGACACGCTGTTCCTGGTGCTGAAGACCGTGCGTTACGTCGAGCACCAGTCGCCGACCACGGCCAACGAGATCGTGGAGACCGGTGAGCTGATGGTGTTCCTCGGCCGCGATTTCGTGATCACCGTCCGGCACGGCAACCACTCCGGTCTCGCCCGGTTGCGCCGGGACCTCGACGACGATCCGGAACGCCTCGACCTCGGCGCGGCGGCGGTCGTGCACGCGATCGCCGACCACGTGGTCGACCACTACCTCGAGGTCACCAGCCGGATCGAGGCGGACATCGACGAGATCGAGGCGCAGGTGTTCGCGCCGCGTTCGTCGGTGAGCGCCGAGCAGATCTACCTGATGAAGCGGGAAGTGCTCGAGCTGCGCCGCGCGGTGATGCCGCTGGCCACCCCGATCTCCCGGCTCGCCGAGGGCTACACCCGGCTGGTGCCGGACGAGGTCCGCTCGTACTTCCGCGACGTCGCCGACCACCTCGTCACGGTGTCCGAGCGGGTGGCGGCCTTCGACGAACTGCTGAGCACCCTCGTCGACGCCACGGTCGCGAAGATCTCGCTGCAGCAGAACACCGACATGCGCAAGATCACCGCATGGGCGGCGATCATCACGGTGCCCACCATGATCGCGGGCATCTACGGCATGAACTTCGACTACATGCCCGAGCTGCACTGGCAGTTCGGCTATCCGATCGTGGTCACCGTGATCCTCGGGATCTGCTTGCTGCTGTACCGAATATTCCGGAAGAACGGCTGGTTGTAACCGCCCCTCGCGGCCCCGTTTCGTTCCCCGGTAACCGGACAGGAGTACCCCGATGTCTCGTCTGCTGACCAACCTCAAGTTCTGGGCGGTGACGCTCTGCCTCGCCTGGATCGTCGGCATCGTCGCCGTGATCGCGGCCAACCCCGGGTTCGCGCACGGCCTGAAGTGACGCCGCGGGGTCGTACCCTGGGCGTATGCCGAAAGCGCTGGTGGTGGCCGACGAGGTCGACGAGCGGTTGTGGACCTCGGCGGTCCGCGCGCTCGAGGTCGACCTCGTCATCGGCGCGGGCGATCTGCCGTACGACTACCTCGAGTTCCTCGCCACCGCGCTCGACGTGCCGTGCGTGTTCGTGCCCGGCAACCACGATCCGGACCTGAGCGGCTACACCCGCTACGGCGGACTGTCCATGAAGGACGGTTTCCCGGCCGAATGGCCTGGCCCGGCAGGCGGGGTCGACGCGGACGGCCGGGTGGTCGACGTCGCCGGATTGCGGTTCGCCGGGCTCGGCGGCTCGGTCCGGTACAACGACGGCCCGAACCAGTGGACACCGCGTCAGCAGTCCCGGCGGGCCCGGCGGCTGGAACGCCGCGCGCGGTGGCGCCGCCGGCGCGACGGGCGGGAGGTCGACGTGCTGCTCACCCATTCGCCACCGCGGCACCTCGGCGACCGCGATGATCCACCGCATCGTGGTTTCGCCTGCCTGCATCGCACGATCGAGACGCTGCGGCCGCAGTGGCTGCTGCACGGCCACATCCACCCGCACGGCGAACCGGTGCCCGACCGCGTGCTCGGCCACACCCGCGTCCGGAACGTGGTCGGCCACCAGATCATCGAGATGACGCGGCGCAGCCACTCCGTGGAGGGTGCCGGCGGGGCGCCTGCCGAGGAGTTCCCGCGATGACCAGACCTACCGGTTTTCCCCGTGCCGATGCCGAAACCGACTTTCTGCGGGCCCGCAGGCGGCAGGTGCTGTCCCGGCTGTCCACCTGGCTGCGCAGGGAACCCGACGACGTCAACATCATGCTGCCGTTCCACGAGGTGGTGAACGCGCTGGGCTACGCGGGCGAATCCCGGCTCGGCACCCGGGTGATCACGTTGGACTCGATCGTGGGCACAGTGGACCGCAGCCGGGATTTCGACCGGCGGTTCCGGCCCACCTCCGGACGGGTCCGGCAACGCTGGGAGCGGCTGGCGCTTGCCGCCCGCCGCGGCGAGGAGATCCCGCCGATCGAGGTGTACCGGATCGGCGAACTGCACTTCATCGTCGACGGCCACCACCGTGCCTCCGTCGCGCACGCGCAGGGACTGTCCACAATAGCGGCCTTCGTCACGGTCGTGCGGACCAAACTGGATCCGAGCGGCATCCGCTACCGCGGCGACCTGATCGTGAAGGACTACCGGCGGCTGTTCCTCGAGCGGGTGCCGCTGACCGGGCACGCCAGGGCTTCGGTGATCGTGTCCGATCCGTGGGACTACGCGCTGCTCGGCGAACACGTGGAGGCGTGGGGTTTCCGGCTGATGCAGGACGAGAACCGGTTCACCGACCGGGCCACGCTCGCGCAGCGCTGGTTCGACGAGGAGTTCACCCCGGTGGTCGCGATGCTGCGGCAGGCCGATCTGGTCGGCGAACGCACCGAAGCCGAGGCTTACCTGTGGGTGGCAGGCGAACGTTACCGCCTGATCCGCACCCACCGCTGGGACGACGACGTGCTGGCGGCACTGCGCACGCACCGGCGGTGACCCGGCAGTTCCGCCGCACGGGCCGGGCAAAGAGAACCGGCCTCCTCCCGTGCCGCACACGAGAGGAGGCCGGTTCAACCCCCGGTCCGGCGATTACATGTGCACCGTGGTCGTCGTCGACTGCTGGGCAGGCACCCCCGGCCGCAGCAACAGCCCGGTGACCACCGCCCCTGCCGCGAAGATCACCCCGGCCCAGGTGAACGCGGTGGTGTAGCTGTGCACCGCGGCCTCTGCCGCGAGCTGCGGCGTCGGCGCACGACCGACCACAAAGGACGCCGCCGCGTTGCTCGCGAGCGTGCTCAGCAGCGCGGTACCGATCGAACCGCCGACCTGCTGCATGGTGTTCACCGTGGCCGAGGCGACGCCTGCGTCGTGCGTCGCCACCCCGAGCGTCGCGACACTCATCGCAGGAGCCATCGACAGGCCGATCCCCAAGCCCATCACCATGAGCGGGCCGAGCACGCCACCGGCGTAGGTGCTGTCCAGATCGATCCCGCTGAGCCAGAACATGCCGACCGCGGCGATCACCATGCCGGTCGGCACGAGCGGTTTGGGCCCGAACCGCGGCAGCAGCACGCTCGTCGCGGTGGTCGCGGACAACATCAGCGTGGCAACCATCGGCAGGAAGCCGAATCCACTTTGGATCGGTGTGAACTGCAGGTTCTGCTGCACGTAGAACGTGAGGAACAGGAAGATCGCGAACATGCCGATGGCGAGCAGGAACATCGCCACGTACGAACCGCCGCGATCGCGGTCGAGCAACACCCGCAGCGGCAGCAACGGATGCCGCACCCGCTGTTGCAGCGCGACGAACGTGGCCAGCAGCAGCAGTCCGACGACGAGGAAGCCCCACACCGATGCCGAGCTCCACGAATTGTGCTCGGCATTGGAGAAGCCGTAGACGAGTGCGAACAGACCGGCGGACGCGGTGATCGTGCCGGGCAGGTCGAGTTTCGGCCGTGGGCCTTCGGATTCCTGGCGGCGCAGCAACAGCACGCCACCGACGAACGCGATACCCGCGAAGAAGATGTTCACGAACATGCACCAGCGCCAGTCGAGGTACTCGGTGAGCACACCGCCGAGCAGCAGACCGATCGCGGCACCGCCACCGCCGATCGCGCCGAACACCCCGAACGCGCGGCCGCGCTCCTTCGGATCGGTAAAGGTGGTGGTGAGCAAGGAAAGCGCGGCCGGTGCGAGCAGTGCGCCGAAGACACCCTGCGCGGCACGGGCGATCAGCAGCATCTCGATACTGCTCGCGGCGCCGCCGATCGCGGACACCGCGGCGAAACCGGCGAGGCCGACGAGGAGCGCGGTCTTGCGGCCGAACAGGTCCGCGAGCCGTCCGCCGAGCAGCAGCAGGCTGCCGAACGCGAGCGCGTACGCGGTGACGACCCATTGCCGGGCGTCATTGGAGAAGCCGAGGTCGACCTGCGCGGAAGGCAGCGCGATGTTCACGACGGTCGCGTCGAGCACGACCATCAGCTGGGCCAGGCCGATCACCACCAGGATCAGCCATCTCCTGGAGTGATGCGGGTTCGCGGCGGCAGCCGGATCGTCCTCCCCCGGACGATCGAGCGTGGCCGTGGGCTCGGTCATGTGGTTGGTCCTCACGCAGAGTGATTGCACAGATATGTGGAGTGGAGTCCTCCCCTTACTGCGCCCACCGTACACAAGAACCGGAGGAGATGCCTCGACTTATTTTGGTAACCTGGACGACATGACACAGAACACTGCTCCGGCCGCAACGGCGCGGCCGTTGCGGCGTGACGCCGAACGCAACCGCAGGCGCATCCTCGAATCCGCACGAGAAGTGTTCGGCCGCCGCGGGCTCGACGCCACGCTGGACGACGTCGCCCACCACGCCGGCCTCGGCGTCGGCACCGTCTACCGTCGGTTCCCCAATAAGGAACACCTGGTCGAAGCCATGTTCACGGAGCGGCTCGAGGACATCGCCGACCTCGCCAAGCAGGCACTGCAGGTGTCCGACCCGTGGGAAGCGTTCGTCGGATTCGTGTGGCAGACCGTGGAAATGCACTCCCACGACCGGGGGCTGCGCGAGATCATGCTGTCCACGGCGTTCGGGCACGAGCACGTGGCCGAGGCGAAGGCCCGGATGGTGCCGGCGATCACACAGCTGGTCGAACGGGCACAGGCCGCCGGGCAGCTGCGTTCGGACGTGGTGCCTGCCGACCTGCCGCTGCTGCACCAGATGACCGGCTCGGTGGCCGAGTACACCGGGCAGGTGGCCCCGCACCTGTGGCGGCGGTGCCTTGCCCTGCTGATCGACGGCCTACGGGCCGAGCCCGGCCGGGCGAGCGAACTGCCGTGCCCCGAACTCGCCATGGACGTGATCGACCAGGCGATGTGCACCTGGCGCCAGCCCCGCCAACACGGCTGAACCGCCCCGAACCGATCCGTGGCGGCGGCAGCGGTCCGGGGCGGCGGCAACGGCCCGGTATCTCAGCGACCCCGGGCGGCGTCGGCGATCCGAGTTGGCATCGGCGGTCTTCGGGCGGCGCGTCGGCGGCCGGAGGCAGCATCAGCGGTCCGGGCACCGACGATCCCGGGCCGGCTGCAATGGCCCCGGGCGACGTCAGCGATCCCGGGTCAGTGCCAGAGACCCCGGCGACGTCAGCGATCCCGGGTCGGGGGCAGCGATCCGGCGTGAGGTCAGCGGCCGGGCGACAGCGATCCGAGGCAAGCGTCGGCGGCTGTCCGGCGGTCATTCGCTGGGTATGATCGCCCACAGGATCAGGTAGGCGACGAACTGCGGGCCGGGCAGCAGGCAGGACAGCACTGCGAGCAACCGCATGGTGCCTGTCTTGATGCCGAAACGGCGGGCCAGCCCGGCGCACACGCCGCCGATCATGCGGTCCCCTCGCGGCCGGCTCAGTCGCTGGGTGGTGGCAGCTGCGGTCATCGTCTTCCCCTCCATCGGTTGATGCCTTCATGGGACCACGGGCGCCGTGGCCCGCGCATCGCTCCGCGGGTGTATCCGGGCCCCTAGGGGACAGCGCGGCAAACCCCGGTCCCGCTCCGGGTTTTCCCCGGTGACCAGCGGTGATGACGCAGCGAAGTGTGGGATTTGCCGATCAGGGCTGGCTTTTGTGCCGCGGATGACGATACTGCACCCCGTGCGTAACCCCTTCGGAGCCGTCGCCATCGGTGCCGCGGTGCTGCTGGCCGCAGCCTGTTCCGCCTCGCCGACCGCAGCCCCCGCGCCACCCAGCGCGCCCGAACCGCTCACGGCAGCGGCCGCGCTCGGCGACTTCGCCTCGATCGACTACTGCAGCCTTCTCGACCCGGCGCGGCTGCCGGATGCCACTGCGGCCGCACCGGACTCGTCGTTCACCGATTGCCGGGTCGATCTCGTGCAGGCCGGCCACCAGGTGGCGGTGACGGTCGGCCCGCTGGCCGCCGACCGCGATCCGAACGTGCGACCGTATAACTACCCGGGCCGGGTGCCGGACGGCGTGGCCGTGCAGCAGAGCGGGTTCGCCCCGGACCAGGCCTGTGTTCGCGTGATCACGTTCGCCGACGGCATCCGGCTTCCGGTCTCCGTCACCGGCGGCGAACCGGAGGCCCGCTGTACCGGCGCGGACGCCGTGGTCGGCGGGGCGCTGGCCGCACTCGGCGGCGGCCGGGCGCGGCACGTGCAGTTCCCCGACCGTTCCTGGGGACGCGTCGATTCCTGTGCACTGCTGGAAACCCACGACCTCGACGCGGCGAGCGGCGCAGGCACCAAAGCCTCCCCTGGACTGGCCGGGCACTCGTGCATCCGCGGCAAGGTGAGTGTGGACTTCGCGGTGGTGAAGCAGGCGCCGACCGGCCCGTCGGAGACCCTCGGCGGCCGGACGGCCAGGATCACCACCGACGGCGCGTTCTGCCGTGCCCGCGTCGTCCAGCCCTCCCCCGCCACCGCCGGACGCGCCGAACAGGCCACGGTCAGCGTGGTCGACACCACCGGCGAGGGCGGCGATGCGGCCTGTGCCACCGTCCGCACCGCCGCCGCGCCGGTGTTCGCGAAGATCCCGTGACCCGGCGGAATTTCACTCGGTATAGGTGAGGTTCTTCCCGTCGGCGGGATCGAAGAGCTTGGTCTTCTCCACGTCGAACCACATCTGCAGATCGCTGTTCTCGGTGACCGCCGATTCGGCGGAAAGCCGGGCCACGATCAGCGATTCCGCACCGGGTACGTCTGCCGAACCGCTGTCCGCGGCCAGTTCCGCCAGTTCCGCCGAGGTCGCGACCTCGCCGTCCACGGTGAAGTGCGCGAACTTCTCCGAGCCCATCGACTCCAGTACGTCGACGTGCGCGGTGAAGGTGGAGCCGGCACGATCGGCGTCGACCAGCGACGCGTCCTCGAAGTGCTCCGGGCGCACGCCCATGATCACCTCACGGGGAGCATCCGCCGCCTCGACCGTGCGGCGGAGCCGGTCCGGCAGCGGCGTCCGGCCCAGCGCACTGCGCAGTTCGCCGTTTTCCAGCGTGGCAGGCACGAAGTTCATCGACGGCGAGCCGATGAACCCGGCCACGAAGAGGTTCGCCGGGTTTTCGTAGAGAAACTGCGGCGAGCCGATCTGCTGCACGTGGCCGCCCCGCAGCACCACCACCCGATCGCCGAGGGTCATCGCCTCGGTCTGGTCGTGCGTGACGTACAGCGTGGTGGTGCCGAGCTGTTTCTGGATCTTCGACACCGAGGTGCGCATCTGCCCGCGCAGTTTTGCGTCCAGATTGGACAGTGGCTCGTCCATCAGGAACGCCTTGGGGTTGCGCACGATCGCCCTGCCCATGGCCACCCGCTGCCGCTGCCCGCCGGAGAGGTTGGCCGGTTTGCGGTCGAGGTGCTGGGTCAGGTCGAGGATCTGTGCCGCCTCCTCCACCTTGGACCGCACCGTTGCTTCGTCCACTTTGGCCAGCCGCAGCGGGAAGGCCATGTTCTCCCGCACGCTCATGTGCGGGTACAGCGCGTAGGACTGGAACACCATCGCGATGTCCCGGTCCTTCGGCGCCTTCTCGTTGACCCGCCTGCCGTCGATGCGCAGTTCCCCCGCGGAGATGTCCTCCAGTCCCGCGACCATGTTCAGCGTGGTCGATTTCCCGCAGCCGGACGGGCCGACCAGGATGATGAACTCGCCGTCGGCGATAGTGATGTCCACTTCGGACACTGCGAGCGCACCGTCGGGGTAGCGCTTGGAAACCTTGTCGAGAACGATTTCAGCCATGGTTCAGCCCTTCACCGCACCGGACGTCAGCCCCGCCACGATGCGACGCTGGAAGAACAACACGAACAGGATGATCGGCACGGTGATCACGACCGCGGCCGCACTCACCTGCCCGGTCGGATCCTCGAACTGCGAGGACCCGGTGAAGAACGACAACGCGGCCGGCACCGTGCGTGACGCGTCGGTGGAGGTCAGCGAGATGGCGAACAGGAAGTCGTTCCAGCAGAAGATGAACACCAGGATCGCGGTGGTGAACACGCCCGGCGCGGCCAGCGGCGCGATCACCTTCCGGAACGCCTGCGACGGCGTCGCACCGTCCATCTTCGCCGCCTTTTCCAGCTCCCACGGGATTTCCCGGAAGAACGCGGACAGCGTGTAAATGGACAGCGGCAGCGCGAACGTGATGTAAGGCAGGATCAGCCCCGGCCAGGTGTCGAAAAGGCCGAGCCCGCGTTCGATGTTGAACAGCGGGGTCACCAGCGAAACCTGCGGGAACATCGCGATCAGCAGGGACAACCCGACCAGCAGCTGCTTACCGGGGAACTCCAGCCTGGCGATGGCGTAGGCGGCCATCGTGCCGAGCACCACCGCGATCACCGTGGAGATCACCGCGATGCCGATCGAGTTCACCAGCGCGCGGATGAACTCGGTGGTCTCGAAGATGTCCGCGTAGTTCTTGAGCGTCCATTCCTGCGGGATGAAACTGCCGTCGGTGAGCGTGTCCTTGGTCTTGAACGACAGCGACACCACCCACAGCACCGGGACGATCGCGAACACCACGACGAGGATGTCCAGCAGGCCCCAGCGGATCTTGCGGCCGGTCGTGACCGCGGCACCCATGACCATCAGCGCTTCCCCCCGTTGTCCGAGCCGGGTGCGGCGGTGCCGAACACCTTGATGAAGAGGAACGCGATGATCGCGACCGTGATGAAGATCAGCACCGCCATGGTGGAGCCGATGCCGAGGTTGAGGCCCTTGACCAGGTTGTCGTAGGTCTGCATGGACACCGATCCGGTGTCCTGCGCACCGTTGGTCAGCACGTAGATGTTGTCGAAGATGCGGAACGCGTCGAGCGTGCGGAAGAGCAACGCGACCAGGATCGCGGGCTTCATCACCGGCAGCATCACCTTGGTGAACCGCTGCCACGCGGTCGCACCGTCCATCGACGCGGCCTTGAGCAGATCGTCCGGCACCAGCGCCAGGCCCGCCATCAGCAGCAGCGCCATGAACGGCGTGGTCTTCCACACCTCGGCGAGGATGATGATGAACAGCGACGGCCACTGGTCGGTCAACGGCGCGGCGTCCGAGGCCAGCAGGTTGGCGAGGTAGCCGGTTTTCGGCGTCCACGCGAAGTACCACGAGAACGCCGCCACGACCGTGACGATGCCGTACGGGATCAGTGCGACGGTGCGCACCAGCCCGCGGCCGACCAGCGTGCGGTGCATGATCAGTGCGAGCGCCATGCCGAGCACGAACTCGATCACCACGGACACCACGGTGAGCAGCATCGTGGTGCCGAATGCGGTCCACCAGTAGGAATTCGTCAGCACCGCGGCGTAGTTGGCGAATCCGATGAACTCGTGCTGCGCGGGAAAGCGCAGGTCGTAGCGCTGCAGGGAGAGCCAGATCGAGTAGACGATCGGGTACCCGGTCACCGCGATCATCACGATGAACGCCGGGGCACACAGCAGCAACCCCAGCCGCCGTTCGGCCTTCTTCCCTTCGGACAGCGCGGGTTTGCCCTTGCGGTGCGCCGCTTCGTGTGTGGCTGCGGGATCCTTGACGGTCACGGGATCACTCCCTTCGACTGGAGCGCATCATCGAGCTGTTCTCGCAGCTTGTCCGCGGTCGCCTGCGGATCGATGTCCGACGGCGGCGAGAGGACCTTCGACATCACCGTGGACGCGTTCTGGTACGCCGGGGAAAGCGGGCGCAGCGCGGCGGTCTTGAGCGCGTCCAGAATGGTGTCCCGCATCGGGTACTTCACGGCCATGTTCGGGTTGTCCGCCGAGGCGGGCTTGGCCGGATCGACCGGGACGTCGTTGTGGTAGACCGATTCGATGGTCGGCGGTACACCATCGTTGATCGCGGAGTACTTCTGGTTTTCCGCGCTGCGCAAGCACAACGCCGCTTCGAAGGCCTGTGGTTTGTGCTGCGAGTAGGTGCTCACCGCGAGGTCGTAACCGCCGACGGTGGTCCGGGCCGGTGTCCCCGGCTTCGCCTCCGGGTACACCGCCCACTTGAAGTGCGACAGGTCCTGCGGGTTCTCCTCGGCGTAGGAGGCGTAGACGAACGGCCAGTTGAGCTCGAACGCGGCGTCCCCGCGCTGGAAGGTCTGCCGGACGTCGTCCTCTTTCTGGTTGGTCAGCGACGGATCGGTGATCCCGGACGAGGCGACCTGCTTGAGCACCTGCAGCGCCTGCACCGCACCGGCGTCCATCACCACGGACTTGCCGTCGTCGGAGAGGATGTGGCCGCCGAACGATTCGACGAGGGTGTTGTAGACGACCACCAGTCCCTCGTACTGCGCACCGGTGAAGACGACGGAGTACGGCTTGCCCTCGGCCTTGAGCTGCTGCGACATCCGGATCATCTCGTCCCACGTCTTCGGTGGCCGCGGGGTGATCCGGTCGTCGTACCAGAGCAGCTGGATGTTCGTGTTCTTCGGTGCCGCGTAGAGCTTTCCCTGGTAGGTCGCGGTTTCCAGCGGGCTCTTGAGCACCCCGTCGGACGCGGCGGCCTTGTTCCGGCCCGTCCACTCCTGCGCCCAGCCCGCCTCGGCGAACTCCGGCACCCAGGTGACGTCGAGACCGAGCACGTCCATCGAGGTGTCGCCGGCGGCGAGCCGGCGGGCCATCTGGATCCGCTGGTCGTCGGAACCGCGCTGGAGCTTGTTGTAGACGATCCGGTACCTGCCCGCCGCCGCTTTGTTGCAGTTGTCGACGACGGTCTGGAAATGGTCTTCCGGTGCGTAGTAGACGTTGACGGTCAACCCGGAACTCGATCCGCAGCCGGCGATCAGTCCGGTACTCACCAGCCCGGCAGCGAGCAGTGCCGCCACCCTGGCGGGTGACCGGCCCGCCGTGGCGGGCCGCGTGCCACCCGGGTATTTCTTCACCATTGAAGCCTCCTCAGGCCGCGTGCACGCCGCACCCCCGCGGCGCCCCCAGGCAGCTGGACGCTGCCGACCGACCGGTGTCGGACAACCTATGCCGGTGGATCACCCCCCGCAAGCAGTGTCGGTAACGATTCAGCCCTGTGCCGAGGGAAACGCCGGAATGGCGGAAGGGAACGCGGAATCGGCGGACTCGCCATCGGCCTACCGCGGCGAAATTCGAAAACGGTTCGGATCACCGGCGCGACGGCTCCCCCGCCGGTGCGGCGGGGGAGCGAGGAGTTCACGCCGGGGACGGCGGCGGCCGCAGGGCCAGCTTGGCGAGCAGTTCCCGGCCCTGTTCCGCGGTCCGCGGCTGGCAGAGCACGTCGTAGCGGCCTGCGACGAGCTGGCTCGCCGAGGAGAAGTCGCGGCGGCCGCGGGACATCCGGTATCCGATCGCGGAGAACAGCAATCCGAACAGGATGCCGAGCACGAGCCCGGTGAGCACCTGCAATGCGAAGCCCTGATTCGCGAACAGCCCGAGCAGCAGTCCGGCGAACAGGCCGAACCAGGCGCCGGACATCGCGCCCGCGCCGAGCACCCGGCCCCAGGACAACCTGCCGAGCACGCGTTCCACCAGCATCAGGTCGACCCCCACGATGGTCACGTCGCTGACCTCGAAGGACTGCTCGGCCAGGTAGTCCACCGCCTGCTGCGCCTCGCGGTAGGTGCCGTACGAGCCGATCGGCCATCCGGTCGGCGGCGTCGGGAGCCGCGGCAGCCCGGCCGGGCGCTGACCACCAAAGGGACTGCTCACCATCATCACCTGCGCACTCGTGCCGTCCGGAGGCTCCATCTTGTCAAGAACCGGCGAACCGTGCGAACCGCGTATCGGGCGAGCGTCCTGCTGCGGGTCAGGGTGGTTCAGGTGGTTCAGGACTGTGCTTTGTAGTCCCGCAGCAGCCCGCGGCTGATGATGGTTTTCTGGATTTCGCTGGTGCCCTCGCCGATGAGCAGGAACGGCGCCTCGCGCATGAGCCGTTCGATCTCGTATTCCTTCGAGTAGCCGTAGCCACCGTGGATGCGGAACGACTCCTGGGTGACCTCGGCGCAGTACTCACTGGCGATCAGTTTCGCCATCCCGGCCTCGACGTCGTTGCGGGCGCCGGAGTCCTTGAGCCGGGCCGCGTTGACCATCATCAGGTGTGCGGCCTCGACCTTGGTGGCCATCTCGGCGAGCTTGAACGCGATCGCCTGGTGCTGCGCGATCGGCTTGCCGAACGTGCTGCGCTGCTGGGCGTAGGCCACCGCCAGCTCGAACGCGCGGATCGCGATCCCGCACGCGCGGGCCGCGACGTTCACGCGGCCGACCTCGACCCCGTCCATCATGTGCGAGAACCCCTTGCCGGATGTCCCGCCGAGGACCTTGTCCGCGCCGATGCGGAAGCCGTCGAACACCGCCTCGGTGGTGTCCACCCCCTTGTAACCCATCTTCTCGATCTTGCCGGGGATGGTCAGGCCGGGCCGCACCTCACCGAAGCCCTCGGGCTTTTCCACCAGGAACGTGGTGAGGTTCTGATGTGCTTTCTCCGCGCCCTCGTCGGTCTTGACCAGCAGCGCGATCAGGTTCGACGAGCCGCCGTTGGTCAGCCACATCTTGGCGCCGTCGATGACGTAGTCGTCGCCGTCGCGGCGGGCGCGGGTCTTGATCGCCGCCACGTCCGAGCCGAGGTCCGGTTCCGACATGGAGAAGCTGCCACGGACCTCGCCGGTGGCCATGCGCGGCAGCAGGTGCTGCTTCTGTTCCTCGGTGGCGTGCCGGGAAATCATGTGCGCCACGATGAAGTGCGTGTTGATCACCCCGGACACGCTCATCCATCCGCGCGCGATCTCCTCCACCACCAGTGCGTAGGTGAGCAGCGATTCGCCGAGCCCGCCGTACTCCTCCGGGATGGTGAGCCCGAACAGGCCCATCTCCTTCATGCCCTCGACGATGTCGGCCGGGTACTCGTCGGCGTGCTCGAGCGCCTGTGCGTGCGGGATGATCTCCTTGTCCACGAAGGATCGGACCGTGCTGAGGATCTCCTGCTGCACGTCGGTGAGACCGGCAGTCTGCGCGAGACGGGCCATTCTCGGACTCCCTTCGGCGAAGACGCCGGCTCCCGGCGCTGGGTTACCAGGGAGTATGACGGCGGGCCGCGGCAAGCGCCTATGAGGGTGCTCACCCTCTGCCGTCATTTCGCCGGTTAGGGTGCGGTTCCACCCTCCCCGCCGACCCGGGAGACCACGATGAGCGAGGGCAGCGACGGGTTCCAGCACCCTTCGTTCGAGCACCAGCCGTATCCGCCGCAGGGCCCGCCGCCTGGACCGGGGCTCGCGATCGCGTCGCTGGTGTGCTCGATCGCCGGGTTCGTGGTGTGCGCGCCGGTCGCCATCGCCGGGATCGTGATGGGACACATCGCGCACGCACGGGCCCGCCGCGGCCGTGCACCCGCCGGTGCGGTGGCGGTCGCCGGGTTCGTCGTCGGTTACGCGGCGCTCGTCGTGTGGGGGATCATGATTCCATTGGTCCTGCACGCGCTCTTCAAGTCCGGGGCCTTCGGCTGAGGCCCGTCCACCAGCACCCGAGGAAGCCCCGATGAGCACTCCCGACCGCGAGGAACCACCGGCGACCGCCGAACCGACCGGCTTCGACCCGCCGGCCACCGCGGAACCGGCTCCGTTCGATTCCCCGACGGCCGAACCATCGGCGACCGGACCCGGGCAGTCGTCCCCCGAACCGACGGTGACCACCGGGGCGACGTCCTCCGAGCAAACCGTCACCACCGGGCCGACGTCCTCCGAGCCGACTGTGGCCGCCGATCCTGCCGCCACCGCCGGATCCGCCGCCGGCGGGCCGTCCACTTCGGAGCCCGGTGGTGTTCCGGTGCCGCCGCCCGGTTGGAGCACACCGGCTGGTGCGCAGCCCGCCACGCCGCAGCCCGCCACGCCGGAACCGGGTTTCGCCGCACCGGGCAGCAACCCGACCGGGTACCAGGTTCCGGGCGTCGATCCGAGCGGCATGACCACTTACGGCAGCGCCGGTGCCGGGCAGAATCCGCCGTACGGGCAACCGGCACCGCAGGCTGTCCCGCCCGGCTATCCCGGTGCGTACGGGGCACCCGCCCCGCAGTACCCCGGCTACCCGCAGCCGTACGGGCAGCCCTACCCGCCGTACGGCTCGCCGCAGGAGCAGAACAACGGGCTCGCCGTCGGCGCGCTGGTGTGTTCGCTGCTCGGGATCCTGACCTGCGTGCTCACCGTCCCCGGCATCATCATGGGCCACGTCGCACTGAGCAAGGCCACGCACGGCCAAGCGGGTGGACGAGGCATGGCGCTCGCCGCGATCGTGATCGGTTACGTTTTCGTGGCGCTCTTCGTCGGGTTCGTCGTGACGATCTCGATCCTGGGCATGACCGGCTACCTGGAGAACTGATCCGGCTCGTCCGGCAGCCGATCACCGTCCGGCAGCAGGGCATCCGCCGGCACCGGGCCGCTCTCCGGCAGCAGTTCGTCCTTCGCCGGCGGGCCATCCTGCGACACCGGGCCTGCCGTCGGCAGCGGGTCGCTCTCCGCTCGCGGACGCGGCGGATCGGCGGCGGGCGGAGTGGCCTTCTCCTCCGGCGACGGGGTGCTCGCGTCGAGGAAACGCAGCAGTTCCACCGGGAACGGCAGTACCAGCGTCGAATTCTTCTCCGCGGACACCTGAACCACCGTCTCCAGCAGGCGCAGCTGCAACGCGGCCGGCGTCGACTCCATCGCCGCCGCGGCCTGGGCCAGCTTGTGGGAGGCCTGCAGCTCACCATCGGCGGAGATCACCCTGGCCCGGCGTTCGCGTTCGGCCTCGGCCTGCCGGGACATCGACCGCTTCATCGATTCGGGCAGTGCGACGTCCTTGATCTCCACCCGGTCGATGTGGATGCCCCAGTCCAGCGCCGGGCTGTCGATCATCAGCTCCAGACCCTCGTTGAGCCGTTCCCGGTTCGAGAGCAGGTCGTCGAGGTCGCTCTTGCCGATGATCGACCGCAGCGAGGTCTGCGCGACCTGGCCGATCGCGGCGGTGTAGTCCTGCACGTTCACCGCGGCGACCACCGGATCGACCACCTTGAAGTACACCACCGCGTCCACCCGCACCGTGACGTTGTCCCTGGTGATGCCGTCCTGCCCGGGTACCGGCATGGTGACGACCTGCATGTTCACCTTCTGCAACCGGTCGACGATCGGCACCAGCAGGGTGAGGCCCGGCCCGCGCACCTGCGGGCGTACCCGGCCGAACCGGAACACCAGGCCTTGTTCGAACTGCTTCACCACGCGTACCGCGGACGCGAGCCAGAGCCCGCCCGCGACGATCACCGCGCTGACAATCTCCACGATCATGACAGCTCCCGGGTTCGCGGAACCCCTGTCGTCCCACTGTACGCGCGCACCGCAACCGGGGAAACGGGTTGTCCGCACGAGCAGGATGAAAACGTGCCCCCACTACGGATCCCGCCCGCCTTCGCCGCCCGCGCACCCCGGGTGCTCGGCCCCGGTGCCGGGCCGTGGCTGGCCGGATTGCCCAGGCTCGCCGAGCGCTACGCCCGCGAATGGGACCTGCGGTTCGAGGACACCGCCCGCTACGGGTTCGTCGCCGTCGTGCAGCCGGCGCGCCGCGCCGACGGCCGACGCGTGGTGCTCAAACTCGGCTGGCCGCACGAGGAATCCCGCGACGAGCCGCTCGCACTGTCCACATGGGCCGGTCAAGGTGCGGTGCTGCTGCTGGAATCCGCACCCGCGGACGGGGTGCTGCTGCTGGAACGATTGGACGATTCCCGCACGCTGCACGCCGAACCGCTGCTGCCCGCGGTAGCGGTGCTGAGCGAGCTGGCCCGGCGGCTCGCGGTGCCCGCACCCGGGGCGCTGACCCGCTCCGTGGCCGGTGCAGCGGAACGGCTGCGGTCGGAGCTGCCCCGGTCGTGGCACGAACTGGACCGGCCCCTGCCCCGCCGCGAACTGGACGCGGCACTCGAGGTGTGTCGCGACCTCGGCCCGGAATCCGGGACCGCGCTGGCCAACGAGGACCTGCACTACGAGAACGTGCTGGCCGGACAACGGCAACCGTGGCTGGTGATCGACCCGAAGCCGATTGCCGGCGATCTGGAGTACGGTGCGTTTTCCCTGCTGTGGAACAGGTTCTCCGAGTCCTCATTGGACGACAAACTCGCCGCGAGCGGACTCGACGCAGACCGGGCGCGCGCCTGGACGCTGGTGCGCGCGGTGCAGAACCGGTTGTGGTTCGCGGCCGGCCCGCGCAGCACCGGCGACCTCGGCGACGAGGACCCGTCTGCAGCGCAACTGCCCGCGCTGACCCGCTGGGCGATGCGGTCCTGACCCCGGCGCAGCCGGCCGCGCCGACCTGCCGGGCGATGCGCTGCTGACCGGGCAAGCGTCCCGAGCGCTGCCGCGCGCCAGCCGATAGTGTCGGCGTCATGGCGGGTACAAACCGGGTTTTCGCAGCTCAGCTGGCGGGTCTGCCGGTGTTCGGTCCCGACGGCGAGTCGATCGGCAAGGTCCGCGACGTGGTCGCCGGCCTACGACTGGACCAGCAGCCCCCGCGGGTGCTCGGACTGGTGGTCGAGCTGGCCACCCGGCGCCGGGTGTTCGTGCCGATGCTGCGGGTCACCTCGATCGAACCGAACGCCGTCACACTTGCCACCGGTTCGGTGAACATGCGGCATTTCACCCAGCGCCCCAACGAGGTCCTGGTGTGCGGACAGCTGCTCGACGCGCATGCGCAGCTGTCCGAAAGCGGGACCAGGGTCACCATCGTCGACGCCGCAATGGAACCCACCCGCACCAGGGACTGGGTGCTGGCGAAGCTCGCCGTGCGCGAACGGTCCACCCGGCTGGTGCTCGGCCGTCGCCGCAGCGCGATGCAGGTGCTGCCGTGGCACGAGGTGGCCGGGCTGGGCCTGACCGACCTTTCCGCGCAGCCGCAAGGCGCCGGGCAGCTGCTGATGCTGTTCGACACCATGCGGGCGGTGGACGTCGCGGCCACCGTGCGCGACCTGCCGCTCAAGCGCCGCCACGAGGTGGCCGACGCGATGGACGACGAACGGCTCGCGGACATGATCGAGGAACTGCCGGAGGACGACCAGAAGGAGCTGCTCGGCTATCTGCCGGAGGAACGTGCCGCGGACGTGCTCGAGGCGATGAACCCGGACGACGCCGCCGACCTGCTGGCCGAACTCGCCCCCGCCGAGCAGAACCGGCTGCTGGAACTGATGGAGCCGGAGGAATCGGCACCGGTCAAGCGGTTGCTGGCGTACTCGTCGGACACCGCGGGCGGGTTGATGACCCCGGAGCCGGTGGTGCTCACCCCGGACTCCACCATCGCCGAGGCACTGGCCCACATCCGCAACGCGGAGCTGCCCGCCGCGCTGGCCAGCATGGTGTTCGTGTGCCGTCCGCCGAGCGCGACGCCCACCGGCCGGTTCGTCGGCGTGGTGCACTTCCAGCGGCTGCTGCGCGAACCGCCTGCCGAACTCGTCGCGTCCGCGGTGGACACCGACCTCGCCGCACTGCGTCCGGAGGCACCGCTGCCCGAGGTCGCCCGCTACTTCGCCGCGTACAACCTCGCCTGCGGCCCGGTGGTGGATGCCGAGGACCATCTGCTCGGCGCGGTCACCGTGGACGACGTCCTCGACCACCTGCTGCCGGACGACTGGCGCGAAACCGGGCTGCACGACGTCACCGACCACCCCGAAATCCAGGAGGCCGACCGTGCCTGAACTCTCCTCGGGGCGCAGGCTCGACCAGCCGCGCAGCCAGGCCCGCCTGCGGCTGAACATCGACCCGGACACCTTCGGCAGGTTCACCGAACGAGTCGCCCGGTTCCTCGGCACCGGCAAGTACCTGTTCTGGCAGACGCTGATCGTGATCGTCTGGATCGCGGCCAACCTGGCCGCGGTGTCACTGCGCTGGGACCCGTACCCGTTCATCCTGCTCAACCTGGCCTTCTCCACCCAGGCCGCGTACGCCGCACCGCTGATCCTGCTCGCGCAGAACCGGCAGGACGACCGGGACCGCGTTTCGCTCGAGGAGGACCGCACCAGGGCCGCGCAGACCAAGGCCGACACCGAGTACCTGGCGCGGGAGCTGGCGGCGCTGCGGCTGGCGGTCGGCGAGGTCGCCACCCGCGACTACCTCCGCAGTGAGCTGGACCGGCTGCGTGAGGACCTCGCCGTGGAGGCGAAACCGCGCAAGCCGAAGCAGGTGTGAAACGTCCGCGTCCTACCGGTACGTACGATGGGTTGCGTGACTGGTACACAGCAACTCCCCAGCGTCGACGACGTCCGCAGCGCGCTGAAGGACGTGTACGACCCGGAGATCAAAAAGCCGATCACCGACCTCGGCATGGTCAAGGACGTGGTGGTCGGCGACGACGGGGTGGTCACCGTCGGCATCTACCTCACGGTGGCTGGCTGTCCGCTCAAGGCGACGCTGACCGAGGACACCACCAAGGCCGTGGAGAAGGTGTCCGGCGTGGCCGGCGTCCGGGTGGAGCTGGACGTGATGAGCGACGAGCAGCGCACCGAACTGCGCAAATCGCTGCGGGGCAACGCGGAGGAACCGGTGATCCCGTTCGCGCAGCCGGGTTCGATGACCCGGGTGTACTGCGTGGCCTCGGGCAAGGGCGGCGTCGGCAAATCGTCGGTCACGGTGAACCTGGCCGTCGCGATGGCCGAGCGCGGTCTGTCCGTCGGTGTGGTGGACGCGGACATCTACGGCCACTCGATCCCGCGCATGCTGGGCGCGCGGGAGAAGCCGACCAAGGTCGAGAAGATGATCATGCCGCCGCAGGCGCACGGCGTGAAGGTGATCTCGATCGGCATGTTCACCCCGGGCAATGCGCCGGTGGTGTGGCGCGGCCCGATGCTGCACCGCGCGTTGCAGCAGTTCCTGGCCGACGTGTTCTGGGGAGACCTCGACATCCTGCTGCTCGACCTGCCGCCGGGCACCGGCGACATCGCGATCTCGGTGGCGCAGCTGATCCCGAACGCGGAGATCCTGGTCGTCACCACCCCGCAGCAGGCGGCGGCCGAGGTGGCCGAGCGCGCGGGCGCGATCGCAATGCAGACCCGGCAGCGGGTGGCCGGCGTGATCGAGAACATGTCGTGGCTCGAAACACCCGAAGGCGAGCGGATCGAGGTGTTCGGCGCGGGCGGCGGACAGACCGTGGCCGATTCGCTGTCGAAGTCGGTCGGCTCGAACGTGCCGCTGCTCGGCCAGGTGCCGCTCGACCCGCGGTTGCGTGAACAGGGCGACGAGGGCACCCCGCTGGTGCTGTCCGAACCGGATGCACCGGCGTCACAGGTGCTCAGGGACGCGGCGAAACAGCTCTCCGTCCGCGCCCGCGGCCTGGCGGGGATGATGCTGAACGTCAGCCCCGCCGGCCGCTGACCGGTCTCGTCAGGAGGCGTGCAGGGTCGTCAGGAGTGCACCCGACTCGCGCAGCGTGACGCGGGTGTCGCCCGGTTTGGCCACCGTCCAGTCGACGTCCTCCGGCTCGTCCGGGGCCACGTCGGCGGATTCGTCCGGCTGGCCCTGCACGTCGATGTTCTGCGCCGTATCGGAACGCACGGTGATCTTGACGTGCTCACCGACCTGCACGTCCACCACTCCGGCGGGCGGGGTCACCTTGCCACCGCGGTAGTCGACAGTGACCAGCACGTCCACGCCGGGCTCGCCTGCCTCCGCGCCACGCTTGACGTTCGCCTGCTCCCCGGAGGCACTGCCGTTCGCCGGTGCACTCGACGCAGGTGCGGACGAGGGCGCGGCGGGCGCGGGTACCGAGGTGAAGGGAGCGGGCGCCTTGGTGGTCGGCTCGTCGTCGGCATTGCACCCGGCAACCGCGAGAGCGGCCGCCGCGATCGTTCCGGCCAGCGCAGCCGCACGACGGGACATGTCAGGAACCTCCAGGGTCGGTGAGCTTGTGCCCCCGAGGCTACCCAGCCTGGTCAGGCCCGCCGCAGCACCCCGGACGGCAGCGTCCGGTCGCATCCCGACCCGCCGGTGTGTCAGGTCGCACGACCCGCCGACGCCGCCGGTGCCTCGTGCCGGGTCCGGCGGATCGGCGGATCCGATCGTGTCCGAGTCCCGCCGGAGTGCCCGACCGCATCCGGTCCCGCTGGCGCGGCCGGTTGTGTCTCGGTCCGCGGGGGTGTCAGGTCGCGTCCGGGTCGACCGGCGGGCGCTCGCCGGGCTTCAACGGCTCCGGCTGCGCGACGGTGCTGTGCGGCTTGGTCCCGTTGGAACCGTTGGTCCCGTTCGAGCCGTTCGCCGGGGTGGTCCCGTTGATCGAGCTCAGGCCGAGTGGATCCGCGTCACCGTCGAACAGGTGCTGGGTGACGACCCGTTTCGGATCGAAGTTGCGCAGGCCGCGCAGGTCCTCCAGCGGCTTGCGCAGCTGGTCGAACTCCGGACCCATCTCCTCGCGCAGCTGCTCGCGGGCGCCGGTGGCGAACTCGCGAACCTTGCGGACGCTCTTGGCCATCCAGGACGCCGCCTCCGGCAGCCGTTCCGGGCCGAGGATGAAGAGACCGGCGACGATGAGGACGAGAATCTCGCCCCAGCCGATACTGTCGAACACCCGTGAACCTCCGCTCGGTGCTGCCCCGCTCAGACTACTCGGGCCCGCCCGGGTTCCGGCAGGCCCGATGGTCGTCCGGCAGACGAAGTTCCGGTGGCCTCGGCGGTTCCGGTGGCCTCGGCGGTTCCGGTGGCCTCGGCGGTTCCGGTGGCCTCGGCGGTTCCGGTGGCCTCGGCGGTTCCGGTGGCCCCAGTCGCTCCGGTCGGCCCGCCCCAGCCGCTCCGGTTGGCGCAGTCGCTCCGGTGGCCCCAGCCGTTCCGGTTGGCTCAGTCGGATCCGAGGGTCACGTCCACGACGAGCAGGGCACCGTCGCGGGCCAGCTGCACCGGGACCACCTCGCCGGGGTTGTGGTCGCGCACTGCGACGGTCAGTTCGGCGGAGTCGCGCACCATCCGGTCACCGACCTTCGTGATCACGTCGCCCTCCTTGATCCCGGCCCCGGCAGCCGGGCCGCCGGGCGCGACGTTCTGCACCTGCGCGCCCATGCTCGACGAGCCCGCCACGCTGGCCGCGTTGATCCCGATGTCCGCGTGCGTGACCTTGCCGCTGCGGATGAGCTCCTTCGCGATCTTCAGCGCGTAGTCGCTCGGGATGGCGAAGCCGATGCCGATGCTGCCGCCGTCCGCGCTGGAGGACCGGATCGCGGAGTTGATGCCGACGAGCGCGCCGGTCGAATCCACCAGTGCGCCGCCCGAGTTGCCGTGGTTGATCGCCGCGTCGGTCTGGATGGCCGAGTAGGTGACCGGGGGTGCACCGTTTTCACCGCTGGTGGTGACCGGCCGCTCGAGCGCGCTGATGATCCCGGAGGTGATCGAGTTCTGCAGGGCGAGCGGCGAGCCGACGGCGATCACCGAATCCCCGACCTGCAGATCGGACGATTTGCCGATCTGCATCACCGCCGGGTTGGTCACGGTGACCTTCACCACCGCGAGGTCGGTCTTCTGGTCCGCACCGACGACCTTCGCCTCGGTGCGGGTGCCGTCGTTGAAGATCGCGGTGATCTTCACGCCGGAGTCGGCGACCGCGGTGGAGACCACGTGCTCGTTGGTGAGGATGTAGCCCTGCGGGTCGATGACCACACCGGAGCCCTGTTCACCGGAGTCCCCGCCCGGCTTCATCACCTCGAGCGACACCACGGCGGGCGACACGCGCCGTGCGATGTCCGCGAGCGAGCCGGGCGGACGTTCCTTGGCGGCTTCGGCCTCGGAAATGGTGGCGCTGCCGGTGAGTTCGGACCCGGTGTCGGCGATCCACCACGCGGCCAGCCCGCCGATCGCGCCGACGAGCAGCGCGACCACGCCGAGCAACGCGAGCGCCCGCGGCTTCACCCTTCGCCCGAAGAGCACCTCGGGCACGCTCAGCAGCGCCCCGCCGGGACGGTCCGCGGAATCGGCCTCGGCGTCCTCCGCCGGTACCGCTGGACCGGCGAGCACCGCACCGGAGGCCGGGTCGCGCCACGGATCGTGCCGGCCGGTCCACAGCGGTTCCTCGGCAGCGGGCGATTCCCCGGTGGCCTCCAACGGCCGCTGCAACACGACGTCCTCGGCCCCCGGCGGCCGGCGGAACGCCTCGGCCAGCGATTCGGGCGTCGGCGGGGCCAGCTCGAGCCCGCTGGTGCCGTTGCCGTTCGGCGGCGGGGTGTAGAGCTTGTCGAACGCCCCCTCGACCCCACGGGGCCGTCCGAAGACCGCGGTCTGCGCGGGATCGACCGCTGGCCGCTCGAGCGGCCGCGGCGCCAGCCGGTCCGCCCCTGCGGCGCCGGACTGGGCAGGATTCGCGTTCGACTGGTCGGTCATCATTCCCCGGGGGCTGCGATCAGTGGCTGGGCGTCGACGATACCCAAGCGTCGGTACCCGAGTGTGCCCACCGGACGGTGAAGTGGCTGTTGCCTGCCCCACCGGCCCAGCAGCCGGTCCCGGACAGCGGTAGCCGGACCCGACCCCGGGGGCCACGACGGCGGCCCCGAACCGCCCCGGTCAGCGGCTGTGGGCTTCGGCTTCGGCTTCGGCTTCGGCTTCGGCTTCGGCTTCGGCTTCGGCTTCGGCTTCGGCTTCGGCTTCGGCTTCGGCTTCGGCTTCGGCTTCGGCTTCGGCTTCGGCTTCGGCGACTCTCCGTCCTGGAGCCGGGCTCGGCAACGCGCAGCTACCCGCGCCGGCGATCCGGGCTCAGACCCGACCGCGGCAACCCGAGCCGGTGATCCGCGCGCAGGGCCAACACGTGGATACCGGGTTCAGCGGTCGGCCGGCATGCTCGGCGACCTGGAAACGGGCGAGACCAGTCTCGGCCGACGGCGCCACACCCACCGGTCCGCGGGCTCAGCGGGCCGGGATCGGCTGCACTCGGTCGTCCACTGGGCGCACCGTGGGGGTCGAGCTCGACGGGGGTGGCGACGCTGTCGGTGCCTGCCCGGACCGGGGTACGCCCATCTGGGCTGGGAGCAGGTTCGCGTTCGGCTGGGGGGACGGGGCGGGGTCGGTGCTGCCGTCGCCGCTGTCCGCGGCCGTG
The DNA here is from genome assembly GCF_039536925.1 of Amycolatopsis ultiminotia. NCBI lineage: Bacteria > Bacillati > Actinomycetota > Actinomycetes > Pseudonocardiales > Pseudonocardiaceae > Amycolatopsis > Amycolatopsis ultiminotia. Next base: position 416,738 of record NZ_BAAAZN010000004.1, on the reverse strand, counting down.
CCGACCAGGGCCAGCGCGCTCAGCACCAGTCCCGAGACGACTACTCCCGCGCCCTGCGCCGCTCGCTTGCGGCTGAGGGTGAAGCGGCCGCCGCCGAGGACGTTCGCCGACTGCCCCAGCGGCGCGGTCCGGCCCAGTGGCGAGGCGCCGCCGAGCACTCCAGTGTCCCGCAATCCGGCGACCCGGTCCGGCCGCTGGATGGCAACGAGCTGGCCGTCCTGGGTCACCGCGAGGTTGTCCGGTGAGCCGGGCAGATCGGTGTGCTCCGGGATGGAGCGGAGACTGGCGAGGAAGCCGGCTGACATCGTTGGCGCGCCCGCACCCTTCACGGCCGCGCCGGCCTGCCGCTGTGCGCTCACCTCGGCCACACAGCCGGGACAGCACGCGAGGTGCGCTGCGGCCCGCTCGCGCGCGCCGGCCGACAGTTCCCCGTCGACGAAGGCGACCACCACGTCGGGCAGCAGATGAGATTCGCGGAGACCCCAGACGGTCATACCGACACCTTCGCAGATTCGTCCCGTTGCGCGCGACGGCGCTCGAGAGACGCCCGCAGTGCGGAACGGCCACGGTGGATCCGGCTGCGCACGGTGCCGAGCTTGACCCCCAGCGTGGCGCCGATCTCCTCGTACGACAGGCCTTCGACGTCGCACAGCACGACGGCGGCACGGAACTCCGGCGGCAGCTCGTCGAGCGCGGCCTGCAGGTCCGGGTCGAGGTGGGTGTCGCTGTAGTGCTGCTCCGGGCTCGGGTCGTCGCCGACGATCCGGTCGGTGTCCTCGGGCAGCCCCTCCATCCGCACGCGCTGACGGCGGCGGGCCATGTCGAGGAACAGGTTCGTGGTGATCCGGTGCAGCCAGCCCTCGAAAGTGCCCGGCTTGTAGGACGCGAGCGAGCGGAAGACCCGGATGAACGTCTCCTGCGTGAGGTCCTCGGCGTCGTGCGCGTTGCCGGTGAGTCGGTAGGCCAGCCGGTAGACGCGGTCGGCGTGCTCACGCACGACCTCGTCCCACGACGGCGGCGTCCAGGCGGCCTCGCGTTCGTCAACGGTCACCGGCTGAGCCTCCGGCAAGTCGGCGTTCTGCATCGGGGGAGCAGGCACCTCCATCTGCGTAACTCCTCTTCTGCTTTCGCCAACGTCGATCGGGCACGCGGTGTTCCCGCGCGGTCGAGAACCAGTCTGTCCGGTCTTCTTGTGGTTCTAGTGAGACGCGACTGAGAGCAGCCTGAGAAGTTCTTTCGAAGGGCTTACCAGGGAGCCTTCGCGGTTTTGTCGACAACCAGCGCTAACCTTCGCGCGTGAGTTCCGGGACGCATGCGGCGTCGGAGGCTGATCCGGTCGGCGCCGAGTACGTCGACGGGTATCTGCCCGACGACGACGTACTGGCCGCGGCGCGGGAACGTGCGGCCGAGCTCGGCTGTGCCCCGCTGGCGCCCGGCGCGGGTGCCACGCTGCGGTTCCTCGCCGCGACGCTCGGCGCGCGTGCGGTGGTGGAGGTCGGCACCGGTTCCGGTGTGAGCGGCCTGTACCTGCTGCGCGGGATGGCCGCGGACGGCGTGCTGACCTCGATCGACGTCGAACCGGAGCACCAGCGCGCTGCCCGCAGGACGTTCGTCGAGGCCGGGTACCCGCCGGGGCGGATGCGGCTGATCGTCGGCCGTGCGCTCGACGTGCTCCCCCGGCTCACCCCCGGTGGCTACGATCTGGTGTTCGTCGACGCCGCACGGATCGAGTTCCCCAGCTACTACGACCAGGGCGTGGCACTGCTGCGCCGCGGCGGGATCATCGCGTTCCACAACGTGCTGGCCGGCGGCCGGGTGGCCGACCCGGCACGGCGGGATCCGGAAACGCTCGCCCTGCGCGAGGTGGCACGGGCCATCCGCGAGGACGAACGGCTGGTCCCCGCGCTGCTGCCGGTGGGCGGCGGACTGCTGGTCGCGGCCGCGGGCTGACCCCGGCGCGGCCGCGACCAGCCGTCCGCCGCCGTTTCAGCACCGCGGGCCGAGTCGACGCGCCGAAACCGTCGGTCGCCCGGCGCTTCAGAACCACGGGCCCAGTACCCGGTCGCCCCGGCGCTTCAGAACCACGGCCCCAGTACCCGGCCGCCCCGGCGGTTTAGCACCGCAAGCCCGGCCCGGCGCTCAGGAATGGACCGGGACCCGGCGTCCGGCACGTGCGGTCGCGCCTGCCCCGACCGCCACCGCGGCCAGTGCCAGCCAGATCACCACGGCGCCGATCAGCCAGCCCCAGCCCGCCTGGCCGTACACGACGCTGCCGACCGCACCGCCGATGCTGCTGCCGAGGTAGTACATCAGTGTGTAGAGGCCGCCGACCTGGCCGCGTGCGTTCTCCGGAGCATCGGCGGCGGCCCAGCTGTTCGCGATTGCGTGCGCGGCGAAGAACGCGGCAGTCAGCACCACGAAACCGACCACGATCAACGGCAGTGAATCGGGGATCGTCAGCGCCCCGCCGATCGCCATCGCCAGCAGCGCGCCGAAGAGCGCGCGACGCCGGCCGACCCTGGCAGCGAGCCTGCCCGCGGTGGCCGAGGAGACCGACCCGAGTGCGTACGCGAGGAACACGAGGGACGCAATGGCGGGCGTGAGATTCAGCGGAGCGCCGGTCAGCCGGAAGCCCGCAGCGTTGTAGAGCGCGACGAACGAACCCATTCCCAGCAACGCGACCGCGTACTGCGCGAGCAGCACCGGACGGCTGACCGCCGCGAGCAGACCGGCCGCGACGGCGCGCACCCGTTGCCGCTCCTCCCCCGGCTGACGGGTGGACGGCGGCAGCGAGACCACCGTCACCACGGCGCAGACCAGCGAGATCCCGGCGACCACGTACAACGCGCCACGCCAGCCGAGCGGACCTGCAGTGAAGCCGGTGGCCAGCCGTCCGGTCATACCGCCGATGGAGTTGCCCGCGATCATCGCCCCGACCGCGGCGGCGACGCCGGTCTTGCCGAGCCGTTCGACCAGGTACGCGGTGGCCACCCCGGGGAACCCGGCGATCGCGACGCCCTGGATCGCCCGCAGCACGAGCAGCAGCGAGTAGTCCGGCATGAGCGGCAACAGCAGGCCGAGCACGGTGGAAACCACCACCGACGCGAGGATCACCGGCCGTCGTCCGACCACTTCGGACAGTGCCGCGATGGGCAGTACGCCGATCGCGAGCGCGCCGGTCGCCACGCTCACCGCGAGCGAAGCACCGCCGGGGTCGAGATGGTACTGCTGGGCGAGCTGCGGCAGCACTGGCTGCGGAGCGTAGAGCAGGGCGAACGAGGTGAATCCGGCAGCGGCCACGGCGACCTTGACACGGCGGGCCGGGCTGACGGGAGAGCGCACGATGGCGAAAGTAAGCCTCGCTAATCAATGCGTCCAATACGAACGTCGGGGATAATCCATACGATGGTGCATGAGAAGCAGCGGGAGGACCTGACTTCGCAGCTCGCCCCGCATCTGCTGCTGCTCGCGACCCTGCGGGATACCGGGAATGTCACCCGCACAGCCGAGCTGCTGGGTGTGCCGCAGCCCACGATCAGCAGGCGGCTGGCCGCGCTGGGCCGTTCGCTCGGCGCCCCGCTGACCGTGCCGGACGGCAGGGGCGTGCGGCTGACCCGTGCGGCCGAACTGCTCGCCGAGGCCGCCGAACGGGCACTGACCGCGGTCGAGGGCGGCGCCCGGCTGGCCCGCGAAGAGATCGAGCCGTCCAGCGGACGTGTCGTGCTCGGCTTCCTGCATCTGCTCGGCCGGGCGCTGGTGCCGGAGCTGCTGCGCGACTACCGCGAGCGGGTCCCCGGCGCCCGGTTCACCCTCGTCCAGGGTTCCCGCCAGGACATGCTGGACAGGCTCACCGCGGGCGAGCTGGACCTGGCGCTGCTCGCCCCGGTCCCGGAAGGACCGCAGCTGGAGTCGACGGTGCTCGACGAACAGCCGATCCTGCTTTCGGTGCCGGCCGGCCACCGGCTTGCCGGTCGTCGTGGCGTGCAGGTGGCAGAGCTGGCGGACGAACCGTTCGTGCTGCTCGAACCGGGATACGGACTCCGCCGCATCACCGACGATCTGTGCGCGGCCGCCGGTTTCGCGCCGAAGGTCGCCTTCGAGGGCCAGGAGTCGGACACCGTCCGCGGGCTGGTCGCGGCCGGGCTGGGCGTGGCCTTGCTGCCGTTGTTCGAGCCGGGGGCCCCGGCGGGGGTGGCCGAAGTCGCACTCACCCCGCCGGTCAGCCGCACCATCGGATTGGCCTGGCGCGCCGGCGAACCGCTACCGCCCGCCGTGCGCAGCTTCCGCGACCACGTCGTGACGGCCTACCCGCGAAAGATCAACCGGCATACGAAGCAGCCAGCTCCACCAGAGTCCGCGCCGCAAACCCGGACGCACCGGGAACCACGTCGTCGTAGGTCTTGTCCGCCCGAGCCGGACCCGCGATGTCCAGATGCGCCCACGGCAGATCCGCAGTGAACTCACGCAGGAACAGTGCGGCCATGATGCCGCCGGGACCGCCCGGAGCCTGGCGGACGTCCCCGAGCGAACCTTCGACGCCGCTCGCGTAGTCCTCCACCAGCGGCATCCGCCACCACGCCTCGCCTGCCCGTGCGCCGGCCTCGACGACGCGTTCGGCAAGCGCGTCTTCGGTCGCGAAGACACCGCCGGTACGCAGGCCGAGCGCGACCTTCATCGCACCGGTCAGGGTGGCCACGTCGACCACCAGGTCCGGCCGGAAGCGTTCGATGCCGTAGGCCAGCGCATCGGCCATCACCATCCGGCCTTCCGCGTCGGTGTTGCCGACCTCGGTGGTGCGGCCGCCGTAGTGCGCCACGATGTCGCCCGGCCGGTACGAACCGCCGGACACGTGGTTCTCCGCCGCCGGGACCAGGGCGGTCACCCGCACCGGCAAGGCGAGCGCAGCGATCGCGCGGACCGCGGCGAGCACGGCCGCGCCGCCGGCCATGTCGGTGCGCATCAGGTGCATGCCGTCGTTCGGCTTCAAGGACAGGCCGCCGGTGTCGAACGTGATGCCCTTGCCCACGAGCAGCAGATGCTTCGCCGCGCCACGCGGGCGGTACTCGAGCTCGATCAGCCGAGGCGCGGAAGCGGACCCGCCGCCGACCGCCAGCACACCGCCGAACCCCTTCTCCGCCAGCCACTTCTCGTCGCGCACGGTCACCTGCACCGCAGCACCGAGCACCTTCGCGGCGGTGTTCGCCAGCCACGCCGGGTTCTTCACGTTCGACGGGGTGTTCGCAAGATCACGGGTCAGCGCTGCGGCCGCGGCGAGTGTGCGCGCCCGCGACACCGCCTCTGCGTACGCCGCGCTGTCGTCCCCTGCGATCAGCCGCACGGCCGGCACCGATGGCTTGGGCTCACTCGTGGTCACGGCGAAGCGGTACCCGCCGAGCGACAGCCCGGTCGCCAGCTCACCGACCTGCGCGACGGTGACCTCCTCGGGCAGCGACACCTGCACTGTCCGGATCGGACTCTCCGCTGCTGCGTCGCGCAAGGACCGTGCCAACGCCGCACCAGCACGGCGAAAGTCCTTCGGCGCCGCGTCCCCGATGCCCGCGACCCAACGCGGCGCGTCGCGGTCACTGTCGTTCGAGAGCTCGCGTACGTCACCGGTGCGCCCGCTAGTGCCGTATGCCGCTTCTTCCCCCTCGGCGGGAGTGGCAGCCAGCACCGCTCGCGGGATCCCGCGGCGTGCCACGGCGACGACCTCGATCTCGGGCAGTTTCGTGGGGACGGGTGGTAGTGAGTTACGCACAGCGAGCTACCTTCGGGTACCGATGAACCGCGACCCCGGCCTCCAAGGGGAGACCGGGGTGCGAGAGGTGGACGGGGAGTGCAGCCGGATTCAGCCAGTGACCTCCTGCAACGCAACACCGAGGTCCTTCGCTTCCTCAGCGGAGAGTTCGACGACCAACCGGCCGCCACCCTCCAGTGGCACCCGCATCACGAGGCCCCGCCCCTCCTTGGTCACTTCGAGGGGACCATCTCCGGTCCGGGGCTTCATGGCCGCCATAGCGTGCTCCCTCCGTCTCAACCGGCGCGCCCGGGTCGCGCACTCCCATGCCAGCCGGGTCCAGGACCCCATTGTCCCTCATCAGCGGGCGGGCGCGAACGCGGACCGATCATTTGCGCCTGCCATCGGTGCTGGTATGCCGCCCGGCGAGGGTGGAAGACTCGGCGGCAGACCGAGTTACCGCCCGCAGAGGAGCACCAGTGACCACATCCGACGCACTGCTGACCGAAGACGCCGACGGCGTGCGCACGCTGACCCTGAACCGGCCGGAGGCGTACAACTCGCTGACGGTCGAACTCAAGGAGCAGCTGCTCGCCGCACTGCGCGCGGCCGCCGAAGACGCGGACGTGCGTGCGGTCGTGCTCACCGGCACAGGCAAGGCGTTCTGCGCGGGGCAGGACTTGAAGGAGCACGTGGGCCTGCTGCAGGCGAAGGACCCGGCCCCGCTGCACACGGTCAGCGAGCACTACAACCCGATGATCCGGGAGATCACCGGGATGGCGAAGCCGGTGATCGCGGCCGTCAACGGCACCGCGGCCGGGGCGGGTGCGGCGCTGGCCTACGCGTGCGACCTGCGGGTGGCCGCCGAGTCGTCGTCGTTCCTGATGGCGTTCGCGAACGTCGGTCTCGGGCCGGATTCGGGTGCCTCGTGGACGTTGCAGCGGCTGATCGGCTACGGCCGCGCGGCCGAGCTGATGCTGCTGGGACGCAAGGTGGACGCCGCGGAGGCGCTGCGCATCGGGATCGTCGGCGACGTCGTTCCGGACGAGGAGCTGACCGCCTACGTCCAGACGCTGGCCGCGAAGCTGGCCGCGGGCCCGACTGTGGCGTACTCGAAGATCAAGCATGTGCTGAACGTCGCCGCGCAGTCCTCTCTGGACGGAGCGCTCGACGCGGAGGACGCCGCGCAGACCGCGCTTGGCGGAACCGCCGACCACGCCGAAGCGGTGGAAGCCTTCGTCGGCAAGCGCAAGCCGAACTTCCAGGGCAAGTGAGCCGCCCTCGTGAGCGCCTGGACACCCCGGGCGCTCACGGGGCCCGGAAGCAGCCCCGCACGTGGTCGTCGACCATGCCGGTCGCCTGCATGAGCGCGTAGCAGGTGGTCGGGCCGAGGAAGGCGAAGCCGCGCTTCTTCAGGTCCTTCGCCATCGCCTTCGACTCGTCGGTCACCGCGGGCACGTCGGAGATCGTGCGCGGGCGCCGGTGCTTCTTCGGCGCGAACGACCACAGCAGTTCGTCCAGCGGACGGTCCAGCTCGGCGATGGCGCGGGCGTTGGTGATCGCCGCCTCGATCTTCGCCCGGTTGCGCACGATCGACGCGTCCTGCATCAGCCGCGCCACGTCGGTCTCGCCGAAGCGGGCCACCTTCGCCGGGGCGAATCCGCGGAACGCCTTCCGGAAGTTCTCGCGTTTGCGCAGGATGGTGATCCAGGACAGACCGGACTGGAACGACTCGAGACACAACCGCTCGTACAGCTCCGGCTCGCCGTGCAGCGGGACGCCCCACTCCTCGTCGTGGTAGGCCGCGTAGTCCGGCGCGGAGTTGCCCCACGGGCAGCGCGCCACTCCGTCTTCGCCGAGCAGGCCGGTCATCAGTGGTCCCCCATCGAATAGTTCTCCGCGAACCGGGCGAACTGCCGCAGCGACTGTCGCACGCCGAGCGCGAAAGCCGGACGCACCACCGGCCAGCCGGCCCGGCCGAGCACCCCGAACGGCAACGCCAGGTGCTCCGCCCATACGAACGTGCAGCGAGCCGCGTCCTTCGCCACGATCTGGAACGTACCGGTACCGCGCACGAGCCGGCCGAGGTGGCGCACAGTGCACCGCACCGGCGGCTCCCACACGGTGATCTCCATCGTGTCGGTGAAGCCGACACCGGCGATCCCGGTGAACGCCGCGAGCTTGGAACCCACGCTGCGCCCGTTGCCGTCGGCCACCCGCACCGACGTGCCGAGCATCCACTCGCCCTGCCGGGCCCAGTCGGTGAGCGCAAGCCAGGTGGTGCCCGCCGGCGCCGCGACGTCGACCGACAGGACCAGGTCACTCACCCGCAGGCCCCCGGTGCGCGCCTTCGGACCGCGCCGCCTCCAGCCGGGCCACCTGTGCGCGCAGTTCGTCCACTTCGCTGCCGAGCCTGCGCAGTACCCAGTCCACTTCGGACATCTTGTACCCACGCAGCACCAGCTGGAAGCGCACCTTGCGCAGGTCGTCCCCAGTGATGTCCTCGGCGGGCAGCCGGGTGGGCGAGCTGCCGGGCGGCAGCGGAGCGAGTTCCTCCCCCCGCCCGAACACCACCGCGGCCAACAGGAACACGACGGCAGCCACCAGCAGCACGACTACGAGGTAGATCAGCGCGGTCGTCACCGCACGATCGTGACACACCGCAGCGGCGGGCGTCGTGCAGTGCAGGCAACGGTGAGTCGACCGGCCCGTCCGCAACCGGACGTCACGGTCGGCAATCGGAGGGGAGTACCGGGAGCGCAGCACGGGCCGAGTACCCAACACCGCCGTCGACGGCTCCGGCAAGCCCAGCGCCCCGCGAACCGCGCAGGATTCTTCGACGACCGGGCCGCCATGACCGCAGCAGCCAAAGAATTCCCTGCTGGTCGAACGCCGCCGGCCGGCGGGCTCGCCGTGAGCGACGCTCCAGAACGGTTCGGGTATGGCTCAGGTGCGGGGCCGGGCGGCGAGCACGTCCCGCATCGGCGGGCGGTCGAGTACCGGTACTTCGGTCACATCCGGCAGCCACTCGCCGGAAACCTGCACGAACTGCGTGAACCGGGCCGCTTCCGCGGACGGCACCCCGGACCGGGCCAGCGCGGTACCGAGGATCTGCCTGGCCATCACCCCCAGCTGCAGCAGCGACCGGTTGCGGTGCTTGCGCACGCCGAGGTTGACCTGCGCGAGCCCGTCCAGCCCGTACCGGGCCTCGGCGTCGAGCAGCAGGCCGATCTCCACGCCGTACCCGCCGGCGAACGGCACGGTTTCGAGGAACTCCCTGGTGCCTGCGTATTCGCCACCGAGTGGCTGCACCAGCCCGTCCAGCGACGGGCGCAACGCGGACAGCACCGGGCGGGCCAGCAGTTCGGTCACCCGGCCGCCGCCGGTGCTCTCCAGCCGCAGCGGGCGGCGATAGAAGCCTTTGACCAGGTGCACGCCGGATTCGGTGAGCAGCGGCCCGAGCAGCGACGGCACGAACGCCGGATCCGGGTCGACGAGGTCGGAGTCGAGGAACACCAGCAGGTCCCCGGTGGTCGCGGCAAGCGAACGCCACAGCACCTCGCCCTTGCCCGGCCGTGGCGCCAGCTCCGGCAGCACATCCTCGCGCTGCACCACCCGTGCTCCCGCGGCGGCCGCGGCGGCAGCCGTCCGGTCGGTGGAGCCGGAGTCGACGACCACCAGTTCGTCGACCACCCCGCCGAGCAGCGGGCGCACCGACCCGACGACCGCGGCGACGGTCTGCTCCTCGTTCAACGCCGGCAGCACCACCGACACCGTGCGGCCGCGCTTGGCCGCCAGGATGTCCGCGGTGCACCACCCCGGCTCCTGCCAGGTGCGACGTTCGAACCAGCTCATGGCACCGATCGTGCCATGCTGGAGGCGGTGCCCGGTCCATCGGAGGGAGAATCCTTGCTGTCCCTGCTCGTCCGCTTCGTGCTCGGCCCGCTCGTCCGTGCGCTCTACCGGCCGCGGGTCGTCGGGGTGGAGAACGTGCCGGAACACGGGCCGGTCCTGCTCGCGGCCAACCACCGGGCGGCGCTGGACACCGGTGTGATCACCTTCAGCACCCCGCGAAAGGTGCGTTTCCTCGGCAAGGCGGAGTACTTCACCGGCAAGGGCATCAAGGGCCGGTTCATCGCGAAGTCACTCGACGCGCTCGGCTACGTCCCGGTCGAACGCGGCAACGCACAGGCGGGGCTCGCCGCACTGGAGGCGGGCCGCAAGGTGCTGCAGGGCGGTGGTGTGTTCGCGATCTACCCGGAGGGCACCCGTTCCCTCGACGGCAGGCTGCACCGCGGCCACACCGGCGTGGCCGCACTCGCCCTGTCCACCGGCGCCAAGGTGGTCCCGGTCGCCCTGTCCGGCACCGAGGGCCTGCAGCCGAACGGCGCCCGGATCCCCCGGCCCGCCAAGATCCAGGTCCGCTTCGGCACCCCGCTGGACTTCTCCCGTTACGAGGGCCAGGATTCCGCACCGGTGATCCGCCGCTCGGTCACCGACGAAATCATGTACGCGATCCTCGAACTGTCCGGCCAGGAATACGTGGACACTTACCACAAGCGGCCGGACGAGAAGTCCGCCTGACCCGAGGAGCAACCGTGGGCCCGGTCATCCTGCACAGCGTGGTGTCGGTGGACGGCTTCATCGCCGATGCGAACGACGACGTCGGACCGCTCCACGAGTGGTATTTCGCCGGGGACACCCCGATCACCCCGCCCCGCGAGGATCCGCACTACGACCATTCCGGCACCGGAAACGACTTCCGGGTGTCCGGTGCGTCGGCAGGGTACGTCCGGCAGATGTGGGAATCGATCGGCGCGATCGTCCTGGGCCGGAGGTTGTTCGACCTGGTCAACGGCTGGGAGGGACAGCCGCCGGCCGGGGACCATGTGGTCGTGGTGTCGCACCGGCCCCGACCCGCGGGCTGGCACCCGGAGGCGTCGTACCACTTCGTCGACGGCGTGGCCGCTGCGCTCGACCGGGCCCGGGAGCTCGCCGGGGAACGCACCGTCGCGGTGAACGCCGGCGAAGTGGGCGGCCAGGTCTTCGCGGCCGGGCTCGTCGACGAAGTGGCGATGGACGTGGTGCCCGTGGTCTTCGGCTCGGGCAAGCGCTACTTCGGCAGTGTCGAGGGGCAGCACCTGCTGGCCGGCCCGCACGTGGTCGTGCCGGGCGAAGGCGTGCTGCACCTGAGGTTCAAGGTGCAGCGCTGATCACTGCGCGGCCAGTGCGTCCACCAGTTTCGCCGCGTCGGACTCCACGGTCAGCAGGCCTCGGGTGTCCTCGCGCAGAAAGCCTTCGCGAACCATGTGGTCGGCGAACGCGACCAGCTGCGCGTAGTACCCGCCGACGTCGAGCAGCCCGATCGGTTTCGTGTGCAGGCCGAGCTGCGCCCACGTCCACACCTCGAACAGCTCCTCCAGCGTGCCCGCGCCGCCCGGCAGCGCGAGGAACGCATCGGACAGCGCGGCCATCTTCGCCTTGCGCTGGTGCATGTCGGGGACCACGTGCAACTCGGTGAGGCCGCCGTGCGCGATCTCCACTGTCGAGAGCACTTCCGGGATCACGCCGAGCACTTCGCCGCCCGCGGCGAGCGCCGCGTCGGCCACCACGCCCATGGTGCCCACACTCGCGCCGCCGTACACCAGGCCGATGCCGCGCTGTGCCAGCAGTTTGCCCACTCCCGCCGCGGCTTCGGCGTATTCCGGGGAGAACCCGGTGGACGAGCCGCAGAACACGCAGATCCGCATCAGTGCGAGTCCTCCCATGCCTGGTAGGAGTCTTCCACCACACGCACCGCGTCGTCGATGTCGTCGGTGAGGTGCAGCAGTTCGAGGTCCTTCTCGCCGATCTTGCCGCCCTCCAGCAGCGATTTGGCGATCCAGTCGTAGAGCCCGCCCCAGTACTCGGTACCGAAGAGCACCACCGGGAACTTCGTGACCTTCTTCGTCTGCACCAGGGTGAGCGCCTCGAACAGCTCGTCCAGCGTGCCGAACCCGCCGGGAAGGCAGATGAAGGCCTGCGAATACTTGACGAACATGGTCTTGCGGGCGAAGAAGTAGCGGAAGTTCACGCCGAGGTCGACCCACGGGTTCAGGCCCTGTTCGAACGGCAGCTCGATGCCGAGCCCGACGGAGAAGCCGCCCGCCTCGGCCGCACCGCGGTTGACCGCCTCCATCGCGCCCGGACCGCCGCCGGTCATCACCGCGAACCCGGCCGCGGCGAGCGCACCGCCCAGGTTGCGGCCCAGTTCGTACTCCGGATTGTCCCGCTTCGTGCGCGCGGACCCGAACACGGTGACCGCGCGGGGCACCTCCGCCAGCGCGCCGAACCCCTCCACGAACTCGGCCTGGATGCGCAGCACGCGCCACGGGTCGGTGTGCACCCAGTCGCTCGGCCCACGCGAGTCGAGCAGCCGCTGGTCGGTGGTGCTGCCCTGCTCACGCCGGTCGCGCCGGAGCACCACCGGGCCCTTGTGCCGCTCCACCGGACGCTCCGGGTACTGACCGTCGGGAAACTCAGACTGTTCGCTCACCAGCCAATCCTACGGGCAGGGGTGAGCACCGGGCGGCGCGCGTCGGCACCACAGCGTGACCAGTCGGTGACTCGGAAGTGAAGCTCGGTCCGGACCACCGGTTCCCCTACGAACGGCCGGTTCCGGTCGATTCCCTACGAAAGTCGGCCGATCCGGGCATCGCGGAGAAATTCGCTGATACGCATGGGTTTTCCGGGTTCCGGCCAGCTGCGCGGGCGGTCGCGTTGAGCCGTTCGGAGCATTGACCGGCAAGGTGACCCTCCCTTTACTCACAGTGTCCGCGGACTTGATCACCCCGCGCAGCACACTCCCGTCCCCATTTCGTGCACCCGAAAGGACTTCGATGACGTCCAAATCCGGGCTCACCACCGGTCTTGCTGCTGCCGGTCTGGCCTTGTCCCTGCTCGCCCTGCCGGTGAGCCCTGCGATCGCGGCACCCGCCCCGCCCCCGGCCGATCCGCTGGCCGTCGCCACCGCGGCCGCCGACCACGTGGCCGCCACCGGCCTGGCCGCGCTGAAGAAGGGCGCGGACGAGGCGTTCCGGCGGATCGGCACCACCGCAGGCGACGGCGGGCTCTACTACAACGCCTACCAGCGCAGCTACCACGGCCTGCGCGTGGTCGGCGGGGATGCGGTGGTCGCCAGCGACGGCACCGGTCAGGTCCGGAGCACCACGGCCGCCGACACCGCGGCAATCACCGTTGGCACCAAGCCGACCGTCGACGAGGACCGAGCGGCAGCCGTCGCCCGCAGCCAACTGCCCACTGTGGACAGTGTGGCCAAGCCGGCACTGGTCGTGCTCGCCGGCGCCGAGCCGAAGCTGGCCTACGAGGTGGTGGTCGCCGGTCGCACCGCGAGCACACCGAGCAATCTGCACGTGTTCGTGGACGCTGCCGACGGCACCGTGCTGACCCAGCGCGACGACGTGAAGGCGGACGCCCCGACCGGTTCCGCGGCGCAACCCTCGTCGGCGAAAACCGTTGCCGGCACCGGGAACAGCTACTACGTCGGCGACGTCGACATCGACACCACCAGCGACGGCGGCACGTACTCGATGACCGACCCCGGCCGCGACGGCATCAGTTGCGGCGAGGAAAACGGCGAGGTCTTCAGCGGCCCCGACGACAAATGGGGCGACGGTTCCGGCACCAGCCTGGAGACCGCCTGCGTCGACGCGCTCTACAGCGTGCAAAGCGAGTGGAAGATGCTGAAGGACTGGCTCGGCCGCGACGGCATCGACGGCAACGGCAAGGGCTTCCCGGCATCGGTCGGTCTCGACGACGCCAACGCCTACTGGGACGGCCACTCCACGCACTTCGGCCATTCGTCGGACAACCAGCGCCAGGCGAGCTCGATGGACGTGGTGGCCCATGAATTCGGCCACGGAGTCTTCCAGAACACCCCGGGCGGCGCCGGAACCGGCAACGAGAACGGCGGGCTCAACGAGTCGACCGGGGACATCTTCGGCGCGCTGACCGAGGCGTACGCGAACAACCCGAAGGACACCCCGGACTACGAAGTCGGCGAGGGCGTGAACCTGGTCGGCGACGGCCCGATCCGGTACATGTACGACCCGTCGAAGGTCGGCGACCCGAACTGCTACTCCGCCGACATCCCGAGCACCGAGGTGCACGCCGCGGCCGGACCGCAGAACCACTGGTTCTACTTGCTGGCCGAGGGCTCCGCACCGGAAGGCAAGCCGGCCAGCCCGACCTGTGACGAGAGCAAGGTGACCGGCATCGGCATCGAGAAGGCGGGCAAGATCTTCTACAACGCCCTGCTGAACAAGACGTCCTCCTGGGACCACAGCGCAGCCCGCAAGGCCACGCTGGAGGCGGCGACCGCGCTCTACCCGGACAGCTGCACCGAGTACGACACCGTGAAGGCGGCGTGGAACGCGATCAGCGTGCCCGAGGTCAGCGGCGAACCCGGCTGCGGCTGATCAGCACAGCACTCCACGGCCACCCGGGGCCGTCGCGGCACGGTCCGCGACGGCCCCTTCAATTTGTCTAGACCACCCGAACGTAGGTAGGCAATGCCACCGCCGCGGCCTACCGTCCAGCGCAACACCGGGGAACGCCGTTCGCAGACGGGGAGCCGCCATGTTCGGTCGGAAAGCTCGGAAGTCTCGGAAATCGCCGGGCCCGTGGTGGTCCGCCTCGCTGGTGGCCGCCCTGCTCGCCCTGCCACTCACCGGGATCGCGCCTGCCGGCGCCGCCCCGCAGGCGGACACCTGCGCGGTGCAGTCCCGGCCGTCCGGTCCGGTCCTGCAGGGCTACTGGGAGAACTGGGACGGCGAGGCGAACGGTGTGCACCCCGGTCTGGGCTGGGTGCCGATCGACGACGCCCGGATCGCCCAGCACGGCTACACCGTACTCAACGCGGCCTTCCCGGTGATCGGCTCGGACGGCACGGTGCTGTGGCAGGACGGGATGGACAGCGGGGTCAAGGTCGCCACCCCGGAGCAGATGTGCGCCGCCAAGGCCGCCGGATCCACCATCCTGATGTCGATCGGCGGTGCGACTGCGGGCATCGACCTCTCCTCCAGCGCGGTCGCGGACAAGTTCGTGAGCACCATCGTGGCGATCCTCAAGAAGTACAACTTCGACGGGATCGACATCGACATCGAAACCGGCCTGTCCGGCAGCGGTGACATCAACACACTCTCCACGTCGCAGGCGAACCTGGTGCGCATCATCGACGGCGTGCTCGCACAGATGCCGTCGAACTTCGGCCTCACCATGGCGCCGGAGACCGCCTACGTCACCGGCGGCACGGTCGACTACGGCTCGATCTGGGGCTCGTACCTGCCGATCATCAAGAAGTACGTGGACAACGGCCGGCTGTGGTGGCTGAACATGCAGTACTACAACGGTTCCATGTACGGCTGCTCCGGGGACAGCTACGAGGCGGGCACCGTGGAGGGCTTCACCGTGCAGACGAAGTGCCTCGACCAGGGCGTGACCGTGCAGGGCACCACGGTGAAAGTCCCGCTGGACAAACAGGTCCCCGGCCTCCCGGCACAGGACGGGGCGGGCGGCGGGTACCTGTCGCCGGACCTCGTGGCACAGGCCTGCCAAAGCGTGCCGGGGGTCAAAGGCCTGATGACCTGGTCGCTCAACTGGGACGGCTCGAAGGGCTGGAGCTTCGGCGACAACGTGAAATCCCTGCAGGGCCGCTGAGCACCGGCACACTCCCCGCGTACCACCAGCGTCTGGCCGGTGCCGACGAAGGGCTGGGGTGCACCGTGCTCGACAGCTCCTAGCGCAGCAGCTTGCGCAGCACGCCCTCGACCTGGCGGATCTCCGTGGTCCGGACGTGTTCCTCGCGGGTGTGTGCGAGGGTCGGATCGCCAGGGCCGAAGTTGACCGCGGGCATGCCGAGTGCGGCGAAGCGGGCGACGTCCGTCCAGCCCAGTTTCGCCGCGGCCCTGCCGCCTGCTGCGGCCACCAGTTCCGCCGCGGCCGGCGCGGACAGCCCTGGCCGCGCGGCCGGTGAAAGGTCCACAAGGGACACGTCGAAACCGTCGAACACCTCGCGCACGTGCGCTTCCGCCTGCTCCGAAGTGCGATCCGGGGCGAACCGGTGGTTCACCGTCAGCACCGCGGCGTCCGGCACCACGTTCCCGGCCACCCCGCCGGAAATCGCGGTGGCCTGAAGGCCTTCGCGGTAAGTCAGGCCATCGATGTCGACCACCCGCGGGGCGTATTCGGCCAGCCGGCGCAGCGGCGCGGCGAGCGCGTGGATGGCGTTCTGGCCCATCCAGGCGCGCGCGGTGTGCGCACGGGCCCCGCTCGTGCGCACCTCGACCCGGAGCGTGCCCTGGCAGCCGGCTTCGATCACGCCGTTGGACGGCTCTCCGACAATGGCGAGGTCACCGGCGAGCCATTCGGGCAGCTCCCGCTCGATCCGGCCGAGGCCATTGCGCTCGGCATCGACTTCCTCGTTGTCGTAGAAGACGAACGTGATGTCGTGCTTGGGTTCCGGCAGTGTGGCGGCCAGGTGCAGGAAAACCGCGTCACCGCCTTTCATGTCCACCGAACCCAGGCCGTGCAGGACCTCCTCGTCGCCGGAGCCGGTGCGCCGCGAGGGCAGGTTCCGGTTCTCCGGCACCGTGTCGAGGTGCCCGGCCAGCACGATCCGCGAGCCACGGCCGAGGTTCGTGCGGGCGAGCACCGCGTCACCGTTGCGCACCACTTCCAGGTGCGGCGCCTGTTCGGTCAGCGCGGCCTGCACCGCGTCCGCCAGCTCGGCCTCCTGTCCGGAAACGCTGAACACGTCCACGAGGGCGGCGGTGAGATCGGCCGGGTCGGCACGCAGGTCGAGCGAGGTCATACCGGCACCGTACCGAGGCAGGCCGAGGGCTACCGTGAGGGACGTGCGCACGCGAAGCTCCCTGGTCACCCTTGGCGTCCTCGCCCTCGTCCTGACCGGCTGCAGCCACGAGGCGGGTCCGACGCCGGGCCCCAATCCCGGCACTCCCGGTCCGGACGCCCTGCCGATCAAGCTCGATGCGCTCTCCGCCGACGCGTGCTATCGCAGCCCGCAGACGCAGCTGCCGAGCGGCTGTGAGAAGTACGTCACGGAGGCCGGCGGCACGGTGGGCTCGGTACACCAGCGGGCACAGGCGGGTAAGACCGTCGACCGTCCGCTCGATGCCGAGGCCACCGCGCTCGACCAGGCAGTGAACGCGTTCCGCGGTGCGGGCTGCACCACCGTGCCCTCCCCCGGTGGCGCGTGCACGAAGGCGCTCACCGACATCGCGACCGCGATCACCGCGGTGAAAAAGCAGGTGGACCGGCAGGCCACCACGGGCTGAGCGGAGCGGGCTCGGCTACCGTGACCGGCGTGAGCGAGCAAACGCCTGATCCCGAGAAGACCGGCGCCGTCGGCGTCGGCCTGGCCACCGTCGCGTCCGACGGGACGGTGCTGGACACCTGGTACCCGCAGCCGAAGCTGGTCGAAGCCGGTACTTCCGGCACCGAACGGCTCACCGCGGAGCAGACCGCGGACCTGCTCGGTGAAGCCGCCGCCACCCTGCTGGGCCCGGACACCGATCGAGGTGTGGAGGTCGTGGCGGTGCGCGTCACGATCGGCAGCCTTGTCACCGCGCCCGCCGATGCGCACGACGTGTACCTGCGCCTGCACCTGCTCTCGCACCGGCTGGTCCGACCGCACGGGCAGAGCCTCGACGGCATTTTCGGCCTGCTGGCCAACGTCGTGTGGACCAACCACGGACCGTGCCCGGTCGAAGGCTTCGAGCAGACCCGGCTTCGGCTGCGTACGCGTGGTGCGGTGACCGTGTACGGGGTGGACAAGTTCCCGCGCATGGTCGACTACGTGACGCCCGCCGGCGTACGCATCGCCGACGCGGACCGCGCCCGTCTCGGTGCGCACCTGGCGCCGGGCACCACGGTCATGCACGAAGGCTTCGTGAACTACAACGCCGGCACGCTCGGTGCGTCGATGGTCGAAGGCCGCATCTCGGCAGGCGTGGTCGTCGGCGACGGCAGCGACATCGGTGGCGGCGCGTCGATCATGGGCACCCTCTCCGGCGGCGGCACCGAGGTGATCTCCGTCGGCGAGCGCTGCCTGATCGGCGCGAACGGCGGAATCGGCCTCTCGCTCGGTGACGACTCGGTGGTGGAGGCCGGCCTGTACGTCACGTCCGGCACCAAGGTCGAGGTCGACGGCAAGACGGTGAAGGCCCGCGAACTCTCCGGCATCTCGGGCGCGGTGTTCCGCCGCAACTCCGCCACCGGCGCAGTCGAGGTCGTACCGCGAACCGGCGTCGGCATCGAGCTGAACGCCGCCCTGCACGCCAACTGAGCCTCGGCCGCCGCGCGAAACGGGTGCCTCCCACCTGGGGAAGCACCCGTTTCCCGTCTCTGCAGGCACCGCTTGTTCACCTACCATTCAGGTGATGACCCCCGCATCGGCACCGTCGCCCCTCCCCGCTCCGGAACCGGCCACCCCGGCCGCGCTCGGGCTCGCCGCCGAACCGTTGAAGGCCGGGCCGCGTGCCCCGGCGGCCACCCACGTTCGCGTCAAGCTCGATCACGAACTGCGGAAACTCCTCGCCCGTGCGGCGGGTACCCGCAGCGGCACCGATCCGGAGGATCTGCACCAGATGCGGGTCGCGCTGCGCCGGATGCGCAGTGTGCTCAAGACTTCCGGCCGGCTGCTCGGACCGGCGGGCAAGCAGGTCCGTGCCGAACTGGGCCGGTTCGGGCAGTCACTCGGCGAGGTGCGGGACTACGACGTGCTGATCGGCCATCTCCGCGAGGTCATTGCCACGTTCGAAATCCACGACCAGCCGGTAGGCTACCGGCTGCTGTCGGTCTTCGCCGACGAACGCGATGCCGCCCGCGGACGGCTCATCCAGACCATGGACGACGCCCGCTACGCGACGCTGCTGCAGAGCATCGCCCAGCTCACCCGGATCCCCGAACACGAGATCGACGAGGCTCCGGCCGCGAAGCCGAGCCTGGCCGTGGACCTCCGGAAGCCGTACCGGAAGCTGGCCGAAGCAGTCCGCGCGCTGCCGTCCGTCCCGCCGGACGACGATCTGCACGCACTGCGCATCCACGGCAAGAAACTGCGCTACACCGCGGAATTGGCCCGTACGACGGCGAAGAAGAAGCAAGCCGCGAAGCTCGCCGAACTGATCAAGGCCACCCGCAAGTTCCAGACAGTGCTCGGCGATCACCAAGACGCCGTGGTAGCCGCCGAGAAGGTGCGCGCCGCCATCGCCGGCACGGACGCCGAGGTGGGCTTCGTCGCGGGCCGCATCGCCGAGCACCAACGAACCAAGCGCGCCGAGGCACGCGCGGCCTGGCCCGAGTTGTGGTCACGGATCCGGAAAGCCGCCCGCGCCGCCTCCTGATGGCAGGTCGCGGACCGGGAAACAGCCCGCACGGTTTCCGGACGACTGGTCACGGATCGGGAAAGCGGCCCGGTCCGCTCCCCGGCGGCACCACGCGGTTCCGGCGACGAGGCCGGAATGCCCTTGCCGGACAAGCCGGGCGGCGGCAACCGGCCGGCCAACCGCGGTTCAGCCGATCGACCACACGTAGCCGTCCGGCCGGATCACCACCCGACGGCCGGGCTCGGCCTGGTACGCGGCAAACGCATGTCCGCCGGCGTCGACCAGGTCCGCACCGGACGCGGTCGATCCGGCGGGCAGCACTCGATGAGCCGGGTGCTCCGCGCCGAGCGGTCCGCCGCCGAAGCGCAGTTCGGTCGCGTGCGGACCGCGGAACAGTTCGAACAACCGCACCTGCTTGCCGTTCGCGTCCACCAGCGGGGCGTCCGGCGCCCGGTCGCCCGCACGCAGGGCACCGGCCCCCGACGGGGACAGCGGGCCACCGCGGTAGCTGATGTCGAGCTGCTGGGTCTCCGGCCCGCGGCGATGGGCTTCTTCATCGCCCTCGGCGTATTTGTCCAGCAGCGCAGTGGAAATCCCGAGCACCCGGGCGGCCACCGTGCGGCGTTCCGGCTCGTAGCTGTCCAGCAGCTCGGGTGAACCGTCGGCGAGCTTCCAGCCGAGGTTGTACGCGTCCTGCACGCCGGTGTTGAGCCCCTGTCCGCCGGTCGGCGGGTGCGCATGCGCTGCGTCGCCGGCGAGGAACACCCGACCACGGCGGAACGACGCGGCGAGCCGGATGTTCGGCCGCCAGACCGTGGACCACACGAGGTCGTGCAGCCGGATCCCGCCACCGGAAACGCGGTCGAGGTGCGCTTGAAGCACGGCCAGCGACGTCTCGGTGTCGAGGTCGCCGTCGCCGAGCGGGGCGCCGAACTGGAAGTGCGGGGTGCCCGCGAGCGGCGTGAACATCACCCCGGACATCGGCTCGTCCTTGGCCGCGAACCAGTAACCCGAGGTCCGGTCGAGGCCCTCGGCCTGCACGTCACCCAGCAGCATCCGGATCGATTCGTCGGTGGTGCCCTCGAACGGGATACCCAGGCTCTTGCGCACGACGCTCTTCCCGCCGTCGGCACCCACCAGGTACGCCGCCCGCACGGTCTCCCCCGTCGACAGCTCCGCGGTGACGCCGTCCTCGTCCTGGCTGAACCCGGTCAACGCCGTACTCAGCTCCACCCGGACCCCCAGTTCGGCGAGCCGATCACGCAGGATGCCCTCGGTCTGCGACTGGCCGAGGAACCATCCGTTCGGATAAGGCACGGCAGGCGTCGGCTCGACGCGCTCGGCCATCCACCGCACCGTGGTGAACTCGCCGTCGAGGTACACCCGCATCGGGAACGGCGGCGCACCCGCCGCGAGCACCGCGTCCAGCACCCCCAGATCCTCGAAAACCTCCAGCGTGCGCGGCTGCAGGCCGTCGCCACGCGAGCCGGCGAAGTACGTGTCCGCCTTCTCGACCAGGCGGACCGGGATGTCGCGCCGGGCCAGTTCGATCGCCAGCGTGAGTCCGGTCGGCCCGGCACCCGCGATCAGCACCGTGGTGGTGTTCATCGTCCCTCCAGTGAACTATAATTCAGTGAATCTGGATTCAGAATGCTCGCTGCTAGCGTTTCTTGTCAAGGGAGGTGCCGGATGACGGCGACGAGCCGCAGGGAGAAAGCCGCCGAGACGGAGACGGCGCTGAAGGAGGCGGCCAAGCGCGTGTTCGCCCGCAAGGGCTACCTGAACACGAAGATCACCGACATCACCGCGGAAGCAGGCCGGGCCGCGGGATCGTTCTACAACCACTTCGCGAGCAAGGAGGAACTCCTCAGCGCGCTGCTGTCCGACATGGCCACGGCGGGCGACGAGGACGCCGCCGCCGAGGACCACCTGTCCGATTTCAGCGATCCGGCGGCGGTGCGCTGGCACGTGCAGCAGTACTGGGCGTACTACCGCGCGAACGCGGCCACCATGCTCGCACTGCGCCAGGCGTCGATGGTGAACGACGAGTTCGCCGCCACCTACGCGAGCTTCGGCGTGGCGCAGGCCGCCGACCTCAACGGCCATCTCGACCACGTCACGGCCGCCGGGCTCCGGCTACCGGCGAGCACCCCGCTGACCATCGCGATGATGTACCAGCTGATCGACAGCTTCGCGCAGATGTGGCTGCTCAGCCCGCAGCCGACGGGCTTGACCCCGCCGACCGACGAAGAGGCGGTGGAAGCACTGACGCGGTTCGTCTACCGCGGCTTCACCGGCCGGGACTACTGAGGCCTCAGCCGGCCAGCCGGTCCGCAGCCGCTTCGATCCGCTCGTCGGTCGCGGTGAGGGCGACTCGCACGTGCGAATCACCGGACGGGCCGTAGAAGCTGCCGGGGGCGACGAGGATGCCGCGATCGGCCAGCCAGTCGACGGTGCGCAGCGCGGGTTCACCGCGGGTGACCCACAGGTACAGCCCGGCCTCCGAGTGCGAGATCTGGAAACCGTGGTTCTGCAACGCCTTGCGCAGCACCAGACGGCGCCGCTGGTACCGCTCACGCTGCGCGGCCAGCGCCTCGTCGTCGGTCAGCGCGGCGACCATCGCCTCCTGCACCGGGCGCGGCACGATCATGCCTGCATGCTTGCGCACCTCGAGCAGGTCCTTGACCAGCTTGGGATCGCCGGTCACGAATCCGGCGCGGTAGCTGGCCAGGTTGGCCGACTTCGACAGCGAGTGCAGCGCGAGCAGGCCGTCGGTCCGTCCACCGTGGACGGACGGGTGCAGCACCGACAGCGGTTCGGCCTCCCAGCCGAGCGAGAGATAGCACTCGTCGGACACCACGATCGTGCCGCGCTCGCGGGCCCATTCGACCACCTTGCGCAGGTGCTCGACGCCCAGTACGCGACCGGTCGGGTTCGACGGGGAGTTGAGCCAGATCATCGCCGGACGGCGCGGTCCGAGCTGGGTCAGCCCGTCGGCACGCACCGGCTCGGCCCCCGCGAGCAGCGCACCCACCTCGTACGTCGGGTACGCCAGCTCCGGGATCACCACCGCGTCACCCGGTCCGAAGCCGAGCAGCCGCGGCAGCCAGGCCACGGCCTCCTTCGACCCGATGGTCGGCAGCACCGCGTCCGGTTCGATACCGGTGATCCCGTACCGGCGGCCGAGCGCCTCGACCGCCGCCGAGCGCAGCGCCGGGGTGCCGTGCGTGGCCGGGTAACCTGGGATGTCCGAAACCAGCGCGAGCGCGTCGCGGATGCTCGCCGGCACCGGATCCACCGGCGTGCCGATGGACAGGTCGACGATGCCACCCGGGTGCGCCTGCGCGCGGGCCTTGACCTCGGCGAGCGAATCCCAGGGGAAGTCGGGCAGCCGGGTCATTCGCCCTGCGGGGGCAGCGCCTTGATGAAACCGGGGTCGTGTGCGGTCTTGCCCACCTTGGACGCGCCGCCCGGCGAGCCCAGCTCGTCGAAGAAGTCGACGTTGGCCTTGGTGTAGTCGGACCAGTTGTCCGGCACGTCGTCCTCGTAGTAGATGGCCTCGACCGGGCAGACCGGCTCGCAGGCACCACAGTCGACGCACTCGTCGGGGTGGATGTACAACATCCGCTCGCCCTCGTAGATGCAGTCCACGGGGCACTCGTCGATACACGCCTTGTCGAGCACGTCGACGCAGGGCTCGGCGATCACGTAGGTCACTGCGTACTCCTGCTTTTCTCCTGCTTGGCCATCTCTGGTGCGGACATTACGCGCTCACCGCACCACCGGTGCCGGTTAGGCGACCCTTATTCCTGCCCCTGGTACGGGAAATCGGGGCCGCTCAGCGGTCCCGCCGACGCGGCTGCGGAGCGTTGCGGGCGTCCCCGGTGATGGTGAAACCCGGGCCGGTGGACTTGCCGTCCTCGCGTTTCTCCTCCAGCGTCCGCCGGAAGCCGTCGGCGATCTCGTCGACCAGGTCCTCGTTGTGCCGGTCGTCCTTGCGCACGTAGCTCATCGGTTCTCCCTGCGGAATGGGCACCCGTCTCAGTCACAATCTAACCGTGAACGACGTGGAAAAGCTCGAAGTGGTCTGTTCAAGGGCATGGCCCCCGGTCGTCGAGGAGCCGCTCGGACAGTGGCGGCTGCGCTGGGCGGAGGGCTTCACCGGCCGTGCGAACAGCGCACTCGCGGTCGGCGATGCCGGGCGGGACGCGCCGACGGCGCTCGCCGCCGTATGTGACTTCGCCCACGCCCGCGCGATCCCTCCTGCGGTCCAGGTCGTGGAAGGCAGCGAGCAGGAACGCGCGGTGGCGGCCGCGGGCTGGCGCGAGCAGGTCGAGCACGCCGCGGGACACCGGGTGAGCGTGCTGACCGGACCGCTGCCGTCACGTCCGGCGCCGGAGGCCGACGTCCTCGACGAGCCCACCCCGCAGTGGTGGGAGCTGACCGTGGGCAAGCCGGAACCGAGCGTCGCCGAACGGCACGTGATGGCCACCGGGAAGGTCGGCTACGGGGTGGTGACCGCGGACGGCGTCACCGCGGGTGCCGTGCGCGGGGCGGTCGTGGACGGCTGGCTGCACGTCGCCCGGCTCGCCGTGCGGCCGGAGTTCCGGCGCCGTGGCCTGGCGACCAGCGTGCTGTACGCACTCGCCGCATGGGGCCGCGCGAACGGCGCGCAGCAGTGGGTGCTGCAGGTGGCCCTGGACAACACCGGAGCGCTCGCGCTGTATTCCGCACTCGGCTGTACGGAGCACCACAGGTACCGGTACTGGGGCCCGGGACCGCGGACGTGCGAGGATCCGCAGTCGTGAAGATCGTCGTACTGGTCGGCGGGGTGGGCGGCGCCCGCTTCCTGCTCGGCGTCAAGACCGCACTCGGACTGCCCGCGATCGGCGCCGGGGATTCCCCGCACGAGGTCACCGCGCTGGTCAACACCGGCGACGACGTGTGGATGCACGGCCTGCGCATCTGCCCCGACCTCGACACCTGCATGTACACCCTCGGCGGCGGCATCGACTCCGTACGCGGCTGGGGCCACGCGGGCGAGACCTGGGTGGTCAAGGACGAGCTCGCCGCCTACGGTGCCGAGCCGACCTGGTTCGGGCTCGGCGACAAGGACATCGCGACGCACCTGATCCGGTCCCGGATGCTGCGCGCGGGCTATCCGCTCTCGGCGGTCACCGAAGCACTCTGCGACCGTTGGCAGCCGGGCGTGCGGCTGCTGCCGATGACCGACGACCGGGTCGAGACGCACGTGGTGATCGACGATCCGGACCAGCCGGAACAGCACAAGGCGATCCACTTCCAGGAGTGGTGGGTGCGCTACCAGGCGGACCGGCCCGCGCATTCGATCGTCTCGGTCGGGGCGGACGAGGCCAAGCCCGGCCCCGGCGTGCTGGAGGCGCTGGCCGAGGCCGACCTGGTGCTGTTCGCGCCGTCGAACCCGGTGGTCTCGGTGGGCACCACACTCGGCGTGCCCGGAGTACGCGAAGCGTTGCGGAAGTCGACCGCGAAGGTGGTCGGGATCTCGCCGATCATCGGCGGGAAAGCGTTGCGCGGCATGGCCGACGCCTGCCTCACCGCGATCGGGGTGGAGACGTCGGCAGAGGCAGTGGGAAGGCACTACGGCGCCCGCTCCGACGGGGGTGTGCTGGACGGCTGGCTCGTGGCGCCGGAGGACCACGACGTGACGGTGCCGGGGGTGCAGGTGCGCGCGGTGCCACTGCTGATGTCCGATGTGGACGCGACCGCGGCGATGGTCCGCGAAGCATTCGAGGTGGCGGGAGTTTCCGTTGACTGATCCCATCCGGCCCGGCCGCGCCGACCACGCGTCGGCGAAGGTCGAGATCCTGCCGGTCACCGGGTTGCCGGAGTTCCGCCCCGGCGCCGATCTGACCGGCGCGATCGCGGCCGCCGCGCCGTGGCTGCGTTCGGGCGACGTGCTCGTGGTGACGAGCAAGATCCTGTCGAAGGCCGAGGGACGGCTCGTGCGCGTGCCCAGCGATCCCGAGGCCCGCGACGCCGCGAGGCGCGAGCTGGTCGAGCAGGAATCGGTGCGGGTGGTGGCCAGGGTCGCGCGCACGCTGATCACCGAGAACCGGCTGGGCATCGTGCAGGCCGCAGCAGGTATCGACGCGTCGAACGTGCAGGGCGACGAGGTGGCGTTGCTGCCCGCCGATCCGGACGCTTCGGCGCTGGCACTGCGGCGTGGCCTGCGGGAACGGCTGGGGGTCGAGGTCGCGGTGGTCGTCACGGACACCATGGGCCGGGCCTGGCGGGTCGGCCAGACCGACGCCGCGATCGGTGCGTCCGGTCTGCGCGTGCTGCACGGGTACGCCGGGCAGATCGACGTGCAGGGCAACGAACTCGCGGTCACCGAGATCGCGGTGGCCGACGAACTGGCCGCCGCCGCGGACCTGGTGAAGGGCAAGCTCGGCGGGCTGCCGGTGGCCGTGGTGCGCGGGCTCACGCTCACCGACGACGGCTCCACCGCGCGTGACCTGATCCGGCCTGCCGACGAAGACCTGTTCCGGCTGGGTACCAACGAGTCCGTCGCGCAGGGCCGCCGCGAGGCCGTACCGCACCGGCGTTCGGTGCGGCAGTTCAGCGACCAGCCGGTGGACCCGGAAGCACTGCGTCGCGCGGTCGCCTCGGCGCTCACTGCACCCGCGCCACACCACACGCATCCGGTGCGTTTCCTCTGGCTGCGTGACCACGGGTTGCGCCGCAAGCTGCTCGACGCGATGCGCGAGGCGTGGCAGGCCGACCTGAGCGGCGACGAGTTCACCTCCGAGCAGATCGCGAAACGGCTGTCCCGCGGGGACATCCTGTACCGCGCGCCGGAGCTGGTGATCCCGTTCCTGGTGCCGGAAGGCGCACACACCTACCGCGACGAGCGGCGCAACGGCCACGAGCACACCATGTTCACCGTCGCCGCGGGTGCCGCGGTGCAGGGCCTGCTGGTCGCGCTGGCCGCGGAAGACCTCGGCTCGTGCTGGATCGGGTCCACCATCTTCGCCGCCGATCTCGTGCGGTCCACGCTGGGCCTGGACGAACGGTGGGAACCGCTGGGGTCCGTCGCCATCGGGCATCCGGCAGGCGGCCCGCCGCCTGCACGCGGACCGCTCTCGCCCGGCGAAGGACTGGTCGAGCTGTGACGCTGCATGCCTCAGCCGTCTCCACGCTCTCGGAGTGGACGCCTTCGACGCCTTCGCAAGAGGCGTTGCGGCAAGCGTTCCTCGGCTTCCTCGCGTCTCGTTCGGACACCTGTCAACGCGCCTGCGAGGCCGGGCACCTCACCGCGTCCGCCGTGCTGCTGGACTCGACCGGTGCGCAGGTGCTGCTGACCCTGCACCCGCGAGTGGGCCGGTGGCTCCAGCTGGGCGGGCACTGTGAGCCGTCGGACGGGTCGCTGGTCGATGCCGCACTGCGGGAGGCGACCGAGGAGTCCGGCATGACCGGGCTGACCATCAGCGAGACGCCGGTGCACCTGGACGTCCACCCGGTCACGTGTTCACTGGGCGTGCCGACGCGGCACTTCGACGTGCGGTACGTGGTGCAGGCGCCGCCAGGTGCACAACCCGTGCGTAGCGACGAGTCCGACGACCTGCGCTGGTGGCCGCTCGACGCGCTGCCCGAGGGGACCGAGGACCTGACCGAACTGCTGCAGGTGGCGGTTTCGTCGTTAAGGTGAGCCGGTGAGCGTCAGTTACGACAGCACGTCGCCGGTCCCGCCGTACGAGCAAGTGCGGTCCTCGCTGGCCACGCAGATCAACGACGGCACGCTGGCAGTCGGCGCGAAGCTGCCCACAGTGCGCGCCATGGCCGCCGATCTGGGCATCGCGCCCAACACGGTGGCCCGCGCATACCGCGAACTGGAAGAAGCCGGACTGCTGGAAACCCGCGGCCGAGCCGGCACCTTCGTCGGAGCAGCAGGCGACGAAGTCCGCACGAAAGCCCGCACAGCGGCCGCCACGTACGCCTCGGCAATACGACAGCTGGGCCTGTCGGCAGACGAGGGACTGTCCATCGCGGAGGCGGCGCTGCGGCAGGTGCAGTAAGCCCCTGGCTGCTGACAGGGGACTGTTGAACGGCATTCTGCTACCGGTGACGTTATTTCCCGCCGCAGCAGCCTTATCCGCCGCAGCGGTAGTTCACATCGCGCGGTAGTCGCGCAGTTCGATGCGTGGTCCGAAGCGTGGCGCACGGGAGCCGGCGGTCTCCAGGTAGCGCACGACGCGCTGGCGATGCGGTGCGTACGGTGCGAGCAGCTCCGCCATCTGCTCGTCGTCGATCCGGTGGCCGAGCAGGTTGTGGCCGACCATCGACGGGATGTTGTAGTCGCCGAAGCTGACCGCGTCCGGATCGCCCCATGCGCGCTGGGCCACTTCCGCCGCGGTCCACACGCCGACACCGCGTACGGTGCGCAGCAGCGCGCGCCCCTCGCGGCCACCGATCCGGGCCGCCTCTTCCAGCCGCGGGGCCACTCTGGCCGCCGCCACCAGTGCCTCCCGCCGCTTGAGATCCACCCCGATCCGGTGCCAGTTCCAGTCCACAATGGACCGTACCGCGATCGGATCCGGCGGTACCCGCAGGAAGTCCGGGCCGGGACCGGGTGCGGGCGTGCCGAACCACCGGCACAGCTGCGCCCACGACCGGATCGCTTCCTTGCCCGTCACCTTCTGTTCCAGTACGGCCAGCAACAGCGCGTCCCACACCCGCCCGGTCGAGCTCAGCCGCAGGCCGGGTGAATCGTGCCGGGCACTGGCGACCACGTCGTGGTGCGCGACGAACCCGGTGTCGTCGTCGTCCGCGCCGAGCAGCGCGGGCACACCGTCGAGCAGGAACTCCGCGCCGTCACCCCATGCCTCGGCCTCGACCACTCCGTCAGCACGGCGCAGCAATGCCAGCGTGCCCGGCCCGCCGGGGGTGTTGGCCGCCAGCCACCACACGCCGCGGTGCGCACGGAAGTTCAGCGAACCCCGGCCACGGCTGAGCGGACCCAGCACCGCGGCCAGGTCCAGCGGGAACGGCGGACACCACTGCATCATGCGTCGCTCGAGAACCGGATCCCGCCGTCCGGCAGGGTCACCCCTGGCCAGACCCGGGCACCGTCCAGCAGCTCACAGCCGGCGCCCACGTTCGCGTCGTCACCGAGCACCACACCACGCAGCACCGCGCCTGCCCCGACCCGTGCGCCGCGGCCCAGCACCGAACGTTCCACAACGGAGCCAGCCCCGACCACTGCATCGTCGAACACGACCGATCCCGCGACCGTCGCCCCTGCTTCGACCACCGCGTTCGCACCCACCGTCGTGCCCTCCGACAGCATCGCCGCGGCATCGACCGAAGCGCCGTCCAGCACCAGGGAATCGCCTACCGGACCGGCCAGCGCCGCGGTGGGCGCGATACCGCGCACCAGGTCGGCACTGCCCCGCACGAACGCCTCCGGCGTGCCGACGTCGAGCCAGTACGAAGAGTCGACAAAACCATGCAGGTGCGCACCGTCGGCGAGGAGGCCGGGGAAGGTCTCGCGTTCCACCGACACCCGCCGTCCGGCCGGGATGGTCTCCACGACCGAGCGGCGGAAGACGTAGCAGCCGGCGTTGATCTGGTCGGTCGGCGGGTCCGGCGTCTTCTCCAGGAACGCGGTGACGCGTCCGTCCCGGTCGGTCGGCACCGAACCGAAGCGGCTGGGGTCGGGCACCCGCTGCAGGTGCAGCGTGACGTCCGCACCGGACTCGACGTGCACGCTGATCTGCGCACGCAGATCGGCGCCGGAGAGGATGTCGCCGTTGAACACGATGGCGTGCTCCGCGCGCAGCCGGTCGTGGACGTTGCGGATGGCCCCGCCGGTGTCCAGCGGTTCCTCTTCCACGACGTATTCCAGCTCCAGCCCGTGCGCGGATCCGTCGCCGAAGTACTCCTCGAACACCTCCGCACGGTAGGAGGTGCCGAGCACGACGTGCCTGATCCCGGCCGCGCGGATGCGGGAGAACAGGTGGCTCAGATAAGGGGTCCCCGCCGTCGGCAGCATCGGCTTCGGCGCCGACAGCGTGAGCGGGCGCAGCCGCGTACCCCGCCCCCCGACCAGCACGACGGCGTCGACCTCGATCTCGGACGTCACAGAATTCTCCTTTGTATCACGCACCGCTGGACGACAGGCCTGCGGGAAACGTGGGCGGCGCGGGCTGGGAGGGCCTACCCTAGGCAGGAAACAGGCGGGCCTTTCCCAGAGGGGCCCCGGGCCAGTCGGGAGGCCGAGGGGAATGGACCCCCGCGATCGCGCGGACGCGCTGCTCGCACGTGCTCGTTCGCGCGGCGCCTTCGTGGTGACGCCGGACAACATGACGTCGCCGATGGACGCCTCCAACACCCAGCAGATCGCCAGATCCGTGGTCTCCGAGCTGGACGGGCAGGACCCCGACACGACCACGCAGCTGCCTGCGTCGTTGATCGAGGAGAACGACGACCACCCGCTGGAGAGCCACGCGCCGACCCAGCCGGAGGAGCATCCGCTCGCCCGCCCCACGCCGACCACGCCGCTGGAGGTGCCCGGCCCGCAGGCCGCGGCCACCCCGCTGGTGCCGCGGCCGAAGGCGCAGCCGGTGGCGAGCCCGCTCAAGGAGCCCGCCGAGGAGGAGATGACCGGGCTGGTGCCCACGGTTCAGCAGAACAGCGGGCAATCCAACCTGGCCCGCCGGCTCGACGGGCTGTAACAGCCGGCCCCCACAGCGCCGAGTCCGCTGACCGCTCGCGCTGCACGCCGTCCGGAATCCGCGAGTACCGGGCGCGGGCACGCTGAAGGGCATGCCGAGGTCCTTCGACGGCGGCATTGATCGACACCGCCGTTCCGGCGGCGAGTTCGAACGGCGGCTGCGATCCGAGCAGTGGCTTGGCCGGCACTCCGTGCCCGGAGTGGACGGTGCACCGGCTCGCCAACCACGCGACTGGGGGAAACCGCAAACTACGTGCGGTTACTGGAAGGCGGCAACAGCTGGCGCGCGCCAGCGGCTCTTCGCTGCCCCGGTGGCTTCGCCCGGCCACGACGCCACGCTCCCAGGATCAGCTGTTGTAGCGGATGGGCCGGAATCCTGCGCCCGCGGAAGTCAGCCCTTGCGCGTCTCGAGCTTGACGCGCAAGGCAAGTCCCAGCTTCACCGCGGCCAGTACCGGCTTCCAGCGCAGCCCCTGGTGCCGGTCGGCGAGGTAGCGGTAGGCGCTCGCGTGGTGCGCACGCAGCATCTTCGCCGAGGCCTGCGCGGTGGAGTGCCCGCCGATGTGCATCACGCCGGCGGAGGGCGCGTAAACGTTCAGCCAGCCTGCCTTGGCCAGCCGGTCACCGAGGTCGACGTCCTCGAAGTACATGAAGTAGCGAGGGTCGAAGCCGCCGACGGAATCGAACGCCTCGCGCCGGAACAGCTGGCAGGAGCCGGAAAGCCAGCCGGACGTGCGTTCGGCAGGAGTGGCGGCGTCCTGGCGGTACTCGCGGGTCCACGGATTGCCCGGCCACACCTTTCCGAACACCGCGTGCCCGATCCCGCGCCCGAACGAGGGCAGCAGCCGCGCGGACGGGTAGACCGTGCCGTCGAGGTCGTGGATGAGCGGCCCGAACGCTGCCCCGCGCGGCCACCGTCCGGCGACCTCCAGCAGCGCGTCGAGCGCGCCGGGCTCCCATTCGAGGTCGGGGTTGACCACCACGACCCAGCCGTAGCTGTCGTCGAGCGCCGCGACGCCGCGGTTGGCCGCGGTGCCGTAACCGGCGTTCTCGCCGAGGCTGACCAGCGTGACGTTCTCGCGCTCCGCGGCCTTCTCCGGCGCACCGTCGGTGGAGGCGTTGTCCGCGACCACGACGTGCACTTCCCGTTCGGTGGCCTTCTCCAGGGTGTCGAGGAACTTCCCCAGCGTGTCCCCGGCGAAGTAGGTCACCGTCACGATCCCGATCCGGTCGCCGTACGCGCGCTGCTCAGTCACCGGGCCATTGTCCCCCGCTCACCGACCGCGACCACGGCCGCTCGCAACGGTCACCAAGGGTGATCAGCCGGTGCGCACTCGCTGCCGTTGGCTCGGGCCTCGGCCGAATGACCGTTCTTACCGCCGACCTCGCCCGAATGGCCACGATGTCCGATCCGGTGCGCGAAGCCCCTGTTCAGCCCCTTAGCCTTCGACGATGCGGCAATGGTTTTCGCGGCGCTCGTCCGACCGAAAAGGACGGTTCGGCCTTCCGGCACCGAATGCGCTTCGCTGGACCGGGTTCGCCGGCGTCGTCCTGCTGACCGTGGCGGTGCTGGCCGGACCGTCGGCACCGGGGGCGGCCGTGCCTGCGCTCGCCGCCGGCGTCGGGGGCGTCGGGCTGCTGGTGCTGTGCTGGGCGCTGCTCGCGGTCGGGCGGGCACTGCCGGGCACGGCGTGGCTGAGGTGGACGGCCGTGCTGTGGGGTGTGCCGCTGCTGATCGTGCCGCCGCTGTTCAGCGGGGACGTCTTCAGTTACCTGGCGCAAGGGGAACTTGCCGCACGAGGACTGGACCCGAACGTCGTCGGGCCGGTGGACGGGCTCGGCGCAGCCTCCGCGGTCGTGGGGCGGGTCAGCGGTTACTGGCAGAACACCCCGTCGCCGTACGGCCCGTTGTTCGGCGTGGTGGAACGGGTGATCGCACAGGCGTCGGCGGAAAACCCGGTGGCCGGGGTGGCGCTGCACCGGCTGGTCGAGGTCCTCGGCCTGCTGTTGATCGCCTGGGCGGTTCCGCGGCTGGCCGTGCGTGCCGGGGCTTCGCCGCGTATCGCGCTGTGGCTCGGGGTGCTGAACCCGTTGGTGCTCTGGCATCTCGTGGCAGGCGCGCACAACGATTCGCTGATGCTTGGCCTCATGCTCGCGGGCACCGCCGTCGCGTTCGACGCGCTGGGCGAGCGGATCCGGTGGTGGCCGTTCGTCCTCGGCAGTGTGCTGATCGCACTCGGCGCCGAGCTGAAGCTGCCCGCGCTGGTCGCACTGGCCGCGGTCGGCACCGCACTCGCCCGCCGTCGTGGTGGCAGGCTCGGCGACTTCCTGCTCGCCGGTACCGGAATGGTCGCGTTGTTCGCGGTGGTGTCCGTCCTCGTCTCGGTGCTGAGCGGGCTCGGCTTCGGCTGGGTGTCGGCGCTGGGCACCTCCGGAGAGGTGAACAGCTGGATGGCGCCGACGAACTGGTTCGGCTTCCTGATCGGGGGAATCGGCTCGCTGTTCGGTGCGCATCTGACCCAGGCGATGATCGGCGTCGGCAAGATCATCGGCTACCTGCTGAGCGCGGCCGGAATCGTGCTGGTGCTGCGCAGGCAGTGGACCGGTCGCGTCGACGAGGTGCGGGCGCTCGGGCTGATGCTGGGTCTGCTCGTCGTGTTCGGGCCGGCGG
Organism: Amycolatopsis ultiminotia; assembly: GCF_039536925.1. NCBI lineage: Bacteria > Bacillati > Actinomycetota > Actinomycetes > Pseudonocardiales > Pseudonocardiaceae > Amycolatopsis > Amycolatopsis ultiminotia. The sequence continues at coordinate 384,214 of NZ_BAAAZN010000004.1, read as the reverse complement.
TGCAGCCGTGGTACCTGCTGTGGGCGGTGCTCCCGCTCGCCGCGACGCTGCCCGCCGGGCGGGCGCGGAACGGGCTGATCGCGCTCTCCGCGTTGTTCGCGCTGATCCTGCCGCCGCTGGGCGGGAACTTCGCCGGTCGCGTCGGCCTGCTCGTGACCGCTTACGCGATCGCGGTCGCCTTGGTCGTGGTGACGTTTCTGGTGCTGCGCAGGCCCCGGCGTGCGGAACTCAGCGCGCCCGCAGATGCCGGTGCCACGCCTTCCCGTACGCCTCTCGATGCCGCTCCGCCGTGGTGGACCAGGAAAAGTCCTTCGCCCGCTGCTGAGCAGCCGAAGCCAGCAGCGCCCGACGGGTCGAATCGGCCAGCAGCTCGGTGAGCGCCGCGGCCACGTCGCCGGCGCCGACCCCGCAGTAGGCGACCGCGTCACCGCCCACTTCGGGCAGCGACAGCCGACGGGTGGTCAGCACTGCCGCACCGCACGCCATCGCCTCCAGGACCGGCAGTCCGAAACCCTCGCCGAGGCTCGGGTACGCGACCAGTTCCGCCCCGCCCAGGAACCCGGCGAGCGTGTCGAACGGGAGGTAACCGGCGCGGATCACGCGCAGCCGGTGCGGTACCGCGTCCAGCGCCCGTTCCACCTGGGTGTCCCAGCCGGGCTGGCCTGCCAGTACCAGCGCGGGCGCGTCCCGCTGCCCGGCGACCGCGCGGGCGTACCCGCGGATCAGCGCGGGCACGTTCTTGCGTGGCTCGAGCGCGCCGAGGAACGCGATGTACGGCGTCCGCCCCAACCCGACGGCCGCCCGCGCGGCGGCGATCTCCCCTGGCGAGGGCGGGTGGAACCGGTCGGAGTCCACGCCGTGGTAGATGATGTCCAACTCCGCCCGGCGGACCGGGCTGACCCGGGCCAGCTCGGCGGCCGTCGCGTGGCTCGGCACCACGCACAGCGTCGCCCGCCGCAGCGCGGTCGCCGTCCAGGCGCGGAAGAACCGGGCCTTGACCGAGGAATGCAGCACGGCGTCGGTGAAGAACGTCGCGTCGTGCAACGTGACCACCGAAGCGGCGCTGCTGGCCAGCGGCATCGTGTAGTGCGGCGAGTGCACGACGTCCGCGGCGAGCCGCCGTACGAGCCGCGGCAGGGTCGCCTGTTCCCAGGTCAGCCGCGCGGTGCGGGTCGAGGTCGCGGGTGAGGCGGGCACCACCCGCGAACCGGGCGCAAGCTGGTTGTACAGCAGCAGATCCCGCGGCTGGCACACCACGGTGAGCCGAGCTCCGTCCTGGTCGAGCGCCCCGACCAGCGAGTCCACGTAACGGCCGACGCCACCCCGGTCCGCCGGCACCGCAGTCGCGTCGATCAGCACACGGGGATCACCGGTCACGAGTGCAGCGTACGGCGATCACGCAACGCACAGGTGGGGAACCGACAAACTGACCGGCGCCACCCCCGCACAACGCCCACCAAGACGCCACCACCTGCCCGAACACCCCACCCCGCCGCCCCATTCATCCCCGCACAGCCGTCGCCCGCCCCCGCACCACCGGCCCGCTCACGCACACACCGCAACCACCCACCCGCAACCACCACCCGATCCAGCCACCCCACCGGAACCAACCCACCACGACAGCCCCCATCACTCCCCCACCGCAGCGGGACGACCGGCCCGGTCGTCCCGCGACCTCCGGACCGCCTCGACTGCCGCCACAACCGGCCCGCTCACCCCACCGCCACCAACGGACCGCTCGCCCCACCACGACCGTCGCCACCGGACCGCTCGCCCCGCCACAACGGTCGCCACCGGGCCACTCGCCCCACCACAACGGTCGCCACCGGGCCACTCGCCCCACCACAACGGTCGCCACCGGGCCACTCGCCCCACCACAACGGTCGCCACCGGACCGCTCGCCCCACCACAACGGTCGCCACCGAGCCGCTCGCCCCACCACGACCGTCGCCACCGGGCCACTCGCCCCACCACAAACAGTTACGAACGGGCCGATTGTCCCGCCACAACGGTTGCCAAAGGGCCGGTTGTCCCGCCAGGACTGTGATCGTCGGCCCGCTCACACTGCAGCTACGACCGGCCCACTTGCCCCGCCATTCCGGCACGAGCGGGACTTTCACCCGCCACGAATCGCTGCGACCGGGCCGCTCGTACGCACGTAGCCGCCTCTGACCCGATCCCACCGGGCAACCGGGGCAATCGGGGCGACCGGGCCGTTGGAGCAATTCAGGCCAACCTGCAGTTCGGTCCGAGCGGGCCACTCGACCCGCCACTGCTGGCACGAGCGGGCCACTCGAACCGCGGCTGGCCGGCACGAGCGGGCCGCACGCTCCGCGTACAAGAATTCACCCCGCCAGAAATCGCTGCCAGCGGGCCGCTCGCACGCACCGCAGTCATCACTGGCCCGGTCCCGCCGAGGCGACCGGGCCGTTCGGGACATTCGGGTCGATCGGGCTTATGGGGCCGTTCGAGACACTCGGGCCGACCGCGCTGACCGGGCCGGTCGGGGCTGCTCGAGCCCTTCGGGCCGACGGAGCCGATCGGGCCGACGGGCCATTCGAAACACTCGGGCCGATCGGGCCACTCGAACCGTTCGAGTGGCTTGGCCGCTCGAGTGGCCGGGCCGCTCGGGTGGCCGGGCCGCTCGGGTGGCCGGGCCATTCAGGCGGCCGGGCCGCTCGGGTGGCCGGGCCGCTCAGCTGGCCGGGCCGCTCAGCTGGCCGGGCCGCTCAGCTGGCCGAACCGCTCGGGTGGCCGGGCCATTCAGGCGGCCGGGCCATTCAGGCGGCCGGGCCGTTCAGGTGGCCGGGCCGTTCAGGTGGCCGAACCGCTCGGGTGGCCGGGCCGTTCAGGCCAACCGAACTGCTTCCTCAACCGGGTCGCTCGGTTTGTCAGGAGGGGCGTCGGTGGGCTGCCCACACTGCTTCCGCTGCGGCTCGCCAGGTGAAGGTTCGGGCGCGTTCCCTGCCTAGGCGGGACAGTTCCGCGGCTCGGGACGGGGTGGTCAGGACCTCGCGTAGTGCGTTGGCCAGTGCTGCGACGTCGCCCCTCGGTACGACGATTCCGGCGCCGGCGGCGACCTCGGTCAGTGCCGGGACGTCGGTGTGCACCACGGGAATTCCCATCGCCATCGCCTCCAGCAGCGGCAGGCCGAAACCCTCTGCGAGGCTCGGTACGGCCAGCACGCTCGCGCCGCGTATCGCGGTGGCCAGTTCGGCGTCGGTGACCTTGCCCAGCACCCGCACGTCACGCAGGCCGCGGTCGGCGGCCAGCCGCTTCGGGTCGATCGCGCCCCAGCCGGACTGGCCTGCGATCACCAGCGCCACCCCGTCCAGACCCGGCCTCGTCACACCACCCGGCTCAGCCGAACCACCCGACCCAGCCGAACCATCCGCCCCGGTCGACCCAGCCGAACCGCCCGACCCAGCCACACCACCCAGCCCAGCCGAACCGCCCGACCCAGCCGAGCCGCCTGCCCCGGCCACACCATCCGACCCAGCCGAACCGTCCAGTCGCGCCACGGCGTCCACCAGCACGTCCATGCCCTTGCGTGGTTCGATCGTGCCGACTGCCAGCACGTACCGTGGCGGCAGGTCCAGCTCCGCCGAGCCCTCGGGCACGGTCACGCCGTGCGGCACCACTCGCACCGGCACCGTCACGTCCACCAGCACGGCCAGTTCGTCGGCCACCGCGCGGGTCGGCACGATCAGCCCGGACGCACGGCGGGCGGCCCGCGCGATCATCGACCGGTGCCAGCTCACGCCGCGTGCGGTCAGCGTCTCCGGATGCGTCCACGGCACGGTGTCGTGCACGGTCACGGTGAGTGTCCGCCCCGCAGGCGGCCGCGGTGGCGCGAACGGCGTCGGAGCGTGCACCGCGTCACCGCCCGGCCACCAAGGCACGCCGAACTGCCACATCGCGATCGCCGCCCGCGGTGGCAACGGCAGCGTGCGCGGTCCTTCGACGCCCTCCACCCGCGCGGCGGAGACGTCCGCATGCCGCGCGACGACGCTGGAGACCGTCCAGCCCGGTGGCGCGGTGGCCGCCAGCGCGGACAACAGTTGCGCCGTGTACCGACCGGTGCCACCCGGAACGGGAGCAAGCAGCTGCTCGGCGAGTACGACCAGTTCGGGCACGACGCTATTGTCCTCCAGGTGACCAGCGCGGAATCCGGCACCACCGTCGTCGTGGTGACCTGGCGTGGGGCAGGTCACGTCACGGCCTGCCTCGACGCTCTCGCCGCACAGACCCGTCCACATCGGACGCTCGTGGTGGACAACGCGTCGGACGACGGCACCGGCGCGCTGCTGGCCGCGCACCCGAGCAGGCCGCAGGTGCTGCGGCTGCGGCGCAACACCGGGTACGCCGGCGCGATGGCCAGGGCACTCGAACAGGTTGGCACTCCCCGCATCGCCTGGCTCAACGACGACGCGGAACCGGAACCCGGCTGGCTCGCCGAACTGGAAGACGCACTGGACAGCCAGCCGCTCGCCGCCGCCGTGACCTCGCGGCTGGAGCTGGCCGACGGCGGCACACAGTCCACCGGCGTCCGGCTGACCGCCGACGGACACGGTGCCGACCTCACCGAGCCCAGCGACGAGGTGTTCGGCTTCTGCGGTGGCGCGGCGTTGCTGCGCACCGACGCCGTGCGCGCGGTCGGCGGCGTCCCGGCGGGTTTCTTCTGCTACTACGAGGACACCGACACGGCGTGGCGGCTGCGGCTCGCGGGCTGGCACGTGGTGTCCGCCGAAGCCCGGGTGCGGCATCTGCACGGCGCCAGCACCCGGCCGGGCTCCCCGCTGTTTCACCGCTGGAACGAGCGCAACCGGCTGCTCATGCTGCTGCGCTGCGCGCCGTCCGCGGTAGCCGTCCGCGAGCTGGTGAAGTTCGCCGCGCTGACCGTGCTGCTGCCGCTGCGCCGCCACCGGCCGGCCGCGGCGAACTTCGCGCCCGCGCTGCGCTGGCGAGTGCTGGGCGAACTTGTCGTCCGGCTGCCCGGCACGCTGCGCGAACGCCGTCGCGTGAGCCGGATCGCGGCACTGGGCCGAGGCGCGATCTGGGAGGCGTGGGCCGGCCTTTAAGCTGGGCGGAAATCCGATGGACAGGGAGCTCGTCTTGGCAGTGGGGGACCCGCAACCGCTCGTCTCGGTGATCGTGGTGAACTACCGCGGCGCCGACGACACCATCACCTGCCTGCGGGCGCTCACTGCCGATCTCGACTACGAGAACGTCGAGCTGATCTGCGTCGACAACGCCTCCGGCGGGGACGACGTGGCGCGCATCCGGGCTGCGGCGCCGGACATCACGCTGGTCGAGTCGCCGGTCAACACCGGTTTCGCCGGCGGCTGCAACCTCGGTGCGCAGCACGCGAACGGCACCGTCCTCGGCTTCCTCAACAACGACGCCCGTCCGGCGCCCGGGTGGGTCTCCGCGGCGGTCGCCGAACTGCGCGCGCAGCCCACCGTGGCCGCGGTGGCGAGCAAGGTGCTCGACTGGGACGGCACCGGTACCGACTTCGTCGACGCCGGGCTCACCTGGTTCGGCATGGGGTACAAGCGGCACGCAGGCAGCCCGCTCGCGGACGTGCCCGAGGCCGAGCACGGGATGGCCAAGGACGTGCTCTTCGGCACCGGCTCGGCGATGTTCGTGCGTGCCTCGGTGTTCGCCGAGCTGGGCGGCTTCGACGAGCGGTTCTTCATGTTCTACGAGGACGTGGACCTCGGCTGGCGGTTGAACCTGCGCGGCTGGCGCGTGCGGTACGTCCCGGAATCGCTCACCTACCACCGCCACCACGCCACCATGGCCGCCGTCGACGCGCCGGACACCGGCCGTGAGACGTTCCTCCTCGAACGCAACGCGCTGGCCGCGCTGTACAAGAACCTCTCCGACGAGTCGCTGGCCCGCGCGTTGCCCGCCGCACTCGCGCTGGCCGTGCGCCGCGCCACCGCCCGCGGCGACATCGACCCCGACCAGCTGGATCTGGCGAAGGGGGTCGGCCCGGTCGACACGTCCGCGGTCGCGGTCCCGCGCAGCACGCTCGCCGGGGTGCTGGCCGTGGACCGGTTCGTGGAGATGCTGCCCTCGCTGGCCGGGTCGCGGGCCGCCGAACAGGCCGCGCGGGTGCGCACCGATGCCGATCTGCTGCCGTTGCTGCGCAAGGCGCTCGAACCGGCCTACCCGCTGCCGGGATACCTGCGGGGGCACGAGATCCTGGTCGAGGCGTTCGGCATCGAGGCGGTGTTCGGCAGGCGGCGCAAGATCCTCGTGCTGACCGGCGATTCGATCACCGAGCGGATGGCCGGTCCGGCGATCCGGGCGTGGAACATCGCCTCGACGCTCGCCGCCGAGCACGAAGTGCACCTGATGACCACCAACCCGCTGGTCGCGCCGCCGCCCGCCGCATTCCGGATCAGCTCCGGCAAGCACCGCGACCTCGACGGCCCGATCGAATGGGCGGACGTGGTGATCCTGCAGGGGCACGTGCTCGAGCTGGCACCGTCGCTGAAGAAGCAGCACGAGAACAAGATCGTGGTCGCCGACGTGTACGACCCGATGCACCTGGAGCTGCTGGAACAGGGCAAGGACGCACCCGACGACCGGCGCACGCTCGACCTCGAGGGGGTCACCAGGGTGCTCGACGCGCAGCTGGAACGCGCCGACTTCTTCCTTTGCGCCTCGGAACGGCAGCGGCACTTCTGGCTCGGCCACCTCGCCGCACTCGGCAGGCTTTCGCCGCGGCTCTACGACGCGGACCCGACCACGCAGTCGCTGCTTGCGGTGGTGCCGTTCGGGTTGTCGCCGCAGGCGCCCGTGCGGACCGGACCCGGCCTGCGTTCCGCGCTCGGGCTCGGCGAAACCGACCACGTGGTGCTGTGGGCGGGCGGGGTGTACAGCTGGTTCGACCCGCTCACCCTGATCCGCGCGTTCGACCTGCTGCGCCAGCGCCGGGACGACGCACGGCTGGTGTTCCTCGGCATGAAGCACCCGAATCCCGAGGTCGCCGAGATGGACATCGGCGCGCGCACGGTGCGGCTCGCCGATTCGCTCGGCCTCACCGACAAGCACGTGTTCTTCAACGAACAGTGGGTGCCCTACTCGGACCGGCAGAACTGGCTGCTCGACTCCGATTGCGGCGTGACCACGCACTACGAGCACGTGGAGACCACCTTCGCGTTCCGCACCAGGGTGCTCGACTACCTGTGGGCAGGCCTGCCGATCGTGACCACCGACGGTGACTCGTTCGCCGATCTGGTGCGCGCGGAGAAGCTCGGTGTCGTGGTGCCGGCCGAGGATGCCGAGGCGCTGGCTGCCGCGCTGGAGAAGACGCTGTACGACGAGGAGTTCGCGGCAGGCTGCGTCGAACGGATCCAGACGGTCGCGCAGCGCTTCGCCTGGCCGGAGGCGCTGAAGCCGCTGGTGGAGTTCTGCCGCGATCCGCGCCCGGCGGCGGACCGGCTGCCGGGAACCGGCGACCTCACCACGTCGGCCCCGGTGCGCGGCGCCGAGCTGGTCCGCCGGGATCTGGCGCTGGTGCGGGAATACCTTGCCGCAGGTGGTCCGGGAGAGCTGGCGAAGCGGGCCACCGGACGGGTCGTGAAGCTCGCACGGGGACGGTTGCGCCGTGGCTGATCGTCCGTTGCGGGTTCTGCTGGACGGCACACCGCTGCTCGGCTCCCGCACGGGTATCGGCCGGTACACCGCTGCACTGAGCGAAGAACTCACCTCGATGTCCGAAGTGGACCTTCGGGCGGTCGCGTTCACGTTGCGTGGCTGGCGAAAGCTGCGCAAGGTGTTACCGCACGGAGTGCAGGCCCGCGGAATGCCGGTGTCCGCCCGGCTGCTGCGCGGAACCTGGCTGCGCTCGGAATTGCCGCCGGTGGAGCTGTTCGCCGGCCCCACCGACGTCGTGCACGGCACGAATTTCGTGCTGCCGGGGCGAATCCGGGCCGCGGGCGTGCTGACCATCCACGACCTCGCTTTCCTCGACGCCCCGGAGGAGCTCAACCCGTCCGACCGGACGCTGCCCGCACTGGTGCGCCGGGGCGCCCGCCGGGCGAGCGTGATCTGCACGCCCACCGCCGCGGTCGCCGACGCGGTCGCGGAGAAGCTGGACGTGGACCGGGAACGGATCATGGTCACGCCGCTGGGGGTGAACCCGGCCTGGTTCACCGCCCGCCCGCCGGAGGACGGCGTACGCGCGAAATTGCGGCTGCCGGAAAAGTACCTGCTGTTCGCGGGCGCGGCCGGCCCACGCAAGGGCCTCGACTGGCTGGCCAAAGCCCACGCCGCGGCCCCGGACCTGCCACCGCTGGTGTTCGCGGGCCCCGGCCCGTTCCCCCGGCTGCCCCGCTCCGGCCAGACCGGCTATCTGTCCGATGTGGACCTCCGCACGGTGGTTGCGGGCGCGGCGGCACTGGTCCTGCCCTCCCGTGACGAGGGCTTCGGCCTGCCGGTACTGGAGGCAATGGCCTCGGACGTCCCGGTGGTCTGCACGGACATCCCGGCACTGCGCGAGGTCGCAGGAGACTGCGCGACGCTGGTCCCCTACGACGACGTGGACGGCCTGGCCACCGCCCTGCGCACCGCGGTGATCGACCCGCACGCGACCGCCACCTCCACCGCCCGCCGCGCCCACGCGGCCGGATTCACCTGGCGCAACTGCGCATTGCGGACGGTCTCGGCTTACCGGCAGGCGGTACAGCGGTAGCCGGTCGGTTGGCCGGATGTGGACACTCTCGAAGGATGGCGCGGAACCCGACTTGTTCCGATTGCCCGAGCCGCTGCGGTGGCGGCCTTGGATCCGTCCGGGGGGTGCGGCAGTCGTGTGTGAGGACCACCCGGTTCGGTGCAGATTGTGGTGATCCACACCGAAACCCGAGGCCCCCACCACCTCAACATCATCACAGCCGTGCCACCACATCACCGACGAGCCCGAACAGCACACCTAGCCCGCGAAGTACTGATGCAGTGCCTCTCGCCAGCCGCGCAGCGGGGTCAGGCCGGCGGCGCTCCACGATGCGTTCGACAGCACCGAGTAGGCCGGCCGGGGGGCCGGACGGGGGTACTCCTCGGTCGTGCACGGGCCGATGCGCTCCGGGTCGGCGCCGAGCTCCTCGAAGATCGCGCGGGCGAATCCGAACCACGAAACCTCGCCCGCGCCGGTGCAGTGCAGCACTTTCGCGGCGGGTGCGCGGTCCTGTGCGATCGTCGTGGCCAGTTCGAGCAGTCCGGCGGCCAGATCGGCCGACCACGTCGGCGAACCGATCTGATCGTCCACAACGGACAACTTCTCGCGTTCGGATTCCAGCCGCACCATGGTCTTCACGAAGTTGCTCCCGGTCCGGCCGTACACCCAGCTGGTCCGGACCACCCAGGACGACGCACCGGAGCCGAGTACCGCGTCCTCGCCGGCCGCTTTCGTCCGGCCGTAGGCGCTGCGCGGGCCCAGTTCGTCGTCCACTTCATACGGCCGGCTCGCGTCGCCGGGGAACACGTAGTCGGTGGACACCTGGATCAGCGGCACCCGGTGCGACGAGCACGCGGCGGCCAGCACCCGTGGCCCGTCCACGTTCACCGCGAACGCCCGTGCCTCGTCGGTCTCCGCGGCGTCGACCGCGGTGTACGCCGCTGCGTTCAGCACCACCGGGAACGCCCCGGCCTCGGCCGCGCGGGCGGCCAGCGAGCCGACCGCCGCCACCACGTCGCCGGTCGCGGTCAGATCCAGCTCCGCCGACGACGGCGCGACCACCTCCGTCCCGGACGAGACGGAATCCACCAGGTCACGGCCGAGCTGGCCGGAACCGCCGGGCACGAGCAGGGCCAGCCGCACCGGCGCACCTCCTTGTTGCTGCCAAGCTGTTGCTGCGAGGTCGGTCAGGACGTGCCGAGCGCGGCGCGGCCCTTCAACGGCTCCCACCACGCCCGGTTGTCCGCGTACCAGCGCACGGTACCCGCCAGACCGTCCTCGAAGGACACCCGCGGAGCGTAACCCAGCTCCGTGCTGATCTTGGTGATGTCGACGGAGTACCGCCGGTCGTGGCCCTTGCGGTCGGCGACCGGTTCGACCATCTCCCAGCCGACCCCGGCCGCGTCCAGCAGGCGGCCGGTCAGCTCCCGGTTGGTCAGCTCGGTACCGCCGCCGATGTTGTAGATCTCGCCCGGCCTTCCGCCGTCCGCGACCAGCTGGATGCCGTGGCAGTGGTCGTCGACGTGCAGCCAGTCGCGCACGTTGAGACCGTCCCCGTAGAGCGGCACCTTCTGCCCGTCGAGCAGGTTGGTGACGAAAAGCGGGATCACCTTCTCCGGGAACTGGTACGGCCCGTAGTTGTTCGAGCACCGGGTGAGGCACACCGGCAACCCGTGCGTGCGCGAATAGGACCGGGCAATCAGATCGGACGACGCCTTCGACGCAGAGTACGGCGAATTCGGCTCCAGTACGTGGTCCTCCGACCACGAACCGTCCGCAATGGACCCGTAGACCTCGTCGGTGGACACGTGCACGAACTTGCCGACCTCGGCCTCCAGCGCGGCCTGCAGCAGCGTCTGCGTGCCGAGCACGTTGGTGAGCACGAAATCGGCCGAACCGAGGATCGAACGATCCACATGGGACTCGGCGGCGAAGTGCACCACCAGGTCGATGCCCGCGATCAGCTCGGACACCAGCGTGGCGTCGCAGATGTCCCCACGTACGAACCGCAACCGCGGGCTGTCCGCAACCGGTGCGAGGTTGGCCTCGTTGCCCGCGTAGGTGAGCTTGTCGAGCACCACGACCTCGGCGTCACCAAGTGCCGGGTAGGCACCCGAAAGCACCTGCCGGACGTAGTGCGATCCGATGAAGCCGGCACCGCCCGTGACCAGGACCCGCATCCGTTTCCACCCTTCCTGCCACCGTCTCGTGCCCGACCGGGCAATCCGGCCACCAGACTACGGGTGCTGCACCGGAGGGTCGGTAGAGTCTCCGGTAGGCACACAGGTGCGCGGGGGCGCGTCTGGGGGAGGAACACGTGGCCGAGTGGCCTGGCGCGCCGCTTCCGGCGCACCGCGGTCGCGGCGCGCTCGTCGTGGTACGCCGCAGCGGCAAGGTCGCGCTCTCCATCCTGTCGGTCATCGTCCTCGGCCTGACCTGGTACGCCTGGCAGTTCATCGGCGATCCGCAGGCGGGCTTCACCACCACCGAGGTCTTCGGCGGACAGCAGCAGCGAGCGAAGCCGCTCGACGGTGCGGTGGACATCCTGCTGGTCGGCCAGGACAGCCGGACCGACGCGCAGGGCAACCCACTGCCGCGCGAGGTGCTGGACATGCTGCACGCCGGCGTCGCGGACGGCGAACGGCAGACCGACACGATGATCCTCGTGCACATCCCGCAGAACGGGAAGCACGCGACCGCCATCTCCTTCCCGCGCGACACGTACGTGGAAATCACCGGCGGGTTCGGCAAGCACAAGCTCAACAGCGCGTACGTGTACGCCTACAACGACACGTCGAAGACCCTGCAGGCCGCAGGCAACACCGACCTCAAGGACGTCGACGAGCAGGCCAAGCTCGCCGGGCGCAAGAACCTCGTCGCCACACTGGAGAAGTTCCTCGGCAAACCGGGCATGATCGACCGGTACGCCGAGGTGAACCTGGCCAGCTTCTACGAGGTCACCAAGGCCATCGGCGGCGTGCAGGTGTGCCTGAAGGCGCCGGTGCAGGAAAAGAAGTCCGGGGTGCACCTTGCCGGTGGGCAGCAGACCGTGCAGGGCGTGCAGGCGCTGGCCTTCGTCCGGCAGCGGTACGGGCTGCCGAACGGTGATCTGGACCGGATCGCGCGACAGCAGGCGTTCCTGTCCGGGCTGGCGAACAAGGTGCTCTCCCCCGAAGTGCTGGCGAATCCGGTCACGCTCGCGCGGCTGATCGACTCGGTGAAGAAGTCCGTGGTGCTGTCCTCGGGCTGGGACCTGGCCGAGTTCGCCGATCAGATGCGCGGCCTGACCGTCGGCAACGTCGAGTTCCACACCATCCCGACCGAGGGCAACGCGGTGATCGGCGGCGCGGACGTGCTGCGGGTCGACCAGTCGCAGGTGCAGGCCGAGGTCGGACGGCTGACCTCGGACGGCGCCCCGCCCCCGGCGAGTGCCACCCTGCCCGGCGCCGACGCGGTGACCGTCGAACTGTTCGACGGCTCCGGCACGGACGCCGCGACGACCACCCGGAGTCTGTTGCAGGGCAAGGGCTTCCACCTCACCGACGACACCGAGCTGTCGACTCGCTCCAGCACCGTGCTGCGCTACCACCCGTCCGACGACGCCGCGGTGGAGCTGGTCCGGCAGGCCCTCGGCGGCGATCCGCAGGCCGAACCGGACGCCGACGTGGCATCCGGCCACGTGCGGGTGCTGCTGGGCAAGGACGCCCGCGGCGGCCTCTCCGGCCAGGGACAGCCCACCAGCACGCCCGCCACATCCGCACCACACACCACGCCGTCCTCCTCCTCCTCGGCCCCCGGCACTCCCGCCACGCCGCCCATCACGGCGGGCGAAGTGCCCTGCGTCAACTAGAGTCGGATGTCCCAGCACGGCGGCAGGCGGCTTGCCGCGGGCTGGCAACGGGGAGGTACACGGGGTGGACGAAGACCAGGACAAACCGGACCGGCCGGACGAGCCCGGCCCGGCTGAGGGGCGCCCGGAAACCCCGGACGCCCCCGCCTCCGGCAGCCTGGGCCCGGACGAACCGAACGATTCCACGCCGAGTGTCGAACAACCCCGCGGCCCACGCCACGCCGCACCGGACGAGACCGACCGCGCCACCAGCCCGGCCGACGGAGCAGCCGACGCCGGCTCCGCGGGCACAGCGGGCACAGCGGGCACAGCGGACACAGCGGGCACAGCCGATACCAAGAACACCACCGGCCCAGCCGGTACCGGAGACCCGGCAGACCCGGCCGACGACCGCGACCCGGCCGAGCCTGCCGCTGCGGGGACCGGCACAACCACCGGTCCCGAAACCACCAACGGCACTGAAACCACCGGCGCGGAAACCACCACCGGCGCCACAACCACCGCGGCCACAACCACCGCGGCCACCACTGCGGCCGGGTGGAAGCCCTCGCCTTATCCGCGGGTCCAGCTTCCGCAGCCGTCCAAGCCGGCTCCTCCCCCGCCGCCGCAAGCCCGCGGGCCACGGCCGGGGCGGGCCGGACGGGTGACTCGGCGGATCGCGGTCGGGCTGGTGTCCGTGCTGGCCCTCGGCGCGACCGGATACGCCTACGTCACCAAGGATCGGCTCCAGCGCGACGTCCCCACCACCGACGTGCTCGTCCCACGGGCCGGGGAGCCGCCGGCGCCGCCCGCGGACGACGGGGCCACCGACATCCTGCTCGTCGGCAGTGACGCGCGGACCGACGCACAGGGCAATCCGCTGCCGCTGAGCGTGCTGAAAGCACTGCGCACCGAAGAGAAAGCCGGGGTCAACACCGACACGATCATCCTGCTGCGATTTCCGAAGAACGGCGGCAAACCGTCCGGGATCTCGATCCCCCGCGACACCTGGGTCGACGTTCCGGGGCGCGGGCAGGCGAAGATCAACTCGGCGTACGGCGTGGAGAAGGTGCGCGAGGAACGGGCCGAACGCGCGCAGGGCGAACGCGACCAGGCGAAGCTGTCCCGTGATTCCGACAGCGCCGGACGGCGGGTGCTCGTGCAGACCGTCCAGGACCTCACCCAGGTCCGCGTCGACCACTATGCGGAGGTCAACCTCCTCGGCTTCTATCTGCTCACCGAGGCACTCGGGGGCGTGCAGGTGTGCCTGAACCACGCGACCGTGGACAAGGATTCCGGCGCGGACTTCGCCCGCGGCACGCAGACCGTTTCCGGTGGCGAGGCGCTGTCGTTCGTGCGTCAGCGCAAGAACCTCCCGCACGGCGACCTGGACCGGATCGTGCGTCAGCAGGCGTTCCTCTCCTCGGCGCTGCACCAGGTGCTCTCCGCGGGCACGCTGTCCGATTCGGGCACCCTGAACAACCTGATGGACGCCATGCACCGGTCGGTCGTGCTCGACGACGGCCTGGACGTGCTCGATTTCGCACAGCAGATCAAGGGCGTTGCCTCCGGCGACCTCGACTTCACCACGATCCCGGTGATCACCGCGAACGGGCACAGCCAGGACGGCCAGAGCATCGTGGAGATCGACCCGGCGGCGGTGCGGAAGTTCGTCGCGGGGCTGGCCGCACCCCCGGCGTCCGGCGGCGGGGCGGCAGCCGGGGCACCGGCGGCGCAATCGGAGTCCGGGGTGCCGGGCGTGCCGTGCGTCGACTGAGCGCACGGCTAGCCTGAGGCGCATGAGCCTGACCGAGCAGCTGCTGCGCCCGCTTCTGAACTCCCCGGCGAAACCGCTGGTCACCCACTACGACGACAAGGTCGGCAGCCGGGTCGAGCTGTCCGTGGCGACCACCGTGAACTGGGCCGCGAAGACGGCGAACTGGCTGGTGGACGAGTTCGACGTGGAGCCGGGTGACCGCGTGGCGGTGCGGCTGCCCGCGCACTGGCAAACCGCCGGGGTGCTGCTCGGCGCCTGGTGGTGCGGGGCGCACGTGGTCGCGGAACCGGACGACGCGCGGGTGGTGTTCACCGGCCCGCAGGAGCAGGTGGCGGCCCCGGCTGTCGCGATCGTCTCGCTCGATCCGATGGGCCGCGGCCTGGCCGGTCCCCCGTCCGGCGGTGCGCTGGACTACCTGAGCGAAGCACGGCTCGCCGGGGACCAGTTCACCCCACTGCAGCCGATCGCAGCCGACACCCCCGCACTCGAATCCTCCACTGTGGACGAAGTGTTGGCGCAAGCACGGGAGCAGGCAGGAAAACTCGGACTCACCGCCGCCGATCGCGTACTGTCCACGGTGGACTGGACGGTGCCCGGCGGGGTGCTGGACGGCCTGCTCGTGCCGCTCGCCGCGGGCGCGCACCTGGTGCAGGTGACCAACGCGGATCCGGCAAAGCTGGCTGCCCGCCGGGAGGCCGAGCGGACCACCGCCGACCTCCCGTGACGGGCATCGTGGTCAGGCCGTTTCCAGCTCTCGCGCGGATTCCGGCCGCGCCTCCCGGCGCCGCCAGAACAGCACGTGGTCCAGGGAGAGCCTGCCCCCGTTGAAGCCGAGTGCCAGCGCGGTGAGGCCGAGCACCAGCACGAGTTCGTAGCCACCGTCGCCGGTGAGGCCGTTGGCTGCGTGCACGCTGATCAACGCACCCGCCATGTCGACCGCGTAGGCCAGCGCGATCAGCGGCAGCAGGAAACCGGCGACGAAAGCGATCGAGCCGATCACTTCGAGCACGATCACGAAAATCGCGGCGACGGTCGGCAGCGGGATACCGATCTTGTCGAACATCCCCGCGGTGGCCCCGACCCCGCTGTCCCACTTCTGCAGACCGTGGGCGAAGAACACGACTGCCACACCGATCCGGCCGAGCAGCAGCGCGACGTCCTTGACTCGAGCGAACATAACGGTCAGAGCTCCTGATAGGTGAAATCTCAACTGACCTGTTCGACGGTAGGGCACCGGACAGCACGCCGGCGGCTTCGGCGAGTGATCGACAGGAAACCGACAGACACCGGAGAACCGCAGGCGGAACCGGCCGCGGAAAAGGCCCACGCTCGAACCGGCACCAGGGCGCGGGAACTTTCGTACTCGGCTTCCGGCAGCGTCAGGCCGGACGGCGGCGGACCGCGTCGAATTCCGCCCAGCCGCCGTGCACCGACAGCACGGTGAGCACCCGTTCGGCGAGCGTGGCGAACCGCTGCAAGTCCTCGTGCAGCACCCGGGCGCGGTCGGGGTCCAGCGGAGCGTGATCGTCCCACCACAGGCCGATCACCGCGCTCGCGGACAGCACCAGCGGCTGGATCAGGTGCCCGAACTCGTCCGAGGGCTCACCGGCGGCCCGGCAGCCGGTCTCGATGTCCTCGCACGCATCCAGCAGATCCCGCAACGGCTGGACGGCGTCCGCAGGCGTGCCGTTCCAGGCCGCGGTCGGCCACACGCGATCACTCAGTTCGAGCCACAGCCGCCAGCCCGCGACGAGCTCAGCGTCGTCACGCGGCGTCCAGGTATCGGGAACTGGCCAGAACATGCCGACGACTGTGACATCCGCACTTCGATTGCACAACCGGAATGGCCTTCCGGGCCGAAAAATGTTCGCGTTCTTACCTCGCCCCACCCGAAAACCACCCTGCACGGCGCATTTCGTCCCTGCGATTCCGCGCTCTGTGCTAGCGGTTCAGCCGACCACCGGGGGCACGAACACGCACTTCGGGGTGACCGCGTGCTCCGGGTCGAGTGCGTTGAGCACCTCCTGCTCGGCGATCGGGTCGTACGGGATGCCGAGGTGATCGGTGAAGTCCTGCGCGCACACGTCCTGCAGCAGGATGTTCTTCACGTTCGAGGCCGGCTTGAGATAGGCGTTGGTGTAGGGGGTGACCACGTCGTCGTACTTCGTCTGGATCACCGTGTAGTCCACGCCGGGCACGGTGTCTCCACCTGCGTTGAGCTCGGTGAGGAAGTCGGAGCCGACGGACTGCTCGTTGCAGGACGCGCATGCGGCGCCGACCAGGTCGCGCGCAGGCGGGATGGCCTGGATCGCGCTCAGCAGCCCGAACAGGTTGGTGCCGTAGTTCGACGGGGAGAGCCCGATCAGCTTGCCGATCTTCGACGCACCGCCGAGGTTCTTGATCCAGTACCGCGGGTTCATCCCGCCCTGTGAGTGGCCGACCACGTCGAGCTTCGACGCACCGGTGGCCTGCAGGACCTTGTCGCCGAAGGTGGCCAGCTGTCCCGCGGTACCGGCGACCGGGCCGACAGTCTGCAGGAAGCTGCCCGGCGAGCCACCGAAGTTGCCTGCGAACACGCAGTACCCCTCGTCGGCGAGCAGCTGCGACAGGTTCGCCCAGTTCTCGTAGGCGTTGGCCGTGGTGCCGTTGGACAGCAGCACCGGATCGGGGTGTTCCTCGGAAGGCTTGCAGTTCCAGTCGTTGGCCCCCGGCGGTGCGATCGTCGGCTGCCCCACCGAGTAGATCGCCGCCGCGACGATGTTCGGCTGGAGCGGGCCGGTCGGCTCCTTCTCCGCCGCCGACGCGGTACTCAGGGTCGTGGCACTCAAGACCACGGCGGCCGCCACCGCCACCACCATCCGCCGCCCGAACGCGCGCATGCCCATCCGTTTCACCTCTCTGTGAACCTGATGACCACTTAACGCGGCAACCCCGGAGAGGAAACGGTTATTTTCCGTCCGCGTGCGCGTCGAGGAAACGCCGCAGGTGCGGGTTCACCGCGTCGGCTTCGGTGAGACTGAGGAAATGCGCGCCACCCTCGATGGTCACCAGCGGTTCGGCCTTGGGCAGCGCCGCGGCGAGCGCCTCGGCTTTGGCGACGCGGTAGGCCAGATCCGCCGTGCCGTGCAGGACGAGGGCGGGTGCGGCGATGTCACCGAGGCGATCGAGGACGCCGTCCCGGTCGACGAGGGCGTTCATGATCCACTGCAGCCGTGCACCGGCTATCTGCCGCCACTTCGGCGTCCAATCCGAGGCGTCCGCGTCGCCGAGGCAGATCTTCGCGACGCCGCCAAGCACCGTGTCCGGCCCCTGCGTGTCCCACACCTGCGCCAGCTGCCGATACGCGGCGGCGACCTGCTCGTCCTCCGCTTCGCCCGAGGTGCCCATCACCGCGAGCGAGGTGATCCGCTCCGGTGCGAGCAAGGCCATCCGCAACGCGATGAACCCGCCTTGGCTGGTGCCGACCACCGCCGCCTCGGCGAGGTCGAGATGATCGAGCACGGCGAGCGCGTCCCGTGCCACGTCCCAGAAGTCGAACGGCGCGTCCGCCAGGGTCGTGCCGTGACCGCGTTCGTCGATGGCGATCAGCCGGTAGGCGTCCCCGAAAGCGGCGACCTGCGGGGCCCACATCTCGGTGTCCATCAGGAAGCTGTGCAGCAGCAGGACAGCAGGCCCGTCGCCACCGTGGTCCACGTAATGCACCCGCTGCCCACCGGCCGTCGTCACCATTGCCATGCCTGAACCTCCGCGCTGAGACAGCTGGGAGATTTGTCTCACGACCCCCGGTGGTTTGGCAAGCCGGCTTCGGCCAGAATCGCCCGGATGACCGGCCCTGTCAGCACCGACACCGTCGTACGCGCCGCGACCGCCGCCTACCTGCACGGCGAGCCGATCGACATGTCGGCGCTGGCCGCGTCGCTCGGGCTCAGCCGCGCGACGCTGTACCGGCGGGTCGGCAACCACGAGCAACTGCTGGGCTTGGTGTTGGCCGCAAGCGCCGAACGCGGTTACCGCGCCTTGACGGCCGAGCCTGCGGAACCGGGTATGGCGAACGTGCTCGCGGTGGTCGAACGGTTCATGCGCACCGTGGTCGAGGCCGAACCACTGCGCAGCCTGGTGGCGCGTGACCCGGTGTTGTTCGTCCGCGTGGTGATGGCCCCCGGCCCGGTGGAGGCCGGCGCCACCCGGTTGTTCACCGAACTACTGGAAACGAACGGACTGCACTTCACCGCCCCGACCGCCGCGATCGCCCAGGCAGTCATCCGGATCGCCGACTCGTTCATGTACTCCCAGCTCCTCGGCGGCCCACCACAACTGGACGAGGCAATCCAGGTGATCCGGCTACTGCTCTCCACCGCAGACTGAGCGCGCCGGACACCGGGTGTCGGCGCTTCCCGCGGTGCAAGCAGCCCGCGATCGTCCAGGCCCGAGCTCGAGCCCCTGAAGCCGCAAACCGGGCAGCTGCAGTGGTGGGACGGGCGCGCAGTGGAAGCCTTCGTCGCGCCCGTGCAGTAGCTGCTGCACGGGCCGCGGCCCGACCGCGAAAGGTCAGCCCTTGAGCAGTGCCCTTGCCATCACGAGTTTCTGGATCTGGTTCGTGCCCTCGTAGATCTGCGTGATCTTCGCGTCGCGCATCATGCGTTCCACTGGGAAGTCGCGGGTGTAACCGGCGCCGCCGAAGAGTTGTACCGCGTCTGTGGTCACTGACATCGCCACGTCCGAGGCGTACGTCTTCGCGGCCGACGCCATGAAGCCTGCTCGCTTGTCGCCTCGTTCGGAGGCGGCCGCGGAGGCGTAGACCAGGTGCCGGGCTGCCTCGATCTGGGTGCCCATGTCGGCCAGCATGAACTGGACGCCCTGGAACTGGCCGATCGACTGCCCGAACTGCTTGCGGTCCTTCACGTAGGCCACGGCCGCGTCCAGTGCCCCCTGCGCGATACCCAGCGCCTGCGCCCCGATCGTCGGGCGGGTGTGGTCCAGCGTGCGCAGCGCGGTCTTCAGGCCGGTGCCCGGTTCGCCGATGATCCGGTCGGCGGGGATGGTGCAGTCCTCGAAGTAGATCTCGCGCGTCGGCGAGCCCTTGATGCCCAGTTTGCGTTCCTTCGGGCCCACCGAGAAACCCGGATCGTCCTTGTGCACGACGAACGCCGAGATGCCGTTGGCCTTCTTCTCCGCGTTCGGGTCGGTCACCGCCATCACCGTGTACCACGACGACTCACCCGCGTTGGTGATCCAGCACTTGGTGCCGTTGAGCACCCAGTGATCGCCGTCGAGGCGGGCGCGGGCACGCATCGATGCGGTGTCCGAACCGGCCTCGCGCTCTGACAGCGCGTACGACGCCGCAGCATCCCCGGCAGCGATCGAGGGCAGCACCTGCTTCTTCAGGTCCTCCGACGCGGACAGGATGATCGGCTGCGTGCCCAGCTTGTTCACCGCCGGGATGAGCGAAGCCGACGCGTCGACCCGCGCGACCTCCTCGATCACGATGCAGGCGCTGACCGCGTCGGCACCCTGACCGTCGTATTCCTCGCCGATGTGCACCGCGTTGAACCCGGACTTGACCAGCGCCTGGTACGCCTCGACCGGGTACCGCTCCTGCTCGTCGACCTCCGCCGCGTACGGCGCGATCTCCTTCTCGGCGAGAGCCCGGACCGCGGCCCGCAGTTCCTCGTGCTCCTCGGCCAGCTGGTACAGGCCCTCGGCCACGTTCGGTCACCTCTTCTGCAGCGATGGTGGAGAGTTCCATCGATGTTAGCGCTCGTTCACCGCAGACGTCCGCGGTCGTGCTTGTGTCGTTGCCCGCACCGTTCGTAAGGTCGGGTGATGGCCATCACCGCGTCGACGCCGCCGCCCGGATTGCCCAGTTCACTCGACTATCCCGAAGTTCCGGTGGGGTCCATCCTCGCCGGCGCCGCCACCCGCTACCGCGACCGCACCGCATTCGCGCTCGGCGACGAGAGCCTCACCTTCGCCGAAACGTACGCCGCCGCCTGCCGGTTCGCGAACGCACTGCGCGCCCGCGGTATCGGCAGGGGCGATGTGGTTGCCGTGCACCTGCCCAACTGCCTTGCCTACCCGGTCGCCTACCACGGCATCCTGCTGGCCGGGGCCACCTTCAGCCCGACCAATCCGCTGCTCCCGCCGGACGAGGCCGCCTTCCAGCTCACCGACTGCGCGGCCACCGCCGTGGTCACCTACGGCCCGGTCGCGGGCACCATCGCGGCGATCGCCGACCGGATCCCGGCGCGGCTGCGGATCGTCGTCTCCCCGGAAGGCGACCTCGGCGACGACAGCGTCGAATTCGGCGAGTTCTCCGACGGCCGGCCCTCGACCCGGCCGGACGTCGAGCTCGACGTGCACCGCGATCTCGCCCACCTCTCCTACACCGGCGGCACGACCGGCCGTTCGAAGGGGGTGGAGCTCACGCACTACAACGTCGTGGCCAACACCGTGCAGAACAGCTGCTGGCAAACCGGTTCGGTACCGGCGCTAGACCGCAACGGCGACGTCATGGTGGACCAGATCGGCAGCGTGGCGGAATGGCCGTCGCGGCACGGCACCGGCGTGGCGATCAACCTGACGCCGTGGTTCCACGCGATGGGCGTGATCGCCGGGCTGAACGCCCCGTTGCTGGGCGGGAGCACCGTCGTGCTGCATTCGCGGTTCGACCCGGTGGCCTACGTCGCGGACGCCGAGCGCCTGCGCGTGACCTCCCTCGGCGGCGCGCCCGCGTTGTTCGCGGCGCTGCTGGCCACACCGTCGTTCCACACCGCCGACCTCTCGTCGGTGCAGAGCATCGGTTCGGGTGCGGCGCCGATGAGCCACGAGATGATCCGCGCATTGCAGGAGCGGTTTCCGGACGTGGTGATCGTCGAGGGCTACGGGCTCACCGAGATGACCATGGGTGCGGTGATCGCACCGCCGTACCGGTCCGGCGTCCGCAAGGTGGGCTCGGTCGGCCTGCCGCTGTTCGACACCGAGGTGAAACTCGTCGCCGAAGGCAGCGAGGAGCCCCTGCCGCCGGGGCAGGAAGGCGAGGTGTGCCTGCGCGGGCCGCAGCTGATGCGTGGCTACCGGAACCGCCCGGAGGAGAACGCCGCCGCACTGGTGCACGGCTGGCTGCACACCGGCGACATCGGGGTGCTCGACGACGACGGCTACTTGTCCATTGTGGATCGCAAGAAGGACATGTTGCTGTACAAGGGGTACAACGTGTTCCCCCGGGAGCTGGAGGAGCTGCTGACCGGATTGCCCGAGGTGCTCGGCGCGGCCGTGGTCGGCAGGCCGAGTGCCGAGGTCGGCGAACTGCCGGTGGCGTTCGTGGTGCGGCGTCCCGGCGTGACCGTACCGGCCGAGCAGCTCATCGCCACGGTGAACGACCAGGTCCTGCCGTACAAACGCTTGCGGGAGCTGCATTTCGTGGACGAGATCCCGGTCTCGGCGGCAGGGAAGGTACTGAAACGGGAGTTGCGCAAGCAGCTGCCGGAACTCACCTGAGGCAGCGCCGCCGGGCAGCCGGAAGGCCACCCGGCGGCACCCGGTCAACGGCGAACGGTGGCACCGAACGGCTGCCCGGCCGACGCACCGGACGGAACCGGAGCGACACCCGGCGCATTGGTCGGCACACAGGTCCCGCCCGGCACTCCCGGTACACCAGGGGCATCCGCCGGGACGCCCGGCTGCACCGGCACGCTCGGGCCGTCCGAGGGCACGCCTGGCTGCACCGGTGCGGTCGGTGCGTCCGCGGGTACGCCCTTGCCGGGCCGGGTGGGGAGCGTCGGGATGGTGCCGTGCTCAGGCGCGGTCCCGGTGCACGACGGCGTGGGCAGGGCCGGGGCATCCTCCGCGGCGAGCGCGGCCGGCGCGGCCGCGGCAATCCCGGCCGCCACAAAACCGGCCAGCACGATACTGCGGACCATCCGAGTTTTCTTCATCCGGTATCTCCCAGGGGTAGCTGCATTCCGAACGTCCTCCGGAATGCGGCCCAGCATGCGCGCCATGCCGTCTGGCCAGGATCAACGACCGTTTTACCTTTCCCTTAGGGCGGTACCGTTCCGATGTGCTGCCCGCGATTACCCGTTTTCCTTGCTGGGGTATGCCGCCCGTGCTATCGAGGAAAGATGCGCGTACTGGTGGCCGAGGACGAAAAGCCGATGGCGAACGCGATCGGCGAGGGGCTGCGGGACAACGGGCTCGCCGTCGACGTCGTCTACGACGGTGCCGTCGCGCTCGAGCGGTGCGGCTACACCGCCTACGACGTCGTGGTGCTCGACCGCGGGCTGCCGCAAGTGCACGGCGACGAGGTCTGCCGGACGCTGGTCTCCGCACAACCGGCCACCCGGATCCTGTTGCTGACCGCGGCGTCCGGGGTCGTGGACCGGGTCGCCGGCCTCGAACTCGGCGCGGACGACTACCTGCCGAAGCCGTTCGCCTTCTCCGAACTCCTCGCCAGGGTGCGCTCGCTCGGACGGCGCAGCAGGCCCGCGGTACCGCCGGTGCTCGAACGGGCGGGCATCGCACTGGACCCGGCACGGCACCTGGTCGTCCGTAGCGATCGCCCGGTCACGCTGACCAAAAAGGAATTCACCGTACTGGAAGAACTGCTGCGCGCCGACGGTACCGTCGTTTCCGCGGAACATCTGCTGGAAACCGCATGGGACGAAAACGTGAATCCGTTCAGCAACACGGTGCGAGTCACCATGTCCTCCCTGCGGCGCAAACTCGGCACACCGGCCGCGATCGAGACGGTGTCCGGTGTGGGATACCGGATCCCGTGAAGCGCCGGTCGCTGCGCGCCCGGCTGACGCTGGCGTATCTGCTGCTCGCGGCCGTCGCAGGGGCGGGCATGCTAGGCC
Organism: Amycolatopsis ultiminotia; assembly: GCF_039536925.1. NCBI lineage: Bacteria > Bacillati > Actinomycetota > Actinomycetes > Pseudonocardiales > Pseudonocardiaceae > Amycolatopsis > Amycolatopsis ultiminotia. Next base: position 361,067 of record NZ_BAAAZN010000004.1, on the reverse strand, counting down.
TGATCCTGCTGCTCGTGCAGCCGGTGACCCTGTCGGACGCGGTGACCGCACTGCCCGGCCCGCCGGGTGCACCCGTCCGCACGGTCCCGCCGCCGCGGGAAATCGCCAGCATCGGGGTGGTCACGTACTCCTCGCTGCTGCGGACCGGGATCATCGCGTTGCTCGTCGTGATGGCGACGGCCGCCGTGCTCGGCTGGTTCACCGCGCGGCGCGCGCTGCGGCCGGTCCGGTCCATCACCGCGGCCGCGCGACGAGCGGCCGACGAGGAGCTGAACACCCGCATCCGGATGGACGGGCCCGGTGACGAGATCAAGGAACTCGCCGACGCCTTCGACCACATGCTGACCAGACTGGAACGATCGTTCGCAGGCCAGCGCCGGTTCATCGCGAACGCGGCACACGAGCTGAAAACCCCGGTCGCGTCGCAGCGCGTGATCACCGAGGTCGCCATCGCCCGGCCGTCCGCCGCACCGGGGACGGTCGCGCTCGGCACCGAACTCCTGGCCGGCCTCGACCGGCAGGAACGGGTGCTGGCCGGACTGCTCGCACTGGCGCAGAACGCGGAAACCGTGTGCCGCAACGACGTCGTCGACCTGGCCCGGCTCGTCGAGGACGTGCTACGGGAGCAGTCCGGCGACCGGATCAAGCTGCGGACACAGCTGGCCACCGCGAAAGTCCGCGGTGACGCGGTGCTGCTCGAACAGCTGGTGCGCAACCTCGTCGAAAACGCTTTTGTGCACAACGAACCACAAGGCTGGGTTGCCGTGCACACCGACGCTTCGGAAGCAGTCAGTTCGCTGGAAATCGCCAACGGCGGACCGCGGATCGGCGACACCGAGGTGGATCAGCTGTTCGAACCGTTCCGCCGCTCATGCCTCGACCGTGCGGATCCACCGCCGGGCAACGGGCTCGGGCTGTCGGTCGTGCGGGCGATTTCCGAGGCACACGACGGTTCGGTCATCGCAGAGCCGCGCAACGAAGGTGGGTTGCGGATCCGGGTCGGCCTGCCCGCGGCGTGAGACCGGCGGCTACTTGCCCGCCTTCTCCCGCAGTTTCGCGTCCTTGTCGAGCACCAGCTGTTCGAGATCGGCCTGGAACCGGGCCACCTTCGCCTGCAGGTCCTGCTCGGCCGCGGCCAGGATGCGGACGGCGAGCAGCCCGGCGTTGCGGGCGCCGCCGACGGACACCGTGGCCACCGGGATTCCGGCCGGCATCTGGACAATCGACAACAGCGAGTCGAGGCCGTCGAGGTACTTGAGCGGCACCGGCACCCCGATCACCGGCAACACGGTGGCCGAGGCGACCATGCCGGGCAGGTGCGCGGCACCGCCCGCGCCGGCGATGATCACGCGCAGCCCGCGTTCGGCCGCGTCCTTCGCGTAGTCGAGCATCCGCTGCGGCGTGCGATGTGCCGAGTAGACGCCGACCTCGTACTCCACGCCGAACTCGGCCAGCGCCTGGCCCGCCGCCTCCAGCACCGGCCAGTCGGAATCGCTGCCCATGATCACGCCCACCTGCGGCGCCATGTGTGTTCCCTTCAGTGGATCTCGTGGCCGTCGAGCCAGACCGCGTGCGACAGCCAGTGCGCGGACAGCAGCGCGCGGTTGCGCAGGTCGTCCATCCGCTCGCCGGTGAAGTTCACGTGCCCGAGCTTGCGGCCGGGGCGTTCCTGTTTGCCGTAGAGGTGGACCTTCACCTCGGGGAACCGGGCGAACAGATGGTGGATGCGCTCGTCCGGGCCCATCTGCGGGGTGACGTCGGCACCGAGCACGTTCGCCATCACGCACGCGGGGGCGACCAGGTCGGTGCGGCCGAGCGGGTAGTCGAGCACGCCACGCAGGTGCTGTTCGAACTGCGATGTCCGGGAGCCGTCCATGGTCCAGTGCCCGGAGTTGTGCGGGCGCATGGCCAGCTCGTTGACGAGCAGGCCGGTGCCGGTCTCGAACAGCTCGACCGCCAGCAGCCCGGTGACGTCGAGCGTCGACGCGATCCGCAACGCCAGATCCTGCGCCTCGTGCACGAGGGCTTCGGACAGCCCCGGCGCCGGCGCGAGTACCTCGGTGTTGATGCCGCCGGACTGCACGGTTTCGACCACCGGATAGGCAGCCCCCTGACCGAACGGCGAACGTGCGACGAGCGCGGACAGCTCGCGCCGCATCGTCACCTTCTCCTCGACCAGCAGCTCGGTGCCGGCGGCCAGCAGCTCCGGAACGGTCTCGCGGGCGTGGCGCGCGGTGTCGAGCATCCAGACGCCGCGCCCGTCGTACCCGCCGCGCGAGGCCTTGAGCACGACCGGCCAGCCGTGCTCGTCGCCGAACGCCACCACGTCGTCCACTGTGGACACTTCGGCGAACGCGGGCCCCGGCACCCCGAGGCCGGCCATCATCTCCCGCATCACGAGCTTGTTCTGCGCGAACCCGAGCGCGGTCGGCGCCGGCCGCACCACGAAGCCCTCGGTGACGAGGCTGAGCAGGTGCTCGCCGGGCACGTGCTCGTGGTCGAAGGTGACCACGTCGACCTGCCGCGCGAAGTCCATCAGCGCGTCGAGGTCGGTGTGGTGCCCGAGCACGACGTCACTCGCGACGAGCGGCGCCGCCTCCGCCTCGTCGGCGGCGAGCACCTTGAGCGACTGCCCGAGCGAGATCGCCGCCTGGTGCGTCATGCGCGCGAGCTGCCCACCACCGACCATGCCCACGACAGGGAGACCAGTACGTTTGTCCATAACGCCGTCCAGGTTACTGGGCCGCAGTGCCCGGACCAGCGGCGACCTGCACCTCGGGCCCGCGACACCCGCCCGGCGGCTGCCCGCTCTGCGGGTCGGCCCCGGGCAGGATGGCGGGATGGACCCAGTCGCACTGCCTCGTCCCGTCTTTCTCGCGCTCCGGGAGGCCAGCCTTCCCGGGGTGGCCACCGGGCTGCTCACCGCCGAACGACCGGTGCGGATGCCGGACGGCTTCGGTGACCTGCTGGCCTGGCTCTGGCGCAGCGACGCCAACGCGGCCGTGCTCTACCTGGCCGAGCTGATGAAGCAGCTGCGCGAACGGCATCCGCTCGCGAGGACGGTCGAGCGGCCGCTGCGATTCGACGAGGTGCTCACCGCCGCGCGAGCGGCCCTGCCTGCCGACTTCGACCAGGCCGACCTGCTCTTCGGCCACGTCCGTACCAGTCTCGGGAACTGGTACGGCGGCGCGCCGGGCTGAGGCACGGCTACTTCACGAGCGTCGACGGCCCGCCCGCATCGTCCGCGGCCTCCCGGAGCGCGCGGGCCCGTCGCTGCAGCCACCACCGCAGGATCAGCGCGGCGGCGAGCACTACCGGCATCAGGATGTAGGCGTCCCCGAGCACGTTCTGCCACACCTTCCAGTGCAGCTCCACATTGCGCCCGTTGGGCAGGATCAGCAGTACGCAGCTGACGAACACGAACGCCACGAGGAAGGTGCCGAGCCAGCGTTTCCACGCCGTGGCCGGGGTGGTTTTCGGCAGCCGCGACACCAGCAGCACGACCAGCGGCGCCACCCACACCCAGTGGTGCGTCCAGGAAATCGGCGAGATCAGCAGGATCCAGAACGCCGTGACCAGCAGTGCCGCCAGTGCCTGCCCGCGCCGGTGGAAGCGCAGTACCAGCCACAGCGCCGGGATCAACAGCAGCACCCCGATGCCCATCGCCGCCTTCGACGCCCACGGCGCGAGGTCGGTGGCGCGGTTCATCAGCGCGTTCAGCGACTGGTTGCCTGCCCAGTGCACCGGGCCGATGCGACCGGTGTCGGGCAGCGTCGAGGTCCAGTACCGCCACGCGTCGTGTGGGTTGACCAGGAACATCAGCGCCTGCATACCGACGAACGTCACCAGCCCGCGGATCGCGTCCTTGCGCCGTCCGGTGATGAACAGGTGCCCGAGGAACACGATCGGGGTCAGCTTGATCGCCGCTGCGACGCCGACCAGCACCCCGCCCCACCGGCTGCCGCGCGCGCCGATGACGAGCATGTCCAGCAGGACCATGGCCATCAGGATCAGGTTGATCTGGCCGAGGAAGATCGTCCGCCACACCGGTTCGAGAGCGAGGAAGACCAGGAAGAACAGGATCGTCGAACGGGCGGGCGAGGCCCACCAGCGCGGACCGTCCGCGTCCGGCCGGGGCAGTGCGCCGATCGCGATCCGCACCGACAGCGCGAGCGCACCCAGTGACACCGCGGTGAGGAAGCCCCACGCCACCTGCGTCGGCACGACGGCGAGCGGCACGAACAGCAGCGCCGCGGTCGGCGGGTAGGTGAAGGGCAGCAGCGCCCAGCCCGGTTCGGGGGCCAGCGTGTTGGCGTCGTAGAGGTTGTCGCCGTGCAGCAGGGTGAGCGCACCGGCGCGGTAGACCGCGCTGTCGACACCGAGGTTCCAGTTGTGCGCCCAGGCCCAGATGCCGAATCCGATCGCGATCAGCGGGACCAGCGAGAGGATCAGGATCGACCGCGGGCGCACGGAAAGCCGGGCGAGTGAGCGGCGCAGGGCCAGGCGCGGCTGCCCGGCGGCGGCCGCGGAAGCTTCGCCGTGCCCGGCGGAGGAGACGGTCCTGGTCACCCAACCAGGAAATCATGGCCGTCCCGGCGCAGGTCCGGAAGGGTGACCGAGCGCGCCGCCGGCGCACCCTGCCGGGCCAGTGCCCAAGCACCGCCCGGATTCCCGCGCCACGACAACCGTCGCCGTTCTGCGCTAACTGCGGGCGAGGTCCGAGAGCAGGGCACAGGCGTGGTCGTGGGTCGCGGGCAGCCGGACGGCCGACACCAGGGGCCGGGCGACGTCGCGTAGCTGGGCGTCCACCGAAAGCCGTTCGTTGAGCGATCGGCGCAGGGCAACACCGCGCGACGCCAGCCGTTCGTCTCGTCTGGCCAGTACCACGACCATCGACGGGCCCAGCGTCGCGAAGCTCTCGCCGGTGTCGAAAACCGCGCGGACGGCGTCGGCGACCAGGATCATCGCGGTCAGCCGGGGCCAGCCGGACACCGATGCCAGATCCACCGAGACGGTCAGCAGCACGTGCGCGTCGCCGAGTTCGCCGCGGTAGACCTCGCCGAGCCGGGTACGCAGGTAGGCGGCCGAGGGCAGTCCGGTGAGCGGATCGGTGACCTCGGTGTGCACGAGCTGGTCCGTGGCGACGTCGGCCCACGCCAGTGCGGTCACCCGCAGCAACCGGGCCGGGGTGGCGTCCACGTCCGGGGACACGAATCCGTCCACCGCGTCCGGTTCGGCGAGTACCGCGTGCAGGGCGGCCAGGTCCGACAGCGTCTCGGACAACCCCGCCCCGGAAGCGGCACGCGCCCGGCCCAGACCGGCCAGCGCCGTCTCCGCGTCTTCCGAACCGTGCCGCACGACGGCCGCGCACACGGCGTCGACCTCGGGCAGTGCCCAGTCACTCGGAAAGCGCCAGCCTGCCGCCAGACTGGCGGTGCGCCAGCGGGCCCGCAATGCCCGCAGGTGCCGGTTCCGGTCGAAGCGGGCGTGCGCCTGCTCGTCCGCGGAACCGGACCAAGCCCCGGTCGCCGGTACGTCCACCGAACCCCCAGCCCCTTCCGGTCCCGTCGATCTTGTCCCCATCCGGTGAGGGGACGTGACGGATCTGCCCGCGTGACGCACGTTCCCCGATCTTTTTCACGCTCCACCTCCGAACGCGGGTGAACTTGTTGCGCCGACGGTGTCAACCGGTCGACCACGGCGTGACGCGTCTCAACGCATCCGTCACACTTGTTACGCGTTGTACTGAGTGCACGCGGCCGGAAGGCGGTCGCGTCCGCAGCCGAAGGAGCCCTGTGTCCACCGTTCCCGCCGATCTCTCCGGTAAGAGCGACGCCGAGCTGATCGCTGAGGTGCGCGCGGGGAAGATCGCATCCTACGGCCCGCTCTACGAGCGGCACAGCAGCGCCGCGCACAACCTCGCCCGGCAGCTGGCACGGTCCAGCTCCGAGGCCGACGACCTGGTGTCCGAAGCGTTTTCCAAGGTGCTGGACACCCTGCGCGGCGGAAAGGGACCGGACACCGCCTTCCGCGCGTACCTGCTCACCGCCCTGCGGCACACCGCATACGACAAGACCCGCCGCGATCGCCGGGTCGACCTCAACGAGGACATGAGCGACGTCGGCGGGACCGCGGGCGAGGCGCTCACCGTGCAGTTCTCCGACACCGCGGTGGCCGGTCTCGAGCGGACCATGGCCGCGAAAGCGTTTGCGCGGTTGCCGGAACGCTGGCAGGCGGTGCTCTGGCACACCGAGATCGAACAGCAGAGCCCGGCGGAGGTCGCGCCACTGCTCGGGCTGACCGCCAACGGCGTTTCCGCGCTCGCCTACCGCGCCCGTGAGGGATTGCGGCAGGCGTACCTGCAGGTCCACCTGCAGGAAACCGGCGCCGAGCGGTGCCGGGCGACCGCGGACCGGCTCGGTGCGTGGACGAGGGACGGACTGTCCAAACGCGAACGCGCCCAGGTGGAGTACCACCTCGACGAATGTGACGGATGCCGCGCGCTGGCCGCCGAACTGGCCGACGTCAACGGCAGCCTGCGCGCGATCATCGCCCCGATCGTCCTCGGTGGCGCCGCACTCGGGTACCTGGCCACGATCGGTGCGGCCAAGGCGAGCGCGGCCACCGCGGGAGCCGCGGCCGCCGGTGCCGGTGCCGCTGCGGCAGGTGGCGCGAAGGCGGGCGCGGCAGCCGCCGCGACCGGGCCGAGGCAGTTCGCCGGCGTGGCCGCTTCCGGTGCCGCAATGGTGGCCGCGGTCGCCGTTGCGCTGGCGTCCAGCGGCGGACAGCAGACCATTCCCACCGCGCAGCAGGCACCGCCTCCCGCGGCGCCGGCGCCGGCCCCCAAACCGAAGCCGGCGCCACCGCCCGCGGCACCACCGGCCCCGCCGCCCGCGCAACCGCCGGCGCCTCCGGTGGCTCCGCCCGCGGCACCACCGGCCGCCCCTCCCGCTCAGCCACCGGCGGCCCCGCCGTCGTCGGCACCGCCGAAGCTGTCCGCCACCTCGCCGCCGAGCGGGGTCGAGCTGAAGCCCGGCGGCGAGCCGGTGAACCTGCCGATCACCGTGCGCAACGACGGCGGCAGTGTGTCCGAGCCGGTGCAGGCTTCGCTGAACCTGCCGCCCGGCGTCTCCGCGGTGCCTGCGGGTGGTGGCGGTGGCGCGGCCCGTGCGTTCTCCACCGAAGCCGCGACGCAGTCGGGTCCGGTCGCCGTCAGTTGCCCCGGCGGCACCGGCACGGTGACCTGCAAGACCGGTTCCGGCCTGCAACCCGGCCAGTCCGCGGTGCTCACCTTCCGGTTGCAAGCCGCCGAAGACGCGCAGGCAGGCACGGTGACCGGTTCGGTTTCCGCGGGCGTCTCGGTCGAGGTGCAGGTCAACGTTCCGGTCCGGGTGCAGACCCCGGCCGACGAGCTGCTGCTGCAGGCCGATGCGGACCGGCTCTCGTCGTTCCCGTGGACCCGCAACCCGCTCATCTACGTGCGGGTGCGCAACACCGGCGAGAGCACGAAGCCGGTCACGGTGACCTTCGACCACGCGCTGTACCAGTCGTGGAGCCTCAGCGGGTTCGAATGCACGCCCGGCGGTGCCGGCGCCACCTGCACCACGCACAAGGCACTCGCCCCCGCACAGCAGGCCAACCTCTGGGTGCGGGTCAAGGGCCGTCCGGCACACGACGCACCGGTGACGGTGACCGCGAAGCTCGGCAGCGCGACCAAGAGCGAGCAGGTGCGGTTCGGCTGCTGGATGGGCATCTGCGAGGTGCCCTACCCCACCGGCCCGACGTCGACCGGCACGTCGTCCCCGTCGTCGGATCCGGGCACGGCCACGTCCACACCGACGCGGCACCATCCCCGGCCGAGCAGCCCGGACACGTCGTCGTCGCTGCCGACGGATGCACCGGACAGCACGCCGGGCACCCCGTCTGCGACCACCACGAGCGCACCGCCGAATCCCGGTACCGGCAAGTCCGGCATACCCGGCGAGCGGCCGTCGTCGCTCGAGCCCCGAGGGTTCTTCGGCTGGTTCACGGAGTAGCGTCCGAGCGGTGCGCGAATTCCTGAACAGGCACCGTGAGCTGCTTCGATTCGCTGTGGTCGGCGGGAGCAGTTTCGCCATCACCACGGCGATCACCTACGGGCTGAAGTTCACCGTGCTGCGCGCGAACCCGGTCACCGCGTTGATCGTCGGCGTGCTGGTCGCCACGATCTTCTCCTACGTCGCCAACCGCGAATGGGCGTTCCGCACCCGCGGCGGCCACGAACGCTCCCATGAGGCCGCCCTGTTCTTCCTGATCAGCGGCGTCGCGCTGGGACTCAACGCGCTGCCGCAGTGGATCTCGCGCTACGTGCTCGACCTGCAGGTGCCGTACGTGAGCCTGGTCGGACAGGAGGTGGCCGATTTCGTGAGCGGGATGGTGCTGGGCACCCTGCTCGGCACGCTGTTTCGCTGGTGGGCGTTCAAGCGGTGGGTGTTCCCCACCGAGGGTGCCCGGCTGCGGGCCGTCGAGCCGCCTGCCGATCCGGGCGAACCCGGCAGCAAGGCCGCCTGAGACCGGGAGTGGCCTCGGGTTCTCTAGACTGGACGGGTGACCGTGGTCGAATCCGTGCTCGCCCGCACGCCCGAGCCGTTGCGCGCGGTGCTCATCAAACACCGGGAGCTGCTGAAGTTCGCGATCGTCGGTGGCACGACCTTCGTGGTCGACAACGGTGTCTGGTACCTGCTGAAGCTGAGCGTCCTGGAGTCGAAGCCGACCACCGCCAAGGCGATCGCGATCATCGTCGCCGCGATCGTGTCGTACGTGCTGAACCGGGAGTGGTCGTTCCGCACCCGCGGCGGCCGCGAGCGGACCCACGAGGCCGCCCTGTTCTTCGTCGTCAGCGGAGTCGCGGTGGTGGTGAACCTGATCCCGCTGTACCTCTCGCGCTACGCGCTGCACCTGGAGGTACCGCACGTATCGCGGTTCGTGCAGGAGATCTCGGACTTCGCCAGCGGCTCGATCATCGGCATGCTGCTGGCCATGTTCTTCCGCTTCTGGGCCTTCAAGAAGTGGGTGTTCCCGGACGAGCTGGGCGAACGCCGCCGCGAGCAGGTCACCCGGCTGCCCCGCTGACGCTCAGCGCGGCACCGGCTGCGCCGGCCAGCGCACCTCGCCCACGTCGTCCGGCCGCGGCACCTTCAGGAACAGGCTGAAGATCGCCGGCCGCTTGTTCGACAGCTCCAGCCGCCCGCCGTCCGCCTCGACCAGTGCACGGGCCAGCGCCAGTCCCACGCCGGTGGAGCCGCCACCGGAGAAGCCGCGTTCGAAGATGTGCGGGGCGATCTCGTCCGGCACGCCGGAGCCGGTGTCCGCGATCTCGATCACCACGCTCCCCTCCGCCTCGCCGCGGCGCGCGGCCAGGGTGACCGTGCCCGCGCCGTGCCGCAGTGCGTTGTCCAGCAGCACCCCGATCACCTCACGCAGCCGCGCCGGGGTCGCGCGGACCATCAGGCCGTCCGCGATCTTCATCCGCAGGTTCCGGCCCTCGGCACGCAGCAGCTGCCGCCACTCCTCGGAGACCGCGGGCAGCGTGCTCGGCAGGTCCACCGGCTCGGCGTCGACCTCGCGCGCGGCGCGGGCGGCCGCCAGCAGCTCCTCGAGCGCCTGCGCGAGCCGGTCCGCCTGTTCCTGTGCCGCGCGGGACTCCTCGGCCACGTCCGGGTCGCCGTGCAGGGTCAACGGCTCCAGCCGCAGCTGTAATGCGGTGAGCCTGCTGCGCAGCTGGTGCGAGACGTCCCCCACGAGCTGCCGTTCCCGCTGCACCAGCTGGGCCAGCGCGGAACCGGACGTGTCCAGCGCCTCGGCGACCATGTCCAGCTCGGCCACCCGGTACCGGCTCGGGTCCGGCCGGAAGTCGCCGCCGCCCAGCCGGGACGCGCGATCCGCGACGTGCCGCAGTGGTTTGGCCAGCCGCCGGGCGGTGACCGTGGCGACCACCGTGCCGGTACCGACCGACAGCACCACCAGCAGCACCACCAGCAACGTCACCTGCGTCTGCCTGGTGCGGACCGGACCACTCGGGATGGCCAGCACCACCGTGCCACGCCTTGCCGTCGGCGCCGATTCGACGACCGGTTCCGGGCCGGGGTTCAGGCCGAGGTGCTTTTCGGCCATCCCGTCGCCCCGGATGGTGAGCAGCCCACCGCGGGGAACCCCGACGCGGAACTGGTCGATGTCCACTTCCTGGCCGTTCGCGACCTGGGTGTCGACCGTCGCGGCGATGTTGCGCGCGCGCTCGGCCAGGCTCTCCCGGTTCAGGTTCTCCACCAGCCGCCACGCCGTGACGCCGAGCGGGATGCCCAGCACAGCCGCCGTGACCAGCACGGCGAGCAGAATCGCCAGCAGGATCCGGCGGCGCATGCTCATCGGCGGCTACTCGACGTTGAACCGGAAGCCGACGCCACGCACGGTCGCGATGCGCCGCTCGGCGTCGGAATGCGCCGGCTTTCCCACCCGTGCGCCGCCCGCCTCGTCCGCGGCGACCGAAAGCTTGCGACGCAGCCACGACATGTGCATGTCGAGCGTCTTGGATGTCTTCGACTCCAGGTCGTTCCAGACCTCGGAGAGGATCTCGTCCCTGCTGACCACCTGCCCGGCCCGGCTCATCAGCACGCGCAGCAGCTCGAACTCCTTGTTCGCCAGTTGCACCTCCTGCTGCTCGACGGTGACCAGCCGGGCACCGAGGTCCATCCGGACGCCGCCTGCCTCCAGCACCTCCGGCACCCGGCGGCGCAGCAGCGCGCGGATGCGGGCGAGCAGTTCGGCCAGCCGGAACGGCTTGGCCACGTAGTCGTCGGCCCCTGCGTCGAGACCGACCACGAAGTCCACCTCGTCGGTGCGGGCGGTCAGCATCAGCACCGGCAGTTCGGTGCCGCTCGCACGCAGCCTGCGGCACACCTCGAGCCCGTCCATACCGGGCAGCCCGAGATCGAGCACGAGCAGGTCGACCCGGTGCTCCCCGGTCGCGGCCAGTACCGCCGGACCGTCGGTGACGACCTCGATCTCGTACCCCTCGCGGTGCAGTGCGCGCGACAGCGGCTCGGCGATGGCCGGATCGTCTTCGGCAAGTAGGACCATGCTCACCTGGCCAACCTTACGGTGAACCGGCGTGAAACCATCGTGACCGTGCCCGGCTACGACGATGACCTGACTCTCGCCACCCGGCTGGCTGACGCCGCCGACGCCCTCACCACCGCCCGGTTCCGCGCGCTCGACCTCGCGGTCTCGGCGAAGCCGGACCGCACGCCGGTGACCGACGCGGACACCGCGGTGGAGGACGCGATCCGCGCGATCCTCGCCGCCGAGCGGCCGGACGACGCGGTACTCGGCGAGGAACGCGGCGGCACCGTGCACGCCCGCGGCCGGGCCTGGGTGCTCGACCCGATCGACGGGACGAAGAACTTCCTGCGCGGGGTGCCGGTGTGGGCCACGCTGATCGCGCTCGTCGAGGACGGCACCCCGGTGGTCGGCCTGGTCAGCGCGCCGCTGCTGGGCAGGCGCTGGTGGGCCGCGCACGGCGGCGGCGCGTACCTGCGAGACGGCTCCGGCGAACGGAAGCTGTCGGTGTCCCGGGTCTCCGCGCTGTCGGATGCGTATCTGTCCACGACGGACTTGAACACCTGGCCCGAGTACCACTCGCGCGAGAAGTATCTGGCGCTCACCGAGGCGTGCTGGGAAACCCGCGCGTTCGGCGACTTCTGGCACCACTGCCTGGTCGCCGAGGGCGCACTGGACGTGGCCGCGGAGTGCGTGGTGAACCCGTGGGACGTCGCCGCCGCCCAGGTCATCGTGACCGAGGCGGGCGGGCGGTTCACCGACCTGTCCGGGGCGCCGACCTACCAAGGCGGTTCGGCACTGTCGACCAACGGCCTCGTGCACGACGAGGCGCTGGCGGTACTGCGGCGTCAGTGAGTCCCGGGCAGTACGCCCACCGCACCACGGGCCACCTGCGACCAGGTCAACCTGCCGAACAGGTAGTGGCAGGCGACCTGTTCGGAGGTGAACGCGGCCCAGTCGTAGCGGTTGCCCTGCTCCCGCCAGAACACCTCCCAGCCCGCGCCGTCCGTGGCCGGCATCAGGCACCAGGTGTTGTCCGCCTCGGCACCGACCGAGACGACCTCCCCGGGCACGCCGATCACGTCCAGCCACCGCTGAATCGACTGCGTGTTCATCGCGCCTCCTGCGTGATGTCGGCCAGGAATCCGAGGGTGACCAGTTCGTCCGCGGCCAGCACGGCCCGGTAGCGCAGGCCGCCGCCCGGCTGACCGAACCACTCCGCGACGTTCGAGCGCCACATCGGCACCGGTTTCAGCACGCGGTAGCGCCGGTAGCCGGACCGCAGCGCGGCAGGGGGCAGCGACCGCTGCGCGAACGGCGTGCCGTCCGGGGCGAAGACCCGGCCGTGCTCGCCACCGAAGCGGTCGAGCAGCGTGCCTTCGCCCAGCACCACCGCTTCCGGCTCGCCGGTCCCGCCTTCCGGGAACTGCTGCGCGGACGGCCACACGTATTCGGCACCCGCGACGAACCGCTGCTCCCACTCCGCGCCTTCGGGTGGCCGGTAGTCCTCGACGATCGCCTCCGGCGGCTCCGGATCTGCCGGCGGCGTGGGCGAACGACGGAATCCCTGCTCGACGTAGCCGAGCACCGCGGTGTCCTCGAGCAGCGCGGACTCCGGGTGGTCGGATGGCGGACAGCGCACGCCTCCGGCACCGGGCTTCGCCGGCGGTGGCAGCTGGCGTTCGGGGCGATCCGCGGCCACCGGCAGGTGCCCCAGCGGGAACATGTGAACCAGGAACAGCGCCAGCACGCTCTCCCGATCGGTTCGCGGTGCGCCCACCGGCGGCCGGTGCCCGCGGGCCGGGCTGCGCAGCACGCCGGTACCCGACGGCGGCGTCGGCACGTCGTCGAAGCCGCGTTCGAGGAGCCCGCCGTACTGCGCGGGCACCCGCACGGGCCCGGTGGCCACGTCGGTGTCGGCCGGTTCGAGCTGATCGGACACGGGCACCCTCTTCTCGATCGCGCCGGCTCCGGTAAGACGTCCATCCCGCCGCGCGGTTCCGGCCCGGCGGGAGATCCCACTTTATCGGGCGGACACCAACTCGCGCCGTACCAACGCGCGGGCCGGCCCGCGCTGCTCCACCATGGTGAAACCCGCGTCGGTGAACATGGCGACAGTGCCGTGGTACAGGTCCGCGGGTGGCCGGTTCCCGTTGACCACGGGGTAACCCTCGACCACCTCGGCACCGTGTTCGGTGGCGTACCCGACCGCGGCTCGCAGCAGCTCCCCGGCCAGCCCACGGCGCCGTCCCCGGCGGTCGACGTAGAAGCAGGTGATCGCCCACACCACACCCGGCGCGTCCGAGGCGAGCAGCCGGGACCGCGCGAGCCGCGGGTTGTCCGGGCGGGGCGAGACGGCCACCCAGCCCATCGGCTGCCCGTCGACGAGTGCCAGCAGCCCCAACGGTTTCCCGGCTTCCGCCGCGGCTCGCAGGTGGTCCTTGCGGCCGGTGCTTCCGGCTGCCCTGAACTCCGGTCCGGTGAGCCGGAAGAAGGCGCACCAGCAGCCGCCCTGCACGCCGCCGGGACCGAAGAGCCGTTCGAACAGCGGCCAGGTGCCCGCCTCGAGCGGGACGAACTCGGGCACCTACCCGGCCAGTGCGTTCACGACCCGCGAGGGGGACGGCCTGCCCAGCTGCCCTGCCATCCACACGCTGGTCTCGACCAGCGCGCCGAGATCGACGCCGTGCTCCACACCGAGCCCTTCCAGCAGCCACACGAGGTCCTCGGTCGCCAGGTTGCCGGTGGCCGATTCGGCGTACGGGCAGCCACCGAGCCCGCCGGCCGAGGAGTCCACAGTGGATACCCCGGCGCGCAGTGCCGCCTCGGTGTTGGCCAGCGCCTGGCCGTAGGTGTCGTGGAAGTGCACGGCCAGTGCGGAGACGTCCACATCGGACTGCACGAACGTCTCGATCAGCCGCGTCACCTGCCCGGTGGTCGCCACGCCGATGGTGTCACCGAGCGAGAGCTGCGAACAGCCGAAGTCGAGCAGCCGCTTGCCTGCGCGCACCACCTGTTCGGCGGGCACCACGCCTTCCCAGGGGTCACCGAAGCACATCGACAGGTAGCCGCGCACCTCCAGGCCCTCCGCCCTTGCCCTGGTGACCACCGGCTCGAACATGGCGAACTGGTCGTCGAGCGTCGAATTGAGATTGCGCTGTGCGAAGGTCTCGGTTGCGCTGGCGAAGATCGCGATGTGCCCGACCCCGGCGGCGAGCGCCCGGTCGAGTCCGCGCGCGTTCGGCACGAGCACCGGGTACCGCACGCCTTCCCGCCGGTCGAGCCCGGCGAGCAGCTGTTCGGCGTCGGCCAGCTGCGGCACCCACTTCGGGTGCACGAAACTGGTCGCCTCCAGCGTGCTCAGCCCGGCACCGGCGAGCCGGTCGAGGAATTCGAGTTTGACCTCCACCGGCACGACCGAACTCTCGTTCTGCAGTCCGTCGCGCGGTCCGACCTCCCAGATCGTGACGCGCGGCGGCAGTCCGTCCACCGGCACCCGCTCGGGCAGTCCGTTTTCCCTGGCACCCATGTCAGCGCCGCCTTCCGCGCGGGGCACGCCGCTGCGGCTGCAGTGGCTCGGTCGGCCCGGGGCGGTAGTCCTCGCCGGGCTCGGTTCCGTAGTCGTCGTACGGGTTGTCGTTGACCTCTCGGTAGATCACCGTGTGCACGCGCTCCACGTGCGGGATGTCGTCGAAGCGCAGCGGCTCGTCGGAGGCGGACTCGATGATCAGCGTGCCGCAGCCGAAGACCCGGTCCAGCAGGCCGTGCTCGAACTGCACACTGTTGATCCGTGACAGCGGGATGTCGATCCCGGTGCGCTTCAGCACTCCTTCGCGGGCGATCAGCCGGTCGGTGGTCACGATGAAGTGCGTGGTGCGCCAGCGGACCAGCGGTGCGAGGAACAGCCACACCACGAGCACGATCGCCACCACCCCGATGGCGATCATCGCCACGTTGTTCCACGGCCCCGGCGCGTCGCCGGCCACGAGGAGCAGCCAGATCGCCGCGGCGACCGTGATCAGGAACCCGACGAACGGGAAGATCAGCATCTTGAAGTGCGGGTGGCTGTGCACCACCACGTGCTCGTTCTGGCTGAGCAAATCATCCGGATAGGCCACGGCGGATGCTCCCCTGGTGTGTGCCGGTGCTGGTGGATCCACCGTACCGGCGAGCGGACCGGGTGAGCCCGCGGACACCGGTTCGGGTCTCACGCCGGGCGCACGTGCACCACGTCGCCTGCGAACACGGTGTGCCTGCGCCCGTCCGGCCCGTCGACCTGCAGCTGACCTGCCGCGTCGAGATCGGCGGCCCGGCCGGTGAGCGCGGTCCCGTCGGGCAGCTGCACTCGCACCTGCTGTCCGAGCGTTGCGCAGTGTGCCCGGTAGTCGTCGAGCAGACCGGCCGCGGTGAGGTCGCCGGACACCCGGCGCCAGCGCCGTTCCAGCTCGTCGAAGCGGGTGAGCAGGGCGAGCGCGAGCTCGGTGCGATCGGTCGTCGTCGCACCCTGTTCGGCCAGTGACGTCGCGGGCAGTCCGCCCGGTCCGGCGGGCACGTCCGTACCGAGCGGCAGCACGTTGAGCCCGATGCCGAGCACCACCGCGGCGGCGTCCCCGCCGACCGCCTCGGCGAGGATACCGGCGCATTTCGCCCGTTCCGGCCCGGCGAGCATGTCGTTGGGCCACTTCAGTACCGCGTCCACACCTGCTTCGACAGCGACCGCGTGCACCGCGAGCCCGGCGACCACCGACAGCGAGCCGAGCGCGGAGAACGCCACGCCGGACGGGCGAAGGACAACGCTCAGATACAGCCCGGCGCCCTTCGGCGAGCTCCACGTCCTGGCCCGGCGGCCCACCCCGGCGGTCTGCTGCTCGGCGAGCAGCACGGTCCGGTCCCCGGCACCGTTTTCGACGGCTTCCCGCAGGTCCGCATTGGTGGAGCCGGTCGTTTCGACCACGTCCACCCTGGCGTATCGGCCGGTGAGCCCATCGCGCAGCCGTGCCGCGTCCAGTTCAGCCATCCGCCCACAATATGAGAGTCCCCCTAACGTGCAAGCGTCTCGCTCGTTGAGCACAGGTGCGCTCTTCTAGATTGGACGGCGTGACCCCGCCGGATGCCGTCCCCACTGCCCAGCCCAAGCCCTCCTGGGCCCGCGGCGCACTGCACCGTGGCCTGGTGGCGCTGCCGCTGGTGGCCGGGTTGGTCACCGCAGGCTGGATCGTTGCCGACCGGGGCGAGCCGGCCACTCCGGCACCGGCCGCGGCCGCCGCCGACGAACCGGTGGCGAAGGGGCCGTCCGTCCTCGAGGCGAGCGCCCCGCTGCGCGCACGGGAACCGGCGCAGGGCGCCTCCGGCGGTGGCGGGGTGTCGCCGTTGCAGCAGTGGGCGGACTCGCTCGCCGGGCCACTCGACATTCCCGCACCGGCGTTGATCGGCTACGCGAACGGCGAACTGGCGTTGCGGACCGAGGACCCCGGTTGTCACCTGTCCTGGGTCACGCTGGCCGGGGTCGGCGAGGCCGGCGCGGACCACGGCCGCCGCGACGGCACGCTGATGGGGCTCAGCACGGCGCAGTGGAAGAAGTACGGCTCGAAGATCACCGGCATCGCCAAGCCCGCGCTGACCGACCCGGCGTCGGCCGCGGTCGCCGCCGGCCGCGCACTGTGCGCCGGCGACGTCGACCTCACCGCGGGCAACGGCTGGTGGAAGGCGATGGCCGGCTACCACAGCGGCAACGGTCTCGAGCTGTTCCGGCAGCAGGTCCTGGGCTACGCGCAGCTGTACGCCACGTTGTCGCTGGACCCGGCCAAGTCCGGCACCCCGGCAGTCCACGCCACCCGGTTCGCATTGGGACAGCTGGGGCTGCCCTACGTGTGGGGCGGCAACGGCCCGGACGCCGGGGCCGCGGGCTTCGACTGCTCCGGCCTCACCAAGGCTTCTTACGACAGCGCGGGAGTCGCCCTGCCCCGTACCGCGGACAGCCAGTTCCGCTCGATGCCCGCGGTACCACCGGGCAAGGAACCGCAGCTGGGCGATCTGGTGTTCTACGGCAACCCCGGCACCCGCATCCACCACGTGGGGCTTTACCTAGGCAACGGCCTGATGATCAACGCACCGACCGAGGGACAGGCCATCCAGATCCACACCTTCCACACCCCCGGCGACGACTACGCCGGCGCGGGACACCCGGCTTAGCCCGAGTACCGCAGCGTTTCCGCACGCCACGGGCGAGCGGATCACCGGCGACAGCCGAGCACCGAAGCGACGACGCGGGCCATGGACCCCGCGACTGCGCAGCTCGCCACGACGGCCACCGAGGGCGCTGGACCTGTTGCACCGCGCGCTCGCCTTCCCGGTCTCGGACCTGGCTCTGCGCAGCTGGCACGTGCACCGTTCGCGGGGAAAGCCGGTCGAATTCCCGGAGAACCTGCCGACCTGCTGCCGGATGCTGGCGGAGTCGGTGCCGGCGGAGCAGCTGCGGCGGTCGAGCTTCGGACCGGTTCGCGGCCGGGTGACCGGCGGAAACCGACCGCGCCGTTTCCGGTGCTTACTGCGTTGCGGGCTGGCGTACGCGAGGCATACGCTCCCGCCGTGATCACCGGGACGGCTGGCAGCCATGCACGGGAAGGCGACCCGGTGCCGAGCTGATCGCATCGTGGGCGCGTGGCCCTCCCCGGCAGCGGATGAGTTCCGCACCGTCAGCCACGTATCCCGAAACGAAAGCGAGCACAGCCGGATGACCGTCACGTTCAACCACACCATCATCGCCGCCAAGAACCGCGCCGAATCGGCCCGGTTCTTCCGCACCCTCTTCGAACTGCCGGAAGCACCGTCCTGGGGACCGTTCACCAACGTCCAGCTTTCCGACGGCGTGTTGGTGCAGTTCGCCGAACCGCCGGTGGAAATCCAGATGCAGCACTACGCGTTCCTGGTCGACGACGGGCTGTTCGACCGTGCCTGCGCCCGGCTCCGCGCGGACGGCATCGAGCACTGGGCCGACCCGCAGATGACCCGCCCCGGCGAGACGAACACCGGGCACGGCGGACGCGGGGTCTACTTCAAGGATCCCGCCGGGCACGCATTCGAAATGCTCACCAAGCCCTACCTGTAACCACGTCCGCGAACGGCCCGGGGGTCACGCGGCGGAGTTCCGGGCGGCTTCCTCCGCCGCAGCCACCCAGTGCGGAGCTCCGGCCCGGCGGGCGACTTCGGCGGCTTGGCGGTAGTGCGCGGCGGCCGGAAGATCCAGCGCTGCCGCCAGGTCGCCGAGGTAGTGCGCGACCGGTCCCAGTGTGACGAGACCGGAGCCCGCGCCGGCCAGTTCGGCGGCCGCCGGGGTGAGCGTGGCGTAGAGACGGCGTCGTTCGGCAGTCGTGCGGGCGCCCGGCACAGCCAGGCAGGCACGCAGTTCCAGCAGCAGATCCGGTTGTTCGGTGCGCCAACCCGAAACATCCACAGTAGACACCCGGCCGTGTTGCAGATACAGGCAGTGCTGTGCCAGTGGCAGGATTCCACGGTCCAATCCGGACATTCCGGTGCCCGTCAGCCGGGCCGCAGCCGCCCGGTAGGCGGCCGCTGCCGCGGCGAGCGGGCCGGTCACCGCGAGGCGCACCGCGCGGTACCACTCGGTGAACACCGCGACCAGCGGAATGTCGTACTCCTCGCCGAGGCGGTCGGCCGCGGACGCATGCGCCTCGGCCGCGGTGAAATCCGCCAGCGCCGAGTGCGCCTGCACCAGAATCAGGTGGCCGAGCACCTCGAAAGTCACCAGCCGGTGCCGGCCGGCCAGTGCGACCAGTTCGGTACCGATCCGCGCGCGTGCGGGGGCCAGCCCGGCGCGGGTGCACGACTGCGTCCACAACGCGTTCAACGCCAACGCGAGCAACGCCGGATCGTCCACCGACCGGGCCAGCTGCTCGGCTTCGACGGCGGCGGCACGGGCGCGCGGGCCACCGGCGCTGCGCAGCTCCAACGCGACCGTCGCCAGCAGCCGGGCACGCACGGGCGGCTCCAGTTCGGTCGCCAGCACGCGGTCGGCGGCGTCGGCGATCCGCCGAGCCAGCGCGGGGTCGTCGTTGTCGGTCCAGATCCCCGGCACGTCGAACGCGGTCAGCACCCGCGTGGTCAGAGCGAGATCGGCACCGGCGAGGTCGAGGGCCTCGGCGCGATATCGCCGGGCAGCCTCGAGCGAACCGGTGATCGCGGACGTGCGGGCGAGTCCCATCAGCAGCTCGACGGTACGCGGGCCGTGCGCGAGCGCGGCCTGCCACCACCGTACCGCCTCGTGCGGTGCGAAATCCCGTTCGGCGCGCTCCGCGGCGGCTCGCGCGTAGCCGACACCGCGATCGTCCCCGGCCCGCAGGAAATGGTGCGCCAGAAGGGAAACCTCCGACGGCCGACGACGTGCCAGCGCTTCGGCCACCGCAGCGTGCAGCTGCGCCCGCTGAGCCAACGGGATGTCCTCGTACACGGCGTCCCGGACCAGGGAATGCGCGAACCGGAACTGCCGCGGCCCGGTCGACACGAGAAATCCCGTCCGTACCGCGATTTCCAGCTCTTCCCACGCGTCGTCGAGCAGACCAGGATCGATCTCGGCGCCCACCACGGCCGCCCTCCGCAGCACAGCTCGGCCGTCTTCGGGCAGGCTGTCGAGCCGATGCCGGACGACATCGCGGATACCGTCCGGAAGGTCGCCCTCGGCGTCGAGCACCCGCGCGAGTTCCCTTACGAAGAAGGGATTTCCCGCGGTCCGCCGGTGAATCACCTCGGCCGGGCCGTCGCCGACCAGCTCCGCCACCGCGGCCACGGACAGGCCGCCGAGATACAGCCGCACCGGGTCGGCGCGCGCGAGCCGGCCCAGTGCGGCGGACAGTTCCGCGGACACCTCAGTGGTCCGATAGGTCGCCACGACGAGCACCGGTGCCGGCTCCGCGATGACCGCGGCGAGCAACGCCAGCGTTTCTTCGCCCGCCCACTGCAGATCGTCGAGGACGAGCAGCAGCCTGCCGCGGACGGCGACCTCCGCGAGCCGCGCGGCCACCGCGTGGTGCCAGCGGAACCGGGACACCGCCGGGTCGCCCGTCTGCTCCCGCGCCGGCACCGGCTCGCCGAGTGCGTTCAGGATCCGCGTCCACGGCCAGGCAGGCGGTACTCCGGAGGCGTCCGGATTCGGTCCCCACGCCGTGGTCCGGCCCAGCCGTGCGGCGAATTCCCGGACCAGCGCCGTCTTTCCCGCGCCTGCCTCACCGGACACCAGCACAAGCCGCGTACGGCCGGCTGCCTCGGCGAGCTCGGCCAGTTCCCGCTCCCGGCCGACCAGCCGTTCCCGCGGCGCGGTCTCCGACGGGATCAGCCGTGGCGCCTGCGTCAGCACGTCCTGTTCCAGCTGCCGCAACCCCGGGCCGGGATCCACGCCGAGGTCCGCGGCCAGCACCGCCCGCGCACGCCGCAACGCGGCAAGCGCGTCGCCCTGACGACCGGCGCGGTACAACGCAAGGACGAACAGCCGCCACGCCTCTTCCCGCAGCGGATGAGCGTCCACATGGGAGTCCAGGTCCGGTACCGCTTCCGCGGCCCGGCCGAGTTCCAGCAGCCCCGAAGCACGCCGTTCCAACGCGAGCGACCGCAATTCCGCCAGCCGCGCGATTTCCGCCCTTGCCCACGGTTCGTCGGCGAATTCGGCGTACGGTTCGCCCCGCCACCAGCCGAGCGCCTCGTCGAGCTGCGCGACGGACGGATTCCTCCGTAGCAATGCCTCGAACCGCCACGCATCGACCTGGTCCGGTTCCGCGCGCAAGGCGTATCCCGGCGCTTCGGTGACGAGCAAGGACGCCGGCGTCCGCGGTGCCCGGCCGGGTTCGAGCGAACGCCGCAAGGCACCCACGAACGTCTGCAGCGCCCCGACCGCACCCGCACCAGGTTCGCGCCACAGCGAGTCGACCAGCGCATCCACCGAAACGACCTGACCACGCGCGACCAGCAGACGTGCGAGCACCGCGCGATGCCGAGGCCCGTGCAGCGCCACCGGCCCTCGCGCGTCACTGGCCACCAGCGGACCAAGCACCGCGAACGACACCATCGGCTCCGTACTGTAGCCACTGGCGCCAATCCGCCACACAGCAAACCGGTGCCGGACCGCGGACTGGTGAGGTCTCGTATTCAAGTGTCGCGGGTTCTCCGCGGAGGTGACGGTGTGTGGCCACCGGAGTGTAGTGGCTCCAGGTGGCGGCCAGGGGTCTGTGCTGCTGTAGCCGGCCCTGGTCAGTCGGCTTGGAGAACGAAGAAGAGGAAGCCCAGGAACCTCGTGCCGGTGAGCTTCCGGAATTCGTCGGGGAACAGCTCGGGGGCTTCGGGTGCGGGCGGCGGCTCGCTGATGACGTTGATGCGTAAGCCGGCCGCGGTGAAGGCATCGGTCATTGCGTGCAGCGGGCGGTCCCAGAAGGTCAACCTGGCGGATTGGCCGCCCAGCGTCCATTCTTCGGTTCGGCTGCGGGTCTGAAAGTAGTGGGGCTTTTCCCCGGCCTCGCGCTGCATCATGGTGATGACGAAGGGGTGTTCGACCGAGACGATGAGCCGTCCGCCGGGTGTCAGGACGCGTCGCAGTTCGGCCAGCGTCGGCCCCCAGTCCTGCAGGTAATGCAGCACCAGAGACCCGACGACGTCGTCGAATTCACCGTCGGGGAAGGGCAGCGGATCAGCCAGATCGGCGACCCGCAGGTCGGCCTCGGCACCCAGCCGTCGCCGGGCCAGCTCCACCATGCCTGCGCTCGCGTCGACACCGGTCACGACTGCGCCCCGATCGCGTAGCGCGGCGAACAGAGGCCCTGAGCCGCAACCCGCGTCGAGGATCCGCCGGCCGGTCACGTCGCCGGCCAGGGCCAGCATCGCGGGCCGTTCGTAGTAGGCGTTCATCAGGCTGGTCTCGTTCTCGGCCGAATATCCCTCGGCGATACCGTCGTAGCTGTTCTCCCGGGCAGGACCAGCAGAGACCGCACCGCTTTCCGAAGTCGACTTCATGCGGACAGGACGCCCCAGCGGTGACAAAGTTGCCTGCAGGGTCGCTTGACTGGTGAGGTCGCGTCTTCAAGTGTCTCGGGTTCTGGTGTTCAGGTTGTCGCGGTGAGCCGGGCGATCCGGTTGAACGGTTGTGCGCAGAGCAGACCGATCACGGCGGCGGCCCGGGACCGCGACGGCAGGTCGTGGCCGGAAAGCAGCTGGCCAAGCAACGCGATCCGCTCCGGCTTGGGCAGCGCGGCCTGGCGGGTGATGATTTGAGCCGGCAGCCGTAGCGGCCGGATCGGTGACGAAGTGGCAGAAAGCCCGGACAGCATCGCCGAGAACACCTGCTCCCCCGGCCGCAACAGCGACCCCCCGCCCACCGGCTGCAGGCCCGCCGCGCCCAGCGCCTCGCCGATCGGCCGCACTCCGGCCAGCAAAACCCCAGCACAACCAGTCGAACGAGTGGCCTACGCGATCCAGGCTGACCCATCGAACGAGCCGGCAGACCCACCTCGCCGCGAGCCTTCGGGCGCCGGCCACACGGCCACCGCGGCATCCACTGTGCACTTCCATCACAAACTGTCGCGAATTCGCAGCCGCTGCAATTGGCCACAGATGGAACATTCAGGCAAAATCGGGGGCTGAAATACTCCGAGCCGGATCTCGGCCAGGAGAACCCTGTTACGTTCAACACGGAAACACCCGATTCCAGAGTTCGCCGGAAAGGATTCCGTGTTTCGTCCGCAAGCGTCCTTGCGAACCCGAGGCACGTGAGCGCCACCCGCCCGCGACGACCAGTGCCGGGGCCGTCGGCGGCACGCAGAGCAACCCCCCGGCGCCACGCTTGACCACCGCTGTTGCCCGACCACGGCCGGACATCGGCGGGGGTGCCGGAGCACCGGAACACCTTCCGACCCGATGCTCCGGCACCCACCCCAGCCGGCACCCACGCCAGCCGGCACCCACGCCAGCCCGAACCCACCCGAACCGGCACCCACCCCGGCCCGCATCGCTCCGCCGATACCCACTCGGACGGCACCCACCCCAGCCGGCACCCACGCCAGCCGGCACCCACGCCAGCCCGAACCCACCCGAACCGGCACCCTTCCCCGCCCGCATCGCTCCGCCGATACCCACTCGGACGGCACCCACCCCCGCCCGCATCGCTCCGCCGAGGCCCACCTCAGCCCACGCCAGCCCGTTGCCACCCGAACCGGCACCCACCCCGGCCCGCAGCACCCTGGCTGGCGCCCGTCCGAGCCGGTGCTCGCGGCCGAGTCCGCTCGGTCGGTGCTGATCGAATACTGATCGCGCCCACCGATGCTCGGCGGATGGATTTCGACTACCAACAGGTCCCGGTCGCCGCGGGCGTTTCGCTGAACGTGGCCGTCGGCGGGAGCGGTTCGCCGGTCGTTCTGCTGCACGGTTTCCCGCAGACCCACCTGATGTGGCGGCACGTCGCCGCCGATCTGGCCGCCGACCACACCGTGCTCTGTCCCGATCTGCGTGGTTACGGCGCCAGCAGCAAACCCGCAGACCCGGACGGGCAGGCCTACGCCAAACGCACCATGGCCGCCGACGTCGTCGCACTCGCCAAGGCCTTCGGGCACGAACGGTTCGCCCTCGCCGGGCACGACCGCGGCGCGCTCGTCGCGATCCGCGCCGGCCTCGACCACCCCGCCGCGATCACCCACCTCGCCGTGCTCGACGTGCTGCCCACCCTCGACATGTGGGACGTGCTGCACGGCGCCGACGCGGCCGTGGCCTTCCATCTCTACCTCATGGCACAGCCACCCGGTCTGCCCGAACAGCTGATCGGCGCCGCCCCGGACGCGTTCTTCGGCCACTTCCTCGACCTGTGGGCACGTGAGCGCGCGGCCATCCCCGACGACGTCCGCGCCGCATACCTCGCGGCCTGCCGGGACGCCGTCCCGTCCATCGTCGCCGACTACCGCGCCTCGGCGGGCGTCGACCTCGAACACGACCGAGCCGACCGTGCCGCAGGCAATCAGCTGCGGATGCCCGTCACGGTGCTGCAACAGGACTGGGGCGCCGCGCTCGGCTACGACGGCACGGCACTCTGGCGGACCTGGGCACCCGGCTGCGTACACGAAACCGTGACCTGCGGGCACTTCATGGCGGAGGAAGCACCGGGCCGCGTGACGAGTGCACTCCGGGACCTGCTCGCCCGCTGAATCCGCACCGGGGTCCCCCCTGCGGCACTGGACCCAGCTGTCAGAATTGTCCAGACCAGCGGATCTGACAACCGGGAGTGCGATGGCCGACGGAGCTGACGATCCGGGCCGCAGCCCCGCCCAGGTCCTCTCCGCGGAACTGGCCGCCCTGCGGAGGAAGGCCGGCAACCCATCGTTCCGGAAGATGGCCGAACGCTCGGGACGGATCTCGCACGCCACCCTGCACGAAGCAGTACGCGGAACCCGCTTCCCGTCCTGGGACACCACCAGGGAGTTCGTCCGGGCCTGCGATTCGGACGAGCTCCCGTGGCGGCTGCGCTGGGAAGAGCTCAAGGGCCTGCCGCTGGTGGCCGACGCCGAACCGGACGCGGCGAAGCGCACCGAGCCGCAGGCGAACACTCCGCCGGACACCGAACCGGACACCGCACCCAGCGGCACCCCGAGCGCCGCATCGGGTCCCGAGCCGGCGGTCGTCTCCCCGGTGGGCGACGGCGTCGAGCCGGTCATCAGCTCCGCACCTGCCGCCGGCTTCCGGCCACGACGGCTCTCCAGGAGGAAGTACGCGCTGGCCATGGCCGCTGTGGTGGTGCTGGTGCTCGGCGCGGTGGCCGCGGTCGTCGTGCCGAAGCTCGGTACCAGTACCGGTGATGTCGGTGCCCGCATCCCCGGTGACAACTCCAGGTTCGTCACCGACGTGACCGTCCCCGACGGCACCACGATCCACGTCGGCGAGACCGTGCAGAAGGTGTGGGAGATCGAAAACAGCGGCTCGGTGCCCTGGCACGAGCGCTACCTGCAGCGGATGGACCTGCCCCCCGCGCCGGGCAGCTGCCGCACCCCGGACCGGGTGCTGGTCGGCGACACCGCGCCGGGTGAACACGTGATGGTCAGCGTCCCGGTCACCGCGGCGGACCACCCGGGCAGCTGCTGGATCGGCTGGAAGATGGTCGACTCCTCGGGCGCTCAGCTCTTCACCACGCGACGTCCGGTGTACGTCCTGGTGACTGTGGCGCCCTGAGTTCTGTCAGATTTTGTAAGACCCGGCTCCGCAGGTACCGGACACCCGGCCCGCCCGGCCAGGATGGAGACGCGGCGAAGGCGTCCTCCCGCCGTCTTCGAGGTCCACTGGGGGTCGGTCCGTGGCAGCGCCGGACGTTGCCACGGACCGTCGGCTTCAGGCGGTCCGGCGGAACGTGATGCGGTAGGCGCTCGGCGAGACCCCGAGCGCACTCTGCAGGTGCTGGCGCAGCGACGCTGCGGTGCCGAACCCGGCTTCGGTGGCAATCCGGTCGATCGGCAGTTCCGACTCCTCCAGCAGCTGCCGTGCCCGTTCCACCCGTTGCTGGGTCAGCCACTGCACCGCAGACATGCCCACCTCGTCACGGAATCGCCGGGTGAACGTGCGGGTGCTCATGGCTTCCTTCGCGGCCAGCTCCCGCAGGGTCAGCGGCAGGTGCAGGTGTTCCAGCGCCCACGCCCGTGCGGCGGCGGTGGAGGAGGTCCGCGGCTCGGGCACCGGACGGCGGATGAACTGGGCCTGTCCGCCTTCGCGATGCGGGGACACCACGGTGCCGCGGGCGACCTCGTTGGCCACCGCCGCGCCGAAGTCCTGCCGGATCAGGTGCAGGCACAGGTCGATGCCGGACGCGACGCCCGCGGAGGTGAACACATCGCCGTCCTCGGTGTAGAGCACGTCCGGGTCGAGCCGTACCTGCGGGTACTCCCGCCGGAACTCGTCGGCGGAACGCCAGTGCGTGGTCGCGCGCCGTCCGTCGAGCAGCCCGACCGCGGCGAGCACGAACGCACCGGTGCAGATCGACGCGATCCGCGTACCGTCCGAAATCAGACCCATCGCGTACGCGACCGGTGGGGTGATCGACCGTCCGGAAGGTTCGTACTCGGCCGACGACGCCGTGACGACGACGGTGTCGGCCTCGGCGATCGCTTCCGGCCCCTGCGGCACCGGGATGGTCAGGTCGGTGTCGGTACGCACCGGGCCGGGCTCCGGCGTGCAGGTGATCACCTCGTACAGCAGCTCGCCCTCGGCCGAGCGGGCCTGTCCGAACAGCCGGTGCACGATGCCGAGCTCCATCAGGAGCATGCCGTGGCGCACCAGCACGGCGACCTTGTGCCGATCGGGATGCAGGAAAGCGGACATGGCCCGATTCTGACACAGGTTGGCTATCGGGCCACTGGTTCGCGTCCGCACAGGTCGGCACGCTGGAGCCATGAACGTGTTGTGGATTTTCGCCCATCCCGAACCGCAGTCGCTGAACGGCTCGCTCCGCGACGAGGGCATCGCCACGCTGCGCTCCCTTGACCACCAGGTCCGCGAGTCCGACCTGTACGCCATGCACTGGAACCCGGTGGTCGACAAGATCGCCACCGCGCCGGACGACGTGCGCGCCGAACACGAGAAGCTCGCCTGGGCAGACGCCGTGGTGTTCCAGTTCCCACTCTGGTGGTACGGCACGCCGGCCATCCTCAAGGGCTGGTTCGACCGTGTCCTGATCCAGGGCTACGGCTACGACGTACGCGACGAAGACGGCCGGGTCCTGCGCTACGGCGAGGGCACGCTGGCAGGCAAACGCGCCCTTGTCGTAGTCACTGCCGGAGGCAGCGAGGCGAGCCTCGGTCCGCGTGGCGTGAACGGCCCGCTGGAGGACCTGCTGTTCGGCCTGCAGCACGGCACCTTCTTCTACACCGGGATGTCCGTGCTGCCGCCGGTCGCCGTGCTGAGCGCGAACCGGATGACGCAGGAGCAGTACGACGTCGCCGCCGAACAGCTGCGCAAACGCTTGCATTCCCTGGAAACCACCGAGCCGCTGCCGTTCCGCACGCAGAACGGCGGGGACTACGACCGAAACCTCGTGCTGCGCGCCGACCTGGCACCCGGCGAGAGCGGATTCGGCGTGCACCGGGCAGGGTGACCACCTTGGCCTGGGCTCAGCCGAGCGCCTGGTTGTACGGCGAGAACCGCATTTCCGCCTTGCCCGGCAACGGTTTCCCGCCCAGCACGAGCCGCGGAGCCGGTCGGTGAACGGCCAGACCACGGCTCCGGCACCAGGCGGACAGCTCGGGAAAACGATCGTCCACGCCCAGCCGGAGATCGCCGTCTGCGGCCAGCGCGACGCCGCGGATCAGGGCGCGCGCCTGTTCCTCGTCGGCGGCGACGACCGGGCCGATCACCGTGACCTCGTCGTGCACTGTGCCGAGCGCGTAGCCGTGGTCGGTCACGTGCACGTGTTCCGCCTCGAACAACAGCCGGTCCAGCAGTTCCGGACGGGCGAAACCCTGCGCCTCGGTGTCCAGTTCGGATACCCGCCTGACGTCCGCGGGTCCGATCGGCCGCGAAAGCGGGCCGCCGTCGCCCTCGAACCGGCCCCGGTGGTCACTGCAGCCGCCGTCGAGCACGAAGCCGATCGACTCGTACAGCGGACGGCCGACTTCGGTCGAGTGCAGGGAGACCACTGCGTCGCCGGCCGCGTCGAGCGCGTGCGCCATGACCCGGGCGCCGAGCCCCTGCCTGCCGTACCGCTGAGCCACCACGACCATCGACACGGTGGCGGCCGGACCGGTGCGGGTCAGGATCGCGACCGCGGCCAGTCCGCCGTCCGGCGCGTCCACGCCGAACCCGCGGCCGACGTCGAGCAGGATCGACCACTTCCGGCGCTCCCGTGGCCAGCCACGATCGGCTCCCAGGTCGAGGCAGGCGGACAGGTCGGCGGGCCCGAGCGGACGGACGGGCAGGTCGGCGATCGGCACCCGGCCAGCCTATGCCGGAGGAGGCCTACGCCACACGCGCAGCGACCGCACAGTAGTTAAGCTCCGCTCCATGAGCAGTGCGACGCAGCCGCTCGGGACGCCGCCCGAGGAAGAACCGGACATCCACACCACGGCCGGCAAGCTCGCGGACCTCTATCGCCGCTACGACGAGGCCGTGCACGCCGGTTCGGCGCGGGCGATCGAGAAGCAGCACGCAAAGGGCAAGAAGACCGCCCGCGAGCGGATCGACCTGCTGCTCGACGAGGGGTCCTTCGTCGAACTCGACGAACTGGCGCGGCACCGCTCCACGAACTTCGGGCTGGAGAAGAACCGTCCGTACGGCGACGGGGTGGTCACCGGCCACGGCACCATCGACGGCCGCCCGGTCTGCGTGTTCAGCCAGGACGTCACGGTCTTCGGCGGCGCACTCGGCGAGGTGTACGGCGAGAAGATCGTCAAGGTGATGGACCTGGCGATCAAGACCGGCCGCCCGATCATCGGCATCAACGAGGGCGGCGGCGCGCGTATCCAGGAAGGCGTGGTCTCGCTCGGCCTGTACGGCGAGATCTTCCGGCGCAACACACTGGCGTCGGGGGTGATCCCGCAGATCTCACTGATCATGGGCGCGAACGCGGGCGGGCACGTGTACTCCCCCGCGCTCACCGACTTCGTGGTGATGGTCGACGAGACCTCGCAGATGTTCATCACCGGCCCGGACGTGGTGAAGACGGTGACCGGCGAGGACGTCACCTTTGAAGAACTCGGCGGCGGGCGTACGCACAACACCAAGTCCGGCGTCGCGCACTACCTCGGCTCCGACGACGAGGACGCGATCGGCTACGTCAAGGAACTGCTCTCCTACCTGCCGCAGAACAACCTGTCGACACCACCGGAGTTCGACGCGGAGCAGCCGCCTGCCGGTTTCTTCGACGACGTCACCGACACCGACCGCGAGCTGGACACGCTCATCCCCGACTCGCCGAACACGCCCTACGACATGCACGAGGTCGTCACCCGGGTGCTCGACGACGGCGAGTTCCTCGAGGTGCACGAGCTGTTCGCGCCGAACATCCTGGTCGGCTTCGGCCGGGTGGACGGTCAGAGCGTCGGCGTGGTGGCGAACCAGCCGACGCAGTTCGCCGGCTGCCTCGACATCGATGCTTCGGAGAAGGCCGCCCGGTTCGTGCGGACCTGCGACGCGTTCAACATCCCGGTGCTCACCTTCGTCGACGTGCCGGGCTTCCTGCCGGGCACCGACCAGGAGTGGAACGGCATCATCCGGCGCGGCGCGAAGCTGATCTACGCCTACGCCGAAGCCACCGTCCCGCTCGTCACGGTGATCACGCGCAAGGCGTACGGCGGTGCGTACGACGTGATGGGCTCGAAGCACCTCGGCGCCGACGTCAACCTGGCGTGGCCCACCGCGCAGGTCGCAGTGATGGGCGCACAGGGCGCGGCGAACATCGTGCACCGCAAGACGCTGGCGAAGGCCGCCGAAGAGGGCCGCGACGTCGACGCGCTGCGGGCCGAACTCATCCAGGAGTACGAGGACACGCTGTTGAACCCGTACGCAGCCGCCGAGCGCGGGTATGTCGACTCGGTGATCGCGCCCGCGCACACGCGTGGCCACGTCGCCAAGGCTCTCGCCTTGCTGCGTACGAAGCGAGAGTCCTTGCCGCCCAAGAAGCACGGCAACATCCCTCTGTGAGGCAGCGATGACGGACGCCCCCCTGCTCCGCGTGGTACGCGGCAATCCGGACGACGCCGAACTGGCCGCGCTCACCGCGGTCGTGGCCGCGGCCGCCGCTACCCCGGCACCTGCCGGAAAGAAGCGGCGCACCTCGTGGTGGGGCGACCGCGCCACCGCGGTCCACGCCCCGCAGGCACCAGGCGAAGGAGCCTGGCGCGCCTCGGCCTTACCGCGCTGAGGCCGAGGCGAGCAACGGATTGCTCGTGCTCAGTTCCCCGACGGCTCGCGCCGACCGCGGGCGGACACATCGAGTCGAGCTCTTGAGCCGTCCGAGGACGGGCTCCTCGGGCTCGTACTGCTCGGCGGCCTTGCCGGGCTTCTCGCCCGTCTTGTGCAGGGCCTTGGCCGACTCACCGATCGCTTCGCAGGCCCGATCCCGGCGCGCTACCCACCGGCGGGTTCACCGAGCAGGCGATCGACGAGCTCGTCGGTGAATTCGCTGGTCACCGGCTCACCGGTGACCAGAACGCGGTAGTGGATCGGCCCGACGAGCCGTTCCACCGCACGGCTCACGTCGGTGTCCGGCGGTAGTTCACCGCGTGCGATGGCGCGTTCGAACGGCAGGCGGTCGCGTGCGTGCTGGACGCTCAGGTGCTGGCTGCGCAGGCGCTCGGCGAGTGCCGGGTCGTGCTGGGCCTGGCCGAGCAGCACACGAACCATCGCACCGGTGTCGGCCATGGTCAGGAAACCGGCCAGGTGCGCAAGGTGCTCGCGCAGGTCCCGGCGCAGGTCACCGTGGTCGGGCGGGACGAGGTCCTCGGCGAGGTCCTCGCCGAGCGCATCGAGCAGGATGTCCACTTTGGACGGCCACCAGCGGTAGATGGTCTGCTTGGCCACCCCGGCCCTTGCCGCGATCCGCTCGATGGTGAGCCCGGCGAAACCGTACTCGGCCAGCACGTCGTCCGCGGCCTCGAGCACCGCGAGCCGAGCCTGCTCACTGCGGCCGAACCGGTTCCCGTGGTGCCGACGACCTGCGGATGTAGTGACCTCGCTCACGCAGGGGAGCGTATCCGGTTTATAGACAAGACGCAACGTTGCGCCTACGGTGAACGGGACGAAAAGGGGGCCCCGACCATGTGTTCCGCCTGTGGTGTGCCGACGCACGTGCCGGAGGCCGCCGAAGCCTCACCGGCCGCGGCGACCGCGCCGCGCAAGTTCGCCGCGCTGTACAACAAGGACTGCCGCCCGTACCTGTTCGGCGCGGCACTGGCGATGATGGCCGACAACATCGAGCACGTCATCACCTACTGGGTGCTGTGGGAGAAGTTCCACTCGCCCGCGCTCAGCGGGTTCGAGGTGATCAGCCACTGGGTGCCGTTCCTGCTGTTCTCGGTGTACTTCGGCGGACTGGCCGACCGGTACGACTGCCGCCGGATCATCCAGGCCGGACAAGGGCTGTTCATGCTCGTCTCGGCGACCTGGGCGGTGCTGATCCTGACCGACACGCTGCAGGTGTGGATGGCCTGCGTACTGCTGGTGTTGCACGGGTTCGCCGGCTCCGTGTGGGCAGCAGGCGAACAGTTGATGCTGCACGATTTCGTCGGTCCGACGGAGCTGCCGAGCGCGATCCGGCTCAACGCCACCTTCCGCAGCCTCGGCATCCTGTTCGGACCGGTCGTCGGCTCGGCACTGCTGCTCGGACTCGGCCCGGTCGCCGGTCTTCTCGTGAACGTGGCGTTCTACCTGCCGCTCACGGCATTCCTGTTCCGCACGAAGTTCACCGGCCACACGCGAGACGGCGGCGTGCCCCGGCAGCGGCTGACCTTGCTGGACTCGGTGCGGGTGCTGCGCGAGGTGGGCGCGAACCCGACCATGGTGGGCATGGTCGTGCTCGGCGGGCTGGGCGCGTTCTTCGTGGGTGCCTCGATGCAGACCTCGATGCCGATCTTCGCCCAGGATCTCGGCGCGGGCAGCGCCGGAACCGCCTACGGCGTGCTGCTGTTCGCCAACGGCGTCGGCGGGGTGATCGGCGGGATCCTGCTGGAAGCCACCGGCCGGATCAAACCGAGCGTGCCCGCTGCAGTGGTGAGCACCGCGGTCTACGGCCTTTCCAGCCTGTTCTTCGCGATGACCGCGAGCTATCCGCTGGCCGTCGTCATGCTGCTGATCGGCGGGGTGGCGAACCTGGCGTCGATGTCGATCGGCCAGACAGTGGTGCAGCTGCTGGCAAAACCGTCCGAACGAGGCCGCGTGATCGGCGTGTACAACGTCTCCGCGAACGGCCTCCGCGCCGGCAGCGGCTTCACCGTGGGCATCCTGGGCTCCGCAGTGGGCGTGCACTGGTCCCTCGGCCTGAGCGCCACCGCCCTGACCGTCGGAACGGCCATCGCCGGCTGGTTCTCCCTGTGGAGCCCCCGAGCCCGCACCGCAAGAGCCGAACTACGGCAGGCAACCCAGACCACCTCCTGACCCAGCCACGAGGCCTGCCACGCCCCGGACCGAAGACGAACACGCCGTCGCCGACACGGACAGCCGCACTCCCGGCGGCGACGCGTTCGGTCATACCGGCAAGCATCACCAATCGAACGTGTGTTCCAATCCGGCAGCTCGGTCGTACATACTCGGAGCCATGCCGCTGACTCTGGAGCTGAGTATCGGCGACCTGGCGAGCACCCGGTTCGCCATCTCGCCGCTGTCGGAGACCATCTCGGGGCTGCAGATCCTGGGGAACGGGTGGGGACAGGGACGGCAACGTCATCTGCGCTGGGTCCGGTGGGCTGCGGACGAGGTCGCCGCCCGGCCTCTCGACCTGTCCTGGACCTGGCCGCTGATCGTGCACGGCCGCACGAGCTGGCCGCAGTTTCTCCTCCCGGCGCCTGCTCGTGCGGCAACCACGATCGACGACGCGCTCGCCGCGCTGCAGCGGACCACGGCAGCCCAGGTTCGCCGCAGTCTCCGCGGAACCTTCGGCGACCGCCCTCCGGCCGTCGCCCGCAAGCTCGCCGCGGACCCCGCTGCCGGGCTACGCGTGATCGCCGCCGAATTGCGTCGGGCCCACGACCGGCTCGTCGCGCCGCACTGGTCTCGCCTGCAAGCCGTCCTCGACGCCGATATCGCCTACCGAGCACGGCAATTGGCCAGTGGCGGTGCCGGGAAGCTCTTCACCGAGCTGCATCAAGATCTCCGCTGGAACGACGGGCAGCTCACCCTCGACGGCGACGATCGGCCGTCTCCCGGAAAGCTCCCCGGAGGATTGGTGCTCTCCCCGGTTGCGCTCGGCCCGCCGCGGGTTCTGATCAAGCTGCACAGCACGACCCACCCGACACTGCGCTATCCAGCTCGAGGTGTCGGCGCACTGTGGGCCACCGGAATGCATCCCGTGGCCGGACGCAGCACGGTTCGTCTGCTGGGCCGGCGGCGAGCCGATCTGCTGGCGGCGTTGCGATCGCCGGCAACGACAGTGGATCTCGCCCGGGTGCAGCAGGTATCACCCAGCGCCGTGTCGCAGCAGATCCGGGTCCTGCGTGACGGCGGGCTTGTCGTCGGCGAGCGCTGCGGGCGTCGCGTCCTGTACCGCACTACCGAACTGGGACTGAAGCTGCTGGACGCCGGACCGCACTAGCCGTCAGCGCAGACGGCCGTTGGTGCTGGTGGCGAGCGAGCCCTTCAGCGCGCTGGTGGCGGTGGTGAGTGCCGTGGTTGCGGTGGTCCAGTCGACGGTCTTGCTCCAGGTGGTCATCACCGAGACGGCGAAGGTCCGGGACTCGGTTCGGACCAGGCCGGTGGTGTTGAGCACCCGCCGTCCGCCGGAGCTGCCCCAGCCCTGTTTCACCGCCCAGTCCGCGCCCTCGAATGCACGTGGAATCCCGAAGTGCTGGTCGAAACCGTCGGCGGCGTTGCGTGGGGCGCTTTCCATTGCCTCGGTGAGAAAGTCGCGTTCTTCGTCGGGCAGCTCCGCGGTGATGTGCCGGTAGACCGTGAGGACGTCGGCAGGCGACATCCGGGCGGAGCCCCACTGTCCGGTATCGGTGGGCGGCGAAGTGTTTGCGAGCCCCAGTTTCCCGGCCTGCCGCTCGACGATGGACGGCCCGCCGTTCTCCTGCCACAGACGGCTGGCGACCTGATCGTCACTGGCCGAGAGCATGTCACTGACAGCCGACGCGTCGCTGCCGGAGGGCACCCCGGAACTGTCGATCAGATCGAGCGCGATGAGCAGCTTCACCACCGACGCGGTGGGCAGCGGCCGATCGGCTTTCCAGCTCAGCTCCACCGCGCACGTGTCCAGATCGACGACCTCGAGTTCGAGACGGGGATCGTTCCCCTTGCTCAGCAATGCTTTCCTGGCTTCGGCAAGGGCACTCGCATGCTTGTCCGCCGCCGGGGCCGGAGTCGAACCGCAGCCTGCGCGCCAGTGACCGCTGCCGGATCCGCCGTGCACGGCGAACGCCACGAGCAAACCTCCCGCCACGATGAGCGCGGCGATCCCCACGCGCACCTTCACCTGTCCGAACTGCCTGGGCAACGGTCCACCTCCGCCGGAAATGCGAGCAATCCGAAGCTATTCAGGACCGGGATCACGGGTATCGACCGATGAGCCGGTTCATTCCGGCCGACCGGCGGACAACCCGGCCGGAACAGGCCCGCAGATCGGCCGGATGGCCGATCCCCCGCAACCGCATCCCGTGCCAGAGGCGACTGCGCACACCAACGACACCCGGCACAGCGGCACCCCGGCGCCCGGCAACCACCACCTGGCACCTGGCACAGCGACACCCGGCACAGCAGCCCCGCACCCCGCACCCGGCACCCGGCACCCGGCACAGCGGAACCAGCTCCGGGGTCACCCGCCCGCCCCGGAACCCCGTTCGAACAGGCGATCGCCGTTTTTGTCAGACACCTCGCCTATCCTTCTCCCACTATCCGCAACACCCGTCACGGTCAGCGACAGGTCGTTCACCAGCGAAGACCACACTGGCCCAACCTTGTCCCGCCCCGTATAGTCCATGCGGAATAGCCGTTCTGGACCACCCAGAAGGATCAGCCCCGCACCCGCTGCACCCGCCACCGGAGGAAGCGAACGACGATGATCTCGACCAAGCTGACCGCGCTCGGGGTCGCCGTGCTCGAGATGCTGCACGAGAAGCCCATGCATCCCTACGAGATGGCGCAGCTCATGCGCGAGCGGTACGTGGACGACCGCGTGAAGCTCAAGGCAGGCTCGCTCTACCACACAGTGGAACGGTTGCTGCGCAATGGTTTCGTCGAGGTCACCGAGACACAGCGCGACGGGCGCCGCCCCGAGCGCACGGTGTACGCGATGACCCCGGCAGGCAAAGACGCCTTCGTGCAACGTGCGCGGCAGATGCTCGGCGACGTGGCCCCGGAGTACCCGGAGCTGCTGAGCGGCCTCGCCGCCATCGACGACCTCGGCCACGAAACCTCGCTCCTGGAACTGGAACACCGGATCACGCGGCTGCGCGCGGCGGTCGCGGCGGACGAGGTGATCCTCGGCAGGCTCCGCACCGACGGGACGCCGGAGGCCTACTGGCTCGACGTCCGGTACGCGGCCGCGCACCGGGAATTCGAACTGGCCTGGGTCCGGCGGCTGCACGCCGACCTGTCCAGCGGACGCATCCCGTTCCCCAGCGACGGCACCCCCAAACCAGATCTCAACCTCGTCAAGGAAGGTCATGCCCGCCAGACCGGTTAACCCGTGGGCCGCGCTCAGCGCGCTGTGCCTCGGTTTCTTCATGATCCTGCTCGACACCACCATCGTGTCCATTGCGGTGCCCGCCATGCTGCGCGAGCTCGGCGCCGGGCTGAACTCGGTGGTCTGGGTGATCAGCGTCTACCTGCTCACCTACGCCGTACCAATGCTGTTCACCAGCAGGCTCGGTGACCGGTTCGGGCCGAAGCGGGTGTTCCTCGCCGGGCTCGTCGTGTTCACCGCCGCCTCGTTGTGGTGCGGGCTGTCCGGCAACGTCGAGATGCTCATCGCCGCCCGTGCCGTACAGGGCCTCGGTGCCGCGTTGATGACGCCGCAGACGCTCGCGTTCATCACGCACCTGTTCCCGCCTGCCAAACGTGGTCCGGCAATGGGCGCATGGGGCGGGGTCGCCGGCCTTGCCACGATCACCGGACCGCTGCTGGGCGGCGTGCTGGTGCAGCACCTCGGCTGGGAGTGGATCTTCTACGTCAACGTGCCCATCGGCGTCATCGCAGTGGTGCTCACCGTCGCGCTGGTCCCCGACTGGCAGCCGAAGAACTCGCATTCGTTCGATCTGATCGGCATTCTGCTGTCCGCGGCAGGCCTGTTCTGCATCGTGTTCGGCGTGCAGAACGGTCAGCAGTACGACTGGGGCGCCGTCTTCGGCGGGATCACCGTGCCCGAGATCATCGGCGCGGGCGTGCTGCTGCTGATCGCGTTCGTGTTGTGGCAGCGCTACAACCGGAGCGAACCACTGGTGCCGTTGGCGGTGTTCGGCAACCGCAACTTCTCCGCGGGCACGCTCACCGCGACCACTGTCGGTTTCACCATGACTGGCATGTTCCTGCCGTTGATCATCTACATCCAGACGGTGCTGGGGCTGAGCCCGACCATGGCCGGACTGCTCACCGCGCCGATGTCGTTGCTGTCCGGGGTGATCGCACCGTTCGTGGGAAGGGCCTCGGACCGGGTCAACGGCAAGTATCTGGTCATGGCCGGGCTGTCCCTGCTCGCACTCGGCATCGGCATCATCGCAATACAGGCCCGGCCGGACACCAGTCCGTGGACGCTGATCCCGGCCCTGCTGGTGTGCGGCCTCGGCGTCGGCTGCATCTTCTCGCCGATGAGCAACCTCACCATGGCGTCGGTGCCGCGGCAGCTGACCGGGACCGCGTCCGGCATCTTCAACACCGCCCGCCAGGTCGGCGGTGTGCTCGGCAGTGCGGCGATCGGGGTGTTGCTACAGGCGCGGATCAGCGCGTCGATCACCGACGAGGCGGCCGCTGCGGCGGCACAGCTGCCCGAGCCGTACCGGGCACCGTTCGCCGACGGCATCGCGCAGGCCGCGGCGTCCACCGGCGAATTCGGCTCGTCCGGCGGCTCCGCGCCGATCCCCGGCCTGCCGACCGAACTCGCCGCACGGGCGGGCCGGCTCGCGAGCCAAGCCGTCAACAGCGGACTCACCGACGCCGCCAGAACAACCCTGATCCTGCCGGTCGCGGTACTGGTACTCGGCGTGCTGTCGGCCGCGGTCCTGCGCCGGGTGACCCCACGCCCAGCCACCTCACCCCCCTCGGCCGAACCGGCCCCCTCCCCAACCGGCTGAGGCACGCCCAACCGAGGGAGAGGAAGGTCTGGCGCGGCCCCGGAAGGCGCGGGCAGCTCGAAAAGCTGCAGCGCTTCCAGACGACCGGAAACGAAACCCGCAAGCACGAGAAGAATTCGAGGAGGGCGGATCAACTCCGGGAGGCAAGGGAAGGTCGAGGGAAAGCCGGGCAGCCAAGGCCAATTCGAAAGTCGGAAGATCGGGACAGACCCAGGAACGAGACATCCCTGAGGGAAAGACATCCCTGGGCGCGATATCCCCTGGGGCGGGACGTCCCTCGGGGCGATATCCCCTGGGGTGAGATATCCCTGGGCGCGACACCCCTGGGGTGGGACATCCCTGGAGTGGGACGTCCTTTGTGGCGCGATATCCCCTGAGTACGCGACATACCCTGGTGGTGCGACATCCCTGGGAGCGAGACGTCCCAGTGGTGCGACACCACTGAGGGTGGGACATCCCTTGGGGCGGCACGATGTCCGCAAAGGGCGCGACATCCCCTGGGGCGGGGCGGCTCCTGGGGCGGGGCGGCTCCTGAGGCGAGACCCCTGGGAGCCGGGCGTTCCCGGGAACCGTCCATGGGAACCGGGCCTTCCCGAAAGCCGGGCGTTCCCGAAGGCCGGGCGTTCGACAAACCAGGCGTTCCGACCACCGGTGCCAGTTGCAGCAGCTCCGGCCGTTTCCGCGCAACGGAACCGGTCAACGGGGCAGCGCTGGCCCTGGGGAGCTGGCGCGGATCGGGTCAGCTGCGGGAGGGCGGGGAGGTCTTCGAGCCGACGGCCCGGGTGGGGCGCACGGCTTCGCGGTCTTTCGGCATTCGGCGTTTTGCCCACCACGGCACCCGGGGCTGGTAAGCAGGCGTCGATTCCGTCACCCTCACGGTCATCGGGCACCCCGTCCCTTCTCGGTATCCTGGTCGGACACCGGCACGGCCGGGACCGCCGATCCCGGCAGGGCATATGTTGCGGGCTACAACAAACTAACCCCGCACCCGCCTCGTGCACGTCACGATTCGGCAACGGGCAGGTGCGCGGTAGCTTCTCCCCGTGCGTCTCGTTCTCGCTTCCCAGTCCCCCGCCCGCCTGGCACTGCTGCGCGGCGCCGGTCTCGATCCGGCCGTCGTGGTGTCCGGCGTCGACGAGGACGCGGTCGCCGCCGCGCTCACCGATCCGGCACCCGACGAACTGGTCACCGCACTGGCCACGGCGAAGGGCAATGCGGTGCTCGACCAGGTCGCCGCGGCCCATCCGGACGCGGTGGTCGTCGCCTGCGATTCGATGCTCTCGATCGGCGGCGAGATGGTCGGCAAGCCGGCCACCCCCGACCTCGCCCGCCGTCGATGGGCAAGGATGGCCGGACAGTCCGGCGAACTGCTCACCGGTCACGCGGTGTTCCGGCTCGACGGCGGACAGCGCACCAAAGAAGCGGCAGGCACCCGCCGCACAACCGTCCACTTCGGACAACCCAGCGAGACCGAGATCGACGCCTACATCGCCACCGGCGAACCGTTGCAGGTAGCAGGTGCGTTCACCCTCGACGCACTCGGCGGCTGGTTCGTCGAAGGTGTCGAGGGAGATCCGTCGAGCGTGATCGGCATCAGCCTGCCGCTCGTGCGGCAACTGCTTGCCGAAGTGGGCGTGAGCGTCGTGAATCTCTGGCGGCCGTCCACATCCTGAGAGGGTTTCCACTCGTTCGGGTGGTCCGGAAGAGTTTCTGAACGGCCCGAACCGGGCCGAACCGGAACTTTTCGACCCATGGGGTGGCTTCGTGTCCTTCGTCTCGACGTACACCAGACCGCGCGTGTTCGCCGCGGCGGTCCTCGGTTCGCTCGTGGTCGGCGCCGGGCTCGGCGTGCTCGCCAGGACCAGCGGGGCGGACTGGCTGACCGAAGTGCTGGACCAGATCGGCACGATCTTCACCACGTTGCTGCAGATCGCGGTGATCCCGCTGGTCTTCGCGGCGATCGTGGTCGGCATCACCAGCCTGCGCAAACTCGGCGGCGGCCGGACCGCCGCGCGGCTGGGCAGCAAGACCGTGCTGTGGTTCGCGATCACGTCGTTCATCGCGTCGCTGATCGGCATCGCCATCGGCAAGCTGTTCGACCCCGGCGTCGGCGGGCTCGGTCCCGGCGTCGCGGCCACCGCCAAGAACGCCGACAAGGCCGCCAAGAGCGTGAGCGACTGGGGTTCCTGGGACGCGTTCATCGACGGCCTGCTGCCGCAGAACTTCTTCTCCGCCTTCGCCGAGGGCAACACGTTGCAGGTGCTCTTCCTCGCCGTGCTGATCGGCGCCGCCGCCTACAGCCTCGGTGACAAGGCGAAGCCGTTCGTGGACTTCACCAACAGCGTGTTCGAGATCATCCAGCGCTACCTCGGCTGGATCGTGCGGCTCGCGCCGATCGGCATCATCGGCCTGATCGGCGCCGCCGTGTCGAACTACGGCGACGCGCTGTTCCGCCCGCTGTTCTCGACCACGCTCGCGGTGTACGTCGGCTGCCTGCTCGTGTTGTTCGTGGTGTACCCGATCCTGCTGCAGTTCGTCGCGAGGGTGTCTCCGCTGACCTTCTTCGCCAAGGCAGGTACCGCGATCCAGTTTGCGTTCGCCTCGCAGTCGAGTTCCGCGACGCTGCCGCTCACCCGCCAGTCCGCGGTGAACCTCGGCGTGGACCCCGGGTACGCCGCGTTCGCCACCCCGCTCGCCAGCGCGACCAAAATGGACGGTTGCGCCGCGGTGTTCCCCGCGATCGGTGCCATCTTCATCGCCAACCTGTCCGGGGTGTCGCTGGGCTTCGGCCAGTACGTGGGCATCGTGGTGGTCGCGGTGATCGGCGCGCTGGCCACCGCGGGCACCACCGGCTGGCTGACCGCGCTGACCCTCACCACCGCGTTCATCGGCCTCGACGCCAAGCAGGTGGCGCTGGGGCTGGCGCTGATCTACTCGGTGAACCCGATCATGGACATGATGCGCACGGCCACGAACGTGGCAGGCCAGATCGTGGTGCCTGCGGTGGTGGCCCGCAGCGAAGGACTCCTCGACGACGAGGTCCTACACGCCCACACGAGCCGCCCCGCGCACAACGACGACGGCACCGCACCCGCCACCGCCTGACCCGGACCCCGCCGCCCCCGGCCGAACCGGGCCACGCCGCCCCCGGACCACCCGGCAAACCGGACCGCGTCACCCCCGCCGAACCACGCCACACAACCCCCGGCCCAACCACGCCACACAACCCCCGGCCCAACCACGCGCACAACCCCCGGCCCACCCGGCGAACCGGGCCGCGTCACCTCCGCCGAACCGACCCGCGGCCCGGCTCATCTGGCCGAACCCGGCCACCGCCGCGCGCCGCGGTCGAATCCGGCAGGCGAATCGGGCTCAGGAAGCGTCCGGGCAGGGGTGCAGCTGGGAACGGCGGACCTGCACGTCCGGCCAGCCGCGCAGGTTCGCCGGGGACGTCACGGTCGAGGTGCAGCCCATCAGGTCCCCGCCGAGCTCGTACACCTCGGCCAGCACCGGAGCGGCCTGGCAGCTCGGCGTGCCGGGGGTGGCCTGCGGACATTCGTGCCGGACGAGGATCACGTCCGGGCGGCCGTCCTCGCTCACGTCGAACAGCGAGACGGTGCCGGCGTCGGCGAAGTACGGCTTCCCGAAGTCGCGCCAGACCCCGCCGGATTCGGTGAGCAGTTCGCCGTACGCACCGCCGCCGCCGGTGTTGCCGCGGACCAGGCACGCCGCCGTGGATCCGTCGATGCACTGCAGTGAGTGGGCGGACAGCTTCGCACCCATGCCGGTGAGCGCCAGTTCGAACTCGGTGCCCGGCTGGGGGCCGATCTGCACCCGTCCCGAGCCGCCCTCGCCGTCCGCGAGCAGCACTACCGGCACCCCGCCGACCGTCACCGCGGCCAGCTGGTTGCACGGGCCGGTACCGCACGTCCCGACCTGCGCCGCTCCGGTGTCCAGCGGCAAGAGACCGGGCTCCCGCGGCGAGCCATCGTTCGCCGCGCGCAACACCACGATCACGACGAGCGCCGCAGCTGTCACCACGACGGCGAGCACCGCGGTGAGCAGCGCGGATCGGGGGAGCCGCTTCGGCGAAGTCCGCATATCCGAGACTGTAAGCGACCTCGCGCACCGTGGCCGTCTATGTTGTCCGGGTGACGAACCCCAACCTGCCCCCGGCCCTGTACCTGCCCACCGGTCCGGTGGGGCCGACCACCGACGGCGGCACCGGCGCCTCGGTCGAGCTGCGGCACACCCCGGACGGGCGCGTCGCGCTGGTCGCGTTCACCGCGCTGGACCGGCTCGTGGACTGCTGCGGTGAACACCAGCCGTGGATCATGGTCAACACCGAGCACCTGCCGCGCATCCACCAGGTCAACCCCTACGACGTGATCGTGCTCGACACCGAGCTCCCGGTCGAGCTGCGCCACCACGCGCCGGTATAACGAACCGACCGGGTGGTCCAGCTCTCAACCCAGAGCACAGGGCGAACCGTAGACTCCCGGTTGACCAGCAGCGCCGCTGAACAACGCGGGAGGTACGGGGTGAGCGAGCAGGACATCGCGAGCACGGGCGGTCCGGTGACCAAGATCCTGGTCGCCAACCGGGGTGAGATCGCGGTGCGGGTGATCAGGGCGGCCAAGGACGCGGGTCTCAGCAGCGTGGCCGTGTACGCCGATCCCGACCGGGACGCCCCACACGTGCGCGTTGCCGATGAGGCCTTCGCCCTCGGCGGCAGCACGGCCGCGGAAAGCTACCTTTCGATCGACAAGATCCTCGACGCGGCCAAGCGGTCCGGCGCCGATTCGGTCCACCCGGGATACGGGTTCCTTTCCGAGAACGCCGAATTCGCCCAGGCGGTGCTCGACGCGGGGCTCACCTGGATCGGGCCGAGCCCGCAGTCCATCCGCGACCTCGGCGACAAGGTCACCGCGCGGCACATCGCCACCCGGGCCGGTGCGCCGCTGGTGCCCGGCACCAAGGAACCGGTCAAGGACGCCGGCGAGATCCTCGCCTTCGCCGACGAGCACGGCCTGCCGGTGGCGATCAAGGCCGCTTTCGGCGGTGGCGGCCGCGGTCTGAAGGTTGCACGGACCCGCGAGGAGATCCCGGAGCTGTTCGAATCCGCGACCCGCGAAGCGGTGTCCGCGTTCGGCCGGGGCGAATGCTTCGTGGAGCGCTACCTGGACAAGCCGCGGCACGTCGAGGCGCAGGTGCTGGCCGACCAGCACGGCAACGCGATCGTCGTCGGCACCCGGGACTGCTCACTGCAGCGACGGCACCAGAAGCTGGTCGAGGAGGCGCCTGCGCCGTACCTCACCGAAGAACAGCGCGCCCGCATCCACGAATCCGCGAAGGCCATCTGCAAGGAGGCCGGCTACTACGGCGCGGGCACCGTGGAATACCTGGTGGCCACCGACGGCACCATCTCCTTCCTCGAGGTGAACACCCGGCTGCAGGTGGAGCACCCGGTGTCCGAGGAGACGACCGGGCTCGACCTGGTGCGCGAGATGTTCCGCATCGCGCGCGGTGAGAAGCTGCGCATCACCGAGGACCCGGAGCCGCGCGGCCACTCGATCGAATTCCGCATCAACGGCGAGGACGCCGGGCGCGGCTTCCTGCCCGCCCCCGGCACGGTCACGAAGTTCGTGGCGCCGAGCGGCCCCGGCGTGCGCGTTGACTCCGGGGTGGAGAGCGGCAGCGTGATCGGCGGTCAGTTCGACTCGATGCTCGCCAAGCTCATCATCACCGGCTCCGACCGGGCCAACGCCCTCGAACGCAGCAGGCGCGCGCTGGCCGAATTCGAGGTGGAGGGCATGGCGACGGTGCTGCCGTTCGACCGCGTGATCGTCGACGACCCCGCGTTCGTCGGGGACGAGAACGGCTTCAGCGTGCACACCCGGTGGATCGAAACGGAGTTCGACAACAAGATCGAGCCGTTCACCGCTGCCGAAGGTGAAGCCGAGGAACCCGAGCAGCGGCAGAACGTCGTCGTCGAGGTCGGCGGACGCAGGCTGGAAGTGTCGCTGCCCGGTGGCTTCGCGCTGGAAGGCGGCGGTGCCACCGCGACCAAGGCCAAGCCCCGCAAGCGCGCCGGTGGTTCGAAGGCCGCGGTGAGCGGCGACGCGGTGACCGCACCGATGCAGGGCACGATCGTGAAGATCGCGGTCGAGGAGGGTGCGCACGTCGAGGCGGGCGAGCTGATCCTGGTACTCGAGGCGATGAAGATGGAGAATCCGGTCACCGCGCACAAAGCGGGCACGGTCACCGGACTTTCGGTCGAGATCGGCGCCGCGGTCACCCAGGGCACGCAGCTGCTGGAGCTGAAAGACTGAAGTTGTGCCGGATGTCGTGGGTACGCGGGCGCGCGGCGGCATACCATCGTCAGTGTGACTGAGGTTCCGTCTCCGCAGCTGCGGATCAGCGATCAGGAACGGGAATCCGCGCTGAAAGCGCTCGGTGAGCACATGAGTGCGGGGCGGATCGACATCGACGAGTACGGCGAGCGTTCCGCCCGGATCACTGCGGCCAAGACCCGTGGTGAGCTGGCCGAGATGTTCGCCGACCTGCCTGCGCCGCATCCGGCGTACGGTGGAGCCCCCGCCGCGGCGGCACCACCGGCACCGGCCGCAGCGCCGGTGGCACTGCAGCCGGCGGGCGCGGTGGCGGCACCCCAGCAGAACTGGTCGGGCGGACAGCGGTTCGTGGCCGCGTTCCTGCCGCTCATCTGGGTCGCCGCGATCGCGCTCATCGCCACCGGGACCACGACGGCCTGGGTGATCCTGGTGCCGATCGCGCTCAGCGGCGTCGGACGGGCGTTGTGGGGCAAGCATTTCGATCACTCCGACCACCACGACCGGCGCCGTGAACATCGGCTGGAGCACCACCAGCGGCACCGCGAGATGCGGGACGAGTACCGGCGGCGGCGCCGGCTGGACCCCTGAGCCCGCCGTGCCCGACATGCGATTGAGCGACGCCGAACGGCAGGACGCGCTCGACGTCCTGTCCGAGCACGTGCGCACCGGACGACTGGACGTCGACGAGTACGGCACCCGCTCGGCGAAGGTCACCGCGGCGACGCGGGTCAGCGAACTGCTGCCGTTGTTCGAGGACCTGCCGTCGCCGAGACCGAGCGCGCTGCTGGCCGCACCGCGGAGCGCGGATCCGGAGCCGAGGGGCAGCGCACTGTCGCGGTATGCAATGCAGTATGCGGTGCCGCTCTCGATCGCGGTGAGCATCGTGGTCCTGGTGCTCTCCCGTGGCAGGCTGTACCTCATTTTCGCACTGCCGGTAGCGGTCCTGCTGCTCACCGGCTGGCGACGGCGCTGAAGAACGCTCCATGATCGGATT
Organism: Amycolatopsis ultiminotia; assembly: GCF_039536925.1. NCBI lineage: Bacteria > Bacillati > Actinomycetota > Actinomycetes > Pseudonocardiales > Pseudonocardiaceae > Amycolatopsis > Amycolatopsis ultiminotia. Next base: position 316,668 of record NZ_BAAAZN010000004.1, on the reverse strand, counting down.
ACGCCCAGGTGCCGTCGACCCCCGCGCCGAACGGCGGGCAGGTCCGGCAGGTGCGGCCATCGGAATCGCGGCGCTGGTGGTGTGCACGGTCATTGCGGGCACCGGGGAGCACGGCAGTCCGGCGCAGTGGCGCACCACGCTGATCCTCGCCGCGGCGAGCGCGCTGTGGTTGCTGCTGCTGATCCCGCTGTTCCCACGGCGCACCCGGAACCCGTGGCTCACCCTCGGTTTCTTCGTCGTGCTGCTGGCCGCGGCGACCGCGCTGGGCACGCGGGCGGACACGTTCACCGCGTTCGGCTCCGTGGGCTACCCGATCGCGTTCGTGTTGTTCCCGGCGCGCTGGAGCATCTTCGCGGCCGCGGCGACGGCACTGGTTCCGTTACTGGCCAACGGAATCTGGCATTCGGACACGCCACCGTGGGTCACCGTCGTGTCCATCCTCGGGCCGATCCTGTACGCGGCGTGGTTCGTCGGCGTGGAAAACGAACAACGCCGCCGCACCAATGCCCGGCTGGAAGCCGCGCTGGCGGAAAACGCCGGCCTGCAAGAGAAACTTCTCGCCAAGGCCAGGGAAACGGGCGTACTCGACGAGCGGCAGCGGATGGCGCGCGAGATCCACGACACCGTGGCACAGGGGCTCACCGGAATCGTCACGCAGTTGCAGGCCGCGGACCAGGCCTCGTCGGAAGAAGACCGCCGACGCCACCTCGGCCACGTGCACGCGCTCGCGAAAGGCAGCCTCACCGAAGCCCGCCGCGCCGTGCAGGCGCTGCGCCCGGAATCGCTTGCCGAGTCGCCCCTTCCCACGGCCCTGGCCGATCTGGCACGGCAGGTGTCCGAACGAGTGGGCGCGGACGTGACCGCCGGGACCGAGGGCACCGCGCGGCCGTTGTCCCCCGAGGCAGCGGCGACGCTCTACCGGGTCGCGCAGGAAGCACTGGCCAACGCGGAAAAACACGCCGTCGCGGCACGGATCGGGATCACCCTCACCTACGCCGACGACGTGACCATCCTCGACATCCGCGACGACGGCCGGGGTTTCGCCACCGGGGACCGCGGTGAGGGCACCGGGTTCGGCCTCGAAGCCATGCGACAGCGGGTCGAGCAGGTGGCCGGGACCCTCACCGTCGAATCCGCGCCGGGAGAAGGCACCTCGGTACACGTTCAGGTTCCGGTCGGCTGAGCCCGCTCGCTCCCCAGGACGGCCGGCGCCGGGGTGGTTACGCTCGTGGGGTGGAACCCGTGGAGATCAACGCGGGCGCGTACTACCTGCGCCAGTTGCGCGCGGACCGGCACCTCGACGACCGGCCCGCGCTGATGGAGGCGTTCGCGGACCCCGAACACCGCCGATACGTGCTGAACTACCGGCTGCGCACGCCCGACGAGGCCACCGAGTACGTCACGCTCCGCACAGCACAGTGGGCCTGTGCCGAACGCTGTTCATGGGCAGTCGCCGAACCGACGACCGGACGGCTGCTCGGTGAGGTCGGTCTGCGCGATCTCGACCTCACCTTCGGCACCGCCGAGGCGTCGGTGTGGACGCATCCCGCGGAGCGCGGCAACGGGATCGCCGTCACCGCGCTGTCCGCGGCCATCCGGTTCGGCTTCGGCGGACTCGGGCTGCGCGAGATCACCTACCGGCATCTGGCGAGCAACACCGCGTCCGCGATTGTCGCGCAACGGTGCGGATTCACCCGGATCGACGTGGCCGAGCAGCCGTCGCCGGCCGGGGAACCGCTGGTGCGCTGGGTCCGCAAACCCGGATGAGGCTGCTCAGCTGACCGGTTCGATGATTCCCGCCCGCGCCTCCGGGGCAGCCGCCCGCAGTGCGTCGGCGGACTCGTCGGTGGGCTGGGACTGCGAATCGCGTTCCGCCTCCACCCGAGCCTGGTAGACCTCGACCTCGCGCTGCGCGGTCTCCGCGGACCACCCCAGCACCTCGCCGACGAGCTGGGCGACCTGCTCGGCGCAGTCGACGCCGCGGTGGGCGTATTCGATGGAGATCCGGGTGCGGCGCGCGAGCACGTCCTCCAGGTGCAACGCACCCTCGTGGCTGGCCGCGTACACGACCTCCACACCCAGGTAGTCCGGGGCCGATTCGATCGGCTTGAGCAGCTCCGGCCGGTCGTCGGCCAGCGCCAGCACCTCGTGCACCAGCGAGCCGTAGCGGTCGAGCAGGTGCCGCACGCGATAGGGATGCAGCCCGTGCTGCGCGGCCAGGTGATCGGCCTGGTTGACCAGCGCGTGGTAGCCGTCCGCACCGATCAGCGGGACCTTGTCGGTGATGGACGACGGCGGGCGGCCCGGCAGGTCGACCACGGCCGCGTCGACGGCGTCGGCCGCCATCACGCGGTAAGTGGTGTACTTCCCGCCCGCGATGGCGACCAGCCCCGGTGCGACCCGCGCGACCGCGTGTTCCCGCGACAGCTTCGACGTCTCCTCGCTCTCGCCGGCCAGCAGCGGCCGCAAGCCCGCGTACACCCCTTCGATGTCGTCGTGCGTCAGCGGGGTGGCGAGCACCTTGTTGACGTGCTTGAGCAGGTAGTCGATGTCGTTCTTGGTCGCCGCGGGATGTGCGAGGTCGAGGTTCCAGTCGGTGTCCGTGGTGCCCACGATCCAGTGGTTGCGCCACGGGATCACGAACAGCACCGACTTCTCGGTGCGCAGGATCATGCCCGATTCCGAGACGATCCGGTCACGCGGCACCACGATGTGCACGCCCTTGCTGGCGCGCACCCGGAACCGGCCGCGGCCGCCGGAGAGCCGCTGCAGTTCGTCGGTCCACACGCCGGTGCAGTTGATCACCGCGCCCGCCTGGATTTCGGTCTCCCTGCCGTCCTCGACGTCCCGCACGCGGACCCCGGAGATCCGGTCCGCCTCCCGCAGGAACCCGACGACCTGGGTGGACGTCCGCACCACGGCACCGTAGTGCGCGGCGGTGCGGGCCACCGTCATGGTGTGCCTGGCGTCGTCGGACTGCGCGTCGTAGTAGCGGATCCCGCCGATCAGCGCGGACCGCTTGAGCGCAGGCACCATCCGCAGGGCACCCGCGCGGGTGAGGTGCTTCTGGCCCGGCACCGAACGGGCGCCGCCCATCGTGTCGTACATCAGCAGCCCGGCGGCGGTGTAGGGCCGTTCCCAGACGCGGCGCGTCAGCGGGTACAGGAAGCTCACCGGCTTCACCAGGTGCGGCGCGATCTTCGTGAGCATCAGCTCGCGTTCGTGCAGGGCTTCCCGCACCAGCCCGAACTCCAGCTGCTCCAGGTAGCGCAGACCGCCGTGGAAAAGCTTGCTCGATCGGCTGGACGTGCCGGACGCCAGATCGCGCGCCTCGATCAGGGCCACCCGCAGACCGCGCGTCGCCGCGTCGAGCGCGGTGCCCGCCCCGACCACACCGCCGCCGATGACGACCAGGTCGTAGGTCTCGTCGCCGAAGCGCCGCCACGACTCCTCACGGCTGAGCGGGCCCAGCCGGGCCGGGTTCATCTCGGCCGCGGACCGCGCGGCACCGTGCTCGGAACTCGTCACCACTGGCTCCTCCTCATGCTCACCTTCCCCAGCATCGCACGGGTCGGTGATCGCGCGCTCACCCCGAGGTGACACGTGTGGCGTAACCCTCCCGACCCGTGATGACATTGCGACAAGCGGCGCCTGGAACGATCTTGTACGCACCGGTAACGTGCCGCGGACTGGGTCGGCGACGTGGCCGTGGCACGGCGTGATCGACCCTGCGCAGAGTGTCCAGTGTGGAGGTAGAACGTGAGTGCCGGAGCGATCATCGTCTGGGAGCTGCTGGGTACCGCAGTCCTGATTCTCTTGGGTAACGGTGTCGTGGCCAACCACGTACTCCGCAAGAACAACGGCCACAACGCAGGCACGTTGTTCATCACTTTCGGTTGGGCGTTCGGCGTGTTCGCCGGCGCCAGCATCGCGGCACCGACCGGCGCGCACCTCAACCCGGCGGTCACCCTCGGGCTCGCGATCTCCGGGAAGACGGCGTGGGCGGACGTGCCGTTCTACTTCATCGGCGAGTTCGCCGGCGCGATCCTCGGCGCGGTGCTGTGCTGGCTGACCTACAAGCTGCAGTTCGACGACCATCCGGAACCGGGCGAGACGCTGGGCATCTTCTCCACCGCACCGCAGATCCGGAACAAGGCGTGGAACCTGGTCACCGAGATCATCGGCACCTTCGTGCTGGTCGGCTGGGTGCTGCTGAGCCCGGTCTTCGAGAACGGCGAGGACGGCGTGCCGAGCTTCGGCAACTCCGGGCTCGGCTACGCCGGGGTGTCGTTCGTGGTGCTGGTGATCGGTATTTCGCTCGGCGGGCCGACCGGCTACGCCATCAACCCGGCGCGTGACCTCGGTCCGCGCATCGCCTACGCATTCCTGCTGCCGATCAAGGGCAAGCGGGACGCGGACTGGGGCTACGCGTGGGTCCCGGTCGTCGGGCCGCTGCTGGGCGGTGCGGTGGCCGCGCTCGTCTACCTCGCCGTGCACAACCTTTCCTGACGCCTCCCTCCGATCCTTCTGGAGAAACCGATGACCTCATACGTTGCCGCGATCGACCAGGGCACCACCTCGACCCGCTGCATGATCTTCGACCACTCCGGCCGGGTGGTGGCCTCCGACCAGCGCGAGCACGAGCAGATCTTCCCGCAGGCGGGCTGGGTCGAGCACGACGCGGAGGAGATCTGGGAGAACACCCGCGCGGTCGCCGGTGGCGCCATCGCCAAGGCGGATCTGCACCCCGCGGACATCGTCGCGGTCGGCATCACCAACCAGCGCGAGACGGCGCTGGTGTGGGACCGCAACACCGGCAAGCCGGTCTACCACGCGATCGTCTGGCAGGACACCCGCACGGACAAGATCGCGGCCGAACTGGGTGCGCTCGGCGGCGGGCAGGAGCGGTACCGGTCGAAGACCGGCCTGCCGCTCGCGACGTACTTCTCCGGCCCGAAGGTGAAGTGGATCCTCGACAACGTCGAGGGCGTGCGTGCCAGGGCCGAGGCCGGCGACCTGCTGTTCGGCAACATGGACACCTGGGTGCTGTGGAACATGACCGGTGGCACCAACGGCGGCGTGCACGTGACCGATCCGACCAACGCGTCCCGCACGCTGCTGATGGACCTCGACACGCTGCAGTGGGATGCGGAGATCGCGGCGGAGATGGGCATTCCACTGTCCATGCTGCCGGAGATCCGGTCGTCGTCGGAGGAATACGGCAAGGTGCGCGAGCGTGGCGCGCTGGCCGGCGTGCCGATCGCGGGCATCCTCGGCGACCAGCAGGCGGCCACCTTCGGCCAGGCCTGCCTTTCGCCGGGCGAGGCGAAAAACACTTACGGCACCGGCAACTTCATGCTGCTCAACACCGGCACCGAGAAGGTGATGTCGGAAAACGGCCTGCTCACCACGGTCTGCTACAAGATCGGCTCGAACGACACGGTCTACGCGCTGGAGGGCTCCATCGCGGTCACCGGCTCGCTCGTGCAGTGGTTGCGCGACAACCTGGGCATGATCGGCACCGCGGCGGAGATCGAGGAGCACGCCCGCAAGGTCGAGGACAACGGCGGTGCGTACTTCGTACCCGCCTTCTCCGGTCTTTTCGCCCCGTACTGGCGCTCGGACGCCCGCGGCGCGATCGTCGGCCTGACCCGGTTCGTCAACAAAGGACACCTGGCGCGGGCGGTACTGGAGGCCACTGCGTTCCAGTCGCGCGAGGTGATCGACGCGATGAACGCGGATTCCGGGGTACCGCTCAAATCCCTCAAGGTCGACGGCGGCATGGTGGTGAACGAACTGCTCATGCAGTTCCAGGCGGACATCCTCGGCGTACCGGTGATCCGCCCGGTGGTCAACGAAACGACCGCGCTCGGTGCCGCCTACGCCGCCGGACTCGCCGTGGGCTTCTGGAAGTCCGAGGACGACATCCGCACGAACTGGGCCAAGGACAAGCAGTGGGACCCGGCAATGGACGAGTCCCGCCGCGAGTCGGAATACCACAACTGGAAGAAGGCCGTGACGAAGACCTTCGACTGGGTGACGGACTGATCCACACCACCGGCCGCCCCTGGGCCGCATCCACAGCTGCACCCACACAGCACATGGATGCGGCCCGGTGCACCGGGCGACCGTAATCCCGACCTCTCCGGCTCCGGCCTGCCCACGGCCTTTCCGGCCCCCGACCCGCCCACGTCGGCCTTTCCGGCCCCGCCGTTCCGCCCCAGCGCACCCACCCCGGCCACCCCGGCCTTTCCAGCCCCGCCCATTCCACCCCAGCGCACCCACCCCGGCCACCCCGGCCTTTCCGACCCCGCCCATTCCGCCCCAGCGCACCCACCCCAGGCATTCCGCTCCCTGCCCGCCCGGCCGAACCATTCCGCCCCGCGGCCTTTCCACCCACGCCCGTCCGCCCCGCGGCCTTTCCGGCCCCCGTTCTGCCTTCGCAGCGGGAGGCGTTCGCATTCCTGAACCCCCTGCTCGCGCTGTCCCGGCCAGCGGTATTCCTTTCAGCACCTCGAATCGCCATTCACGCACGTGACCGATATTTCCCCCGGAATGGCAGGTTGGTGCCGGACTCTTGACTATTCTGGTTTAGACCACACACACTGGGCCGGGTGATCCGGATCACGACCCCCATTCCCACTCGGCCAAGGAGAACCATGTCCACGCTCCGTGCGGTTCGTTTCTTCGCGTGTTCCGGCGCCGTGTTGCTCGGCGCGCTGGTCTGCCAGCCCGCTTCCGCTGCGGCCGCGCTCGATCCCGGCGCGCCTCCCGGCAGCAACTTCGACCTGTCCGCGTGGGAGCTGCAGGAGCCGGTCGGCGAACCGGGCAAACCGACCACCATCTCGGCGTCCCGGCTCGGGGACGGGTTCCAGGACAAGTACTTCTACACCGATTCCACCGACGGCTCGATGACGTTCTGGGATCCGGAAAACGGCGTCACCACCCCGAATTCGCACTACCCGCGTGCCGAACTGCGGGAGATGACCTCGACGGGCGAGGCGGCAAGCTGGCCGGTCTCCGGCACCCATCGGCTCACCGCTTCGGTCGACGTGAGCGAAGTGCCCGACCACGTGTGCGTCGGCCAGATCCACCTCGCCGAAGGCAGCGGCTCGACGAAACCGCTGGTGGAGCTGTACTACTACGCCAACGGCGACATCAAGATGGGCGTCGAGGACTCCCCCGACGGCGGGCAGACCCAGCACCCGATGGGAAACGTGCCGTTGGGACAGAAGTGGTCCTACGAGATCAGCCTGACCGGCGGCGACACCATCGGACTGGTGCTCGACGGCAAGCAGACCACGTGGCCGCTCGACTCGTCGTTCAAGGACTACCCGATGTACTTCAAGGCCGGGAACTACAACCAGAGCACCAGCAGCAGCTCCACGGTGGGTGCCCGCGTGCACTTCTTCGCACTGGGGGTCTCCCACGGGTGAACCGGCGCGGCGGAGTTGCCGTGTCACCTCCCGGCACGGCAATTCCACCGCATGCTCACCCGATGCGATCGGCGATCAATTTCGCGTAGACGAGGATGTTGTCCACGTAGCTGCGGGCTGACCGGTCGAACGCACCGCCGCAGGTGATGAGGCGCAGTTCCGCGTCGTCGGTGTCTCCGTATACCGCGTCGCTCGGGAAAACGTCCTTCGATACCTGGTCGGTCTTCGTCACCACGAAATGCGCGGTGCGGCCGTCCTGCCGGGAAATCGTCACATCGTCCCCCGGCCGCAGTTCCTTGAGCCGGTAGAAGATCCCTTTTTGCTTGTTGCCGTCCACGTGGCCGAGCACCACGGCCGGCCCGATTTCGCCGGGTGTCGGGCCGTACTCGTACCACCCGGCCTGCAGCGGTGTGCGCACCGGCGGCACCTGCACGGTCTTGTCCGCGTTGAGCCCCAACGGCACCAGGCTCGAATGCGCGCCGATCTTCGGGATGTCCAGTGAAACCGGCGTCGACTTCGGCAACGCGAGCACGCGACCGGACGACGCGGCCGAACTCGGCGCGGACGGTGCGGACGGCGCCGGCTCGGCCGCGCACCCGGCGGCCACCACCGCGACCGCACAGACCGCGGCAACCAGTGTTCTCCTGATCATGGTTCCCCTATCGGCTCGGCACGCGCGCAGGCCGCAGCCTGCCACCCGGCCGCCCTCGAAACCAAGGCCGGAGAAGGAAGATCAGTCGCGGCCGCGTCGACGCACGAGCACCAGCCCGGTCCCGCCGACGGCGAGCGCGCCCATTGCCGCCGCCGCAGCGGGCAGCCCGTCGGCCGATCCCCCGCTCTGGCGTGCGCCGGCCGAGACCTGCGTTGCGGGCTGCACGGTGAACTGCGAGTCGATCTCCGCACTGCCGCAATCGAACGAAACCCGGTAGGTACCCGGCTGCACGCCGTCTCGGACGGTCCCCTGCCCCTGCGAGACGGGCGCCTTCGCCGGGTCGTGCTGCGGGCCGACCGGGTACAACGGCCCGAAGTCGAGCGCCGTCGAGGTGAGGTGCGAGATCGCCGACGCCTCACAGCCGACCTGCACGACCACGTTGTCCCCTGGTTGCCCAGCCGACGGCTGCACCTGCACGAAGGCCTTGGGGACACCGACTTCGCCGTCGGCCGGACCACTGGTCTGGGTGGCGGCGAAAGCCGGTGCGGCAGTGCACATCCCGGCGGCCACCAAGGTGGAGAAGAGTGCGATACGTTTCATGACAGTTCCCCTCGAAAACGGATCTTCCGCATCGTCGAACAGCGGATTGGGCACGCCCGGACCGCAGTTCCCCCTGTCGTCCGGGCGTTTTCCTCCGACTCTGGTAAGACGTCTCACACCCGGGCGGGGTTGCCGGCCTGGGTAACATTCGAGAAACGGCGCAGGCGGGGAGCACGCACGAAAAAGCCGCCGGGAACAATTCCCGACGGCTTGGGCGACGACCGGCCGCTATTCGGCGAGGCTGCCGTCTCCCGCTTTCGCACCACCGGCGGGCACCTGGGTCACCTGTGCGGCGGGCACCGAAAACGTGGCGGTGTAAGGCTTTCCACTGCAGGTCACGGTGAGCGGGTACTGACCGGCGGCGGTCCCCGGCACCAGCTCCGCGTCCGCGCTCACCGTCGCCTTCACGCCGATGAACGGACCGAAGTCGTAACCGGAGAACTTCAGCACCGGCGAGCTGAACGTGACCGCACCCGGTTTGGCACCGGGGCAGTCGGCGAGCGCCACGTTCGTGTCCCCGCGCTGGTAGTGGTCGACCATGCCGTGCAGCGCCACGGTGTCCTGGTTCAGCTGCACGGTCACCGGATCCGGCGGCTGCCCACCGCTCGCCGCGGCTACCGCCGGCCCGGCCACCGCGGCCGACCCGATCGCCGCCGCCACCGCCACCACTGCCCTCTTGCGCACCCTCGGCCTCTCTCCCACGTCCAGCTGCTCATCCCGCAAGACGCGGGTCCCGGTGGCGGGTTGCCCGTTCGCCGGAAATCAGTCCAGATCGTCGTGCCGCATCAGCTGGCGGCCGGCCTCGGTGATCGACCCGGACAGCGACGGGTACACCGAGAACGTGAGCGCCAGGTGGTCCACGGTCAGCTGGTTCTGCACCGCGAGCGCGATCGGCAGGATCAGCTCGCTCGCCGACGGCGCCACCACGACGCCACCGACCACCACCCCGGTCGCCGGGCGGCAGAACAGCTTCACGAACCCGCGGCGCAGGCCCTCCATCTTCGCCCGTGCGTTGGTGGCCAGCGGGAGCATGATCGTGCGCGCGGGCACCTCACCGGAGTCGATCGCCTGCTGGCTGATGCCGACCGTGGCGATCTCCGGGTGGGTGAAGACGTTGGCGGCCACCGTCTTGAGCTTGATCGGCGCGACGCCCTCACCCAGCGCGTGCCACATCGCGATGCGGCCCTGCATGCTCGCCACCGAGGCGAGCATCAGCACGCCGCTGCAGTCGCCGGCGGCGTAGATGCCGGGCACGGTGGTCCGCGAAACCCGGTCCACCGTGATGAACCCGCCGGGGCCCGGTTCGATGCCGACGCGGTCGAGTCCGATGTCGGCGGTGTTGGGCACGGATCCCACGGTCATCAGCGCATGGCTGGCCTCGATCACCCGGCCGTCGGCGAGGTGCACGGCGACGCCCTTGTCGATGCGCTCCACGCGTTCGGCGCGGGCCTGCTTGGCGACCGTGGTGCCCCGGTGCGAGAAAACCTCCTCCAGCACTGCCGCGGCGTCCGCGTCCTCGTGCGGCAGCACCCGGTCCCGGCTGGACACCACGGTGACCTTGACGCCCATCTCGGTGTAGGCCGAGGCGAACTCGGCGCCGGTGACCCCGGAGCCGATCACGGCCAGGTGCTCGGGCAATTCGCCGAGGTCGTAGAGCTGCCGCCAGTCGAGGATCCGCTCGCCGTCGGGCACCGCCCCCGGCAGCACCCGCGGGGTGGCTCCGGTGGCGATGAGCACGACGTCGGCGGACAGTGCCTCGGTGCTGCCGTCGGCGTGCGTGACGGCCACCTTGTGGGTGGCCAGACCCGGCTCGTCGTCGCAGAAGCGGGCTTCGCCGTTGATCACGTGCACGCCCTCCCGCTGCACGCGGGCACGGATGTCGGCCGACTGTGCGAGCGCCAGACCTTTCACCCGTCCGTGCACGGTGGGCAGGTCGACGCGCGTGTCCGCGAGGTCGGTGTTGATGCCCAGCTCACCGAGGTCGTGCATCTTCGCGAGCGCACCGGACGAGGCGATGAACGTCTTCGAAGGGACACAGTCGTAGAGAACGCAGGCGCCACCCAGCCCGTCCCGCTCGACGATCGTCACGTCGGCGCCGTGCTGCGCCGCGACCAAGGCAGCTTCGTAGCCCGCCGGGCCGCCACCCATGATCACGATCCTGGTCACCTGAAGTCCTCCTCGATACGTGCTTCGCGGTGGTCCTCACGGTACGCGGCGGGCCCGGCGGACAGGCGAAGTGTCCGGACACGGCATGTGCATCCGCTCCTGCGGCGCTCGGGTCGCTAGGCTGTCGGCCGTGCCGTTGTATGCCGCTTACGGATCCAACATGGAGCCCGCCCAGATGCTGGAGCGCGCCCCGCACTCCCCGATGGCGAGCTCCGGCTGGCTGGAGGGCTGGCGCCTCACCTTCGGAGGTGAGGACCTCGGCTGGGAAGGCGCACTGGCCACCATCGTCGAGGACGCGGCCTCCCGGGTGTTCGTGGTGCTCTACGACGTGACCGCGCTGGACGAGGAAGGCCTCGACCGCTGGGAAGGCGGCGAGCTGGGGATGCACACGAAGATCCGGCTCAGAGTCCAGACGATGGACGGCTCGGTGCTCGCCTGGCTGTACGTCCTCGACGCCTACGAGGGCGGCCTGCCCTCCGCCCGCTACCTGGGCGTCCTCGCCGACGCAGCCGAAGCAGCAGGCGCCCCGGCAGACTACGTGGAAGACCTGCGCACCCGCCCCTGCACGGGAATCACCGGCTGACCGATCCCCGGCCCGTCCAACCGGCCGGATTCGCTCACTCCGCCGACGCACCACAGGTCGGCCCCTGGCCCACTGCCCCACTCGGTCCGTCGGCCTAACGCAGGTGGCCCGGTGCTCCGACCCACTCGGTCCGGCACCTCGGTCCACTGACCCACCGCAGGTCAGCCGCCCCGTCGGGCGAGATGTCAGGTTGCTCGACTACGCGGACGACCGCAGCACTGCAAGCGGGCCCGTCCTCACCGGACCGGCCTGACCTCCGAGGTGAACCCGGCTCCGCGAACGGACCCGCCCCCGCGGCAAGGCCCAGCCTCACGAATGGGCGTGGCCTCCCGAACAGGCCCAGCCCCACGGAACAGCCCGGCACCGCCAAAGGACCCAACCTCCCGAACGGGCCCAGCCTCGCCGCACGGCCTGGCACCACAGGTGGTCCCGCGCGCGGGTGGACAGGGGACAGCGGCTTGGCCAGGGCACCCCGCCGGTCGTGGCCGGAGCCATGCCTTTCGTGCGACGACTTCAAGCACTCTTGTACGCGGAGCGTGCCAAGCATCCGGCCCCAGGAATCAACCACCGAGCACCAGGCACCGGGGCACCAAGCACCGGGGCACCAAGCACCGGGGCACCAAGCACCGGGGCACCGGGCACCGGGCACCGGGCACCGAGCGCACGAACCGGGACACCAGGCACCAAGTGCCCGGCCCTAGGAACCGGGGCACCGAGCACCCGGCCCAAGGACCAGGGCACCCGATCCCAGGGCCCAAGGACCAAGGACCAAGGAACCCGACCCCAGGGACCAGGGGACTAAACGCCAAGGCACCAAGGCAGGGCCGTTGCTCATTGGGTGGGACGGCTTCGGCTGGCGGAAGGGATGGCGACCGGGTGGTGGCCGATCGCTGTCCAGCAGGTGAACGGTGTTGGGGCGGAGTGTCCTGGGGATCGATTGCGCGATGAACTGCTCCGCCGTCCCCAAGTCGCGGGGCCTGTGGACAACTCGTCTCACGAAGTGGGTCGGGGAGCCGGGGCGGGCGTTGTTCCACCGGACCGGTGGGGCCGTGTGCACGGCCTCGATCACCATGTGGACAATGCACGACCCAACCGAGTCGTCCCGGCTGGGGACAGTTCGCCAAGAAATACGAAAACCCTTGTACCACACCAGAAAAGTTGTCCACAAAGCCACAGCAGGACCGACCGGGCCGACCTGGTAACCACCCTCTGTGAACACCCCGCCCCAACGGTGGAACAGTCCACAAGGGCGGGTGATCCCCCTCTGCGGCGACCCCTCACGAGGGGTACACATCCCCCATCTGAGTTGTCCACAGCGAGCGGATCACTGTGGACAACTCAAGCCAGCGAGGTCAGCGCCGTGTGCACCAGAGTGCGCACGCCGACGAGGAGAGCACGCTCGTCCAGGATGAACGTCGGGCGGTGGATGTCCGCCTGGGTGGCAGGCGGACCGGACCACACGCCGAGCCGGGCGAAGGCACCCTGGACGTGTTCGAGATACCAGCCGAAGTCCTCACCCCCGGACGACTGTTCGGTACCCGCCAGCCCCGGCTCACCGACGGCCGCTTCCACGCCGGCACGCATCAGGTCCGTCGACTCCGGATCGGACACCACCGGGGGAACGCCGCGCCGGTAGTCGAGCGAGAAGCCGACGCCGGTCGGCGCCAGCAAGGACTCCACCGACGAAGCGACCAGCGGCTCCAGCGCCTTCCACACCTGGTGATCGGCAGTGCGCAGGGTGCCGCGCAGCAAGCCGTCCTGTGGGACCGCGTTGGCCGCCTCCCCCGCGTGCACCGCGCCCCAGACCAGCACCGTCCCGGAGCGCGGGTCGACCCGCCGGGACAGCACCGAAGGCAACGAGGTGATCACGGTGCCGAGTGCGTACACGAGATCGGCGGTCAGATGCGGCCGTGACGTGTGCCCACCCGGTGAAGTCAGCCGCAGCTCGATCAGGTCCGCCGCCGAAGTCAGCGCTCCGACGCGGGTGCCGACCTTGCCGACCTCCAGCCGGGGGTCGCAGTGCAGCCCGAAAATCCGCTCGACACCCTGCAGCGCGCCCGCGGCGACCATGTCCAGCGCGCCGCCGGGCATGACCTCCTCGGCGGGCTGGAAGATCAGCCGTACGCGGCCGGGCAGTTCGGGCGCCCCGGCGAGCGCGCGGGCGGCACCCAGCAGGATGGCCGTGTGTGCGTCGTGCCCGCACATGTGCGCGGCGCCGTCGGTGGTGGACGCGTAGGGCAGGCCGGTCGCTTCGGTGAGCGGCAGTGCGTCGATGTCCGCGCGCAGTGCCACGCACCGCTCGCCCTGGCCGATGTCGCACACCACGCCGGTGCCACCGGGCAGCACCCACGGTTTCAACCCCACCTCGCGCAGCAGCGAGACGATCAGCTCAGTGGTCGCGAACTCGTGCCGGGACAGCTCGGGGTGGGCGTGGATGTGCCGACGCCACGCCAGCACGTCGGCCGCGTTCGCGCGCAGCCAATCGTCCAGCCAGAACGGGCCGCGGCCCGCACCGAGATCATCCACAGGAGCCATGCTGACCCCGGCTTCGGTCAACAGCGCGCCCGGCGACTCGATCGAGTCGCCGAGCCCACCTTCGGGGTCGCCGGGCACGTCGGGTCGTGAATCCAGCACAGTCACGCCGCACCTCCTCCCGCAACACGGGTGGCCCGAGCAGCAGCGCAAAGGGTCACGCAACGTGCCGTTCGATCTGTCTTACGCATTTGCAGATGATCGTGCACCATGCAGGTGGCAAGCGCCCCACCCGCGGCAGGCGCCCGAGACGGCCGGTACCGGATCTGCGTTGAACGGCGAACCGGAGTTCGGCTTGGGTGAACGGACCCCTCGGACCACCCGCTCACCTCCGCCGAGGACCACACCCGACGGCGAACCCCGGACACCCCGCCGACCACCGACGGCCAGCACAGCTCCGGACAACCCCCAGCACCGACCGCCGACCAGCGGCAACCGTCCCAACGACCGACCACCAACCAGCGGCAACCGTCCCAGCGACCGGCGGCCCGGCGACAGCCATCCCCGACGGCGGGCCGGTCAGCGACAACCGTCCGGCCGACCGCCGATCAGCGGCGCCCCACCGAAGAACCCGGCGAGGGGGAAGCGGCGGGCGGATCAGTGCGGTCCAGGCGTTGCGGCAAGGCCTCCGACCACCGGCGCACCGGGCAAACCCGATAAAGCGCGGGGTCTCGCGGCAAACCCCAGCATCGCGCACGGCAAGACCACGCAGAACGGCAAGTCCCGGCACGCCGAGAATCGCGCGGCGAAACCCGACAGTGCGCAGCGGCACCCGGCGTCACACAGCAAGACCCGGCAGAGCGCAAAATCCCGGTCCGTCCGCTACCGCGCGGCGAACCCGGCACTGCGGTCAGCGCGACAACCCCGCCAACGCGGGAAATCCCGACCTGCCGAGCAGTGCGGCAAAACCCGGCATCGCGCGGCGAAACCCGACAGTGCGCAGCGGCACCCGGCATCGCACAGCAAGACCCGGCAGAGCGCGAAATCCCGGTCCGTCCGCTACCGCGCGGCGAACCCAGCACTGCCGTCAGCGTGATGGCCCCGCCGGCGCAGCAAATCCCGGACCGCCGAGTCGCGTGCGGCAGAACCCGGCGGAGCCGGCGGACCTGGCAGATCCGGCGGACCCGGCGGCGGGTGCCGAACTGTGGCCCGGCTGGGCGGGGTGGGTGCTCAGCTGCCCTGTGCCTTGCGGCGCTTGATGCGGTGGCGGCGGCCGAAGAAGACGATCGCGAGCAGTACCACCGCGGCGCCGCCGGCGACCAGCTTGTTCTTGGTCTTCTCCGCGTTTGCCTTGTCCGTCTCGGATGGGTCGAGGACCGGACCGGCCGGTGGGGCCTGACGCAGGTCGGTCACCTGCATGCGCGCGGCGGTAAGAGCCTGCGGCGCAAGGGCCGAGGTCGCAAAGGCAGGCGACACGGAGGCAGGCGCCGCAAAGGCCGGTGCTGCAGAGGCAGGCGAAACCGGCAGTACCCCGGTCAGCAGCACGCCGAGCAGACCGGCCAGCAGCAGTCCCCGCACCTTCGCCATGACTTCCCTTCTACGGCATCGACGCGCATTCTGCCCGGCGAACCCCGTTCCCGTCAGCCGCCACGCGGAGGAGGCGGGTCCGTTCGACCGGTGCCGGCGACCGCCGGGCGCAGGAAGCTCAAGCCGGCTCGATGAAGGCGTCCAGGATGCGCTGTGCGGCCAGCGTCGGGGTCAGCTCGCCTTCGCGGACCGCCCGCTCCACGTCCGTCACCTGCGCGCGGACCCCCGGATGCGCGGTCAGCCGATCGAGCAGCTGTTCGCGCACCATCGCCCAGGTCCACTCCACCTGCTGCCGCCGGCGCCGATCCGCCAGCTCCCCGGATTCGGCCAGCGTGTCGCGGTGCGTGCCGATCGTCTCCCACACCTCGGCCAGCCCTCGCCCCTCCAGCGCGCTGCAGGTCAGCACGGGTGGCGTCCACGCCGCGTCCTTACCGTAGATCATCCGCAGCGCACCCTGCAGTTCCCGCGCGGCCCGCTGGGCGTCGCGTTCGTGCGGGCCGTCCGCCTTGTTCACGGCGATCACGTCGGCCAGCTCCAGCACGCCCTTCTTGATGCCCTGGAGCTGGTCCCCGGTGCGGGCCAAGGTCAGGAAGAGGAAGCAGTCGACCATATTCGCCACGGTCACCTCGGACTGCCCGACGCCGACGGTCTCCACCAGCACCACGTCGAAGCCGGCGGCCTCCATCAGCACGATCGTCTCGCGGGTGGCCCGTGCGACCCCGCCGAGCGTGCCCGAGGTCGGCGACGGCCGGATGAACGCGTTCGGATCCACCGCCAGCCGGGCCATCCGGGTCTTGTCGCCGAGGATCGAACCGCCGGTTCTCGTCGACGACGGGTCGACGGCGAGTACCGCGACCCGGTGCCCTTCCGTGGTGAGGTCGGTGCCCAGCTGGTCGATAAATGTCGACTTACCGACTCCGGGTACGCCGGTGATCCCGACCCGCTTCGATCCACCCGCGTGCGGCAGCAGCTCCACCAGCAGCTCCTGCGCCTGCCGGCGATGGTCGTCGCGATGGGATTCGACGAGCGTGATCGCCTTGGACAGGGTCCCCCGGTCGCCGGCGAGCACACCCTTCGCGTACTCGCCGACGTCGATCCGGCGCGGCAAGGCTCAGGACTCCTGCGCGACCAGCTGCTCGAGCAGGCCGATCGCGGCGTCCGCGAGCACCGTGCCCGGACCGAAGATCGCCGCGGCACCGGCGGTCCGCAGCTCTTCGTAGTCCTGCGGCGGGATCACACCGCCGACCACGACCATGATGTCCGCGCGGCCCAGCTCGGCCAGTTCGTGGCGCAGCGCGGGGACCAGCGACAGGTGCCCGGCGGCCAGCGAGGACACGCCGACCACGTGCACGTCCGCCTCGGTGGCCTGGCGCGCGACCTCGGCCGGGGTGGAGAACAGCGGTCCGACGTCGACGTCGAAGCCGAGGTCGGCGAAGCCGGTGGCGATCACCTTCTGGCCCCGGTCGTGGCCGTCCTGGCCCATTTTGGCGATCAGGATGCGCGGACGGCGCCCCTCCGCCTCGGCGAACTCCTCGACCAGCCCACGGGCCTTCTCGACGTTGTCCGACTTCCCCACCTCTTCCCGGTACACCCCGGAGATCGTGCGGATCTGGCCGGAGTGCCGTCCCCAGATCTTCTCCAGCGCGTCGGAGATCTCTCCCACGGTGGCCTTCGCCCTGGCCGCGTCGATGGCCAGGGCCAGCAGGTTGCCGTCGTTCTGCGCGCCTTCGGTGAGCCGCCGCAACGCGTCCTCGGTGGCCTGCGGGTCGCGCTCCTCGCGCAGCCGCCGCAGCTTCTCCAGCTGCTGCGCGCGGACCCCGGCGTTGTCCACCTTGAGCACGTCGATCTGCTCGTCGTCGGCGACCTGGTACTTGTTCACCCCGATCACCGGCTGACGACCGGAGTCGATCCGCGCCTGCGTGCGAGCGGCGGCCTCTTCGATGCGCAGTTTGGGGATGCCCTCGTCGATCGCCCGCGCCATACCGCCGGCACCCTCCACTTCGGAGATGTGCGCCCACGCCTTGCGCGCCAGGTCGTGGGTGAGCTTCTCGACGAACGCGCTGCCGCCCCACGGATCGATCACCCGCGTGGTCCCGGATTCCTGCTGCAGCAACAGCTGCGTGTTGCGGGCGATGCGCGCGGAGAAGTCGGTCGGCAACGCCAGCGCCTCGTCGAGCGCGTTGGTGTGCAGCGACTGCGTGTGCCCCTGCGTCGCGGCCATCGCCTCGACACAGGTGCGCGTGACGTTGTTGAACACGTCCTGCGCGGTGAGCGACCAGCCGGAGGTCTGCGAATGCGTGCGCAGCGACAACGACTTCGGCGATTTCGGGTCGAACTGCTTCACCAGCTTCGCCCACAGCAACCGCGCGGCACGCAGCTTCGCGACCTCCATGAAGAAGTTCATCCCGATGGCCCAGAAGAACGACAGCCGCGGGGCGAACTTGTCCACGTCCAGTCCGGCGTCGATACCGGAGCGGAGGTACTCGACGCCGTCCGCGAGCGTGTAGGCCAGCTCCAGATCGGCGGTCGCACCGGCCTCCTGCATGTGGTAGCCGGAGATCGAGATCGAGTTGTACTTCGGCATGTGCTGCGAGGTGAACCCGAAGATGTCGGAGATGATCCGCATCGACGGCCGCGGCGGGTAGATGTAGGTGTTGCGGACCATGAACTCCTTGAGAATGTCGTTCTGGATGGTCCCGGCCAGCTGCTCCGGTTTCACCCCCTGCTCCTCGGCCGCGACCACGTACAGCGCCAGCACCGGCAGCACCGCGCCGTTCATCGTCATCGACACGCTCATCTTGTCCAGCGGGATGCCGTCGAAGAGCTGGCGCATGTCGTAGATCGAGTCGATCGCCACGCCGGCCATGCCGACGTCGCCTGCCACCCGTGGGTGGTCGGAGTCGTAACCGCGGTGCGTGGCCAGGTCGAACGCGACCGAAAGGCCCTTCTGGCCCGCGGCGAGGTTGCGGCGGTAGAAGGCGTTCGACTCCTCGGCGGTGGAAAATCCGGCGTACTGGCGGATGGTCCACGGCTGGTTCACGTACATCGTCGGGTACGGCCCGCGCAGGTACGGCGCGATACCGGGGTACGTGCCGAGGAAGTCCACATCGGACAGATCGGCGGCGGTGTAGACCGGTTTCACGCCGATGCCTTCGGGGGTTTCCCAGGCGAGCGCGTCCGGACCCTTGCCGGTGGTGTCCTGCACGGCCTGTGCCCACGCGGCACGGTCGCCGGGTTCCGGGGTGCCGAGCGGGATATCGGCGAAGTTCGGGATACTCATGCCGCCGCCTCCACAAGGAGTTGCACACTGGTCGGTCGAGAGGCACCGGCAGGAATGCCGATGATTCGCTTGCAAGCTGCACTCATGCGGACACTCCCAGCTGTGCGTGCAGGCCGGTCAGGACTTCGAGCGCGTCACATCCGGCGTACACGGTGCCGTCGACGCCTTCGTAATTTCCCTTGCCGGCCAGGAAAACGGTCTCCGCGCCGAGCGATGCCGCGACCGTGGCGGCCTGCTCCTCATACGCCGCGTCGGTGCCGCACAGGCAGGCGGCCCTGGCGCCGCTGTCCCGGAACGCGGCGGGCAGATCGTCCGTGGCACCGGGGTTCACGGCCTCGATTCCTCCGGCTTGGAACAGATTCGCGGCGAATCCGGCGCGCGCGGTGTGCGCGGCGACCGGACCCAGTGTGGCGAGGAAGATCTTCGGCCGTTCCCCGTGCTCAGCCAAGTAGGCGTCCGATGCGTCACGCAGCTTCTCGAACTCCTCCGCGTACCGGTGCCGGGGCAGTCCACCTGCGACGGTGGAAGGCGACGGCTCGCGGTCGACCGGTTTCTCCGCCAGGTTCGGGAACTCGCTCACGCCGGTGAGCGGATCACGACGGGTGGCCAGCCGTTTCGCGCGCTTCGCCCAGGTCTCCGCGAGCCGCGCGGCCAGCGCGCCCGAGGCCAGTTCGGCCTCGATGCCACCGGCCGCCTCGATCGCGGTGAACTCGCGCCACGCGGCTTCGGCCAGTTCGTCGGTCAGCTGCTCGACGTACCAGGAGCCGCCTGCCGGATCGATCACGCTGCCCAGCTTCGACTCCTCCAGCAGCACCGCGTTGGTGTTGCGGGCGATCCGCGCGGAGAACGCGTCCGGCAGGCCGATCGCGGCGTCGAACGGCAGCACGGTGACCGCGTCCGCGCCGCCTGCCCCGGCGGCGAAACAGGCGACCGTGGTCCGCAGCATGTTCACCCACGGGTCACGCTGGGTCAGCATCGCCGGGGACGTGACCGCGTGCTGGTGCATCCCACGGGCCGCGGCCGGAGCACCGGAAACCTCGAGCACCCGGTCCCACAGCCGCCGGGCGGCACGGAACTTGGCGATGGTCAGGAACTGGTCGGCCGTCGCGGACAGCCGGAACTCGATCTGCCCGGCTGCGGCAGGCACGTCCAGGCCGGCCTCGGTGAGCGCGCGCAGGTAGGCGACGCCGGCCGCGATCACCGTGCCCAGCTCCTGCGAATCGGAACCGCCTGCCTCGTGGAACGGCAACCCGTCCGCGACGATCGTGCGCAGCTTCGGGTACTTCGCGGCGACCCGGGCGGCCAGTGCCGCGGCCGGCCCCGGCGGAAGGGTTTCGCCGGTCCGCGCGGTGGTGCCGATCGGGTCCGCACCGAGCGTGCCGACCGCTTCGCTGGCCGGGATCTCACGCTCGGCGAAGAGGCCGAGCAACGCTTGGGCGGCGGCTTCGTAGTCGGCACCGGCGTCGAGGACGACCGGCGCGAGTTCCACGTACACCTCGTCGAGCGCCTCGGCCAGCTCGGAGATCGGGAGCGCGGCGTCGCCGAGGGCCAGCCACACCGAGCTCGCGCCGCCCGCGAGGTCGGCCAGGATCGCCGTGTTGGCGGCCTTGGCGGCCGAGCGGGTCTGGCGGGTCCGGACGTCCCATCCGGTGCCGATGACCCCTTCCGGCCGGGCACCGCGGACGAACGGCGGCAGCCCGGGGAAGCCGAGCTCGGCCGGTTCGCCGCCGCCGGTGTACAGCGGCTGGATTTCGATCCCGTCGTAGGTGCGGGTGACGAGCTTGCTCTCCGGCGCGCCGTCGAAGTCCTCCGGCAGCCGTCCGCTCTTGCGCAGCACTCCGGCGACCAGCTCCTGCCACCGGGCCCGGTCCGCCGGCGGGAACTCCGCAGCGAGGGCGAGCCCCGGCTCGGACATCGGCGCTGATTCCGGACCAGCCAGGTTCGTCATACCCAGTGATGGTAGAGGCACGCCAGTGCGCGCACCTGTGACTCTGCTCGCCCCCTGCCCCTGGCGGACAGGGGTGGCGACACTGGCTCGAAGCGAGTCGGTGCCTTACGACACAATCAGGGGGTGTCCTCGGAGAAGCTAGAGCCGTCGAACCGGTCACCGGACGAGCAGCCGCGGGTGGTCGCGGGCCGGTACCGGCTGCAATCGGTGCTCGGTTCCGGGTCGATGGGCACCGTGTGGTCGGCCTACGACGAGTTCCTGCACCGGCCGGTGGCGGTCAAGGAGATGAAGGTGCCGCCGGGGATCCCCGCGGCGCAGGCGGACGAGCTGCGCGAACGGACGCTGCGCGAGGCCCGTGCGATCGCCGTGCTGTCCCACCCGAACGTGATCATCCTGCACGACGTCGCCCGCGAGCACGACGAGCCGTTCGTGGTGATGGAACTGCTGCCCTCGCGCAGCCTCGCGCACATCCTGCGCGACCACGGCCCGCTCACCGTCGAGCAGTCGGCGGCGATCGGCATCGCGGTGGCGGCCGCGCTGGAGGCAGCGCATGCCGCCGGCATCACACACCGTGACGTGAAGCCGGGAAACGTGCTGGTCGCGGCCGACGGCCGGATCAAGCTCACCGACTTCGGCATCGCCCGCAACGTCTCCGAAGCCACCATGACGCGCACCGGGATCATGCTCGGCTCGCCCGCGTACATCGCACCCGAGGTCGCGTCGGGCGGCGCGGTCACCCCGGGTGCCGACCTGTGGGGCCTCGGCGCCACGCTGTTCGCCGCGGTCGAGGGCGCCCCGCCGTACGACGCGGACGGTGACCCGCTGGAGACCGTCGGCAAGGTCGTCAACGGCAAGGTGCCGAGGCCCAACCCGGGTCCGCTGGCCGGCGTGATCACTGCGCTGATGAAGAAGGAGCCGGAGAAGCGGATTTCGCTGCGCGAGGTGCGGCACCGGCTGTACCCGATGCAGGGCAAGACGGCGCTCGATCTGTTCGGCCCGGAGCTGTTCCGCACGCCGGACGGGAAGAAGACGTCGGCACACCTGGACGCCACCGACACCCAGGTGGTGAAGACGGTCGCGCCCACGCCGGACGCGGCTTCCGCGGACCAGCCCGCGCCGCTGGCGGCCGATCCCGGTCCGCTGCCGTTCCTGAAGTCCTCGACCGCGTCCGCGCAGGCAGTCCCGCCGGCCACCGCGGACTCTTCGTTCACCGCGGCCCCGGGGTACGACTCGTCGGACACTGCCGCTCCGCCGGTACCGCCACCGCGGCGGCGCAGTGCCGGGGTCACGACGCTGCTGGCACTCGGCTCGGTGGTGTTGTTCCTCGTCGCCGGAGTGGGCGGGTTCGCGCTGGCGCGGGTGGCCAGCGGCCAGCCGCTGCTGCCCTTGCAAAACAGCGGAGTGCCGGGCGTGGCGCCGGTCGAAGAGCCGCAGAAGCCGTTGAAACTGGTCGGCCGCCAGGGCAATGCGAGCGCCACCGCGAACGTGTCACGGGACAGTGCGTACACCGTGTCGGTCCCGGAGAACTGGCAGCGGTTCATCGCGTCGCGCCGGTCCGCGATCGGTCCCTCGGCGGTGGTCCAGTACCTCTCCCCGGACGGCAGGCAATCGTTGCGGCTCGAACGTTTCGCGGGCTTCCTGGCCAAGCATTCCGAAGAGGACTACGTGAACTCGCTGCCCCCGAAGGCGGCCGAGGACGCGTTCACCATCGCGCAGGGACCGGCGAAGACGGCCAACGGAACCGAACTGGCCTACCGCACGGTGGAGCGCGCACAGGGCAAGCCATCCGGCGAGCCCCCCGAGCAGACCACCAACCAGGAGCCGACCGGCGCGATCACCCGCGCGACCTTCGCCCTGCTGAAATCCGCAGGCAACGACCTGTGGGTACTGGCGCTCACTGTGCCGTCCGAGCAGGAGGACACCGCGGCCGGCACGTTCGACAAGATCGAACCGACGCTCAGCCTGCCCGGGGCGTCCTGAGCGGTGCTGCCCTGCGGATACGCTCGGCGGTATGACCAACCAGGAGGAGGCGGCTGCGGCCGTCATCGCCGAGCGGACCGGGGTGGACCGCCACGACATCGCGGTGGTGCTCGGTTCGGGCTGGCGCCCGGCCGCGGACGTGATCGGTTCCGCCGAGGCGGAAATCCCGTTCGGCGACCTGCCGGGCTTCACCGCCCCCGGCGCCGTCGGCCACGGCGGCACGGTGCGGTCGCTGCGGATCGGGGACAAGCACGCGCTGGTCCTGCTCGGGCGCACGCACTTCTACGAGGGCAAGGGCATCGACCCGGTGGTGCAGAACGTGCGGACCGCGGCGGCCGCGGGCGCACGCACGGTGCTGCTGACCAACGCGGCCGGCGGGCTGCGCCACGGCATGCACGTGGGCCAGCCGGTGTTGCTCTCCGACCACCTCAACCTCACCGCTCGTTCGCCGATCGTCGGCGCGAACTTCGTGGACCTCACCGACCTGTACTCGGCGCGACTGCGCGAGCTGGCCAGGGAGATCGACGGTTCGCTCGAAGAAGGCGTGTACGCCGGACTGCCCGGCCCGCACTTCGAGACGCCCGCCGAGATCCGGATGCTGCGCACGCTGGGTGCGGACCTGGTCGGCATGTCGACCGTGCTGGAGGCGATCGCGGCCCGCGCCGCCGGACTCGAGGTGTTCGGCCTGTCGCTGGTCACGAACCTGGCCGCGGGCATGACCGGCGAACCGCTGAACCACGAGGAGGTACTGGAGGCGGGACGGCAGTCGGCGACCCGGATGGGCTCGCTGCTGAAGGACCTCGTCGCCCGCGCCTGAGACGCCTGTTCCGCCCCGGTCCACCAGGTCGGGGCGGAACCACGGTCGCTCAGGCGTACTGCGGCAGCTGCTCCGCGACCTCCTGCGGCGAAGGCATTGCCGCGACCTCCTCGGCCAGCTTGCGTGCCACGTCCGCGACGGCGGAGTCGGTGAGCAGGCGACGCGCGTTGTCCCGCACCGCCTCCGTGGTCACCTCGTCCCCCAGCAGCTGGGTGCCTGCGCCCACCGCGGTGGTTGCCTCGGCGTTGGTGAACTGGTCCGCGCCCTGCGGCAGCACGAGCTGCGGCACACCGGCGGAAAACGCGCTCATGGTCGTGCCGCTGCCGCCGTGGTGCACCACCAGGTCGACGTGCGGCAGCAGCTCCGACTGCGGCACCCACGCCTCCAGCCGCACGTTCGACGGCACGTCCCCGAGCGCAGCGACGTCGACGGACGGACCGGTGGCCACGAGCACGTCGGCCTCCAGCGCGGCGAGGCCGTGCACGGCCGAGGCCAGCAGGTGGGCCTGGCTCATCGGCGTGGTGCCGAGCGTGAGGTAGACGAGCGGACGCCCGCGGTCCCGTCCGAGCACCCCGGACGGCAGGTCGCCGGGTTCGCTCCAGCCGACCGGCCGCACCGGCACCCGCCGTGCGCCGGCCAGGAATTGCGGTTCCTGCACCGACGGCGGGCAGATGTCCAGGTACGGGCGCCCCCAGGCCAACCGGGTGTCGCCGGTGATCCCCAGCTCCGCGGCGAAGGCGGCCAGCGGTTCCACGAAAGTCGAGGCGGCATCGCCGTTATAGGACACCCTGCCGAATCCGTGGCACATCGCCGGGACCCCGGCGGTGTGCGCAGCGAACAACCCGCCGGGGTTGCCGGTTTCGTAGACCACAAGGTCCGGGCGGCGCTGCTCGATCAGCGGGGCGAGATCAGCCATGAACCGTTCCGGCATGATCCGGCCGAACGCCCGGCCGATGTGCTGCTCCAGCTCGTCTTTGGGTACCTCGCCTTGGGAGCGCGGATCGCCGGTGAAGATCTCCTGGAACGCCTGCCGGATGCTGATCCCCGCCGGAGCGGGTTCGAGGCCCGCTTTGTCCAGCGTGGGGTGGAACTCGGGGGCAGTCGCGAAAACGATCTCGTGCCCGGCGTCGCGAGCGGCGACGGCGAGCGGGAGAAGCGGGTAGAGGTGGCCGTAGGAGGCGAGAGACGTGAAAATCATGCGCACTGGCCCAGCGTATCGAGAACGCGCAACACAGATTCCCCGTTTCGGGCGGAACGTCCCGCGTAGGCTGATCCGGTGCCGAACAGTCTCACCGCCGAACTGCGGGCCGCCACCGAACGCTGGATCGCGAACGATCCGGACCCGGCTTCCCGCGACGAGCTGACCAGCATCCTCGCCCGTGCCGTCGACCAGGCGCCCGGCGCGGCCGACGAGGTCGCCGACCGGATGGCCGGACCGCTGGAGTTCGGCACCGCCGGCCTGCGCGGACCGGTACGGGCCGGGCCGAACGGCATGAACGTCGCGGTGGTCACCCGGACCACCGCCGGCGTCGCGGCGTGGCTCACCGCGCACGGGCACGCCGGCCGGGTGGTCGTGATCGGCCGCGATGCCCGGCACGGTTCGGAAGCATTCGCCACGGCGTCGGCGGAGGTGCTCTCCGCTGCCGGATTCGCGGTGAAAGTCCTGCCTGGGCCGTTACCCACGCCGTTGTTGGCCTATTCGGTACTGCATTACCGTGCGGCGGCCGGCATTCAGATCACCGCGTCGCACAATCCGCCCGCGGACAACGGGTACAAGCTCTACGACGCGACCGGCGGCCAGATCGTGCCGCCGTCGGACGGGGAGATCGAACAAGCCATCCGTGCCGCACCCGCCGCGGCGGACGTGCCCCGTGCGGGCGGTGTCGAAGTCGTCGATCCGAGCGAGGCGTATCTGGCCGAAGTGGCCTCACTGCCGCGGGGCACCGCGCGGGAACTGCGGATCGCCGCCACCGCGCTGCACGGCGTCGGCGCCGAAACGCTGCGCGCCGCGTTGGCCGGTGCCGGCTTCACCGATGTGCATTTGGTTGCCGCGCAGGCCGAACCGGACGCCGATTTCCCCACGGTCTCGTTCCCCAACCCGGAGGAGCCGGGTGCCGCCGACCTGCTGCTGGCGCTGGCGTCCGAAGTGGACGCCGACCTCGCGGTGGCGCTGGACCCGGACGCGGACCGCTGCGCGCTCGGCGTGCCCGCGCCCGAGGGCACCTGGCGGATGCTGCGCGGCGACGAGACCGGGGTGCTGCTCGGCTCGCATCTGCTGTCCACCACCGACGATCCGGATCCGCTCGTCGCCACGACCATCGTGTCCGCCGCGCTGCTCGGCGAACTGGCGAAGGAAACCGGCGCCCGCTACGCGGAAACGCTGACCGGGTTCAAATGGCTGGTCCGGGCAGGCGAGGGCCTGCTCTTCGCCTACGAAGAAGCACTGGGCCTGTGCGTGAACCCCGGATTCGTGCGGGACAAGGACGGCATCGCGGCCGCGGTCGCCGCCGCCGACCTCGCCGCCACGCTCAAGGCGCACGGCCGCGGCCCGTCCGACGTCCTCGACGACATCGCCCGCAGGCACGGCGTGTACCTCACCGACCAGGTCTCGCTGCGGGTCACCGATCTGGCCGTCCGCGGCCGGCTGATGAGTGCGCTGCGCGCCGGACCACCGGCCACCCTCGGCGGAGTCCCGGTGACGCTGGAGGACCTCCTGCCCGGCGCCGACGTGCTCCGGCTGCACGGCGAAGGTGTGCGGGTCGTCATCCGGCCGTCGGGCACCGAGCCGAAGCTCAAGACCTACCTGCAAGTCGTCGCCCCGGTCACCGGCGACCTGTCCGACGCGCGCCGCCACGCGACCACCGTGCTCGGCGCCGTCCGCCAGGACGTCACCGCGCTCCTGCGCTGACGGATGCGCTGCCCGGTGGCCGATGGCAGGCTGCGGGGCATGTCAACACTGCTGATCGTGCATCACACGCCGTCGCCGGTCATGCAGGCGATGTTCGAAGCCGTGCTCGCCGGGGCGAAGCATCCGGACATCGAGGGCGTCGAGGTCGTGCGGCGGCCCGCGCTCGGGGCCACCGTGGCCGACGTGCTGGCCGCTGACGGGTACCTGCTCGGCACCCCGGCGAACCTCGGCAGCATGAGCGGCGCGTTGAAGCACTTCTTCGACACCGTCTATTACCCCTGCCTCGATGCGACCAGGGGCCGCCCGTTCGGCGCCTACGTGCACGGCAACAACGACACTTCGGGCACCGTGCGCCAGCTCGACTCGATCACCACCGGACTGGGCTGGAACCGCGCCGCTGAACCGATCCTGGTGACCGGCGAACCGGACAAGGCCACCCTGGAGGCACTCACCGAACTCGGCGGGACGCTCGCCGCGACGCTCATGTGAGCATCCCTTGCTCGCTTGAGTACCGTCTGCTCGCTTGAGCGCAGAACCTCTGCGGGACCGGGAAATCCGCCGCACACCCCGGAAAGTAAAGGGGCCTGTCACCGGAAGCCCTGGGGGTCGACCTCCGGCAACAGGCCAGGTCAAGGGTTCGCTGCGAGGCGATCAACCTTGACTGCGTCCAGCTTACTACAAGGTAGCGATCATGACGAGCGGCAGCAGCCGGAAAATCCCGGTGAATGCGCCGCAATCCGGCCCTGCGCGACTTCGATCGGCGGTGCACCCACCACCGGCAAGTTGCGCAGTGCACGGTGCCCGGCCGGGCCTGCAACCGGCGAGGCGTGCACCGTGCCCGGTGGCGGGCCGAGGGCGGGCGGCAGCGGACAATCCACTCGCCCGCAATGCCGATTCCGCTCTCCCGTGCACTCACGGCCTACCGCGAAGGAGACCGAGGATGGTCGGCCGAACCCGCGATCCGCAGTTGAACGTCCTCGTCGACGGCCCGGCGGACGCGCCGGTCTTGCTTCTGGTGCACGGTTTCGGCGGATCACTGCGCTCATACGATCCGGTGGCCGCACTGCTGACCGAGCGGTTCCGGGTCGTGCGGGCGGATCTGCGCGGACACGGCCGCACCGGCGGGCACACCGGACTCGACGCCGCCGCACAGGCGGAAGCGCTCGCGGCCGCCGTAGGGAACCTGACCGGGATCACCGCGGTCGGGCACTCGTTCGGTGCGGACGTGGTACTGGAGCTGGCGACGCGCACGAAAGCCGTCGAACGGTCGTCCTCATCGGACAGGCACCGGACTACCGCCACGCCACTTTCCCGCCAGGGCACGGGCTGCTCGCCGCACCAGCGGTGAGCACGCTGCTGCGACTACTGGCCGCTTCACCGGTGACCGCGCACGCGTTGCGCCGGACCGCGGTCCACCGGCTGCGCGCCGACTTCGCAGCCACCAGTCCCCGGATGGCCCGGATCGTGCTCACCGAACGGCGAAAACTGCTCGAGGCACGCCCGCTCGACGGGCAGCTGCGCGACCTCGGCCTGCCCGCACTGGTGCTCCTGGGCAGCCGGGATCGGCTCTACGACCCGGTTTCCACCGCCTCCCGCTACGCCGCGGCGGGCGCACGGGTGGCCGTCATCTCCGGGGCCGGGCACTCGCCGTTCGCGAGCCACCCGGCCCGGGTTGCCGAACTCGTGTCCGGATGGGCCACGGTCCCCGCGGGATGATCAGCGTCCGCCGCCGTCACGACGGGGTGATCAGCGCCGCCACTTCGGCAGGCACGTTCGCCAGCGAAACCTGCTGCTGTTCCCGGGTGGCGAGGCTGCGCACGGTGACCGCACCGGCCGCCCAGTCCTCCTCGCCGACGATGACCACCGCGACCGCACCCGCCTTGTCCGCGCGGGTCAGTTCCTTGCCGAGCTTGCGCGGTTCGAGCGGCGTCGCGGTGCGCAGCCCCGCCTTCCGCAACGACGCGGCAACCTGACGGGCCGGGTCGGCCAGCTCCTCGACAACCGGGATGACCATCACGTCGACCTCGCTGCGCGGGGCCGGCGTCAGACCGTGCGTTTCGAGGAAGTCCATCAGCGTGACGTCACCCATGCCGAAGCCGATGCCGGGAATCCGCTCCTTGGTGAACAGGGAGGCGAGATCGCTGTAGCGGCCGCCGCCGAACAGTGCTCGGCGGTTCCTCGGCGAGGTGTCGAAGACCTCGAACACGGTGGAGGTGTAGTACGCCAGCCCGCGCACGATGAGCGGTTCGTAGCGGACGAGGCTCGCGGCACTGCTGGAGAGCACCTTCACCAGGTTCGACTCCGCCTTGACCTCGGCGGGCAGCTCGTCCAGCAACGCAGCACCGGCACCGAGGGTCTCGGACAGCTTCTCGAACTCCTTGTCCGCCAGCCCGATCTCCGCGGCCGCGGCGGCGAGTTCATCCGGCGCCGTCTTCTCCCAGCGGTCGACGAGCGCGAACACCTGCGGCAGCAGTTCCGCGGAAATCCCGGCCACGTCGGTCAGCGCCGAGGCGAGCAGGTTCCGGTCGTTGACCCGCACCGCGAACTTGTCCGGCGTCGCGCCGAGCGCACCCATCAGGTCGTGAATCAGCTCGAACATCTCGATCTCGCAGTTCGCGCTTTCCGAACCGAAGATGTCCGCGTTGATCTGCCAGTGCTCACGGACGCGGCCACGCTGCGGGCGTTCGTACCGGTGGCAGTTGGGGTGGCTGTACCAGCGCACCGGGAACGACAGCGACTTCGCGTGCCCGGCGATCATCCGGGCCACCGAAGGCGTCATCTCCGGGCGCAACGCCAGCCGTTCGCCGCCCCGCGTGGTGAGTGTGTAGAGCTGCTGATCGGCGATCTCCTGCCCGGATTTCCGCTCGTAGATCTCGGCAGGTTCCAGCACCGGACCGTCGTAGCGGAGGAAGCCGTAGCGCTCGAGCACGTCGTAGAGATGGCCGAACACCTGCGTACGGACGGACATCTCGGCGGGGAGGAAGTCTCGGGTCCCCTTGACAGGCGCGGTCGACAGGTATTCAGGCACGTCATCAAGCTTAACGACCCGGTTCGCACCCGTTCGTCAGGGGAACGCGACGCCGTAGGCGGTGAGCAGCATCGCCGCGCCGAGCAGCACCGCGCCACCGGTGGTGACGCTCATGCCGAGCCGGGTGCGCAGCATCGCCAGGAAGAAGCCGCCGGACTGCGCGAGCACGCCGAACAGCAGCAGGAAGCAGACGAGCCACCGCGCGGTGTCCGACAGACCGCCGTGGTCGAGAGCCTGCATCGCGGCGAGCACCAGCACGAGCAGCACCCCCGCGTGCGCGTGCCCGGCACGGAACAGACCCCGCTGTTTCTCGCTCAGCTGCTGACGGCGCAGCACACCGCCCAACGCGTATCCGCCGTACATCACGGTGGGCAGCGAGACGAGCGCGATGACAGTGAACAACTGAACGGGACCGTGCATGGTTCGCCTCCTCGTTCGGGAACGAACACAACTGTAACAGTGTTTTAAAACGCTGTCACGAAACCTTCGCGTGGTCGGGCACGTGACCAATCAGTGCACCTCGGTGCGCACAGCCACAGCACGCCGTCTTATTCGTGCTCCCGCACCCGAAACCCGATCAGCCGGCGCAAGAGAGCGGCAGGCACGGGCCGGGCATAGGAATCGCCCAACCCGCACAACATCCTTCGCGGTATCTGACCGCGACATCCCTTAGGCGCGGAGGAAGCGCAGCGTGAAGGTCGCCCCCGAGCCGGGGCTGCCGGTGGCCGCGATGGTGCCGCCGTGGCCGGTCACGACCTCCTGCACCAGTGCCAGTCCGAGGCCGAAGCGGCGGCCTTCGCCGTTCGTACCGTGCGCGAAGCGTTCGAAGAGCCGCTCGACGTTCTGCGAGGGGAAGCCCGCGCCGGTGTCGCACACGCGGAGTTCGACGTGCCGTGGGTCCGGGTTCAGCAGGCTCACCTCGATCGAACCGCCCGGCGGGGTGTGTCCGAGTGCGTTGTCCAGCAACGCGGACAACACCCGTCGCAACGCGGTCGGTACGCCGGGGACGATGTCCTCCAGCCCCGGCGAACGGCACAGCCGCAGATCCACCCGCCGGTCGCTCGCGCGGACCGATTCCGCTTCCACCGCCTGTGCCGCCAGCTGGGCGAGCGGCACCGGCACCAGCTGCGGCCGTTCGTGACCGGCCTGCGCGGACAACAGCAGATCGTCCACCAGGTCGCTCATCTCACGAGTACCTGCGACGAGGGCGTCCAGATCAGCCGTGGCCGCGCGGCCACGACGGGCGAGCAGCTGAGTCCTGGTGTGCAGCCGGGTCAGCGGTGCGCGCAGCTCGTGCGATGCGTCGGCGACGAAGGCACGCTGCCTGCGCAACGCCTCGCCCAGCGGCCGGATCGCCCGGCTCGCCAGCAGATATCCGCTGACCACCGCGACGGCGAGCACCACCAGTTCCGCCACGCCGAGGCCGAAGAGCAGCTGGTGCCGGTCGGCGATCAGGTAGCGCTGCTCGAAGAACGCCTGCCAGACCTGGCCGCCCCGGTTGACCGTGCGAATGGTGTAGACCATCCCGTCCAGGGTGTGTTCCTCGGTGACCACGTCGCCGTCGTGCGGTACCGGCGGCGGCGACGGGAGCGTGAACGGCAGTGGCCCGGCCGGGACGTGCCCCTGCGGGGTGACCAGCCAGACGCAGCCGGGCGGCGTTTCGTCCAGTCCCCTGCCGAGCGTGTAGTCGAGCTGGCGGTCGACCTCGGATTCCTGCCCGCGCAGCAGGACCCAGTACGAGATCGCGCCCGCCACGAGCACCACGAGCGTGATCGCCACCGCGATCTGGCCCGCGATGGTCCGCCGCGCCCGCCGCAGCGCCCGCGTCTCCGCATCGACGACCGTGGTCACACCGCCCCGATCTGGTAACCCAGCCCGTGCACGGTCTTCACCACGCTTCGCCCCAGCTTCCGCCGCAGGTAGTAGACATAGGTGTCCACAATAGACTCCGCGGCGGATTCGGTGAACACGCCCGCGCGCAGCGAAGCCCGCGGGTGGATCGCCTTCGGCCGTTGCGCGAGCGTGCGCAGCAACTCGAACTCGCGTCCGGACAGGGTCACGCGTTCGCCACGCGGCAGCACCACCTCGTGCCGCAACAGGTCCAGTGCGGCGGTCCCGAGCGGCAGGCTCTCGGCCTGTTCCAGATCACGGCGGCACAGCGCACGCACCCTGGCGAGCAGTTCGTCGGTCTCGAACGGCTTGACCAGGTAGTCGTCGGCTCCGGCATCAAGGCCCTGCACCCGATCGGTCAGCTCACCGAGCGCGGAGAGCACCAGCACGCGGGCGGACAACGCGCGGCGGCGCAGCTGCGCCAGCACCGACAGGCCGTCCACCACCGGCAGCCTGCGGTCCAGGATCAGCACGTCGTACCGCCCGGTGAGCCCGAGGTGCAGGCCGCGCTGACCGTCGTGGGCCAGGTCGGTCTCGTAACCTTCTCCGGCGAGCAGCTCGGCGAGCATCCCGGCGAGGTCGCGATCGTCCTCGACCAGGAGCACCCGGGTGACCGCCCGGATTCCTGCCTCTTCGTGCACGGCTTCATACTTGCAGTGATCCGGCCACTTGAGCCCTCAACTTTCGTAGGTAAGTACTCAGGTCCCCGTACTCAGGAGAAATTCGGGCAGGTCCCGGCCGGCGTAGCGACGGGCGTCGCGCCGATCGAGCAGACTGAGCACCGGTGCGGTCATCACCGTGGTCACCAGCGCGACGAGCACCAGCACGGTGAACAACGCGGGCGACACGATGCCGGCGGCGAGCCCGACGTTCAGCGCGATCAGCTGCATCAGCCCGCGGGCGTTCACGAGCACGCCGATCCGCACCGCGACCGGCGCCGGCTCCCCCGCCAGCCGCGCCGCACCCCACGAAGCACCCAGCTTGCCCGCCACCGCGACCACCACGCACACCAGCGCGAACAGCAGCAGGTTCGGGTCGGCGAGCAGCGCGAACCGGGTGTTGAGGCCGGAATAGGTGAAAAACAGCGGCAAAAACACCACCCGCCCGATCGGCATGATCCGCGCGAGCACCGCGTCCGCTGCCGCGCCACGCGGGAACGCCAACCCGATCACGAACGCACCGAACACCGCGTACAGCCCCACCACGTCGGTGAACCACGCGGCCGCGAACAGGATCATCGCGGTCACCAGCAGCCGGTGGTCGTCCGAGAGCCGCGGGCTGCGCAGGGCGTGCACGAGAATCCGCCGCACCACGAGCCACACCAGCAACACGAACAGCACCGCACCACCCACCGCGAGCGCGATCGGGCCCGCCGAACCCGCGTGCATCCCGAGCACCACGGCCAGCAGGATCCACGCAAGCACGTCGTCGAGCGCACCGCAGGCGAGCGCGAGCGAACCGAACCGCGTCCCGCCCAATCCGCGTTCGGTGATGATCCGGGCGAGCATCGGGAACGCCGTGATGGCGAGCGCGACCCCCACGAACGCAGCGGAGACCGCCGGGGAGACCCCGGGTTTGAGGATGCCGACCCAAGTCCCGCCGAGAATCGCGACCGCGACGCCGAGGGCAAGCGGGACGACCGTACCCGCGGCGGACACCGCGGCGACCGTCTTGCGCCCGTCCCGCAACGCACCCATCCGGAATTCGTACCCGGCGCCGAACATGTAGATCACGAGCCCGATCTGGCCGCCGAGGTAGAGCAGGGTGCGCACCTCGTCCGGGAAGAGCGCCTCCTGCACCCCCGGCAGCAGCAGCCCGAGCAGCGAAGGGCCGAGCAGCACACCCGAGATCATCTCCCCCACCACCGGTGGCTGGCCGAGCCGCACGGCCAGTGCGCACACCAGCCGGCAGACCACGAGGATCACCACCACCGCGAGGAAGAACGCCGGTGCCGCCTGGGTTGGGCTCATTTCCTGCCTCCGCCGAGGTCGTGGGTCTCGAAGTACTTGATGCACAACCGTTGCCGCCGGGCGTCGAGGACCATGAAGGTGCCGAACACCAGTTGTGCGAGGCTGCGCCACACGTCTTCCCATCGGTCCCGCACCGCGAGGTAGGCCAGCACGCCGCCGACCTCGCGCCGGGACCGGCGCGGGGTGAGGAAAACCGGGCCACGGTTGGGAATCGAGCGGGTGTGCGCGGCACTCGTTGCCAGCGTGAACCGGCGCAGGAACTCCCTGGTGACCACCCGCATGGTCACCGGAGCCAGTCCGCGCGCCGGGCACGGCCGGTTCTGTGCCACGCCGAACGGCAGGAAGTTCGCCTCCTTGCGGCCGTGCGCCGGACAGCCTGCCTCCCATCGGGCCGGTTCGAACTCCGTGGGCCGCTCGAATCCGGTGTGGTGGAAATCGGGATAACTGAACAACAGCACGGTGCCCGCCTCGACGGTCCGGTCGGCCAGCTCGATGTCGCCGGTCGCGATCCGATGCGCGATCCCGAACAACGGATAGGTGCGCAGCGCCTCGTCCAGCACGCGATCCAGGTACGCGTCGTCGTCCGGATGCTCGGTAAGCCTGCGCTGCACCTCGGGGTGCTCGGCGATGATCATCAGCAGGTGCGCCATCGCCTCGGACATCTGCACCACGGCGGTGTTGAAGAACGTGCCCTGCAGGTAGAAGGCCTGCTCCTCGCGGGTCAGCCGGGACGGCAGCGGGTGCGGCACGTCATCGAGCCTGCGCCGCAGGTACGCGGTGAGCCGGGCGCGCCGGCGCATGTTGCGCGGCCGGACGCACTTCAGCGCGGAGACGACGTCGTCGGCGTGCCCCACGATGAGCTCACGTGCCTCGCGCGGGCACGGTTCGCCGAACACCAGCTCGTAGTACAGCTCCGCCCAGATCGGCATCATCTCGTCACGCAGCCGGATCAGCCTGCCGGACCCGATGTCCAGCTCGTCGAGGACCCGCGTGGCGACCCGGCGGGTCAGCTCCTCGGACTCGCCCTTCGTCTTCACGAGGATGTGCCGGGTGGTCTTGGCGACTTCGTCGTAGCGCGGGCCGGGTTCCAGATGTTCCTGGTGCACCTGCGGCCCTGGCGCGAGCCAGTACCAGAAGAGGTCGGAGAGCGCGGCGCCCTTGCTGCGGCCATCCGCCGCCGGATGGGCGTACACCTGGCGGAAGTCCTCGACCGGCACCACCATGCCCTCGTCGCCGTTGACGAGGGCGAAGATCTTCATCCGCACCGCGACCACCCGGGACGGCAGCCATTTCGGCAGCGTCGTCACGAGACCGGCCAGCGCGAGCAGCACGAGCCGTTTCATCGGACCAGATCCGCGGTCAGCCCGGCGGGGTTCACCGCACCGCACAACGCGAGCGCACGATCGACTTCCGAACGCAACCGTTCCAGCACTTCGGTCACTCCTTCCGAGCCGGCCGCGGCGAGCCCCCACAGCACCGGCCTGCCGATCCCCACCGCACTCGCCCCGAGTGCGAGCGCTTTCACCACATCGGTCCCACAGCGCACACCGCCGTCGAGGATCAACGGAATCGCACCGTCCACAGCAGACGCCACCGCGGGCAGTGCGTCCACAGTGGAGATCGCCGAATCGAGTTGCCGTCCGCCGTGGTTGGACACCACCAGCCCGGACACACCCGCCCGGACCGCCCGCCTGGCGTCCGCCGGATGCAGAATCCCCTTCAGGAAGATCGGCAACGTCGTGGCCGCCCGCAACCACTCGACGTCCGCCCAGCTCAGCGCTGCAGGCATCGCGATGTCACGCACCCGCCCGGTGTGATCGCGCATGTTCTCGACGGCCAAATGCGGCGGAAGGTCGTGAAAACCGTTACGGTGATCACGTTCCCGCTGACCGTAGACCGCGGAATCGACAGTCACGACCAGCGCGGCAACCCCCGCCCGCTCGACCCGACGGAGCACCGCCTCGGTGAATCCCCGGTCCGGCTGCGGGTACAGCTGAAACCACAACGCCGGCGCCCCGGCAGCCACCCCTTCACTCACCGCAACCGCCCCCGCCGTGACTCCTCCCGCTGCAGCTTCTCCCGCCGTGCCCCCTCCCGCCGCAGCATCTCTGGCCGCCGCTTCCCCCTTCGCGGCTTGCCCGTCTCCTGCCGCAGCCTCTCTCGCCGCCGCTTCCCCCCTCGCGGCTTGCCCGTCTCCTGCCGCAGCCTCTCTCGCCGCCGCTTCCCCCTTCGCGGCCGCCCTCATCGCCGCTTCCCCCCTCGCGGCTTCCCCGTCCGCC
Organism: Amycolatopsis ultiminotia; assembly: GCF_039536925.1. Classification (NCBI taxonomy): domain Bacteria; kingdom Bacillati; phylum Actinomycetota; class Actinomycetes; order Pseudonocardiales; family Pseudonocardiaceae; genus Amycolatopsis; species Amycolatopsis ultiminotia. Next base: position 281,072 of record NZ_BAAAZN010000004.1, on the reverse strand, counting down.
GCAATTCGCACCGCCGCTTCTCCCGCCGCAGCCTCTCTCGCCGCCGCTTCCCCCTTCGCGGCCGCCCTCGCCGCGGCGTCCTCCTCTGCCGCGTTCTCCGTCCACGCCGCCCTCGCCGCGGCGGCGATGTCCTCGATCGCCGTGGTCGCGCCCATGCTCACCACCAGAACCGTGCCCGCCCGAGCGACCGCACGGGCCGTCGCCACCTCACCTTCGGGATGCGCCAAGCGGTGGAACGCCGTCGGAGAAACGAGAACCGGCATCGACAACGGCGAACCGGCGAGCTGCACGGAAAGGTCGCGTTCACTCACGCCGCGAAGCACCCGCGGCACCAATACCCGGCGACGGAACGCCTCCTCGTTGGCCCGCAGTGTTTCTTCCGCATCCGCGCCACCGGCGTAGAAGTCGTAGTGCGCCGGGGCGAGCCGCTTTCGTGCCGCCGCTTCGATCTCCACGATCGTACGCATGTCAGAGCTGCTGTTCGAAGAACTTGGTCAGCGCCTCGATGTGCACGTCCCGGTTCCACTCGTTCTCGAGATTCTCGGTGACGTGGTGCGTGGCAGCCAATTCGCCGTTGCGATAGTGCCGGACGATCGGGTGCAGATAGTGCCCTTCTCCGGAATCGTTCGCGACATCCTGGCTCGCACGCTTGACCGTGAAGTCGAACGGGTCGACCTTGTCGTGGTCCGGACCGTAGTCGAGGGTGATCACAAAGGCGTTCTCCCGCTGCCGAAGCGGCGATTCCTCGAACCGGCCGACCGGCATCTCCTCGTAGTACCGGGCCTGCCCGCCGTCCACGGTCAGTACGTCCGCGAGAAAGCCGAATTGCTGGTACAGCGCGGAGGTTCGGTTGATCCGGCCGATCACCGCGTTGACGAGTTCGGCGGTCTCCGCCGGCACAGATGTGTGCGGCCATTCGATCCCGTGGTAACGCTCATCGAGCACCTTTGAAAGCGCTCTGACACCGTAGCGGAATCCGTGAATGAACGCACTGGTCGCCTGCTTGAAATCACGAACCTGAGTGATCGTTCCGGCGAAGTAGAGTCCCGGCACGTTCACCGATTCCCACGACGAGGTCTGCGCGGGGAACCGGCCGTTGATCGCCATCTCCGGACGGCATTCCTCGTCGAAGATCGAGGCGTCGAAGCGAAATCCGGTGCACGCGATGACGCGGTCGTAGCGCAGTTCCTTGATCACCTCGTCGGCACGGAAGAAGGCGAACTTCACGTGGTAGCCGTCGTCGCTTTTGGTGATCTCGCGAACGTCCCCGTCGAGGATCGCGTGCTGCAGTTTGAGCTGGTACATATCGAGCACCCCGGCGTTGTAGGCACGCAGGTGCCCCACGAAATGCGTGCGCCAGGCGAGTTTGACCGGCCGCGGTCCGGCGACGTGCAGCACGGCCGCGTGGGCATTGAGGCTGTCGGCGGTTTCGAAGGCGGAGTTTCCCTTGCCGAGGATCAAAACGCGCTGGTTCGTGAACGGCTCCGGATCGGGATCGAAGTCTGCGTACTGGTCGACCAGCTCCATCCCCGGCACGTCCGGGACGTACGATTTGGACACACCGGTCGCCATGATCAGCCGCTGCGACCGGTAACTGCCACCGTCCGCATCGGTGAGCACGAAGATGCCCCCGTCCCGGGCGATCCGGGTAACCCGGGTGCCGTAGCGGATGCGGACCTGATGCTTCGCCGCGTAATCCGCGGTGTAACGCAGAAAAGCCTCCGCCGGCGGAAACAGCTCGGCGCTGTAGTCGGTGAACAACAGCGGATCGGGCCCGTCGTCGAGCAGCGAATTCCAGTCCATCCGCAGGTTCAGCTCGGGATCGGTCCAGCCGGTGTGCTTCTTGTTGACCGAGATGAGCGTCCGGTGCCGCGGGAACCGGCTGAAGAACGCGGCCGGCGCGTCCCCGCTTTCGAGCACCAGGTAGTTCCGCCCGGCCGCGCCGAGCTGCCGCCCCAGCTGCAACCCCGCCGGCCCCGAGCCCACCACCAGGTACTCCAGCACCTCCGCCATCACACCGACCTCCCCGCAAGACCACGCTTGGTTTACCGAGACGAGCTTCGCCCGCAGATCTCAGAAAACCCTCAGAACGCGCCATCCCCGGCCTGGTCGTTCAAGGACATACGAGGCGGATAAGTGCAGGTCCACAGGCAGATACGCACGCCTTGCCCGGACTGACCGACAGAGTTGTGCCGAATGCAACCCGCCCGCTCTCCCGCCGACACCAGCCAACCAGCACCGCCGGCCGACAACGTCAGACCACACAACGTCAGACCACACCCACGAGCCCACCGCCGAATGTTCTGCACCGCCACCACCCGACCACCCCGGCAACCACCGACCTCCCCGACACCGGCCAACGACCCCGATCGCCCACCGACCTCTGCCACCCGCCAAGAGGCCAGCAGCCACCGACTCGCCACGCACCGAAAGCCCCACCCACAAACAGACTCAGCGGTCGCCTACTCCGCAACCCGCCAGCAGCCCCACTCGGCACCCGGCCAGCCACTCCCCACTCGCGAACGAATCAGCGACTCACCGAAAGCCCCAACCACCACTCTTCGACCAACCGGCAGCCAACCGCCCGACACAACTCAGCACTCACCCACACCCACCGGCCGACACATCGCCACGGGTCAGTAATCAACTGCCCACCAATAGATCGACAACCCGCACCTCACACCGGGCGCCAACCCACCAACGTCCCGGCCACCGACACCTCACCACCACAACCACTGACCGCCCATCCACCAACAGCCCGCAGCTCAGCACTGCCACCACCGACCTACCAACCCGCACCTCACCGCCACAACCACCAGTCACCTACCCACCAACAGCCCGGCCACCGGCGCCTCACCGCCACAACCACCAGCCCACCAACAGCCGGGCACCTCACCACCGGGACCGGCGGGTCACCTACCCACCCACAACCAGCACCTCACCACCAGGACCGGCGGGTCACCCACTCGTCAACCGTCAAGCGGGCACCCCGCCGGCCCCGTGATCGTCTACTTCTCGGCTGCTCGGGCGAGCGCCTCCGGGTAGCGGGCTCCGGCGACCGCGTCCGCCGGGGCGACCTGCTCGATCGCGGCAATGTCCTCTTCGGACAGTTCCAGTTCCGCGGCGGCGACGTTTTCCGTCAAGTACTTGCGCCGCTTCGTGCCCGGGATCGGCACGACGTCGTCACCCTTCGCCTGGACCCACGCGAGTGCCAGCTGCCCGGCGGTCACTCCCTTTTCCGCGGCCAGGTTGCGCAGCGCGTCCACGATTGCCAGGTTCCGTTCGAGGTTGCCATCGGCGAACCGCGGCATGTTGCGGCGTACGTCGTCGTCCGGGAGATCCTTCGTCGAGGTGACCGCGCCGGTCAGGAAACCCCGGCCGAGTGGCGAAAACGGCACGAGACCGATACCGAGTTCCCGGCAGGTGCCCAGGATTTCGTCCTCGATCCCCCGCGTCCACAACGACCATTCGCTCTGCAACGCGGTGACCGGGTGCACGGCGTGCGCACGCCGGATCGTTTCGGCCCCGGCCTCGGAAATACCCGCGTACCGGATCTTCCCGGCCTGCACGAGCTCGGCGAGCGCGGCCCAGGTTTCCTCGACCGGAACAGTCTGATCGACCCGGTGCTGGTAGTAGAGGTCGATGTGGTCGACGCCGAGCCGTTGCAGCGATTCGTCGCAGGATTGCTTCACATATGCCGCGTCGCCGCGCGCGGTCATGCCATCGTCGGTCCAGACGATGCCGAACTTGGTGGCCAGCACCACCTCGTCACGACGTCCCGCGATTGCGCGGCCGACCAGCTTCTCGTTCTCGCCCGCGCCGTACACATTGGCCGTGTCGAGGAGGGTGACCCCCAGCTCCAGCGCGCGATGCACGGTGGCGATCGACTCCTCGTCGTTGTCGCGCACCCCGTACGCCTGGCTCATGCCCATGCAGCCAAGGCCCTGGGCGCCGACTTCCAGCTCGCCGAGCTTCCTCGTGGCGATCACGCAGAGATCTCCTCCAACGCCGGCGCCTGCCCGAAGGCCTTGCGCTCGATCTGGTCGTAGTTGCTGATCTTGTAATCCAGAATGTCCATGCACCCCTGCAACTCGGCAATCCGCGCCGCCACCGACTTGCGCTGCTCCACGAGAATCGCCTTGCGCCGCCCGGCGCTCGCGGCGCCGTGATTGCGCAGCGAGGCGTACTCGCGCATGCTCTTGATCGGCATGCCGGTGAGCCGAAGCTTGGTGAGGAACCCGAGCCAGGTGAGATCGTCGTCGGAGTACGCACGCCGCCCCGCGGAGTCCCGCGCCGGCGGATCGAGCAGCTTGATCCGCTCGTAGTACCGAAGGGTGTCGATCGACAGGCCGCTACGTCGTGCGGCTTCCGCTATCGAGTAGCTCATGCGCCCGACAGTACGACCTGGAGCGCACTCCAGGTCAAATCCCCGAATCCGTCTCCGCCACAGTGGGTGACCCGCCAGTTTTGTCCGGTCCGCAGACGATCACCCAGCTCAGCCTGAGCCTTTCCGCTGTCCCGTCACCTGGCTCGGTCGCCCGAATCCCAGGAGAACCTCCCCGCTCGCAGTGGCAGCCGCTGCGGAGTCGCGTTTTATAACAACGTTGCGTTACGCTCGTCCTGTGCCCCGGCCCCGTACCCACGACGAGACGCTCCGGCTGAAACTGCTCGACCGGGCAGGCGAACTGATCTCCAGCGAGGGCCCCAAGGCGCTGTCCCTGCGAAAACTCGCCGCGGACGCCGGCACCTCCACCACCGCGGTCTACTCCCTTTTCGGCAGTAAACCCGACCTGGTCAACGCCCTGTACGTCGAAGGCTTCCGCCGATTCGGCGCGCGCCTGGCAGCCGTCCCACGCACCGGGGACGCAGTCACGGACCTCGTGCACCTCGGCGCCGCCTACCGCGAAAGCGCGCTCGCCGACCCCCACCTGTACGCGATCATGTTCACCCGCTCGATACCCGGCTTCGAACCGAACGCCGAAGCCGAACGCCTGGCCCTCGCCACCCTGGAACCACTGGGCCGAATCGTCCACGACGGCGTGGCGTCAGGTCAATTCGCCGACGTCGCCCCCGAAGTGATCACAATCAGCTCATGGGGACTCGTACACGGCCTGGTGTCCCTGGAACTGTCCGGCAGCCTGCCGCCCGGGTACAGCATGCCCGATTCGTACGAGAAAGCCTTGTGGGCCAACGCTTCCAGCTGGCTCCGAAACCCACGGGAAACCCCCGCCGGCCCAGACCCGAGCTGAACCCCACAGCAGCCCCCGCGACCCCCGCCGAAGCGACCCCTGCGGCGGCCGCCGATCCCAGCAGACAAACCCACCTCTCCCACCCCCAGCCGCCCCCGCGGCAAGCCCCACCACCCAAGCCGCCCAGCCTCAAGACGTGCACCGCCACACCACGTCAGCCGACCAGGTTCACGCCGCCCGCGCCCCGCCTCCCAGCCCTCAAGCCACGCACCACCCCCAACGCCAGCGCCCAACCTCAAGCCCCGCACCGGCGCCGGCACTGATACCGGCACCGGCGCTCCAGCCGATCAGCCTCAAGCCACGCGCCAGCCCCCAGCGCACTGCCTCAAGCTGCAAACCCAGCGCGCCAGCCAGCCCCGAGCCGCCCACCCAATCCGTCAACCGGTCAGCCGCCACCCAGCGAGCGAACCGGACAGCGTCGAACGCACACCCGGCGCGCCAACAGCCCGGCCTCAAGCCGGCGTACGGGTGCCCACCGCACCAACCGACCAGCCTCAGCCTCACGCCGCGGATCGGCGCCAACCGGCCAGGCACCAGCCTCAAGCCGCGCACCAGCGCCCAGCGACGGTCGGTCTCCGACCGCAGCCCAGGGACCCTTCGCGCCGGCCGGGTCAGACTGCTCCGTACTGCCGATCACCCGCGTCGCCGAGGCCGGGGACAATGAATCCGGAGTCGTTGAGGCGTTCGTCGATACTCGCGGTGACCACTCGCACGGGCAGCCCGGTCCGCTCGAGGTGCTCGAGCCCTTCCGGAGCCGCCAGCGCACAGATCGCGGTGACGTCCGTGGCACCGCGGTCGGTGAGCAGGCGGATCGTGTACTCCATGGACCCGCCGGTGGCCAGCATCGGGTCGAGCACCAGCACCGGCCGGTCCGCGAGCGTCTCGGGCAACGACTCCAGATACGGCGTCGGCTTGAGCGTCTCCTCGTCGCGCGCGAGGCCGACGAAGCCCATCTGCGCATCCGGGATCAGCTTGTGCGCCTGGTCGGCCATCCCGAGACCGGCGCGCAACACCGGCACCAGCAGCGGCGGACTGGCCAGCCGATAGGCATCGGTCCGCGCGACCGGCGTGTGGATGCGCTCGATGCGCACCGGGGCGTCCCGCGTGGCCTCGTACACGAGCATCACGGTCAATTCGTGCAGCGCGGCCCGGAATGCCGCACTGTCCGTCCGCGCGTCACGCATCGTGGAAAGCCGGGCCTTGGCCAGCGGGTGGTCGACGACGTGCACATCCATGCCGCACAACTTAGCTGGCACACCACGCCGACGTCGTCACTCGCCCGCCCCCGCGTCATGCCGCACTGCCCACATCAAGCCCGCGTCCGCCTCGACTGACACCACCTCCGTTCTGGACCATCGAGCAACCTCGACCCACCCGCCGCAAAGCCCGGTCATCACCGCCGAACTCAACCCGCTGCCAGCGAGCACAGCCAAACCACAGGCCACCGCCGCAACCGCCGGTCCGGCGCCCCTGCAGCCACAGGCCCACCACCGACCACTCAGCTCATCGACGACTCGGCCTACCGCCGCAGCCCGGGACCACTACCGCGTACCCAGGTGACCCCGGCCCGGCTCCCTCCAGCCGCACACAGCCCGTCCGGATCGGGCCCAGACCCGAAGTCCGGCCGAGACTCGGCGGGAATGTGCCAGTCAATTCCTCACGCCGGCGTCCGCGAACCAGCGGACCCAGCGCCGTTGCCAGGGTGTTTCGACCGCGTGTTTGTGGTGGTTCTCGCGGACCCACACCACGGCCTCCTCCGGCCCCAATCCACCCAACGTCGCCAGGCAGGCGAGCACCGTGCCGGTGCGGCCGACGCCGCCGTGGCAGGCCACCTCCACGGCCTCACCTGCGGAGGCGCGCGCGTGCAGCGCCTCGATGTCACGCCTGGCGGCGGTCCAGTCGAGCGGCAGCAGGAAGTCGGGCCACCGGATCCACTCGCGGTCCCAGTCAAGGGTCGAGTCGTACTTCGCGCGCAGTCGCCGCGAGCCCAGATACAGGCCAAAGTCCGGGTCGGGACCGTCCGGTTTGGGCCGTCCGAGGCCGCGCGGGCGCACCTCGGCGCCGTCGGGCAAGACAAGCGTCCCTGCCAACGCGGATGCCATCGGGACATTATGGCCCCTATCCGTCGTTCGTTGGACCCCAGACTGTCCGCGGTCGGGCTAGGCTGCCCCGGGTGAGTGAAGATCCAGCCATTCCGGGCCCGGACCAAATGCGGATTTCGGACGCCGACCGCGAACAGGTCGCGCAAGTGCTGCACCAGGCGCTGTCCGAAGGCCGCATCACGATCAACGAGCTGGAGGAACGGCTCTCCACCGTCTACGCGGCCAAGACATTCGGCGATCTCAAGCCGGTGACGGCCGACCTGCCCGGGGCCGCCGGCACCCCGTCGACCGCACTGCAACCGGCGACCAGCCGGGCGCTCGGGCTGCCGGACAATCGCGTGGGCGGGCACCCCGGCTCGAATCTGTCGATCGGGATCATGTCCGGAGCCGTGCGCAACGGCAGCTGGGTGCTGCCGCGGCAGCACACCAGCGTCGCGTTCTGGGGTGGCGCGCAGGTCGACCTGCGCAGCGCACGCTTTGCGGAAAAGCAATCCACGATCACCGCCGTCGCGATCATGGGCGGCATCGAGATCACCGTGCCCGACGACATCAACGTGGAGGTGACCGGTATCGGCCTGATGGGCGGTTTCCTGCTGGAGGACAAGTCGGGGGCGCCGCCCGCGCCGCCAACCGCGCCGACGGTGACCATCAACGGCCTCGGATTCTGGGGTGGCGTTGTCGTTTACCGGAAGCCAGCCGGATCCCGGGACGCCCCGCAGATCGAGTCCTGACGCCCGCCGTCGCGCGGAGCATCGACTTGCCCCTCGTCGCTCGCCCCGGTACGACCGAGGTGAGCCCGGCCGACGGAGCCGGAGCCGGAGCACTGGGGGATCCACATGCGTCTCGTCCGTGTTGTGCTGTGCCTGCTCACCGGTACCGCACTCGTCACCGGCGCCCCGGCACAGGCTGCGCCGGACCGCCGCCAGGCTTCGCTCGACGCCGCGGCGGCCGCCGACATCCCCGGGATGACCGCGGTCGCCCCGGACTGGCGCGGCTCGGCGGGCCGCCAGGTGCTCGACCGGCCGGGAAAACCCGATCCCTCCGGGCAGTTCCGGGTGGGCAGCGTGTCGAAGACGTTCACCGCGACCCTGGTGCTGCAGCTCGTGGCCGAGCACAAGCTGGGGCTCGATGACGTGATCCAGGACCGGCTGCCCGGCCTGCTCCCTTATCCGGAACCGATCACTGTCCACCAGCTGCTGCAGCACACTGCCGGCGTGCCGCGTGATCTGCCGCTCGAGTACACCTGGGCCACGAACGAAGAGCTCGCCACCGAACGGTTCGTGCACTTCGACGGCAGGCGTGCCGTTCAGCTCAGCACAACGCAACCGCTGCTCTTCGCGCCGGGCACCGGATGGTCGTACTCCAACACCGGCTACAACATCCTCGGCCTGCTGGTGGAACACATGACCGGCAAGCCGCTCGCACGCGTGCTCGACGAGCGGATCGCTCGGCCGCTCGGACTGCGCGACACGTTGCTGCCGGGCGACTTCCCGTTCGTACCGAGGCCGGCGGCACACGGCTACGAGCAGGCCTACCCAGCGCCGCACCCACTCACCGACGTAACGACCTACAACTATTCGCGCTACCTCGGTGCGGGGCAGCTGATCTCCAGCGGTCCCGATCTCAACCATTTCTTCGATGCCCTTCTCGGCGGACGGCTGCTGCCGCCCGCGCTCCTCGACGCGATGAAGACGACGGTGCCCGGCGTCGACACCCCCACCGGCCTCGACGAGGGTTTCGACTACGGACTCGGGCTGATGCGCGTCGACCTGACCCCGCTGTGCGGGAAACCGACCGTGGTCTGGGGCCACGGTGGGGACGTGCCGGGCTTCAACACCCTGAGTTTCAAGGAACAGACCGGGCCGCTTCAGGTGACGACGCTGGCCACGCTCGACCTGACGGCGAACGCCGAACAGGCAGGCCTGCGACAGGTACCGATGGTCAACGAGTTCTGCGCGTTCACTCCACGCCCGAACACCGCGAAAACCACGGAGCGGCTGTTCCGCCTTGCGCTTTGATGACTCCGGTCTACCACCGCAGCGGTCGGACGGCACGAGCCGAAGCCGATCTGTGGACAACTCGGCCGCCAGCACGCAGTCATCCACAGATTCCGGTGAGTAACCCGGCACGGCCCGTGGCGGACCTACACTCAGCGGTATGACAGCTACCACCAGCCCGTCAGCGGCACCGGACACCCCGGCACCGCTGGCGGACGTGACTCGCGACGACGCGAGCTTGCGGCGGTTCCTGCACGGGCTGCCCGGTGTCGATCAGGTCGGTGTCGAGCAACGCGCGGCGGGGCTCGGGACCCGGAGCATCAAGAAGGAGGCCAAACGATGGGCGATCGACACCGCCATATCGATGGTCGACCTGACCACGCTCGAAGGCGCCGACACCCGCGGGAAGGTCCGCGCGCTCGCGGCGAAGGCGTTGCGGCCTGACCCGGAGCGGCAGGACTGCCCCCGGGTTGCCGCGTTGTGCGTGTACCCGGACCTGGTCCAGACGGCCGTCGAGGCGCTCGCGGGAAGTGCAGTACACGTGGCGAGCGTGGCCACCGGCTTCCCGTCGGGGCGCACGAGTCGCGAGGTGAAACTGGCGGACACCCGACTCGCGGTGGAGGCGGGTGCGCACGAGGTCGACATGGTGATCGATCGCGGTGCGTTCCTCGAAGGCCGGTACATGGACGTGTTCGAAGAGATCCGGGCGGTGAAGGCGGCCTGCGGCGAGACGCATCTGAAGGTGATCCTGGAAACGGGCGAGCTGGCGACATACGACAACGTGCGCCGCGCTTCCTGGCTCGCGCTCCTCGCCGGGGGCGATTTCATCAAGACGTCCACCGGCAAGGTGTCCCCCGCCGCCACGCTCCCGGTCACGCACGTGATGCTGCAGGCCGTGCACGACTGGTTCACACGGACCGGCGAGCTGCGCGGTGTGAAGCCCGCAGGCGGGATCCGCACCACGAAGGACGCCATCAAATATCTCGTCGCCGTGCACGAGGTGGCCGGCGAGCAGTGGCTCACGCCGGAACTGTTCCGGTTCGGTGCGTCGAGCCTGCTCAACGATCTGCTGCTGCAGCGCCGCACCCAGGTGGACGGTCACTACAGCGGCCCCGACTACGTGACGGTGGACTGACATGGGCATCTTCGAATACGCGCCCGCGCCCGAATCGCGCGCCATCGCCAACCTCAAAGATCACTACAAACCGTTCGTGGACGGCGAATTCGTGGACGGGTCGGGCGAGCCGCTCAAGACGCTCAACCCGGCCACCGAGGAGATCCTCGCCGAGGTCGGCACCGCATCGGCATCCGATGTGGACACTGCGGTGAAGGCCGCCCGCCGCGCCTACACCGACGTCTGGTCGAAGATGCCGGGTGTGGAACGGGCCAAGTACCTCTTCCGCATCGCCCGGCTGATCCAGGAACGTTCCCGCGAACTCGCCGTGCTGGAGACGCTGGACAACGGCAAGCCGATCAAGGAGTCGCGCGATTCGGACGTGCCCACCGCCGCCGCGCACTTCTTTTACCACGCGGGCTGGGCCGACAAACTCGGCTACGCAGGCTACGGCCCGGATCCGAAACCACTGGGTGTCGCCGGCCAGGTCATCCCGTGGAACTTCCCGTTGTTGATGCTGGCGTGGAAGATCGCACCCGCGCTGGCCACCGGCAACACCGTGGTGCTCAAGCCAGCGGAGACCACGCCGCTCACCGCATTGGTGTTCGGCGAGATCTGCCAGCAGGCCGAACTGCCTGCGGGCGTGGTGAACATCCTGCCCGGCGCCGGCGACATCGGTGCGTCCATTGTGGAACACGAGGACGTGGACAAGATCGCGTTCACCGGTTCCACCGAGGTCGGCAAGCTGATCCAGCGCACGGTGGCCGGCACGCGCAAGAAGCTCACCCTGGAGCTGGGCGGCAAGGCGGCGAACGTGGTGTTCGACGACGCACCGCTGGACCAGGCCGTTGAGGGGATCGTCAACGGGATCTTCTTCAACCAGGGGCACGTGTGCTGCGCCGGGTCCCGGCTGCTGGTGCAGGAGTCCATCGCCGAGGAAGTGCTGGAGAAGCTGCGTTATCGCGTTTCCACGCTGCGGCTGGGTGATCCGCTTGACAAGAACACCGACATCGGCGCGATCAACTCGGCCGAGCAGCTGGCCAAGATCCGCGGTCTCGTGGAGTCCGGTGACGCGGAGGGCGCGCAACGCTGGACAAGTCCCTGTCCGGTGCCCGACCGCGGGTTCTTCTTCGCTCCCACGGTGTTCTCCGACGTGCACCAGTCGATGCGGATCGCGCGCGAAGAGATCTTCGGACCGGTGCTGTCGGTACTCACCTTCCGCACGCCGGAGGAGGCGATCACGAAGGCGAACAACACCCCGTACGGGCTGTCCGCCGGAATCTGGACTGAAAAGGGCTCGCGCATCCTGTGGATGGCGAACCAGCTCCGGGCGGGTGTCGTCTGGGCCAACACGTTCAACCGCTTCGACCCCGCCGCACCGTTCGGCGGTTACCAGGAGTCCGGGTTCGGCCGGGAGGGCGGACGTACCGGCTTGGAGGCCTACCTCAGTGTCTGATTCGACAGCGTCCACCAGGATTTCCGTGGCGAAGACGTACAAGCTCTACCTGGGCGGGAAGTTCCCGCGTTCGGAGTCCGGCCGGGTTTACCCGGTGACCGACACGGCGGGCAAGTTCCTCGCCAATGCCGCGCACGCCTCCCGGAAGGATCTCCGCGAGGCCGTGGTGGCCGCGCGCAAGGCGTTCCCCGGTTGGTCCTCGGCGACCGCGTACAACCGGGGCCAGGTGCTCTATCGCGTAGCCGAGGTGCTTGAAGGCCGCCGCGACCAGTTCACCGCCGAGGTCGCCGCTTCCGAGGGCCTGTCCGCGAAACGGGCCGAGTCCCAAGTGGACGCGGCGATCGACCGTTGGGTCTGGTACGCCGGGTGGACGGACAAGATCGCGTCTGTGCTCGGCGCGGCCAACCCGGTCGCCGGTCCGTACTTCTCGTTCACCGTACCGGAGCCGACCGGGGTGGTGGGGGTGCTGGCGCCGCAGAAGTCGTCGTTGCTGGGACTGGTGAGCGTGCTGGCGCCGGTGCTGGCAACCGGGTCCACGGCAGTGGTGGTGTCGAGCGCGGACCGACCGCTGCCGGCGATCACCTTGTCGGAAGTGCTTGCGACGTCGGATGTTCCGGGTGGGGTGGCGAACATCCTCACCGGCCGGGCGTCGGAGCTCGGGCCGTGGCTGGCCTCGCACGGCGATGTGAACGCACTCGACCCCACCGGTGCCACGCCGGAAGAACGCGTCCAGCTCGCCCAAGAAGCAGCCGGTACGGTGAAGCGAGTGCTCACCGTCGCGGACGACGAACCCGATTGGACTGCGGAACCGGATCTTTCCCGGCTGCGACGCTATCTGGAGGCCAAGACGGTCTGGCATCCGCTGGGCGTCTGAGCCGTCCACAGCCAATCGGTCCGGCGAAGTCCGATGCAGCCGAAAAGCGGACGGGTGGTGCCCCCTCGCACCACCCGTCCGTTGGAGAAGCCGGCGTCACACGGTCGGGGCGACACCCTGGGTCATCGCACCGATATCGATGGTGTGGCTGTCCTCGTTGGCGTCGACCGCGCCGAGGTTCCAGTCGACGAGCACGTTCGGGTTGATGTAGTCACCGTGCATGTTGGAGTCGGACGGCGCGGTCACGGAAAGGCCGTTCGGCGTCTGCTGCTGCTCCTCGGCCGCGATGCCGGTCCAGTGCAGCTGCACGTAGGCCGAGGACCCGTCGGTCAGCGGCACAGAGGGCGCGTCGTCCGCCGCTTCGTTGTTGATCAGCACATTGTGGGCGCCGACAAGGGAAACATCGAGTTTGCCGGGGAGGTAGCAGCGCTCACCCGGGTTCGCGGTGAACTGGAGGGCGGCGTAACGGTTGCCCGCGCCGGGATCGCCAGGCACCAGTTTGGTGGTGAACTGGTTCGAGGTGCACGCGGACACCGTCGACTCGGTGCCGGACGGAGCGGCGCTGGCGCTGGTCGCGAAGAACGCTCCCGCTCCGGCGGCAACGCCGGCAACAGCGAGCGCGGCGGCGGTACGGCGAACCGAAATACGAGTGGTCATGGTGCTCCCCTTTCTCCATGGCCGGACGGATTTTCCGCCGGCGGAAGGCGATCGGCCGGTGATCGATCCACCGTGATCGCTCTCAACCGGAAAGACGCCCACGACCACCAGGGGATGCCTGACTGTGAAATCGCCCCCAGCAAAGCAACCCGATCGGGGTTCACGCGTCCGAGGGTTAAGAAGCTGAAAGAAAACCCTGCGTGCACAAACCCGGCAGCCTCACCGGGCGGCCCCGGGCAAAGGACGCAACCGCGGCGGGCGAGGAAGTCCGTTCTGGCAGCAGGCTCTCGGGGAGCCTGGGCCGGACAGTTGCGCTCATCGCACCCGTTGGAGCCAACAGGTTGAGTGGTTGCGGGCGCCGGTTGCGGCTATGGCTATGGCTATGGCTATGGCTATGGCTATGGCTATGGCTATGGCTATGGCTATGGCTATGGGCGAGGGTCGCGGTCGCGGACGATTGCGGTTACGGACGAGCGGTTGCGGATGATAGGCAGTGAACGAACCAGCCCGGCGGCTCACGGGTAGCCAAGCGCGGGCAATCGGGTGCTTGCACTGGTCGATCCCGTTGCACAGTCAGCGATCCGGGGCCAGCGGAAACCGAAATCGACGGAAGTTGTGGTTCTGTGGGGCAACGGTCAGCAGGCCACCATCGATGGGACCACGGTCAGCAGTAGCCGTATTCGACGGGAACCCACGGTCGGTGAGAGTCCTGGACGGAGAAGGCTTCGGTGAACGAGAACGACAGACCGAGGCGGCCTCGATCGGTGGGAGCCGCCGACGATTAAGACCGCAGGCAGAGGACGACCGGGGCCGCGGGTCGCAGGCATGGCAGCTACAAGGCGACACCAACCACGATCGACCGCAGTCGGCAACCGGAGGCGGCTACAACCGCCGACATGGCAGCCACAGGCAACAGCAACCACAATCGACCGACAGCTAGCGACGCGAGGCTGCTACTACCGCCGACATGGCAGCTACAAGGCGACGACAACCGCGATCGACCGCAGCCAGCGTTTACAGGCGGCGACGGCGCAGCCGCGGGTGGCGCCGACCGCGGGCGACGGCAGCCGCAGGCGACGGCGCTCGCGCGCGTAACAAGGTCGCAGGGGATCGCGGCCGTGGAGTGACAGCGGCTGCCGCCGGTCGGAGCCGTGGGCTGGGGCAAGACAAGTCAGTGAGTTCGAACGCACCGCAGCCGAACACGGCAAGACAAACCGGTGGGCTCCGGGCACGCAGCCCGACCGAACACGCCAGGACAAACCAGCGAGCTCGAACACGGCCCGACCGAACACGGCAAGACAAACCAGCGAGCTCGAACACGGCCCGACCGAACACGGCAAGACAAACCAGCGAGCTCGAACACGGCCCGACCGAACACGGCAAGACAAACCAGCGAGCTCGAACCCAGCCCGAACGAACACGGCAAGACAAACCAGCGAGCTCGAACCCAGCCCGACCGAACACGGCAAGACAAACCAGCGAGCTCGAACCCAGCCCGAACGAACACGGCAAGACAAGCCAGTGGCGCTCCGGGCACGCAGTGCGGCCGGATCGTGTAGTGCGGCCGGATCTTGTGGGGTGGCCGAATTTTGTAGTGCGGCCGGATCTTGTGGTGTGGCAGCGGTCGCGGTGTGGCAGTGGGCGGCGACGGGGCCAGCGGGCGTGGGGCCCCGCCCCGGCAGGGGTCAGTGGATGTCGTCGCGGCCGAGGGGGTGGCCGGGGAGTTCGGTGCCGGGGTGGGACTGCAGGCCGTCGATCATGATGGCGACGTTTCGGGCCGTGGACATTTCCGCGATGTGCTTCTTGCGGGACGGGATGCGGCGGAGCAGGAGGGCGAACAGCATCGCCACGTCGCCTGCGCCGACGTCGGTGCGAAGGTGGCCCTCCTGCTGCGCGCCGGTCACCAGGGATTCCACCTCGGTCAGCAGGTCCTCCCGCAGGGCGACGATGGTGGGGTCCTCCCGGAGGATCTCGTACGCCCTGATCGACAGCATCGCCAGCTGGATCGACAGCTGCAGGTCCACCGACTGGTACAACAGCCGCACCAGGGCACTCCAGCACGTCGGCTCCTCGGCGCTCGCCGCACGGGCGTCGTCACGGACGCGGGTGAAGTTGTCCACCGCCACGGCTCGGATCAGCGCTTCGCGGTCGGGGAAGCGGCGGTACAGGGTGCCCACTCCGACGCCGGCCGCGCGGGCGATCTCCTCCATCGGGACCTCGGGACCGTGCTCGGCGAAGATCGCGCGGGCGGCGGCAATGATCTGGTCGCGATTGCGCTGCGCGTCCGCGCGCAGTGGCGTTTGCGGGTCCGCACTCATCCCGACAGTCCCTTCCGATCCGCGCACCTGCGGGGTGCGCGGCGATTCTCGCACGTCTCGGCACACGTCCTCCGGACAGTAATTGTCACCCCGTTGCTAGTGGACGAAGATCCTCCACTTCGGTACCGTGGGCAGTGAACCGGAATGTAATCCTCCACATTCGTTCCGTAACGGTGCATTTCCACCAAAAGGGGTCCCACCATGACCGAGGTCGCCGAGCACGAACTCACCACCCCGACCGGCGCCATCTCCCCGGCCGGCGCAGCTGCCCAGCCCGGCGCAGGAACCCAGCCCGGCACAGCCGCCCAGCCCAGCGCAGGAACCCAGCCCAGCCCAGCCGCCCAGCCCAGCGCAGGAACCCAGCCCAGCCCAGCCGCCCAGTCCGGCGCAGCCGCCGCCCAGTCCGGCACAGCCGCGCCGGTGCCGGTCGACGGGCGGGATGTCGAACCGGTAACCGCGCACTTCCCGTTGATGCGGACCTGCCCGTTCGCGCCGCCGCCGGAGTACCGGGAGTTCACGGAGGCCAGGGCGACGCTGGTCGAACTGACTTCCGGGCAGCACGTCTGGGCGCTGGCAAAGCACGAGGACGTGCGGGCGATGCTGAACGACCCGCGGTTCAGCTCCGACCGGTTCAACTCCAGCTATCCGGTCCTCTTCCGGGACGGGGCAGCGCGTCGGCGGCCGGGGTTCGGCCCGTCGCTGATCAACATGGACCCGCCGGAGCACGGGCCGGCCCGGCGCGAGGTCGTCGGCGAGTTCACCGTGAAGCGGATGAAGGCGCTGCAGCCACGCATCCAGGGGATCGTGGACACGCACATCGACGCGATCCTGGCCGGTGACAAGCCGGCCGACCTGGTCACCGCGCTGTCGCTGCCGGTGCCCTCGCTGGTGATCTGCGAGCAGCTCGGCGTCCCGTACTCCGACCACGGCTTCTTCCAGAAGCACAGCTCGACGGTCCTGAACCGGACCGCGACCGCGGACCAGCGCACCGCCTCCGTCGAGCAGTTGCAGGACTACCTGTCCGAACTGGTCACCGCCAAGGAGCAGGCGCCGACCGACGACCTGCTCGGGCGGCAGATCGAGAAGAAGCGCGCGGACGGCACCTACGACCACGACGACCTGGTGAGCCTCGCCTTCCTGCTGCTGCTCGCCGGGCACGAGACCACCGCGAACATGATCTCGCTCGGCACCGTCGCACTGCTGGAGAACCCCGATCAGCTCGCCGTGCTCAAGGAGGATCCGGGCAAGACGCTCGACGCGGTCGAGGAGCTGCTGCGGTACTTCACCATCGCCGAGTTCGCCACCACCCGGTTCGCGACCGAGGACGTGGAGATCGCAGGCGTGACGATCCGTGCAGGCGAGGGCGTGCTCGGCCTCAGCCACGCGGCCAACTTCGACCAGGACGCCTTCCCCGAGCCGGACGAACTCGACTTCACCCGCGGCGGGCGCCACCACGTGGCCTTCGGCTTCGGCGCGCACCAGTGCCTCGGGCAGAACCTCGCACGGCTGGAGCTGCAGATCGTGTTCGACACGCTCTTCCGCCGGATCCCCACGCTGCAGCTCGCGGTGCCGTTCGACCAGCTGCCGTTCAAACACGATTCGGCCATCTTCGGTCTGCACTGTCTTCCGGTGACCTGGTGAGGAGTACCCGATGACGACCATGGAAGAACTCCCCGCACTCCGGAAGTGCCCGTTCAGCCCGCCGGCGCAGCACACCCAGGCGCCGCTGCGCCGGGTCCGGCTGCCCGACGGGGAAGCCTGGCTGGTCTCCCGGCACGAGGACGTGCGGGCGGTGCTCAACGACCCGCGGTTCTCCGCCGATCGGCTCCGCCCGGACTTCCCGACCCTGGTCAAGGGCGGCAACACGTTCCGTCGCGAGGAAGAGCGCACCATGCTCGCGATGGACGCGCCGCAGCACGGCCCGGAGCGCAAGGCGACGCTCGGCGAGTTCACCGTCAAGCGGATCAACGCGCTGCGGCCGCGGATCCAGCAGATCGTGGACGAGCTGATCGACGATGTCCTTGCCACCGGCGGCGAAGTCGACCTGGTGGAGAAGCTGTCACTGCCGGTGCCGTCCCTGGTGATCTGCGAAATGCTCGGGGTCCCCTACGCCGACCACGACTTCTTCCAGGAAAACACCAAACAGCTGATCAACCGGAACACCACGCAGGAGAGCCGGCGCACGGCACTCGACCGGCTGCGGGACTACTTCGACCGGCTGCTCGCGGAGAAGGAGGTCAACCCCGGCGACGACCTGCTGAGCAGGCAGATCGAGAAGCGCCGGGCGGACGGCGACTACCACCGCGAGAAAATGGTGAGCCTCTCGTTCCTGCTGTTGGTCGCCGGCCACGAGACCACGGCGAACATGATCTCGCTCGGCACCGTCGCGTTCCTGCGGCATCCGGACCAGCGCGCCATGATCGAGCGCGCCCCGGACAAGACCCTCGACGCAATCGAGGAGCTGCTCCGCTATTTCTCCATCGTGGACAACACGACGCGGATCGCGCGGGAGGACGTGCGCGTCGGCGACACCGTCGTGCGCGCCGGTGAGGGCGTGGTGCTCACGACCTACGCGGCGAACTGGGACCCGGAGGTGTTCAGCGAGCCGTCGTCGTTCGACATCGAACGCGGAGCACGCCACCACGTCGCCTTCGGCTTCGGACCGCACCAGTGCCTCGGCCAGAACCTCGCCCGCGCCGAACTGCAGATCGTCTTCGACACGCTCTTCCGTCGCATCCCCACGCTGAAGCTCGCCACGTCGTTCGACGACCTCGCGGTCAAGGACGACGCGATCGTCTACGGACTGTACGAACTCCCGGTCACCTGGTGAAGGAGAACGCGATGACCACCACGGAACAGCTGCAGATGCCGGTGGCACGCACGTGCCCGTTCGCACCGCCGGAGCAGTACACCAAGATGCGCGAGGACCAGGCGGTCACCCGGGTGGACATCCCGGACGACAAGCACGCCTGGGTCGTCACCCGACACGAGGACGCCCGGCTGGTGCTCAACGACCGCCGGTTCTCCTCGGACCGGTTCAATCCGGGCTTCCCGTTCCTGACCGCAGGCGGCAACGCCTTCCGCCGGAACGAGCAGCGCTCGATGATCGGGATGGACGCGCCGGAACACGGTCCGGCGCGCAAGTCCGTGCTCGGCGAGTTCACCGTCAAGCGGATCAACGCGCTGCGGCCGCGGATCCAGCAGATCGTGGACGGCCTGATCGACGATGTCCTTGCCACCGGCGGCGAAGTCGACCTGGTGGAGAAGCTGTCGCTGCCGGTGCCGTCGCTGGTGATCTGCGAACTGCTCGGCGTCCCCTACGAAGACCACGACTTCTTCCAGGAGCACACGTCGAAGGCCCTGCGCCGCACGGCCAGCTTCGCCGAACGCAGGGACGCGATCGAACGCGTGCGTGACTACCTCAGCGATCTCATCACGGCGAAGGAAGCCGACCCCGGCGACGACCTGCTCGGCCGTCAGATCGTGAAGCTGCGCGGCGAGGGCACCTACGAGCACGAGGCGCTGGCCTCGATGGCATTGCTGCTGTTGATCGCCGGACACGAAACCACCGCGAACATGATCTCGCTGGGCACCGTCGCGTTGCTGGAAAATCCGGACCAGCTGGCCAAGATCAAGGCCGATCCCGGCCGGACGCTCGACGCGATCGAGGAAATGCTGCGGTACTTCACCATCGTCGACACCGCGACCTCACGAGTGGCGGTCGAGGACGTCGAGATCGGCGGGACGACGATCCCGGCGGGCGACGGCGTGATCGTGCTGGGCTACACCGCCAACTGGGACCCAGCGGTCTTCGAGTCGCCGGAACGGCTGGACCTCGAACGCGGAGCACGCCACCACGTCGCCTTCGGCTTCGGACCGCACCAGTGCCTCGGCCAGAACCTCGCCCGCGCCGAACTGCAGATCGTCTTCGACACCCTGTTCCGCCGCGTCCCCGGGCTCAAGCTGGCCAAGCCGGTGGACGATCTGGACTTCAAGGTCGACGCGTCGATCTACGGCCTGTACCAGCTGCCGGTCACCTGGTGACGGAGAACGCGATGGCCACCACCGAACAGCCGGCTCTGCCGATCGCCCGCACGTGCCCGTTCGCGCCGCCGGAGCAGTACACCCGGATGCGCGAGGACCAGGGGGTGACCCGGGTCAGCATCCCGGACGGCAAGCACGCCTGGGTCGTCACCCGGTACGAAGACGCCCGGCTGGTGCTCAACGACCACCGGTTCTCCTCGAACCGGTTCCGTCCGGGCTACCCGTTCCTGACCGAAGGCGGCAACCCGTTCCGCAGCCAGGCGCGCCCGATGATCGGGATGGACGCACCGGAACACGGTGCGGCCCGCAAATCCGTGCTCGGCGAGTTCACCGTGAAGCGGGTCAACGCGCTGCGGCCGCGGATCCAGCAGATCGTGGACGGCCTGATCGACGACATCCTCGCGCGGGACGGCGAAGGCGACCTGGTCGAAATGCTGTCGCTGCCGGTGCCGTCACTGGTGATCTGCGAACTGCTCGGTGTCCCCTACGAAGACCACGACTTCTTCCAGGGGAACACCAGGAAACTGGCCAAGCGGGACACCGCCGAGGAGGAACGGCTGGCCGCGGTCGACCGGCTACGCAGTTACCTCAGCAGCCTTGTCACGGTGAAGGAAGCCGACCCGGGCGACGACCTGCTCGGCCGTCAGATCGTGAAGCTGCGCGGCGAGGGTACCTACGAGCACGAGGCACTGGTCTCGCTGGCGTTCTCGCTGCTGGTCGCCGGGCACGAAACCACCGCGAACATGATCTCGCTGGGCACCGTCGCGTTGCTGGAGAACCCGGACCAGCTGGCGAAGATCCGGGCGGATCCGGCCCGGACGCTCCCCGCGATCGAGGAAATGCTGCGGTACTTCACCATCGTGGACACCGTTACCTCGCGGGTGGCGACCGAGGACGTCGAGATCGGCGGGACCACCATCCCGGCCGACGACGGCGTGATCGTGCTCGGGTATCCGGCGAACTGGGACCCGGCGGTCTTCGAGTCGCCGGAACGGCTGGATCTCGAACGCGGGGCCCGCCACCACGTCGCCTTCGGCTTCGGACCGCACCAGTGCCTCGGCCAGAACCTCGCCCGCGCCGAACTGCAGGTCGTCTTCGACACGCTCCTCCGCCGCATCCCCGAGCTCAAGCTGGCCAAACCGGTGGACGACCTGCCGTTCAAGGACGACGCGGCGATCTATGGCCTGTACCAGCTGCCGGTGACCTGGTAAGGATCAGAGTGCTCCCACCACGAGCCAGGAAGAAGGAACCATGAAGATCATCGCTGACACAGGCAAGTGCGTCGGCGCCGGCCAGTGCGTGCTGACCGAACCCGACCTGTTCGACCAGAGCGAGGACGACGGCACGGTCATCGTGCTCAACGACAAGCCCGAGGGCGAACTGGTCGAGAAGGCTCGCGAAGCCGTGAACGTCTGCCCGAGCCAGGCGCTCTCGCTGCAGGAGTGAACGTGGTCCCGTGGCCGGGTTCTCTCCCCGGCCATGGGTCTCACGTTCGGCTGGCGGTGCAGAGCACCGTCGTGTAATCGCAGGTGAACCGGCCACCGCGGGCATCGATGGCCTCGCCGACCGCGGCGAGGACGCTCGCCTGCCCGGCCGCGGGCACCCGCGTGAGTCCGCCCTGCGTCGGGAGCAGGTCGAGGTACTCGTCGCGGGTGTAGTCGCACTGCCAGTCGTAGTGGTGCCGCTCGAAACCGGTGAACCCCTGCAGTGCCGCGGCGGTTTTGTCGACAACCGGCCGGAACGCCTCCCGGCCGGGGTTCCGGCCGGCCGGGACCGGGATCGGCGACGCCGGAACCGCCTGCCGGAAGGCCGCACCGAACGCGTCGGCAATGTCCTGCGGAGGCAGGAAGAGGTGCCAGAAGAGGGCGAACAGGCCGCCCGGCCGCAGCACCTCCTGCACCTTGGCCGCACCGGCCTGCGGATCCACCCAATGCCAGGCCTGCCCGGACACGATCGCGTCGAAGGTCCGCCCGGCCGGCTCCCAGTCCTCGAAGGTCGCCACCTCGACTTCGACCCCGGCACCCCCGGCGGTGCCGGCGAATCCGGCCATCCGCGCGTCCGGCTCCACGCCGAGCACCGTGGCACCGGCGGCCCGGAGCTGCCGGGCCGCGATCCCGGTGCCGCAGCCGACGTCCAGGAAATCCCGGCCGGGGCTCGCCGAAAGGACCGCGGCGATCAGCTCGTCCGGATAGCGCGGCCGGGCCCGGTCGTAGCGCTGTGCGTCCACGCCGAAGGATTCGGCGATCTGCCGGTGCCGGTGGGGTTCCGGACGTTCGGCCGGTAAAGTGGGCATGCGCCCACCCTAGTGGGCAAGCGCCCACTTTGAAAAGCCGCCGAAGACCGCGAGGCGGAGAAGGGACGACCGTTGCCGACCGGGATCCACCTCCGTGAGGTCCGCGCGCAGCTCTTCGACGCCGCGGAGCGTGTGCTGCTGCGCGCCGGCCCGAGCGCACTGACCAGCCGCGCCGTGACCGACGAGGCGGCGTGCGCGAAAGGCGTACTGCACCGGCACTTCGCGGACTTCGACGAGTTTCTCGCCGAGCTCGTGCTCGACCGGCTGCGCCGGCTCGAGGCCCGCTCCGGCGAACTGCTCGAGAAGGCCGGGACGGACGACGTGGTCGACACCGTTGCCGAGGTGCTCACCGAGCTGTTCGAATCGGTCGCGGTGTCGATCGTCGCGCTGATCACCTTCCGCGACGAGCTGCGCGCCCGGTTGCGGGTGGCCCGCCCGGGTGGCGGCGTGCCACTGGCGACCGAGGCGGCCCGGATGCTCGCGGGCTACCTCGCCGCCGAACGTGCCCTCGGCAGGCTCACCCCGGACGCCGACGTCGACGCGCTCGCCCCCACCTTGGTCGGCGCCGGGCACCTGCAGTTCGCCGACCGTACCGGCCCGGCGCCGGACGACGAGGCCGTGCGGCGGATGGTTCGGACGGTGCTCTCCGGCGTGCTGCGGGAGCCCGGAAACGGCTGATGGCCACCCCGGAAGCCCGGGATGGCCATCAGCACCGTGGAAAACTCAGCCCAGCCGCAGGCTCGTCGACGGGTTGAACGCGTGCGTCTCGCCCTCACCACGCAGGGCGACCCGCACGTTGTCGCCGATCCGCGGCGGGGTGCGGCCGTCGACGCGGACCACGAACCGGTCGTCGCCGACCTTGCCGTGCAGGTACGCGTCCGCGCCCAGCTCCTCCACCAGCTCCACGACCAGCTCGAAGCCGTCGTCGGCCTCGCCGACCAGGCGCAGTGCCTCCGGCCGGACACCGAACACGATCTCCGACAGACCGTCCTCCCGCGCGCCGGTCAGCACCGCGGTCGGCAGCGGCACGGTGAGGTCGCCCAGCTTGACCCCACCGTCGGTGAGCGGCACCGTGGTCAGGTTCATCGCAGGGGAGCCGATGAACCCGGCGACGAACGAGTTGGCCGGGTTCTCGTACAGCTCGCGCGGCGAATCGCACTGCTGCAGGTGGCCGTCCTTGAGCACCGCCACCCGATCGCCCATCGTCATGGCCTCGACCTGGTCGTGGGTCACGTAGATGGTGGTGGTGCCGAGGCGCTGCTGGAGCTTCGCGATATTGGCCCGCGTCTCCACCCGCAGCTTCGCGTCCAGGTTGGACAGTGGTTCGTCCATCAGGAACACGCTCGGCTCACGCACGATCGCGCGGCCCATCGCCACCCGCTGGCGCTGACCGCCGGAGAGCGCCTTCGGCTTGCGCTCGAGGTACTTGGTCAGGTCCAGCATCGCGGCAGCCTCGGCGACCTTGGCTTCGATGTCCGATTTGGACACCCCGCGCAGCTTCAGCGCGAACCCCATGTTGTCGGCCACCGTCATGTGCGGGTACAGCGCGTAAGACTGGAACACCATCGCGATGTCCCGGTCCTTCGGCGGCAGATCGGTCACATCGCGGTCGCCGATCCGGATCGCGCCCTCGTTGACGTCCTCGAGCCCGGCGAGCATGCGCAGCGCGGTGGACTTCCCGGATCCCGAAGGGCCAACCAGCACCAGGAACTCACCGTCGGGCACATCGAGGCTCAACTTGTCGACCGCACGCACACCCGGGTTGCCGGGGTAGACGCGCGACGCCTGGTCGTAAATCACTTCTGCGGACATCTGCGCTCTCCCTTTACTTCACAGCACCCATGGAAAGGCCACGTACCAGGTGGTTCTGCGCGAACCAGCCCACGATCATCACCGGCAGCGAGGCCAGCAGCGCTGCGGCGGACAGCTGGGCCCAGTACAGGCCCTCACTGGTGATGAAGCCGACCAGGAACACCGGCACCGTGCCGGCCCTCGCGGCAGTCAGGTTGACCGCGTAGAAGAACTCCGTCCAGGAGAAGATCACGCAGATCAACGCGGTCGCGGCCACGCCAGGCGCGACCACCGGCATGATGATCTTGCGCAGCAACGTCGGCAGGTTCGCCCCGTCGATCCGCGCCGCCTCGATCATCTCGCCGGGCACCTCCATGAAGAACGAGCGCATCATCCAGATCGCCAGCGGCAGGTTCATCGCGGTGTAGAGGATGATCAGCGCCCACACCGTGTCCAGCAGGTTGGTGTTCTGCGAGATCACGTACAGCGGGATGATCGCCGCGACGATCGGCAGCATCTTCGTGGAGAGGAAGAAGCTCAGCGCGTTCTTCGTGCCCTTGACCGGCGCCAGCGACAACGCGTACGCCGCGGGGATGCCCAGCAGCAGCACCAGCAGCGTGGAGATGATCGTGACGAACGCCGAGTTGCCGAGGTAGGGCAGGAAATCGCCCTTCAGCACTCCGGAGATCTGGTCGAAGGTGGGCTTGAAGAACAGCTTGGGCGGATCGGTGTAAGCGTCCGACTCCTGCTTGAACGCGGTGAGGATCATCCACAGCAGCGGGAAGACGAACAGGATCGCCAGTACCCACGTGACGACGGTGAGCGTGCCAGGACCGTAGCGCCGCTTGGTGTTGCGGCGCGGCGCCTCCGACGTGGCCGTGGCCGGCGGGGCGGCGGTTGCGGTAGTCACTTCGTACCTCCGTCCACGGAGAACGCGCGGAACATCAGCCGCAGGGCGAACGTCGCGACGATCATGGTCAGGATGACCACGATGACGCCCATCGCCGAGGACTGGCCGATGTCGAAGCCCTCGAACGCGCGCTGGTAGATGTAGAACGGCAGGTTGGTGCTCGCCGTGCCCGGCCCGCCCTGCGTCATCAGGAAGATCGCGTCGAAGCTGTTCACGATGTAGATCGCGCCGAGCAGCGTGGCCAGCTGCAGGAACCGCGACAGGTGCGGCAGCGTGATCGAGTAGAAGGTGCGCCAGCGGTTGGCCCCGTCCACCGACGCGGCCTCCAGCACCTCCTTCGACTGGCTCTGCAGACCGGCCAGGGTCAGCAGCATCATGAACGGCGTCCACTGCCACACGATCTGTGCCATCACCGCGGCCAGCGGGAACTGCGAAAGCCAGTCGACGTCGGTGTTGAACACGAAGTGCAGCAGCCCGAACGTCGGGTCGAACATCGTGGTCTTCCACAGCAGCGCACCGGCCGCGGGCAGGATCAGGAACGGCGTGATCAGCAGCGTGCGCACGAAACCGCGGCCGGCGAACTTGCGGTCGAGCAGGATCGCCAGCCCGAGTCCGAGCAGCAGCGACACGAACACGCACACCACGGTGAGCACCACGGTGTTGAGCAGTGCGCCGAGGAACGTGCTGTCGGTGAAGACGTCGACGTAGTTCCGGAAGCCGACGAAGTGCTGCGAACCCGGCCGCACCAGGTTCCACGATTGGAACGAGTAGAACAGCGTCAGCAGGAACGGGATCTGCGTCACCGCGATGACGAAGATCAGCGCGGGCAGCAGCGGCAGCCGACGCTTGCCGGACTTGGCGACCGGCTTCTTCGCGGTCGTGCTCGTGGTCGCCGGCGCGGTGCCGGCGGGGACGGAGAGGGTACTCATCCGGCCACCTCCTGGTAGGACTTGCCCACGGTCTCCGCGTACTTCTGGGACTGCGCGAGCGCGTCCGCCACGGACGTCTGGCCGGCAATGGCCGCCGACAGTTGCTGGCTGACCCGGGTGCCGAGGTCCTGGAACTCCGGGATGCCGACGAACTGGATGCCCGGGTACGGCACCGGGGACACCATGGTCTTCTGCTGGCTCGCGTTCGCGATGCCGTCCAGCGTGGGTTGCGCGTAGGCCTTGGCGGCGTCCTTGTACTGCGGGATCTCGTAAACGGACTTACGGGTGCCCGGCGGCACGCGGTTCCAGCCGTAGGCCTCGCCGACCTTCTTCGCGTACTCCTTGTCGGTCATCCACGCCATGAATTTCCAGGCGTCGTCCTTGTCCTTGGCGACCTTCGGGATGGCCAGCGACCAGGCGTAGAGCCACCCGCTGGCCTGCGTCTTGTCGACCGGGGCGGGGGCGTAGCCGTTCTTGCCGACCACATGGCTGGTGGAGGGGTCCTCGGTGGTGCCGGTCATCGACGTGGCGTCGTACCACATCGCGACCGAGCCCTGCGCGTACTGCGTGCCGCATTCGGTGAACCCGGCGCTGGAGGCACCGACCTCACCGTGCTCGCGCACCAGGTTCACGTAGAAGTTCGCCGCCTTCGTGAACTCGGGGCTGGTGAGCTTGGCGTTCCAGTCCTTGTCGAACCACTGCGCGCCGAAGGTGTTGGCGACCGTGCTGAACGGCGCGAGGCTCTCGCCCCAGCCGGGCTTGCCGCGCAGGCAGATCCCGGCGATGCCGGCCTGCTTGTCGTCGAGCTTCGCGGCGTACTCGGCGATCTGCGCCCACGTGGGATGCGCCGGCATGGTGATGCCCGCCTTCTGGAACAGATCCTTGCGGTAGGCGACGAACGACGACTCACCGTAGAACGGCACCGCGTACATCTGCTTCTGGTACGACAACGAGTCCCGGATGCTCGGGATGAAGTCGTTCTCGTCGTAGCCGGGAGTGGCCTTCATGTGCGGTTCGAGGTTCTCGAGCCAGCCGTTGGCCGCCCACTGCGGAGCCTCGTAGTTGCTGATCATCACCACGTCGAACTCGCCGCCCTGGGTGGCGGTGGAGGCGGTGATCTTCGCACGGGCCTCGTTCTCCGGCAGGGAGACGAACTTCAGGTTCACTCCGGGGTTGTTCTTCTCGAACTCGCCCTTCAGTGAGATCGCGTCCTTCATCTGCGCGTTGGACACGATCGCGACGACCAGCGTCCGCCCGCCGTTGCCGAGCGAACCGGCCCCGGCGCATCCCGTTACGAACAGCGCTGTTGCGGCCAGGAGACACAGGAGCTTACGCACGGCTGCCTCCTGGGAGCACCTGGATCTTCAGCCCGGAACCACTGCGCATCTTCGCCAGCGCGTCCGGGTACTGCTCGAGCGGCAGGGTGTCGGTGATCAGCGCGTCGGTGTCGATATAGCCGTTTGCGACCAGGTCGAGCGCGCTGCCGTAGCTGTTCAGCACGGCCATCGAACCGACGATGGTGATCTCGTCGTTGTAGATCCGGAACGGGGACAGCGCGACCCTGGCTTCCGCCGGGGCGACGCCGAACACCAGCAGACGGCCACCGCGGTGCAACGCGTTGAAGGCGGACTCGATGGCCGGTGCGGCGCCGGTGCAGTCCACCGCGGCGTCGTAGCGCTCACCGTCCAATGCGGACACATCCTCGGCCACCGCAGCGGCACCGAGGTCGGTGGAGCGCGGCAGCCGGGCCGCGTTGCGGTCGACCATCGTCACGTGTGCACCGGCCCGCTGCAGCAGCTGCTGCATGATCAGGCCCATCGTGCCCGCCCCGACCACGAGGAACCGCTCGCCCGCTTCCACGCCGATCCGGCGCACCCCGTGCACCGCGCACGAGACCGGCTCGACCAGCGCACCCTGCTCCCAGGTCAGCGAGTCGGGCATCTGGTGGCAGGTGTCCGCGGGGACCGCGACGTATTCGGCGAACGCACCGTTGACCGTGTCTCCGGTGGCGTTCCAGTTGGCACAGAGATTGCCGTGTCCCGATCGGCACGGCTTGCAGTACCCGCAGTAGATCGACGGGTCGACCGCGACGCGGTCACCGACTTTCCACTCACCCGGCACGTCCGCGCCGAGTTCGACGATCTCCCCGGCGAACTCGTGGCCGGGGACGATCGGGTACGGGGTTGGCGGGAAGTGCCCGTCGGCGATGTGCAGGTCCGTGCCGCAGATACCGCAGGCACCCACCTTCACGACAACCTGGCGCTCTCCGGGTTTGGGATCGGGAACTTCGCCGACCCGGATCTCTCCGGGCCGGTCCACGATCGCGGCACGCATGCCTTCATCACCTTCCTGGGTGCTCATCCGAGCAACGTTGATCTATGGCGCACCTAACATGCGAAAGCATTACAGGCGTTTCCTGGGGGTTAAGTCAACCACAAACGCTCAATTTCGAGCTATAGTGCTCATGTGAGCAGGAAGAAAGGGCAGCAGCCGCTGAGCGAGACGTTACGTCTCGCCACCATGGCCCGGCGGTTCTACGTGCAGGGACACTCGAAGCTGGAGATCGCCGACGAGTTCGGCATGAGCCGGTTCAAGGTCGCCCGCATGCTGGATGCGGCCAGGGAGAGCGGTCTGGTGCGGATCGAGTTCGACTTGCAGGCCCCGGTCGACGTCGAGCTCTCCGACGAGGTCCGCAGAGCGTATCGGCTGGACCGTGTTCTCGTCCTCGAAAGATCCTCGATGCGGGAGCCGAAGGAGGTCGTGCGCAGACGCGTCGGCGCACTGGCCGCCCGGCTGCTGGAGGAGATCGCCGTTGCCGAGGACGTGATCGGGCTGTCCTGGGCCCGCTCGGTGAACGCGATGACCGAGGCGATCCGGACTTTGCCACGGTGCCCGATCGTGCAGCTGTGCGGAGTACAGGCGGGCATGGACATGCGCGGCCGTTCGGTGGAGACGGTGAGCAGGGTGACCGCGGTGTCCGGCGGCGAGGCCTATCCGATCTTCGGTCCGCTCGTGCTGCCGGACCAGCGGACCACCGAGATCCTGCGGCACCAGCCGGGCATCGCCGAGACGTTCGCGCAGTTCGGCAAGCTCACCAAGGCAGTGGTGAGCATCGGCGCCTGGACGCCGGGTGAGTCCACCGTCTACGACGCACTGGACGACGCCGAACGGGCCGCGATCGCCGCCCGCGGCGCGACGGCCGAGGTCGCCGCGCGGCTGTTCGACGCGGCAGGCAACCCGGTGTCCACCGGGCTGACGCACCACGTACTGGCGATCAGCCGCGAGGAACTGACCGCGGTCCCGGAAGTGATCGCGATCGGCTACAGCCGTCCGAAGGCGGAGGCGGTGGACGCGGTACTGCGCTCGCGCATGGTGTCCAGCCTGGTCACCGACGCCGCCGCCGCGGAGGCCCTGCTGGACCTGGCCAAGGCGAACCCGTTGCCGCCGGACGCCGGACGGCCGTCCTGAACCGAGGGAAAACGCAATGGGCAACCGTGCCGTGGTCATCGGCGGGGGCATCGGCGGACTGGCCGCGGCGATCGGGCTGCGCCGGGTCGGCTGGGAGACGGTGGTCTTCGAGCGGTATCCGGTGCTCGAAGATGCGGGCGCGGGAATTTCGCTGGCGGCCAACGGGATCCGCGCGCTCGACACACTCGGCGCCGGAGCCGCGATCCGGGCCGCCGGGCAGTACCAGCGCACGGTGAGCACCCGGACCCCGGCCGGCCGGTGGCTGGCCCGGATGAACGGCGCGGACCTCGAACGCGTGGCGGACACCCCGATCGTCGGCATCCGGCGGGCGGTACTGCACCGGCTGCTGCGGGAGGCGTTGCCGCCGGGGGCGGTGGTGCTCGGCGAGGAGGTCACGCCGGAGCGGCCGGGGCTCGCCGAGGCGGACCTGGTCGTGGCGGCGGACGGGATCCGCAGCCGGTTCCGGGCAAGGCATTTCCCCGGCCATCCCGGTCCGCTCTACAGTGGATCGTCCGTGCTGCGGGCGATCACCGCGGAACCGGTGGCCCTACCGTCGGACTTCGATCTCACCTGGGGACCCGGGATCGAGTTCGGGCACATCGCGCTGTCCGGCGGCGAGGTCGAATGGCATGTGGTGCGGAGTGTCGGCGCCGACCGCCGCCATCCGGATCCACTGGCCGAGCTACGCCGTCTGCTTACCGGCTGGCACGAACCGATTGCGGCACTGTTGTCCGCAACCCGCCCGGAAGACGTGCTGCACCATGACATCTACGAACTACACACGCCGTTGCCCGGCTACGTGTCCGGTCGGGTGGCGTTCCTCGGCGACGCCGCGCACGCCATGCGCCCGAACCTCGGACAGGGCGCCTGCCAAGCGCTGGAGGACGCGGTCGAACTGGCCGCCGCGATCGCCGAAGAGTCCACTGTGGAATCCGCGCTGACCCGGTACGACGCACGACGCCGTGCCCGCAGCCAATCCGTCGCACGCGCCGCGCGGCAGGCCAGCCGGATGGGCCAGCAGCTCCGGAACCCGGTGGCGATCGCCGCCCGCAACCTGGCGATCAGCGCGGCACCGGCCGGTCTGATGGCCCGCTCGATGCTGCGCTGCACGGACTGGACCCCGCCGGCACTGGCCGAAGCATGACGAACGTCGAGGTCCGCGTGGCAGGTCCGGCGGAGCTGGCTGCGGCCGCCGCGTTGCGATGGCGTCGGGTGTCCGAACAGGACGGTGTACCCGGCGGGGACCGCGCCGGGTTCATCGCGCAGTTCGCCACCTGGGCAGGCGAGAACGCGCACACCCACCGCTGTCTGGTCCTGGTGCGTGCCGGCCAGGTGATCGGCATGGCGCTCCTTGCGATCACGAGCCGAGTGCCGGCTCCGCGGGCGTTCTCGCGAGCTTCCGGCGACGTCCCGGAGGCTCGCGGCGGCGGGCTCGGCGGAATGCTGATCGACGCTGTGCTGCAGCTGGCCGTGGAACTCGGGCTGGAGCGGGTCACGGTGCATTCGTCAACCCGGGCTGTCCCGGCCTACGAGCGGCACGGTTTCGCGGCAACCCCGGAGTTGCTGCAGGCCGGGCCCCCCTGGCTCGGCTCAGGGTCGAGTTGGGTGATTTCACCGGATGTCCGCGGCCGGGGGCTCGGTGAGACTGATCGGATGGCTCGGGTTTCGCCGCGGTGGCGGCAGGTTGTCGTGTGGCTGCACGTGGTCTCGTCGGTGGCGTGGATGAGCCAGGCGCTCGCGCTGATGACGTTGACGCTGGTTGCGTTGTCCGGTGCTCGGCCGACGCGGTCCGCGGCGATGACCATGGCCGAGCACCTCGACACGGTGCTGCTCGCCCCGATGGCGAACGCCGCCGCGTTCACCGGGCTGGTGCTCGCGGGGGCGACCGCCTGGGGGTTCTTCCGGCATTGGTGGGTGCTGGCCAAGTTCGCCATGACGCTCGTCCAGCTCTACGCCGGGATCTTCCTGTTGTCCCCGGCACTCGCCGACAGCGCCGCGACCGCAACGCCCACCTGGACACAGGCCGCCGGTACCGCGCTGATGGCCGGCGGGCTCGCGTTCCAGGCCTGGCTTTCGGTGGCCAAACCGTGGCCGCGCACGCCATGGTCACGCACCGCGAAGCCGCCGAACGCACCCACCTGGATCTTCGCGGCCGGGCTGGCCGCGCCGGTCATCGACATCGCCGCCGGGCTGGCACTCGGCTACCCGATGCCCGCCCTGTCGCTGATCATGCTCGTCGTACTCCTCGTGCGACGGCCGAAAACCCTGCCGCGCACCGGAAAACTCAGCGCCGGTTGACCGCGGCGACCGGACAGCCGGGCGCCGCCTGCGCGGCCACGACCTCGTCCCCGTGCTCGGCGGCCCATCGGCCGAACGCCTCGATCGGCCCGAGGAAACTCGTGCCGAGCCGGGTGAGCCGGTAACCACCCGGCACGCGCTCGACCAGCCCGTCCCGCTCCAGCCGTCGGACCGCCTCGGTCAGCACCTTCGCACTGATGCCGCCGATCGCGGTGCGCAGTTCGCCGTGCCGGCGCGGGCCGTCCTTCAACGCCCACAACACGACCGGATGCCAGGTGTTCCCGACCAGGTCGAACGCGAGCCGCGTACGGCAGTCGGCGAGGAAGTCCATGCGCTGGTTACCTTTCGGTTCCTACCCGGGTTTCTACCTTCGGAGCCAACCACAACTCCGGAAGGAACCCCATGCGCATCGCTCTGTTCGGCACCGGCGGAATGGCCGCCGCACTCGGCTCCCGGTGGCGGCAGCACCGGCTGACCGTGTCCGGTCGCGATCCGGAACGCGCCGCGAAGCTCGCCGGTGAACTCGGCGCCGAAGTGCAGCCCTGGGCAGCCGCCGCCCGCGAGGCCGACGCCGTCCTGCTCGCCGTGCCGGTCTCCGCACTCGAGGAACTGCTGCCGCCGCTGGAGCTGACCGGCACCGTGCTGCTCGACTGCACGAACACGCCGGGCGACCCGGAGCCACCCGGCACCCCCGTGGCCACCCGGATCGCCGAGTTGGCGCCCGGTGCGTCCGTGGTGAAGGCGTTCAATCTGGCCAAGGTGGACGTCTGGCGGAGGACCCCGCCGACGTTCGAAGGCCGTCCGCTCGGTGTCCCGCTGTGCGGTGCTCCGGCCGCGGTCGAGGTGGCCGCTGAGCTGGTCCGCGACGTCGGCGCCACCCCGCTGCCCGCCGGCGGCCTGGACCGCGCACCGCTGCTCGAAGCCACCGCCGCGTTCGCCATCGGACTCTGGCTGCGCGGCGCCGACGCGCGGACGATGCTGATGTCCTAGA
This sequence comes from Amycolatopsis ultiminotia, assembly GCF_039536925.1. Classification (NCBI taxonomy): domain Bacteria; kingdom Bacillati; phylum Actinomycetota; class Actinomycetes; order Pseudonocardiales; family Pseudonocardiaceae; genus Amycolatopsis; species Amycolatopsis ultiminotia. The sequence continues at coordinate 248,581 of NZ_BAAAZN010000004.1, read as the reverse complement.
GCTGGTTCACGTCCACGATGCGGACCACCGCGGTGCCTGCCTCGTCCGAGGCGGCGAGGTCGATCTCGGCGCTGATACCCCAGTCGTGGTCACCGGCGGGGTCGTCGAAGATCTGCCGCACCCGCCACAGTTCGGGTTGCTGTTCGATCAGCAGCAGCGCAGGGCCGCGGGCATCCGGGCCGATACCAAGGGTCTCGTGCTCGTCGAAGTAGTCTTCGACGGCGTCCTCCCACGCGGCACCGTCCCAACCGGACGCCGCGTCCAGTTCGCCGAGGGTGTCGTAGGCGCGCCGGGCAGCCAGCTCCACACGACGGAACAGCTCGTTGCGCACCAGCACCCGGAACGCGCGCTCGTTGCGGGTGACCGCGGGTGGTTCGGCGGGGAGACGGGCCTGCCGTCCGTCCGCGGCACCTTCCTCGTCCGGGTGGCGCAGCGCCTCCCACTCGTCGAGCAGGCTGGAGTCCACCTGCCGGACCAGCTCGCCCAGCCATTCGATGAGGTCCTGCAACGGCTCGGTCTTGGCCTCGTCCGGAACGGTGTGCCGCAGCGCGTCGTAGGTGTCGGCGAGGTAGCGCAGCACCAGGCCCTCCGACCGCGCGAGCTGGTAGAAGCCCACGTACTCGACGAAGTTCATCGCGCGCTCGTACATGTCGCGCACCACGGACTTCGGCGAGAGCTCGTAGTCCGCCACCCACGGATGCCCCTGCCGGTACGAGCTGTACGCGGCGGAAAGCAGCTCCTCCAACGGTTTCGGGTAGGTGACGTCCTCGAGCAGCTCCATCCGCTCCTCGTACTCGATGCCCTCGGCCTTCATCGCCTGCACGGCCTCGCCGCGGGCCTTGAACTGCTGCTGCGACAGCACCGGCCGTGGATCATCCACTGTGGATTCCACAACGGACACCACATCGAGCGCGTACGACGGCGATTCGGTGTCCAGCAGCTCCACCGCGGCCAGCGCGAAGGGCGAAAGGGGCTGGTTCAACGCGAAGTCGAACTGCAGGTCCACGGTCAGCCGCACGATCCGTCCGTCGGCGTCCGGTTCGGGCAGCCGCTCCACGACGCCCGCGGCGAGCAGCGCGCGGTAGATCGCGATCGCGCGCAGGATCAGCTTCCGCTGCGCGGGCCGGTCCGCGTGGTTGTCCTCCAGCAGGTGGCGCATCGCCTCGAACGCGTTGCCCGGCCGGGAGATCACGTTCAGCAGCATCGAGTGGCTGACCCGGAAGCTGGACGTGAGCGGCTCCGGATCCGCCGCGATCAACCGGTCGAACGTGCTTTCGGTCCAGTTGACGAAGCCCTCCGGCGCCTTCTTCCGGACGATCTTCTTTTTCTTCTTCGGATCGTCGCCTGCCTTCTCCAGTGCCTTCGCGTTTTCCACCACGTGGTCCGGCGCCTGCACCACGACGTAGCCGTCGGTGTCGTAACCGGCCCGCCCGGCGCGGCCGGCGATCTGGTGGAATTCGCGCGCCTTCAGGTGCCGCTGGCGCACGCCGTCGTATTTGGTCAGCGCGGAGAACACCACGGTGCGGATCGGCACGTTGATGCCGACGCCGAGGGTGTCCGTCCCGCAGATCACCTTGAGCAGCCCGGACTGCGCGAGCGTTTCCACCAGCCGCCGGTACTTCGGCAGCATGCCCGCGTGGTGCACGCCGATGCCGTGCCGCACCAGTCGCGACAGCGTCTTGCCGAACCCGGCGGAGAACCGGAAGTCGCCGATCAGTTCGGCGATGGCGTCCTTCTCCGCGCGAGTGGTCACGTTGATGCTCATCAACGTCTGCGCCCGCTCGATCGCCGCGGCCTGCGAGAAGTGCACCACGTACACCGGTGCCTGACCGCCGTTCAGCAGCTCGGACATGGTCTCGTGCAGTGGCGTGATCGCATAGCGGTAGGTCAGCGGGACCGGCCGCTGGGTGGAGGTGACCGCCGCGGTGGCCCGCCCGGTCCGGCGGGTCAGGTCCTTCTCGAAGAACGAGACATCGCCGAGCGTCGCGGACATGAGCACGAACTGCGCCGCCGGCAGCTCGATCAGCGGGACCTGCCACGCCCAGCCGCGGTCCGGTTCGGAGTAGAAGTGGAATTCGTCCGCGACGACCTGACCCACCGGCGCATCGGCACCGAAGCGCAATGCGATGTTCGCCAGGATTTCCGCGGTGCAGCAGATGATCGGTGCATCGGCGTTGACGCTCGAATCGCCGGTCAGCATACCGACCTGATCGGCGCCGAAGATGTCGATGAGCTGGAAGAACTTCTCCGAGACGAGGGCTTTGATCGGCGCGGTGTAAAAGCTGCGTTTGCCATGCGCCAACGCGGTGAAGTGGGCGCCGACCGCGACCAGGCTCTTGCCGGAGCCGGTCGGAGTCGAGAGGATCACGTTCGCGCCGGAGACGACCTCGATCAGCGCTTCCTCCTGGGCCGGGTACAGCTCGATCCCCCGTTCGGCGGTCCAGGTGGAGAAGGCCTCGAACAGGGTGTCCGGATCGGGATCCGCAGGCAGAAGGTCCGTGAGTGTCATCGTGGGACCCATCGTGCCATCTCACGACGGGCAGTTCCGCAGGGGAGATCGCGGCTGCTTGCCCGAACCCGTAGGCTGCCCGGGTACCGCGCACCGACCGGGGGATACTGACGGGCGGGCGCGCACACGGGCGGTACTCGCGGAGGACTCAGCAATGGCACAGGACATCATCCCGATCGAGCTCGGGCTGCCGCAGGGCGACGTGGTCACCCTCTGGGCCCCGCGGTGGCGGGAGGACGGCGAGGAGTGGGAAGCGTTCCTCGGCGACGAGGACGACCTGTACGCCTTCCCCGATGCCGCGCACCTTGCCGCCTTCGTGCGCACGTCCGAGCAGCACGATCTGCTCGACCACCCGGCGTGGGACGCGGTCCCCGAGCTGAACGTGCCGGAGCTGATCCCGGACGACGACCACTCCTACGACCTGGTCGGCGTGCCGGAGCTGGTTGCCGACGAGCCGGACTCGTGGACCATCGGCGAACTGGCCGAGATCGTCGGCATTGTGCGCTCGCTCGCGGACGTGTGCGAGCTCGAAGAGGTGCACGAGGTGCTCGACGCCTACGAGGGTTTCTCGCTGCTGGAGCAGGGACGGCTGCCGTTCACCGGGCGCGAGGGCGAAGCGCTGTGGAACGACCTGTCGAAGGCCGTCTCGGAGAAGTGGGATGTCGTGCTCGACGCGATCGACGGGCTGGTGACCGTGCCCGAGGTCGACGCCGCGGTGCTGGAGCAGACCGCAGAGGAGCTGGCCGCGTTCCACGAGGAGTCCGCCGAATCGGAGGCCGAGGCCGAGGACGGCGGCCCGGAGGACCTGGAGGCGGTGGACTCCGAGGACGACGCCGACGAGGCGGACGACGAGCCGGTGGGTTTCTGGGGTGAGGTCGGCATCGACCCGGTCAAGATCGTCACCGCCGGCGCGGAGTACTACACGCTGCGCTGCTACCTCGACGACAAGCCGGTGTTCCTCGGCAGCGAGGGCGAGATCGACGTGTTCGGCTCGGAAAAGGCACTGCTCACCGCGATCACCGACGGCAAGGAGCTGGCCGACACCGAACTCGCCGACGTGTCCACTTGGGACGAGGTGCTGGCGAAGGCGACCGCGGGCGAGCTGGAGGTCGAGGTCGACCCGGACAACACCTACGTGCTGAACGGGCTCGACGAGGACATCGCCGCCGGTCCGGAATCGATCGACCCGACCCAGCTCGAACTCGCCGTCGAACTGCTCACCGACGCGGCCGAGTGGGCAGGCGACGACACCGTGGAAAGCGCGCTGGCGGCAGGCGAAAGCCTCGGCTGGCTCGTGTCGTTCGTGCTTCGCCCCGACCCGAGCCGGCTCGAGCCGAGCGCTCCGTTCGACGCCGAACAGAGCGCGTGGCGCAAGCTGGTGGAGGGTTTCGAGAACCGCCTCACGGTGCTCTGATCCGTCAGCCGAGCGCGTCGAACACGGCTTCGGCCGCTCCGCGGCCGGAATACCGCTGCCAGGCGACGTCGGCGATCGCATCCGGATCAAGGGTGTGGCCGTCGGCGTCGCCGTATTTTTCCGGCTGTGCGGTCACCATCCGGTAGATGTCGCCGCGTTCGATGAGTCCGCCGATGACCAGGCTGCCCACGTAGACCCCGGTTCCGGCCAGCGCCGCGTGCAGCGTCTTCGCGTAGTTGTGCAGAGCGGCGCCGGCGACGGCCAGTGCACCGAGGGCGGGCATCGGCCGGACCGCACTGAGCCCGCCTGCGAACAGAAATCCGCCCGTGCCGCGCTCGAGCATCGCGGGCAGCGTCCGGTTCACCACCTGAACCGCCGGGTACAGCCAGGTCATCGCCCGTTCGACATCGGCGACGGTGACTTCCTCGATGGGCCCCGGCCTGCTCTCCGGTCCGGCCGCGGCCGGTCCGGAGTAGACGACGTCGATCCGGCCGAAGCGTTCGGTGATCGCGTCCAGCACGGAATCCAGGTCGGTGCGCACGTCACCGGTGAAGGACTCCGCGGTGATCCCGGCCGCGGACAGGCCGGCGAGGTACCCGGTGTGCCGGGTGTCGGTCCGGGAAACGACGGCGACGTCGTGGCCCTCTCGCCCGAACCGGTGGGCCATCGAAAGCCCGAGGCCGGGTCCGACTCCGAGCACCACGGCGGTCGGCTTGGTCATGGTGATTCCTTCCTCCGGAAATAACTCGAGGGCACCCTCGACTTGGTTTCGACCGTAGCACGAAGTCGAGATCACCCTCGACTTTTGTACGATGGAACCATGGCCGCCGGATCCAAGCCGTTGCGCGCAGACGCCGCCCGCAACCGCGACAAGCTGCTGGGTGCGGCAACCCGGGCGTTCGCCGCGCGCGGTCTCGATGCCCCGCTGGAGCAGATCGCGCGCGACGCCGGCGTCAGCATCGGCACCCTCTACGCACACTTCGCCACCCGTGAGGCGTTCTTCGAAGCGATCCTGCCCGCACAGCTGGCCGCACTGGACGATCTCGCCGAGAAGGCACTGGCCGAACCGGATCCGTGGCAGGCGTTCACCGGCTTCATCGACGGCCTGTTCGCCTTACAGGCGGAAAACCACGGCCTGAACGACGCACTCGCACAGCGGCTGCCGCTCAGCCCCGCGATGCTCGAGGCGTGTCACGCCGGGCTCCGGCAAGCCACCCGGATACTGGACCGCGCCAAAACGGCGGGCCGGCTGCGCCCGGACTTCGAACCCGCCGACCTGGTGCCGCTCCTGGTGGGCATGTCCCAGGTACTCCAGTCCGAGGCGACCTCGCCCGACTGGCGGCGGCACCTCGGCTTCTTCCTGGACGGACTGCGCGCTTAGTCCTTTTCGGACTCCGCGCGCACCGGGACGAGGCCGATCGCCAGCACCGGGAAGACCGCGGCCACGCAGAAGGCGAGTGCGTAGCGGCTGTCACCGATCACCAGGCCGAGCAACGGCGGGGTGAGCGCGGCCGCGATGTTCTGCGCGGTGTTCTGGGTGCCCATCGCCCGGCCGGACCAGGCGACGCCGGCGAGTTCGGCCGACGCAGTGAACCCGAGACCGTTGTCCGCCACCGTGATCACCGCGGCAAGCACCAGCGCGACCAGCACCAGCCACAACCACGTCACGTCGCCGAGCGCGACCAGGAGCATGACCACACCACTGGCCGCCGCCAGCTGCCGCATCGGCCGCAACCTGCTGCCGACCCGGTCCGACCAGTAACCGGAGGCCAGCCGGCCCAGCGCACCCAACACCTGCACCAGAGCAAGGAAAATCCCGGCCTGCGAAGGACCCCAGTGCTGCTGCGAGACGAGGTACACCGGCGCGAACGCGGACACCGCGAACTGCGGCACCACCAGCAACGCACTCGCCCCGTGCACCTGCCACAGCCAAGGCTTGCGGTACGGCGACGGCGGTTTCTCCGCACCGTTCGCCGGACGAGGTGGCCGCGGCGGGTCGACCACGAACGCCGCGACCAGCAGCGCCACCACGATCGCCAGCGCCGCGGGCAGCAACATTGCCGTCTGGAACCCCCAGCTCGCGGCCAGCGGCGGCAGACCGAGCGCGGCCACCGCGATGCCGAGCGGCTGCGCGGTCTGCCGGATGCCCATGGCGACACCGCGTTCGGATTTCGAGAACCAGCCCATCACCACCCGACCGCTCGCCGCGTTCACCGAAGCCGTGCACGCTCCGGCAACGAGAAACACTCCGAACAGTAGGCCAACCGGGTGATGACCAAGCGCGGCGTACACCAGGAGTAATCCCGAAAGGCCGAGCCCGAGCGCCATGATCAGCCGCTCGCCGTAACGGTCCGCAGCCGCACCCCAGGCGATCAGGGTCAACAGCAGCCCAATGCTCGGCGCGGCGACCACCGTGCCCGCCTGCGCCAGCGTGAGGTCGTCGGCGACCCGCATGGTCGGCACGAGAAATGGCAGACCGTAAAGGAAGGAACAGCTCGCGGTCTGCGCGGCGAGACCGAGCGCGAGGATGAACCATCTGCGCACGCCGCCCTTTTCCGGCACCTGCTGCCCGGCCGCGACCTGCGCCATCATCTGTCACCGTCTCAATATTTGAGAAGACGTTCTTACATATTGAACTTTAGTTGGGCATGCTAACGAACGCAACCGGCTTACCGGACCGGTCGCAACCCACCGGCGCGGGACTCAGCCCAGTGCGGCGTACCCGGGCTTGATGACCTTCTCGATCAGCGCCAGCCGCGCATCGAAATCGAGGAACGCGGATTTCATCGCATTGATGGTGAACCAGCGAAGATCGTCGAGACCGAAGCCGAATGCCCCGGCCAGCGCGGCGAATTCGCTGGTCATCGTGCATCCGCTCATCAGCCGGTTGTCGGTGTTCACGGTGACCCGGAAGCGCAGCCTGGCGAGCAGGCCGATCGGGTGCTCGGACAGCGACGGGACGGTTCCGGTCTGGACGTTCGAGGTGGGGCAGATCTCCAGCGGAATGCGGCGGTCCCGGACATAGCTCGCCAACCGTCCAAGATGGACCTCGCCGTCCGGCCCGGTGGTGATGTCCTCGGCGATCCGAACACCGTGCCCCAGCCGTTCCGCACCGCAGAACTGAATCGCCTCGTGGATCGAGGGCAATCCGAACGCCTCGCCGGCATGAATAGTGAAATGTGCATTATTGCGACGCAGGAACTCGAATGCGTCGAGATTGCGGCTCGGCGGGAATCCGTCCTCCGGGCCGGCGATGTCGAAGCCGGCCACGCCGGCGTCCCGATGCCGGACGGCCAGCTCGGCGATCTCCATCGCCCGCGCGTGCTGGCGCATCGCGCACAGGATCGTCGCGACCCGGATCCGTCCGCCTGCGGCGACCACGCGCTGTGTTCCCTCGGCGAATCCGGCCTGGACTGCTTCGACCACCGCATCGAGTGAAAGATCACGTTCAACGAACAGCTCCGGCGCGTACCGCAGCTCGGCATAGGCCACGCCGTCCGCCGCCAGGTCTTCCACCGCCTCGGCGGCAACCCTGACCAGCGCCTCCTCGGTCTGCATCACCGCGCAGGTGTGCGCGAACGTCTCGAGGTAGGACACCAGCGAACCGGAATCGGCCGCGGCGCGGAACCAGCGGCCGAGTTCGGCCGGATCGCCGGTGGGCAGGTCGCGGTACCCGACGGCATCGGCGAGTTCGGCAACGGTGCCGGGGCGGAGACCACCGTCGAGGTGATCGTGCAGCAGGACCTTGGGTGCGCGGCGCAGGATCTCCGCGCTCAACGGGGTTTCGTCCGACATGGCCCCAACGGTAGCCTCGGTGTCATTCCCCTACATGGCCGTAACCGGCACCGTCGTGACAACGCTGTGCGTGCGGGTCCGGGGGAAGGAATCGGCCATCCGGGTAGCCGACGTGCTATCCCGGCTTCGCGGGGGCCATACACACAGCAATTTTCTCCGTCGTTAAGCTTCCGCCCAGTCCCTTCCATTTCCCCGCCGACGAAGGACACCGCAGTGACCACTGACAACCACATTGCCGCTCCGTCCTTCGACCGGATGCGCAACATGCTGGTGCGCGCGGCCGAAGTGCGTGAGAGCGAGCAGCAGCAGATCTTCGACGCGCTCGACGACATCTACGCCCGGCTGGCGCCGGTGGACTCACTCGGCGCGGTGCGCAAGCGGCTGTCCGAGCTGCCCGACCGCACCGAGGTCGGGGTGCTGGCCGAGCGGCTCGACGAGGCGATGACCCGGCTCGAGGCGCAGGACAACGCGCTTGCCGCGCTGACGCACGCGGTGGAGAGCATCGTCGACAAGCTGGCGAAGCCGTTCGCCCAGCTCGACGGCAGGCTGGACGGCGTCGCGGCCCGGTTCGAGGGCGTTGCGGGCCGGATGGACGGGCTCGAGGACAAACTGCAGAACATCCACCGCCGGATCGACGAGCTGGGTGGGCACCTGGACAAGCAGGACGCCAAGCTGGACTCGATCCCGCAGTCGACCCAGGCCCCGGTGCGCGAGCGCATCGAACTGGCCGAGGCGGCGCTGCGCGAGCGGATCGACACCACCGACCAGGAGCTGCGCTCCCGCGTCGACGAGCTGGACCGCGCAACCAAGGAGCGGATCGGTGCCACCACCGACGCGCTCAAGGCGGCGGTCACGGAGACCGGCGAGAAGGTCGACCCCGCCGAGCGGCTGGAGAAGGTCGGCACCCGGCTCGACACGGTCACCGACCGGCTCGACGATCTGGCCACCCGCCTGGACAAGGTCGAGGACGGCGTCACCGGCAGGCTCGGCGATCTGGACGGCTCGCTGCGCACCGGCCTGTCGAAGGTCGAGGGCACGCTGGCCAAGCAGCCGGACACCGACTCGGTCGACTCGCTCGTGCGCCGCAGCAACGACGAGTCCGTGCGCCGCATCGGCGGTCAGCTGGACGAGGCCATGGCCACCTTCGCGGAGCTGATGCTCGGCGGCGGCCCGGCAGTGCAGCAGATCGCCCCGGCACCGCCCGCGCCGCGCCAGCCGCGCCGCAGCTCGCGCAACGGCCGTTCGCCGAAGGCCGCCGACGCGAAGGCGAAGAACGGCTCCGCCGACGCGGACGAGCCGGCCACCGACTGAGCCGGAACCCGAAGAACGCCCTCGCCGGAACTCGGCGGGGGCGTTTTCCTGTTTGGGCGCCGTTCGCGAGCACGGCCGGATTTCGGGCACGCCCGGATTTGCCGCGGTACTAAGCCCTGCCGGCGTCGGCCAGCGCTTCGGCCAGTACCAGCGGGTTGAGGTAGTCGCGGTACGAGACGACCAGGCCGTCCCTGATCCGGAGTACGGCGATGATGGTCTGGTGCAAGGGTGCGCCGGTGGGGACCACGGTGCCGTGTGCGTCGTACTCGACGATCACCACCTCGGGGTCGGTCGTTTCGTGGATCACGACGTTGCGGTACTCGTCGAATCTCACGAAGCTCTCGGCCTGGGTGGTGAGGAACTCGCGAATCCGTTCGCGGCCCGCCAACCGGCCCGGGACGCCTTCCGGCCGGTACGGCCACTCGAGGTAGCCGTCCGGGGCGATCAGGCTGACGAAGGTGTCGGTGTCCATCTCCCGGCCTGCGCGCAGAACCTGCTCGACGATCTCACGTGCCGTGGCGGCCATGGCCACTCCCCTTTCGTTGAACGCTCGTTGATTGAACGACCGTAGAGCGAAATGGACCCTCGGTCAACGGCCGTAGAATGAACCGGTGAGTGAACCGAGCGCCCGCCTCACCAGGGCACAGCAGCGCCGCCGGAGCGAGGACCGCATTCTCGCCGCAGCCCGCCGGATCTTCGCCGAGCTCGGCTACGACCGGACCACGATCCGCGCGGTGGCCTCGGCCGCCGGTGTCGACGCCGGACTCGTCATGCACTACTTCGGCAGCAAGGACCTGCTCTTCGCGCGCGCCTCCGAAGCGCCTGCCGACGAATTACCGGGCGGGACGTCGGACGAGGTGGCCGAGGCTCTGCTGACGTCGCTGGGCAGGCGCCTGACCGAGGAGCCGACTGCCTCGCTGGCGGTGCTGCGCTCGATGCTCACGAACGCCGACGCGGCCGACCGTTACCGGGCCGCCGGGGAGCCCCAGCTCAAGCATCTCACCGAGGCCATCCCGACACCCGACGCCGACCTTCGCGCGAGCCTGCTCAGCGCGATCGTGCACGGCGTGCTCGCCGAGCGGTACCTGTTGCGCCTCACGAACCTCGCGGACGCCTCACCGGAGCAGATCGTCGACCTGCTCCGCCCGTGCTTCCAGAGCCTGGCCACTCCCCCGCCAACAGCCGAGTAGCGGTTCAGGGCCGCACGGTGTCCAGCACGATTCCGTGCACTGCCGGAGCGTGCGAGGCCACGGTGAACGAACCGGACAGCGCCGCCAAAGCGGCAGGCACCGCGTCGGGGGTGTCCGTGTGGAGTTCCAGCAGCGGTTGGCCTTCGGTGACGGCGTCGCCGGGCTTCGCATGGCACAGCACCCCGGCCGCGGACTGGACCGGGTCTTCCTTGCGCGCACGTCCGGCGCCGAGGCGCCAGGCCGCAACGCCCACCGCGTAGGCGTCCAAGGAGGCCAGCACCCCGGACTCCGGGGCCGGGACCACATGCACGTGCCCCGGCTTCGGCAGTGGTGCGGACGGGTCGCCGCCCTGTGCGGTGATCATCCGTGCCCATGTCTCGTACGCCTCGCCGGCCGCGAGGACTGCCGCGGGATCCACCGAAATTCCAGCCAGCGCAAGCATTTCCCGGGCCAGCGCGACGGTCAGCTCCACGACATCGGCCGGACCGCCGCCCTGGAGCACCTCGACCGCTTCGGCGACTTCCACCGCGTTGCCGACCGCGCGCCCCAGCGGCGTTTCCATATCCGTGATCAACGCGGTGGTGGCAACGCCGTGCGCGATACCGATGTCCACCAAGGTGCGGGCCAGCGCTTCGGCATCAGCGGCGGTCTTCATGAACGCGCCGGAGCCGGCCTTCACGTCGAGCACCAGCCCGGACGCGCCTTCGGCGATCTTCTTGCTCATGATCGAGCTGGCGATCAACGGGATCGACTCGACCGTGCCGGTCACGTCCCGCAGCGCGTACAGCTTCTTGTCCGCAGGCGCCAGGCCCTCGGTGGCCGCGCACACGACCGCACCCACCGAGTCCAGCTGCGCCGCGATCTCGTCCGGGGACAACGCCGCGCGCCAGCCGGGGATCGACTCCAGTTTGTCGAGCGTGCCACCAGTGTGCCCGAGACCGCGGCCGGACAGCTGCGGCACCGCCGCACCGCACGCGGCGACCAACGGCGCCAGCGGCAAGGTGATCTTGTCGCCGACCCCGCCGGTCGAGTGCTTGTCCACCGTCGGGCGCGAGGTGGACAGCGACAACCGCGTGCCGGAGCCGATCATCGCACCGGTCCAGCGCGCGATCTCCGCGTTGTCCATCCCGCGCAGGAAGATCGCCATGGCCAGCGCGGCCATCTGTTCCTCGGCCACGGCACCGTGGGTGTAGGCGTCGACGACCCAGTCGATTTGCGCGTCGCTGAGCCGTCCGCCATCCCGCTTGGCGCGGATGACGTCGACCGCGACTGGGGTTGCTGCCGCCTCCGCGGGAGGAAGTACGTCGGCGGGGCTCACGGCAGATCCTCGGGCCCGAACGCATCCGGCAGCACCTTCGACATCGGCAGCACACCGCTTGGCGTGTCGAGCAGGCACGTCGAACCACCGAGTTCGAACAAGATCTGGCGGCAACGACCGCACGGCATCAGCAGCTCCCCTTCGCCACCGCGGCAGGCCACCGCCACCAGCCGTCCACCACCGGACAGCCGCAGCTGCCCGGCCATGGTGCACTCCGCGCACAGCCCGACGCCGTACGAGGCGTTCTCGACGTTGCAGCCGGTCACGTGCCGACCGTCGTCCACGATGCCCGCGACGCCGACGTGAAGGCCCGAATATGGCGCGTACGCGTGCGAAGCGGCCGACACTGCTTCGGAACGCAGCGCGTCCCAGTCCACTTCGGACATCAGTCGCCCTCCCCTCGCCGGTACAGCGCGCCGTCCGCCTTCGGTGGCCGTAGTCGTTGCGACGCAACGGCAAGCACGATCAGTGTGACGAAGTGCGCGGTGTACGGGATCAGGTCGCTCGGCAACGTGTCGTTGGTCCAGTAGATCGCGTACAGCACGCCGGCACCGACCACGCCGACCCCGGCCGCGATCCAGCGCCGCCGGAACAACTGCACGATCACGATGATCACCAGCAGGATCACCGCGCCGTACAACAACGCCAGCACCGCGTCGCCGCCACCGGCGAGCTGCAGACCGTCGGAGTAGCCGAACAGCGCGGCGCCACCGAGCAGACCACCCGGCCGCCAGTTGCCGAAGATCATCGCGGCCAGACCGATGTAACCGCGGCCGTTGGTCTGGTTCTCCAGGTAGTCCGCGCCGCCCTTGAGCAGCACCAGCGAAGCACCACCCATACCGGCGAAACCACCGGAGATCAGCACGCCGAGGTACTTGTAGCGGTACACGTTCACGCCAAGGGATTCGGCCGCCACCGGATTCTCACCGCACGAACGCAGCCGCAGGCCGAACCGCGTGCGCCAGAGCACCCAGTAGCTCACCGGGATCAGCACGATCGCGATCATCGTCAACGGGGCCACCCCGCTGACCAGGCCTTTCAGCACGCCCGCGACATCGGACAACCCGACCCGCTGCTCGTCCTCCAGCGAACCCAGCCAGTCGGACAGCCCGACCGCCGAGTAGGTGTCGAACTTCGGCACCGTCGGCGATTGCCGTGGATTGCCCGAAATCGGCTCGAAGATCAGGTTCGCCAGGTACTTCGCCACCCCGAGACCGAGCAGGTTGATCGCGACGCCGGAGACGATGTGGTTGACCCGGAAGGTCACCGTCGCCACCGCGTGCAGCAGCCCGCCCAGCGCGCCGAACCCGATCGCGGCCAGCAGCCCGATCCACACGCCGCCGTAGTAGGCACCCCACGCCGCGCCCCAGGTACCGAGGATCATCATGCCCTCGAGCCCGATGTTGATCACGCCCGAGCGCTCGGCCCACAACCCGCCGAGCGCGCACAGCAGGATCGGCAGCGCGAGCCGCAACGCGGTCGAGGCGGTGTTGCTCGAGGTCAGCGCGGACACGCCGGTGGCGTACGAAGCGGTGGACATCACGGCGATCGCGATGACCGCCCAGATCACCCCGCGCAGCCAGCCGGGGATCCGCGGCCGCTGGCGCCGAGCGGGCACCGGCGTGCCGGATTCCGGTTCCGGCCGGGTGAACTCCGTCGTGGTGGTCACACCGCACCGCCTTCCGCGACCGAGGAACCCTTGCGGCCGTTACCGGCCAGCGCGCGCCCCACCCGTCGCTGTTCGGCGGCGAGGTCGGCGCGGCGCACGATCTCGTACGCGACGACCACCGACAGCACGATGATGCCCTGCATGATCGTCGCGATCTCCTTGGACACGTTGATCTGTTCCAGTGACACCGCCGAGGTGTCCAGGAAAGCCCACAGCAGCGCGCCGAACGCGATGCCGCCCGGATGGTTGCGGCCGAGCAGCGCCACTGCGATGCCGGTGAAGCCGTACATCTGGGTGGCCGTGATGCCGTAGCTGTAGTCACGGCCGAGCAGCTCCGGCATGGCGACCAGGCCGGCCACCGCACCGGAAAGCAGCATTGCGATCAGCGTCATCTTCTTCGCGCTGACGCCACCCGCCGAGGCGGCCGTCGACGATTCGCCGCTCGCCTTGAGTTCGAAGCCGAACCGCGTGCGGTTGAGCATGAACCAGTAGGCGGCACCGATCACGATCGCGATGAACACGAAGCCGAACAGCGTGCCGGAACCGATCGGGATGCCGGGAATGCGCCCGGACGGCGCGATCTGCCTGGTGCCGACGTTGTTGCCGGTCTGCACGCCGAACTGGTCGGCGTTCACCAGGAACGCGATGATGCCCGCCACGATCGAGTTCAGCATGATCGTGGAGATGACCTCGCTGACGCCGCGGGTCACCTTCAACACCGCCGGGATCGTCGCGTACAGCGCACCGGAGACGATGGCCACCAGCAGGATCACGATGGTGTGCAGCACCGGCGGCAGCTGCAGTGCGCCACCGATGATCGCGGCGACCACCGCGGCGAACCGGTACTGGCCCTCGACGCCGATGTTGAACAGGTTCATCTGGAAACCGATGGCCACCGCGAGACCGGACAGGTAGTAGACGCATCCGAGGTTCACCGTGTCGACCGCGGTCGAGCCCTTGAACAGCTGACCGACCATGGTCCCGTACGCCTGCAGCGGATCGGCGCCGGAGATGATGAGCGCGATCGCCGACAGCAGCAGGGCGAAGACGATCGCGAGCAGGGGCGGCAGCAGCCGCGTGCGCCACGAACTCACTCCGGACTTCACTGGACTTCTTCTCCCTCTCCGGCGGCACCGGTCATCGCGGAGCCGAGTTCCTGCGGGGTCACCGTGGCCGGGTTCGCCTCGCTCACCAGCCGCCCGCGCAGCATCACGCGGATCGTGTCGGACAGCCCGATCAGCTCGTCGAGGTCCGCGGAGATCAGCAGCACGGCGAGCCCGTCCGCGCGGGCCTGGCGGATCTGCTCCCAGATCAGCGCCTGTGCGCCGACATCGACCCCCCGGGTCGGATGCGACGCGATGAGCAGCACCGGATTACCGGACAGCTCGCGTCCGACGATCAGCTTCTGCTGGTTGCCACCGGAAAGCGCGGCCGCGGGCACGTCGATGCCCGGCGTGCGCACGTCGTACTCGCGCACGATCCGCTCGGTGTCCTTGCGGGCACCCGCGATGTCCAGCAGCTGCCCGCCGGAAACCGGTTTGCGCGTCTGGTAGCCGAGGATCCGGTTGACCCACAACGGCTGGGTGAGCAGCAGACTGTGCCGCGTGCGGTCCTCGGCGATGTAGCCGATGCCCGCCTCGCGCCGGGCCAGCGTGCCGAGCCTGACCAGATCACGGGCCTTGCCGTCGGCCTCGGCGAGCTCGAGATGCCCGCCACTGGCCTTGCGCATGCCCATGATCGTCTCGACCAGCTCGGTCTGGCCGTTGCCCTCGACACCCGCGATGCCGAGCACCTCTCCCGCGCGCACGGTGAAGGAGATGTCGTCGAGCACGTTGCGTTCCGAACCCTCGGCCGAGAGCCGCAGCTCGCGCACGCGCAACACCTCGCGGTCGGTCACGGTCGACTCGCGGGTCTGCGGGCTCGGCAACTCGGAGCCGACCATCATCTCGGCCAGTTCGTGGCTGGTGATGCTCTTCGGATCAGCGGTGCCGACCGTGGTGCCGCGGCGGATCACGGTGACCGTGTCCGCGATGGCCCGCACCTCGTCGAGCTTGTGCGAGATGAACAGGAAGGTGTAGCCGTCCGCCTTCATCCCGCGGATCGTGTCGAACAGCGCGTCGACTTCCTGCGGCACGAGCACGGCGGTCGGCTCGTCGAGGATGATGATCTTCGCGCCGCGGTAGAGCACCTTCACGATCTCCACGCGCTGGCGGTCGGCCACGCCGAGTTCTTCCAGCAGCGTGTCCGGCTTCGCGTGCAGCCCGCTCTGCTCGGCCAGCTTCGCCAGCCGCGACCGCGCCGCACGGCCGATACCGTGCAGCCCCTCCGCGCCGAGGAACACGTTCTCCGCGACGGTAAGGTTGTCCGCGAGCATGAAGTGCTGGTGCACCATGCCGATCCCGGTCCGGATGGCGTCCTGCGGGTTGCGCAGCCGCACCTCGGTGCCGTTGATCTCGATGGCGCCCTCGTCGGGCTGCTGCATCCCGTAGAGGATCTTCATCAGGGTCGACTTGCCCGCGCCGTTCTCCCCGCACAGGGCGTGTACTTCGCCTGCGGTCACGGTGAGATTGACGTCGGAGTTGGCGACCACACCGGGGAACCGTTTGGTGATCCCGGTCAGCTGAACGGCCGGGGTACCCCGATCGGGGGCTTCGGCCTCGGTAGCGCTCATCGGAGGGCACATCCCGTTCTGTCGAAACGCGCGAGGGCCCGGAAGGAAGATCCCTCCGAGCCCTGGCGCGTCGGTGTACTACTTCTCCGGCTTGTCCTTGACCTGGACGGCACCCGAGATGATCTGGGCCTTGTAGCCGTCCAGCACGTCCTTGATGTCGTCGACCTTGCCACCGGAGGTGGCGTAGCCGACGCCGTCGACCTTGAGGTCGAACCGCTTCGGGACCGTGGAGAGGTCGTTCTTCGCGGCCGCCTTCAGGTACTCGAAGACCGCGATGTCCACCCGCTTGACCATCGAGGTGATGATGATGTCCTTGTCCGCCGCGACGGTCTTCTGGTTGTACTGGTCGGAGTCGACGCCGATGGCCAGCGCGTCACCGGACTTGGCGGCGTCGAACACGCCCTTACCGGAGGCACCCGCGGCGTGGTAGATCACGTCCGCGCCCTTGGCGATCTCCGCCGCGGCCTTCACATTGCCCTTGGCCGGATCCTGGAAACCGGTGAAGTCGCCGGCCGGGGTGAGGTAGTCGTCCTCGATCTGGATCTTGTCCGAGACCGCCTTCGCCCCCTGCAGGTAACCGGCCTCGAACTTCTGGATCAGCGGGGTTTTCACGCCGCCGACGAAGCCGATGTGGCAGTTCTTGCTCTTGTACGCGGCAGCGACGCCGGCCAGGAACGAACCCTGCTCCTCGGCGAAGACCAGCGGCGTCACGTTCGGCTGCTTGATGGAATCGTCGTCGACGATCGCGAACTTCGTGTTCGGGTGCTTCGGCGCGACAGCAGCCACCGAAGGCGCGTACGCGAAACCGACCGCGATGACCGGGTTGAGCCCCTGCGCGGCCATCTGCTCCAGCCGCTGCTGCTTCGCCGATTCGCTCTCGCTCGCGCTCGCCGTGCTTTCCTGGACCGACGGGACGCCGAGCTCACTCTTCGCCTGGTCGGTTCCGGCGGCTGCCGCGTCGTTGAACGAGGCGTCCCCGCGACCCCCGACGTCGAAGGCCAGTCCGACCTTCAACTTGCTCCCGTCGACCTTGCCGGTGTCCGCGGTGCTGCTCGTGGCCGCGGCGGGCGCGGCAGGCGGCTTCTGCGCGGTGATGCAGTTCGACCCCGAGTTGCTGTCCGATCCGGACGCGTTCTCGTTCTTGCCGGTGTCCTTCGCACACCCGGCCAAGGCGAGTACCCCGGCCATGGTCACGGCGGCCAGCGCGGTTCCACGCATGCGACGCAACGTGTGTCTCCCTCCCCGCTGATCCAGCGGACGCGTCGAACGAACCCGGCGACGGTGTCGGGTTCAACCGCCAGACCGTACCCAACCGCCAGGAAGACGCCATAGCAACGGCACGCTACGTAACACAAACGTTTACTCAGCGGCTCGGTCCGCGACCATTCGTGTACTGAAAGTCACCGACTTGGCCACGCTCCGCATCTTCGATCACCGGAACTCACCCACCCGGACCACCCGGCCAGTGCGGTCGACCTGGTCCGGCCGACACTCAGCGTGTCCACAGTGGACTCGGTGCGGGCCGGCGCGAACCGCGCCGGCCGGCCGCTGCGGCGAGGCCGCGGGACCGGCGCCGGCGTGCTCCAGAACACACCGGCAAGTGGTGGATACCGCTGCCGGTGTCTGGTCCATCACAGAGACGAACCCGGAGGTGAGCCGGGCACCCGGGGCGGGTCTAGCATCCTGTGCATCCACGCTCGCGTGAGCCCCTGAACTCGGCACTGTCGCCGGAGTTGTCCCCAGTGGACCGACCCCGGCGAGTGCGGAGCACACCGGTCACCCGGGCACGACAGTCATGACGTTGGAGGCCGTTCACCGATGTCCACCACGGCGAGCACTGCCGCTGAGCCAGCGGCGGGGGCGAGCGATCGGGCGGGTGCCTCACGCCGGCGGGGATCCTTCTACCGGGGCGACCCCGGTATGTGGTCCTGGGTGCTGCACCGCATCACCGGCGTGCTGACATTCTTCTTCCTGTTCGTGCACGTACTCGACACCGCACTCGTGCGCGTGTCGCCGAACACCTACGACCAGGTGATCGAGACGTACAAGACCCCGCTGGTGAACCTGCTGGAGGTCGGCCTCGTCGGCGCGGTGCTGTTCCACGCGCTCAACGGCCTGCGCGTGATGCTGGTCGATTTCTGGTCGAAGGGCCCGAAGTACCAGAAGACGATGCTGTGGGTGATCGGCGTCGTGTGGGTCGTGGTGATGGTTCCGGGTGCGTTCTTCATGCTCAAGCGCACCGTCGAAATGCTTTTCGGGGGTGCCTGATGGCCGACGCTCTGATTCTCGACAAGCCGCGCTCGCCGCGGCGCCCTGCCGCCCGGCGCAGCAACTTCGAGCTCTACAGCTGGTTGTTCATGCGCATCTCCGGACTGGCGCTGATCATCCTGGTGCTCGGCCACCTGCTGATCATGAACATCCTCGACGGCGGCGTGCACCGGATCAACTGGGGCTTCGTGGCCGGCCGGTGGGCCTCGCCGTTCTGGCAGTTCTGGGACCTGGCGATGCTCTGGCTCGCGGAGATCCACGGTGGCAACGGCCTGCGCACGATCATCGACGACTACGCACGCAAGGACTCGACCCGGTTCTGGCTGAAGATGGTCCTCTACGTGTCGATGGTGCTGATCCTGGCCGTGGGCACGATGGTGATCTTCACCTTCGATCCCGAAATGCCCGCCACCTGACGGCGCACCCACCACAGCGCTCTTCCACAACGCAGCGGAGCCCCACTATGCAGTTCCACAAGTACGACGTGGTGATCGTCGGCGCCGGCGGCGCCGGGATGCGTGCGGCCATCGAATCCGGCCAGCGCGCCCGCACGGCGGTCCTCACCAAGCTCTACCCGACCCGGTCGCACACCGGCGCGGCACAGGGCGGCATGTGCGCCGCACTGGCCAACGTCGAAGAGGACAACTGGGAATGGCACACCTTCGACACCGTCAAGGGCGGTGACTACCTGGTCGACCAGGATGCCGCGGAGATCATGGCCAAGGAAGCCATCGACGCCGTCCTCGACCTGGAGAAGATGGGCCTGCCGTTCAACCGCACGCCCGAGGGCAAGATCGACCAGCGCCGGTTCGGCGGGCACACGCGTGACCACGGCAAGGCCGCGGTCCGCCGCGCCTGCTACGCCGCGGACCGCACCGGGCACATGATCCTGCAGACGCTGTACCAGAACTGCGTCAAGTACGGCACCGAGTTCTTCAACGAGTTCTACGTGCTCGACCTGGTCACCACCGAGGGCGAGGACGGCAACCCGGTCGCCTCCGGCGTCGTCGCCTACGAACTGGCCACCGGCGAACTGCACGTGTTCCAGGCCAAGTCGATCGTGTTCGCCACCGGCGGTGCGGGCAAGATCTTCAAGACCACCTCGAACGCGCACACCCTCACCGGTGACGGCCTCGGCATCATCTTCCGCAAGGGCCTGCCGCTGGAGGACATGGAGTTCTTCCAGTTCCACCCGACCGGTCTGGCCGGCCTCGGCATCCTGATCTCCGAGGCGGTCCGCGGCGAGGGCGGCATCCTGCGCAACGCCGACGGCGAGCGGTTCATGGAGCGCTACGCCCCCACCATCAAGGACCTCGCACCGCGCGACATCGTCGCCCGCTCGATGGTCCAGGAAGTACTGCAGGGCCGCGGTTGCGGGCCGAACAAGGACTACGTCGTGCTCGACGTGACGCACCTTCCGGTGGAGGTGCTGGAGACCAAGCTGCCGGACATCACCGAGTTCTCCCGCACCTACCTCGGGGTCGACCCGGTCAAGGAACCGGTGCCGGTGTTCCCGACCTGTCACTACGTGATGGGCGGTATCCCCACCAACATCCACGGCGAAGCGTTGCGCGACAACGAGCACGTGATCCCCGGCCTGTACGCGGCGGGTGAAGTGGCCTGCGTGTCCGTGCACGGTTCGAACCGGCTGGGCACCAACTCGCTGCTGGACATCAACGTGTTCGGCCGCCGGGCGGGCATCGCCGCCGCGGAGTACGCACTCGCCCACGAGCACGTCGAGCTGCCGGAAACCCCGACCACACTGGTCGAGCAGCAGCTGGAGCTGCTGCTGTCGGAGCACGGCGACGAGCGCGTTGCCGACATCCGCAAGGAAATGCAGCAGACGATGGACTCGCACGCGTCGGTCTACCGCACCGAGGACACGCTCAAGCAGGCGCTCACCGACATCCAGTCGCTCAAGGAGCGCTACACCCGGATCACCGTGGCGGACAAGGGCAAGCGGTACAACACCGACCTGCTCGAAGCGGTCGAGCTCGGCTTCCTGCTGGAGCTGGCGGAGGTGCTCGTCGTCGGCGCGATCGCGCGCAAGGAGTCGCGCGGCGGCCACGCCCGCGAGGACTACCCGACCCGCGACGACACGAACTTCATGCGGCACACCATGGCCTACAAGCAGGGCGAGGGGCTGTCGTCCGACATCCGGCTTGACTACAAGCCGGTGACCTTCACCCGCTACGAACCGATGGAGCGGAAGTACTGATGACGACGGCCACCCCGGAAGCCGAGGCCGCTTCCGAAACCCACACGCCGATCCAGGTCACGCTGAAGATCCTGCGGTTCAACCCGGAGATCGACCAGGAGCCGCACTGGGAGTCCTACGACGTCCCGGCGCAGCCGACCGACCGGGTGCTGAACCTGCTGTTCTACGTCAAGGACTACGTGGACGGCACGTTCGCCTTCCGCCGCTCGTGCGCGCACGGCGTGTGCGGGTCGGACGCCATGCAGATCAACGGGATCAACCGGCTGGCCTGCAAGGTGCTGCTGAAGGACCTGCTGGAAAAGAACGGCAAGAAGACCGAGATCAGCATCGCCCCGATCAAGGGCCTGACGACGTTGAAGGACCTCTACGTCGACATGGACCCGTTCTTCGAGGCGTACCGGGCGATCAAGCCGTACCTGATCACCTACGGCAACGAGCCGACCCGCGAGCGGATCCAGTCACAGGCCGACCGCGACCGCTTCGACGACACCACCAAGTGCATCCTGTGCGCCTGCTGCACGTCGTCGTGCCCGGTGTACTGGAACGACGGCTCGTACTTCGGCCCGGCCGCGATCGTCAACGCGCACCGCTTCATCTTCGACTCGCGTGACGACGGTGCCGAGGAACGCCTGGACATCCTGAACGACGGCGAAGGCGTGTGGCGCTGCCGCACCACCTTCAACTGCACCGACGCCTGCCCCCGTGGCATTCAGGTCACGAAGGCGATCCAGGAAGTGAAGCGGGCCCTGCTGTTCAAGCGGGTCTGACGGATTTCTCGCGAACCGGCCCTCGCCCCCGCTCGACACGGGGCGAGGGCCGGTTTTTCGGCCGGCCGGTCAGTGCACCGCGTCCAGCGCGTTCACCAAGCCGTGGCCGTAGTAGGAGTTGTTCCGCGCCGGGCCGGTGCATTCCTGCACCTCGCACGCCACCGGATCGGCCTCCGCACCGAGCAACGTGCTGAGCAGCTGCGGCGGGGCGAACGGGAACTTCGACGCCAGCAACGCCGCGACCCCGGCCGCGTGCGGGGACGCCATCGAGGTGCCGCACATCGTGCCGTAGCCGCCGTCGAACACCGTGGACAGCGGGCAGCCCTGGCCCTGTCCTTCCGGCGGTAGCTGGGCGAAATCACCGCCGGGGGCGGTCACGCTGACCGCGCCGTAGTTGGAGAACGACGACTTCGTGCCCGCGTAGCCGACCGACGACACCGTGACCACGCCGTCGATGGCCTTCGGCAGGATGCCGCACGAAGCGTCGATCGGATGCGGACGGTTGGGGTCGGTGGTCTGCTTCGTGACGTCGAAACCGGAGTTGCCTGCCGCGGCGACGTTCAGCGTGCCGTGCTGCTTCGAGTAGGTCACGGCACGGCGGACGGCTTCGTACGCGGCCGCGTCACCCGGCTCGTTGCTGCAGTAGAACATCCCGGGGTCGATGTAGTAGCTGTTGTTCGTCACCGCGAAGCCGTGCTGACCGGCCCACACGAAACCGCAGACGGCGGCCTCCGGGAAGATGTAACCGTCGTCGTTCACCACCTTCACCGAGGCCAGCCGGACGCCCGGCGCGATACCGGTGAACCCGCGTGCCGGGTCCTTGCCCGCGATGGTGCCTGCGACGTGTGTGCCGTGTTCGGAGTTGGTCGGTGCCCAAGCCGCCGCGGAGGTGTCCGCGGCGCCGGTGACGCAGCCGGCCGACGAACGCGCGTCCACCGCGTGCGTCAGTGCCGGGTGCTTGGCGTCGATCCCGGAGTCCAGTACGCCGACGGTGACCCGCGACGAACCCTCGGTGATCTTGTTCGCCTCCGGCGCGTGGATGGCCCGCATGTCCCACTGCTGTGCCGACAAGTCGTCTCCGGCAGCGCGGCTCTGCGTCTGCTCCAGCGCGCCGACCGCCGAACGCTGACCGGAACGGGCGGCGGCTTGCGCGGCCACGTCCTTGCCTCCCGAGTACGCCCGCAGCACGCCGATCCGTTCGGCGAAGTCCGCGTTGCGTGAGCTGGCGACGGCCACGCCGATCTCCGGGTAGTACGCCACTCGCGTACCGCACTTGGCGCCGAGCTCGTCGTCCACCGAGCGTTGCGACGCTCCCGGCTGGTAGAGCACTACGTAGCTGTACGGCGTGCTCGTGGTGTCACACGACGGCGCGGGCGCGGCGGAAGCAGGCGCGGTCACCGCGCCGGCCGCGATCCCGGCAAGCGTGACGGGAATGAGCAAGCGACGGATACGGGACATTCCACCTCCATGGTCGGTGGGCGCAACGTTAGGCAGCCTGCCGACTGCCCGCCACCGACCAAAGGACGGTCACTGCATCAGGTGGCGGAATCCCCCGCGGAAGCCCGCTCGCGGGCGGTGGCCCGCACTCCGCGCCAGCCGAGCACGCCGATGGCCGTGCCGAGCACGAAGGAAACGACGGTGAGCACGGCGTGCACGATGAAGTACGCGGTGGGCGAACCGTCCGCGGCCCAGGACTGATCGCTCGCCCAGAGGTTCTTGGCGAACGTGATCCAGATGATCCACGACCACACCCCGAAGGCGAGCAGGAACATCGCGGCACCTCGCGAAATACGCATGTCCCGAGTATGCCGCCGCCGCGACGGCGCTAGCCTGCGTGGGTGCACAACGCGTTCCCTCGGTCGCGGCGGGTCCTCGCCTCGGCCCTCACCGCCGGTCTCCTTGCCGTCGCCGCGCCGGCCGTCTTCGCGGTACCGGCGCAGGCCCAGCAGTGCGCCGACCGCGCCGCGCCGCCTGCTCCGGTGGACACCTCGGAGCAGCCGAAGCCCGGCCAGGCCGCGCCGGCGCCGTTGCCGGTCCCCGCACAGCCGGTCGGCGGCCAGCGGCTCGGCGGCTGCGGCGTGGTTCTGCCCGTCGGCGCGCTGAACCCGCCGGACGGCGACACTGCGGCGTCCTGGGTGCTGCAGGACCTCGACAGCGGCGACGTGCTTGCCGCCAAGGACCCGCACGCGCGCGAGCGGCCGGCGTCGCTGATCAAGACCCTGCTGGCGCTCGTGGTCGTCACCGAGATGCACCCGGACCAGGTCGTGGTGCCGACCAAGGAGGACGCCGAGCAGGAGTGCACCTGCGTCGGGATCACCGCGGGCGCGCAGTACACGGTGGACCAGCTGATGCACGGACTGCTGATGCATTCGGGCAACGACGTCGCGCACGCGTTCGCCACCGCGCTCGGCGGCGTGGACGTGGCCGTGGCCAAGATGAACCAGCTTGCCGCGCGGATCGGCGCCACGGACACCCGTGCGGCCACGCCGTCCGGGCTGGACGGGCCGGGCATGTCGACCTCGGCCTACGACCTGAGCACGATCTTCCACTACGCGATGAAGCAGCCGGAGTTCGCGCAGGCGGTGGGTACGAAGGCGTACACCATCCCGGCGATCGGCGGGAAACCGGCGATTCCGGTCTACAACGACAACAAGCTGCTCGGCGTCTACCCCGGTTTCCTCGGCGGCAAAACCGGGTTCACCGACGACGCGCGGCACACCTACGTCGGCGCCGCCCAGCACGAGGGGCGCAGGCTCGCCGTGGTGATGATGCGTGCCGAGCAGCAGCCGAGCAGGGTGGTCGACCAGGCCGCGAAGCTGCTCGACTACGGCTTCTCGCTGGAGAACGACCACGCGGCGCCGGTGGGCCGGATCGTCTACGAACCGTCCGCGACCGCACCGTCGGCGCCGCAGGCAAACGGGAACGTGGCCGCCGCCGGCGGCACCTCGTCGGCGGCACCCGCGAAACCGGACCCGTTCGGCACCACCGGCTGGGTGCTGACCCTGGTGGTCGCGGTGATCATCGTGGCCGGGTTCGTGCTAGGGAACCAGCGGAAGAAGCGGCCACAGCGCTGAGCCGCGTCAGCCCTTGCGCCGGCCGAGCCAGCCGAGCAGGGCGCCCGCGCTGAACACCCCCGCTGCCGCACCCACGCCGAAGCCGCGTTGCACGGTGACGCGCGGCTCCAGCAAGACCGGGGCAGGCGGCCGCACCACGCGGCGCTGGTTCTCGCGTGCGGTGGCCGTCCACGCGGTCACCATGAGCAGGAACCGGGACACCAGGTTCGCGAACACCAGCAACCCGATCACCGGGCCGAAGATCGCGGCCGACGGGGACTTCGTCACGCTGGCGAGGTAGACCGAAGCGACCTGTTGCAGGATCACGAATCCCACGGCGGCGATGATCGCGCCCTTCACGGCGCTGCGCAGCGCCACGTGCTCGCGCGGCAGCCGCGCGATCACCCAGAGGAACACCAGGGTGTTCGCGATCAGCCCGAGCACGATGGTCGCGACGTGCAGCAGGAACACCGCCCAGCTCTCGTTCTCCAGGCCGACCAGCTCCAGCAGCAGGTTGCCGATGCCGCTGCCCGCCGCGGTCAGCGCGAACGAGACGACCAGCGCCAACCCGAGCCCGACCAGTGACAGCAGGTCCTTGATCGTGGTGGTGACGAACGGCTGCTGCTTCTTCTCCTGCCCCCACTGCGCGGTGAGCGCGTCACGCAGGTTCGCCATCCAGCCGACGCCGGAGTAGAGCGCCAGCAGCAGGCCGAAGATCCCGATCCCGCTGCCGGAACTGAGCGCGCTGTCGGTGATCTGCTGCACCAGGCCCTGCAGGCCCTCCGGTACGGAGCTGTCGATGCCCTGTTTGATCTGGTCGATCACCGCCTGGTTCTTCCCGAGCACGATGCCCACGATCGCGAACGCGACCATGAAGATCGGGAACACCGACAGCACGCTGAAGTACGTGATGGCGGCCGCGTAGTGGTTGCCGTAGTGCTCGCCGAAGGAGTCGTTGGCGCGGATCAGGTGATCCAGCCACGGGTACTTCCGCCGCAGCCGGGGCAGCAGCTTTTCCTTGTCACCGGTCTCGTTCGCCACCGTGAAACGCTAACGACGCCCGCCGCCGCCCGCCACTCGAACGTGCCCGGGGTGGTTACTGCTGGTGGAGCTTCGCCAGTACCTTCTGCGTGGCAGGCACCAGCAGCCGGCTCCGGTGCCGGACCGGCGGGGAAGCGTCGGCCGGCCACGTCCGCGGTGTGCATCGGGCACGGCTTCGCGGGCGTAGTCCACGGGTGTGGGCTTGCTGGTCCTGGTCGCGAGGTTCTGTGCCACGGACAGGCTGCTGCTCGACTTCAGCGGCCGGAGAACCGTCGCCTGCCAAGTACGAGCGGTCGAAGTCGACCACGTTCGGATCAGACCTCGATCCGGCCTTCATGCCGAGCGCGGTGAGATCCCCGACCGACCGCAGGTGGCACGCCTGGATCACCGGATCCCCGCGTAGTGCCCCGCCTGCGGGTTCGGCTTTTCCTTGATCGGCGCGGGATCCGCATCCCGGGATTTCCACCACGACGGTCGCGATCAGCCGGATTCCGGTTTTCAGTTTCCTCTGTTGCCCTGTCCGGCAAGGGAACGGTGCTGAGTCCTCAGTGCGCGGGCGGCAGGAATCCGATCCGCTCGTAGGTCGCCGCGAGCGTGGCGGCCGCGACCTCCCGCGCCCGGTGCGCTCCGGCGGCGAGGACCCGGTCCAGCTCCGCCACGTCGTCCAGGTAGGACTGCACGCGCTCCTGCAGCGGGATCAGCCATTCCACGAGCACCTCGGCGAGGTCCTTCTTGAGGTCGCCGTAGCCCTTGCCCTCGTAGGCCGTCTCGAGGTCGGCCACGGTGCGCTCGGTGAGTGCGGAGTAGATGCTGAGCAGGTTCGAGACGCCGGCCTTCTCCTCCGGGTCGAACCGGACCTCGCGGCCGGTGTCGGTGACCGCGGAGCGGATCTTCTTCGCCGAACGCTTCGGGTCCTCGAGCAGCTCGACGAGCCCGTTCGCCGCGGATGCCGACTTGCTCATCTTGGCCGTCGGGTCCTGCAGGTCGTAGATCTTGGCGGTGTCCTTGACGATGTGCGGCTCCGGCACGGTGAACGTCTTGCCGTAGCGGTTGTTGAACCGCTGTGCCAGGTTGCGGGTGAGCTCGAGGTGCTGGCGCTGGTCCTCACCGACCGGCACCGCGTTCGCCTGGTAGAGCAGGATGTCCGCGGCCTGCAGGATCGGGTAGGTGAACAGCCCGACGCTGGCCCGGTCGGTGCCCTGTTTGGCGGACTTGTCCTTGAACTGGGTCATCCGGCCCGCCTCGCCGAACCCGGTCTGGCATTCGAGCACCCAGCTCAGCTGTGCGTGTTCGGGCACCTGACTCTGCACGAACAACGCGCTCCGCTGCGGATCGACCCCGATCGCGAGCAGCTGGGCCGCCGACCGGCGCGTGCGCTCCAGCAGTACCTTCGGATCCTGCTCCACGGTGATCGCATGCAGGTCGACGACGCAGTAGAAGGTCTCGTGCGTGTCCTGCAGCCGCACCCACTGGCGCAGTGCGCCGAGGTAGTTGCCGAGGTGGAACGAGTCGGCGGTCGGCTGAATCCCGGAAAGCACCCGCAGGCGCCCGTTCTGTTCGTCGGACACGGCTGGATTCTTCCAGGGGCCGGATTCGCGCCGGGGATCAGGGCTGGCGCAACGCCGTGAGCGGCCGGGTGGGCTCGTCGGAGCCGGTGTGCGCACGGGCGGATTCGGCCAGCGCGGCGGCACGCGCCTTGCGCCGCTGCCGCAGGACACCGAGCGTCATCCCGACGATGCCGAGCGCAACCGCCACCAGCCCGACCGGCCCCAGCATGCCGAACCCGGCCGAACCGGTCTCCGCGCGAGCAACCCCGTCGTCCGCGAAAGCCGGCACCCCACCGGCGAACACCAGCACGGAAGCCACAGAGAACACGGCAAACGCCCGACGGGCAAACGCCCCCGGACGAACCGCGGAGAGCGCCTCCGAGACCGGCTGAGCGCCGCGTACCGAGGCGTCCGGCGAAACAACAGCCGGACGCGCGGGCCGCGATGCGTCAGCGACCCCTGGCGGCGTCCCGGCCGAACCGCCGGCGAACAGCGTGGACCGGATCAGGAGATGGCCTGGGTTGCGCACCGGGGTGCCTCCCGAGAAGTGACTGGTTCCCTACGGGCGTCTCACCCGTAAGGATGAGCTCCCCGCGTGCTACTGGTGAAAAAACTACCGAGCGTGTCAAGACCGGTCGGATCTGATCAACTCGGGCGCCGAGACTAGCGCCCACACGGGGAGCCCAAGTGGGCACCCCCACACTCGGTACATCACCGGTGGTCAGCGCGGCGCGACGAAACGCCCCCTGATCCACGCCCCCTCCCCGCGGCGCACCAACCCCGCCAAACGCCGCGGGCACCACCGCACCACCGCACCACCGCACCACCCCAACCCAACTCACGAACGGAACCGCCAGCCCCGACCCAACCCTCCTGGTCGGACCATCCGCCCTGGCCCAGCCCCGCTCGGAACTACCGGCCCTGCCGGGGCCAGCGGTTCCGTCGGGGCCAGCGGTTCCGTCCCGCCCCTCGGTCGGGACCATCCGTCCCGTTCCAACCTGGACGAGGCCAGCGGTCCCGGCACCGCCCTCAGCCGGAACCCGGGTCTTGCGCCGGGACGGGACCGTTCGTCCCGACCCAGCAAAACCGAACGCACAACCGCGCACACCACAGAAGCCACGACCCCGCACACCGCAGGACCACTGCACGCAACCTTGTGCACCGCAACGCGACCACCGCCTCACGCGCCGAGACGCGGATTCGCCACACGGCGTCTCATGTACCCCGGCGCCGCCACGGCGTCCCATGCGCCCGCCGCCACGGCGTCCCATGCGCCCGCCGCGACGGGCGTCTTATGCACCTCCGCGCGGTCTCGCGCGCCGCCGCGGCATCTCGAGTGCCCCTTGCACCACCGCGGCGTCTCACGCGCCCCTATGCGTGGTCTCGGGCATCGCCAGGGCGCCTTGCCCGGCATCGCGTGTGGTCTGAGGCATCGCCACGGCGTTGTGCCCATCACCGCGTTGTCGAGCGCGAGCGCACCGCAGTGGGCGCGGTCTTCCTCCTTCACAACCCCGGACCACCGCCGTGCACATCAGCCCGCTTGCCGATGTCGCCGACCAGCCCGATCCACTCCGCTGAGTCGCCGCTCGGGCAGCGTGCATCACGGGGTGTGTCCACGACTGAGCGAAATGCGTAAAACCTCACCCATTCAGCCGCCGCGACTCACGCTCCGACAGTTATTCACCAACTTCGCTGGTCTGTTCGCGTCGTCTTGGTCGGGAAGGGGCCGCGAAGTCTGTTCACCTCCGCCGGATTGGTCTATACCTCTGTGGTGTAGACCACCAGACCGCGCGACCAAGAGAGCGAGCCCCGATGTCTCTGCGCAGGATCCTCACCACCTTCGCGACCGCTGCCGCGGCTGCGGTCGCGGTGCTCACGCCGGCCGTCGCCCACGCCGCACCCGCTGACGGGTTCCCCGTGAGCGAAGACCAGTTCAACCAGATGTTCCCCCAAAAGAACGCCTTCTACACCTACTCCGGGCTGACCGACGCGCTCAGCGCTTACCCCGAGTTCGCCAACAGCGGCGACGACACGGTGAAGAAGCAGGAAGCTGCGGCGTTCCTGGCGAACGTGAGTCACGAGACCGGCGGCCTCGTGTACGTCGTGGAGCAGAACACCGACAACTACCCGAACTACTGCGACGACGCCCAGCCCTACGGCTGTCCGGCAGGCACCGCCTCCTACTACGGGCGCGGCCCGATCCAGCTGAGCTGGAACTTCAACTACAAGAGCGCGGGTGACGCGCTCGGCATCGATCTGCTGAACAACCCGTCGCTGGTGGAGCAGGACGCGGCCGTGTCGTGGAAGACCGGGCTCTGGTACTGGAACACCCAGACCGGACCGGGCACGATGACCCCGCACGACGCCATCGTGAACGGCGCAGGCTTCGGCGAGACGATCCGCAGCATCAACGGTTCCATCGAATGCGACGGTGGCAACCCCGAACAGGTGCAGAGCCGGGTCGATCTCTACACGAACTTCGCCGGCATCCTCGGCGTCGACCCCGGCGCCAACCTCAGCTGCTGAACGCCCCGTCCCCACACCGTCCCCCCGGCTCCGGCCGGGGGGACGTTTCCGTTGTCCGGCAGCCGGATCAGCGGGGGAACGGCACGTCGTAGGACGCGGTGACCGGGGCGTGGTCGGACCACCGCAGGTCGTAGGACGCGGCCCGCTCGACGACCACCGACGTGACCTTCTCCGCCAGCCCCGGGGTGGCCAGCTGGCAGTCGATCCGCCAGCCCGCGTCGTTGTCGAACGCCTTGCCGCGGTAGGACCACCAGGTGTAAGGACCGGGCCCCGCCGGGTCGAGCCTGCGCTGCACATCGGCGTAACCGGCCTCGTGGACCCGGCCGAGCCACGCCCGCTCCTCCGGCAGGAAACCGGAGTTCTTCTGGTTGCCGCGCCAGTTTTTCAGATCGACCGTGTCGTAGGCGATGTTCCAGTCGCCGACCACCACGACCTCCCGGCCGGCCGCGGCGGATTTCGCGCGCAGCTCCACGAGGTAAGGCAGGAACGCGGCCATGAAGCGCTCCTTCTCCTCCTGCCGCGGGGTACCGACATCGCCGCTCGGCAGGTACAGGCTCGCCACGACCACGCCCGGCAGGTGCATTTCGAGGTAGCGCCCGCTGTCCTCGAACTCCGGCTCGCCGAAACCGGTACGCACTTCGTCCGGCTCGACGCGGCTGTACAGCGACACGCCGCTGCGCCCCTTGGCCGCCGACGCCGCGTGCGCGGCGAACCAGCCCTCGGGTTCGACAACCGACGCGGGCAGCTGCGCAGCCTCGGCCCGCACCTCCTGGCACGCGACGACATCGGCCTTCGTGGTGGCGAGCCACTCGACGAAGCCCTTTTTCACGGCGGCCCGAAGGCCGTTGACATTGACAGTGGAGACGGTCAGCACCCCGCGCACGCTACCCGCCGGGTCCGACAATTCCCGCGCGAGGCGATGCCGCCGGGACCGCCTTCGGACAGACTGGGCGGATGCCACGCCTGACCGTCCTCGGCAGCTGCGGCGCCTGGCCGGAAGCGGGCCGCGCATGCGCCGGCTTCCTGCTGTCCCACCACGGTTTCCACGTCGTGCTCGATCTCGGCTACGGCGCCGCGAGCAGGCTGTTCCAGCACGTCGCGGCAGACCGGATCGACGCGGTGATCGTCACGCACGAACACCCGGACCATCTGGCGGACGTCAGTGCTCTCGGCCGGGCGTGGCAGCACGCCACCGACCGTCGGCTGCCCCTGCACTGCACGCCGGGCACCCTGCACCGGCTCGCCGCGATGGAACCCCGCCCGCACCCGACCGAGATCTTCGACGTCCACGAGCTCGACGGCGAAACCGAGATCGGCCCGTTCCGGCGCACCACCGCGGCCCTGCCCCACCACGTCGTCAACCGGGGAGTACGCCTCACCACGTCCGGCTACACGCTCGCCTACACCGGTGACACCGGCCCGTCGCCGCGGCTCGCCGAACTGGCGCAGGACGCGGATGTGCTGATCTGCGAAGCAACTCTGCAGGGACCGCCACCACGCGACGAACCCCGTTGGCTGATGACCGCCACCGAAGCAGGCCGTCTTGCCGCCACGGCGAACGTAGGGACGTTGCTGCTCACGCACTTCTGGCCGGGCAGCGACCGGGCGATCTCGGTGGCGGAAGCCCGCGCGGAGTTCGACGGCGAGGTACAGGCCGCGGACGAGGGTCGGACGCTGCGGTGAAACACCCTCAGCACTTCGAGCCCTCGACCGGCTGCAGGAACCCCTCGGACACCCACTTGTCCTCGGCGACCTTGCGGAAACCGTTCTGCACCACCGGCTGCGCGTCGAATTCAGCGCCGTTCAAGTACTTCCCGACGATGTTCCCGTCGCCCGCCGGCGTCTCCCGCGCGTTGAGCACGTCCGCGGTCACCGCCACCTTGCACCCGGTCGAAGAGCCCTGCGCGTCGGCCTGGCCCTTCTGGCTCAGCACGTAGATGACGAAGACCGCAACGACGGCCCCGATGATGATCAGCGTCTTCTTCGGCAAACCCAGGATCACAGCCGCTCCTCAGTCGCGAAACGATGACCAGAGTAGAGACCGCAGGACCGGCCGGACCAGGCCTGCGCACGCAGACCACCCGGTGGCGGCAACGTCTGTCACCCCCTGATCACCAAGAGCGACGACCGCTGCAGGGGCCTGGTGCACGACGATGGGCACCTCGGAAGACTCCTCCGAGGTGCCCATCGACTGCTTCGGCCGAAGATCAGCCCTGCGCGATCTTCTTGGCCAGGTTCTCGTCCAGCGTCGCGAGGAAGTCCTCTGTCGTCTGCCACTGCTGGTCCTTGCCGACCAGCAACGCGAGGTCCTTGGTCATCTTGCCGCCCTCGACGGTGTCGACGACGACCTGCTCCAGCTTGTTCGCGAAACCGATCAGCTCCGAGTTGGAGTCGAGCTTGCCGCGGTGCTCGAGGCCACGGGTCCACGCGTAGATCGAGGCGATCGGGTTCGTGGAGGTCGGCTTGCCCTGCTGGTGCTGGCGGTAGTGCCGGGTCACCGTGCCGTGCGCGGCCTCCGCCTCGACGGTCTTGCCGTCCGGCGTGCGCAGCACCGAGGTCATCAGTCCGAGCGAGCCGAAGCCCTGCGCGACAGTGTCGGACTGGACGTCGCCGTCGTAGTTCTTGGTGGCCCAGACGTAGCCGCCCTCCCACTTGAGCGCCGCGGCGACCATGTCGTCGATCAGGCGGTGCTCGTAGGTGAGGCCCTTGGCGTCGAAGTCCGCCTTGTACTCGGCCTCGTAGATCTCCTGGAACACGTCCTTGAACATGCCGTCGTAGGCCTTGAGGATGGTGTTCTTGGTGGAGAGGTAGACCGGGTAGCCGCGGTCGAGGCCGTACTGCAGCGACGCGCGCGCGAAGTCCTCGATCGACTTGCGGTAGTTGTACATACCCATGGCGACGCCGCCGCCCTCCGGGTACTTCGCGACCTCGAACTCCATCGGCGCGGAGCCGTCGTCCGGCGTGTAGGTGATGGTGACCGTGCCGGGGCCGGGGACCTTGAAGTCGGTGGCCTTGTACTGGTCGCCGTGCGCGTGCCGGCCGATGATGATCGGCTTGGTCCAGCCGGGTACCAGCCGCGGGACGTTCGACATGATGATCGGCTCGCGGAACACGACGCCGCCGAGGATGTTGCGGATGGTGCCGTTCGGGCTCCGCCACATCTTCTTCAGGCCGAATTCCTCGACGCGGGCCTCGTCCGGGGTGATCGTCGCGCACTTGACGCCGACGCCGTGCTGCTTGATGGCGTTGGCGGAGTCGACCGTGATCTGGTCGTCGGTGCGGTCCCGCTCCTCGATGCCCAGGTCGTAGTAGTCCAGGTTGACGTCCAGATACGGGTGGATCAGCTTGTCCTTGATGAACTGCCAGATGATGCGGGTCATCTCATCGCCGTCGAGCTCGACGACGGTGCCCTGGACCTTGATCTTGGCCATGAGCAGCGGTGCTCCTTCCGCGGATCTTGCGCGTTCGCTCTCTTCGGTAGCGGTACAAGCGTACTGCTTGACAGAGCTGGATGGTTCCAGAAGTGGTCGGCATCAAGTCTCCTCCACTGCCGTCCACCGCGACGACCGGGGACGGGACGGGCCGGTTCGCCGAACCCGGTGAACCGGGCGGGCATCCCCGCCCCGGAAACGAACACCCCAGGTGATCACGCGGGTACCGAGCGGGCCGGTGGGGGTGCTGCGCGACACCGGGCCGGTGGGACTATTTGCACATGGGATTGTTCACCGTGCCGGAGGCCCGCGCCGAACTCAGCCGGCTGCGCCCGGTGCTCGACGAGCTCGTCCGGGTCCGCGCGGACGCCGCGGAGCTCGTCGCGTCGCTGCGGCCGGGCGGACGGGACACCGAACTCGGCGGTCTGCCCGAATGGAAGGCCGCGCAGGCCCGGCTCGACGACCTGATGACCGCGGTGCAGGAGACCGGTGCCGAGCTGAAGGGGTTCGCGCCGCTGCTGGTGGACTTCCCCGCCACGCTCGACGGCGACGAGGTGCTGCTGTGCTGGCTCGAGGGTGACGAGGAGCTGTCCTGGTACCACCGGGTCGACCTCGGCTTCGCCGGTCGCCGCCGGTTGCCGTGAAATTCGCTGGTCATCAGCACTACGGTGAGCTGGTGAGCGACCTTTTCGACGCACAGGCCCCCGGTTACGACGAAGACCTCTTCCACCCGCTCGTGGCCGGCACCCTCATCGACGGCCTGTCCCCGGAGCCCGCGTTGCTCGTCGACGTCGCAACCGGGACCGGCGCCGCGGCGTTCGCGGCACTGCGGCTGGCACCGGCGTCGGTGCTCGCGGTGGACTTCTCCCCCGCGATGATCGAGCGAGCCAGGGAGAAGGCCGCACAGCTCGATCCCGAAGGACGGATCCGCTGGCAGGTCGCCACCGCGGTACCGCTCCCGGTCGGCGACGGGGAGGCCGACGCCGTGGTGTGTGCGTCCGCGTTGCACTTCCTCGGTGCGACGGCGCTGGCAGAGTGGCGCCGCGTGCTGCGCCCCGGCGGCAGGCTGGCGTTCAGCATCTCGTTGGCGTCGCGACTGCGCCGGGAAGGCGCGATGGGTGAGCTGATGCCGAAAGACCTGCGTATCCCGGCCACCGTCGAGGAGGCCGCCGCGCTGGCCACCGACGCCGGCTTCCACCGGGCGACGGCCCGCGTGGTGACCTCGGACCGAGGCGACCGGATACGGCAGGTGTTCGCGGTGTTCGCCGAGGCTTAACGGTGCAGCTGCGCACCTTTGAGAATCTTGTCCACCGCATTCTTCGGCCCGTGCACGGCGAGACCGGCCAGCGCCAGCTTCTCCGTCGGGACGGCGCGGATGGCGGCCCGGTTGTCGGCGTCGTTGCCGGTGTGGAACAGCTCGTCGGTGAAGATCGGGAAGCGCAGACCGCGGTTCAGTGCACGGGTGTGGGCCGCGGTGAGCACCTCCGCAGTGCCGGAGAAGACGAGCACCGGCTGGCCGAGCATCGGCAGGTATTCGGTGTGGTCGGCGTCCGCGTAGGGCTCGCCGATCAGTTCGGGGGTCGCGTGGGCCAGCCCGCTCACCAGGAATGCGGTCACGTTCAGCCGTTGCCAGGAGGCCAGGTCGTCCCGCAGCAGCACGGCGATCTTCGTATCGAATCGGGTCACGGGGTCAAGCGTCGGACGGCCGGGTGCATCAGGTCTTGTACGTTCTGAACATGACCGTGTCGGCATGGCGTCCACCGGTGCCCGGGATCGCGGAGGCATTCCACGCCCGGTTCACCGAGCACGCGTACCCCGTGCACACCCACGACACGTGGACCCTGCTGATCGTCGACGACGGTGCGATCAGCTACGACCTCGACCGGCACCAGCACGGCGCGCTCGGCACCGCCGTCACGCTGCTGCCCCCGGAGGTCGCGCACGACGGCCGCGCCGCCACCCGGCACGGTTTCCGCAAACGCGTGCTCTACCTGGACGCAGACCTGCTCGAAGCAGCGCTGATCGGTGCCGCCGTCGACCGGCCCAGCCTGCCCGATCCGTTGCTGCGCAAGCGGATCCACCAGCTGCACGAAGCACTTGCCGACCCGTTCGAGGCGGAAAGCAGGCTCGCGCTGGTGGCCGAACGGCTGCGCACGCACCTCGGCCGGCCACCCGGCTCCGGGGCCCCGGACCGCACCCTGGCCGACGACCTGCGCGAACTCCTCGACGAACGGCTGCCGTTCTCGCCGACCCTCGCCGAAGCCGCGGAGGTGCTCGGCGCGCATCCGGTACACCTCGTCCGCGCGTTCGGCCGCCGGTTCGGCCTGCCACCACACCGGTACGTGACCGGCCGCCGCGTCGACCACGCTCGCAAGCTGCTCCTCGACGGTGCCCCGTCCGCTGCCGTGGCAACCGCCGCCGGATTCACCGACCAGGCCCATCTGACGCGGCATTTCCGTCGTTACCTCGGTATCACCCCCGGCCGGTACGCACGAGGATGAGCGAGGTGGAGCGCCTGCGGCCGACGTGCGATCCTGGTCCGCATGCTGCGTGAACTGCACCTGACCGGCAATCCGGCGGCGGACGAGCTGCTGAACGACGATCCGTTCGCGCTGCTCGTCGGCATGCTGCTCGACCAGCAGTACCCGATGGAGCACGCGTTCTCCGGGCCGCGCAAGATCGCCGACCGGATGGACGGCTTCGACCTCGGCAGGATCGCGGCCACCGAACTCGACACCTTCGTCGAACTCTGCGTCACCCCGCCTGCCATCCACCGCTACGGCGGTTCGATGGCCCGCCGGGTGCACGCGCTCGCGCAGCACATCATCGAGCACTACGACGGCAGTACCGAAGGCATCTGGTTGTCCGGGCGCCCCAAGCCGGACGGACCGGAAGTCCTCAAGCGGCTCAAGGCGCTGCCCGGTTTCGGCGAGCAGAAGGCGAAGATCTTCCTCGCCCTGCTCGGGAAACAGCGCGGCGTGCAGCCGAAGGGCTGGCGGGAAACCGCCGGTGCGTACGGCGATCGCGGCTCCCGCCGGTCCATCGCCGACGTCACGGACGCGACCACGCTCGCCGAGGTCCGCGCGTTCAAGAAAGCCGCGAAGGCAGCGGCAAAAGGCTAACGCGCGAACCAGAGCACGTCCGGCTCGCCGCGCGGCACCGGAACCGGCACTACCTCCACCGAAGCGAACCGGCCCCGCAGCCGTTCGGTGAACTCCGGCGCCGCCCCCGCGCTCCACACCGCCAGCACGCCACCCGGGCGCAGCAGCCGGATCAACCGGTCCAGTCCGCTCTCCGCGTAGAGCTGCGCATTGCCTTCCGTGACTGTCCACTCCGGACCGTTGTCGATGTCGAGGCACAGCGCGTCGAACGTCTCCTCCGTGATATCCAGCCAGCGGAGCAGATCCGCCTCGACCACGCGCACCCGTGGATCGGCCAGCGCCGCACCGTGCACCGCACGCAACGGGCCGGTGCGGTTCCACTCGATCACGGCCGGTTCACGCTCGAGCACCACGACTTCGCCGACCCCACCGTGATCCAGCGCGGCACGCAACGAGAACCCGACACCCAGCCCGCCGATCAGCATCCGCGCACCGGACCCGAGCCGGTCCGCCGCACCGGTCGCCAGCAGCCGTTCCGATTCGCCGTTGCGGGTGTCCATCAGGAACACGCCGTTCTCGATCACCTCGAACGCCGCACCGTCGGTGCGCAGCACCAGCTCCCCGCCGTGCCCGGAGACGACTTTCAGCACCTCGACCACGCCGGGCAGCTTCTCACGCCGGCACTTCCTCCTGCGCGGGCCGGGCCGGGGTGCGCGTCCCCCAGAAGAGCAGGAGCACCACGACGGCCACCGCGGGCAGCACCGCGGCCACCTCCGGCAGCACGGCAGGCCCGGCCGTGGTCAGCACCGCGCCGCCGGCCACCCCGGACAGCCCGACCCCGAGGTAGATCGCGGACGCGTTCAGCGACAGCGTGAGCCCGGCGTGCCCCGGGGAGAGCTCGATCAGCCGATGCTGCACCGGCGGGCTGAACGCCCAGGTCCCCAGTCCCCACAGGAACAGTGCGACGGCCGCCCCCGCGACGGTCCTGGTCGCGATCGGCAGCAGCACCAGCACCACGGTGACCAAGACCAGCACGAACAGCACCGGTCGCCGCGCACCCCACCGGTCGGCCGCGCGGCCGCCGGCGAAGTTGCCCACCGCGCCGCCGATCCCGTAGCAGAACAGCAGCGCCGTGACGGTCCCGCCGGACACCCCGGTGATCGCCGTGAGCAACGGGGAGATCAGCGTGTAGACCATGAACGCGGCCAGACAGGCGAGCACCGTGGTGACCAGCAGCGCGATCACCCGCCGGTCCCGCGCCACGGCGAACCGCTCGGCCAGCCGCACCGCGGGCGGCGCCGCGACCTGCGGCAGCACGAGCCGCACGGCGACCGCACTCGCCAGCAGCAGGACCCCGACGAGCAGGAACGCCGCCTCGTAGTCCAGTTGCTGGGAGATCAGGCTGCCGAGCGGCACCCCGAAGATCAACGCGACGGTCAGCCCGCCGAACACCACCGCGACCGCCCGGCCGCGACGATCCGGCGTGGTGAGCTCCGCGGCCACCGCACTGGCCGCCGGGGTGAACACCGCGGCGCCGACCGCGGTGACGATCCGGGCGAGCAGCAGGGTCACATACCCCGGCGCGATCGCCGCGAGCAGGTTTCCGGCACCGGCCACGACGAGTGCGGCCACGAGCAGCTTCCGCCGCTCCCACCGCCCGGTGGCCGCGGCGAACAGTGGCGAACCCACCGCGTAGGCGATCGCGAACGCGGTGACCAGCTGTGCCGCGGCGGTCGCCGAGACAGCCAGCTCGGCGGTGAGCGACGGCAGCAGCCCGGCCACGATGTAACCGCTGGTGCCGACGCCGAAAGCACCGAACGCGAGCACGAGGTTCCGCGCCGCGGCCGAGGACGAAGCGGTGGACATGGACGTCCCCCCAAGAAGAACGGATGGATTAGTTCGACGAACGTCGTAGTTCGATGAATACCGTACACAGTGGCGCCGACAATTTCGAGGGAAGTCGTACTATGGGAACCATGTCCGGGACCGTGCCGCTCTCCCCGCTCGTCCATCCCGAGCGCGGCGAGATGACCGTCGAGGCCGTGCTGCGGGCGCTGGCCGATCCGGTGCGGCTGGCGATCGTGCGGCAGCTGGCCGCCACCGGCAGCGAGATCGCCTGCGGAGCGCTCGACGTGCCGGTGACGAAGTCCACACTGACCCACCACCTCTCGATCCTTCGCCAGGCCGGCGTGGTGACCGGCAGACAGGACGGCACCACCCGGTTCAACTCGTTGCGCCGCAACGATCTCGACGCACTGTTCCCCGGACTGCTGGACGGCGTGCTCGCCGCGCCGCGCTGAACGTCGCGTTACGTGAACAGCCTCACCCGGATACCGGGATGACAACGGCACCCCTCTTCGGTTGAACTGGATCGCAGACAGCACCACGGCGTCGGCGCCGCCAGCGGCTGTCTTGTTTTTTGGCCGTTTACTAAAGCGCTTCAGAACCGGGTCGTTCCCGGGCTGAGCACCTGATTTCCCCAGGAAGGGAGAGCCGTGCCCGTCGCGTTGCTCGCGCTCGCCGTCGGTGCCTTCGGCATCGGCACCACCGAGTTCGTGATGATGGGTGTGCTGCCCCAGGCCGCCGCTGACTTCCAGATCGACATCCCGTCCGCCGGCTACTTCATCTCCGCCTACGCACTCGGCGTGGTGATCGGCGCACCGCTACTGACCGCGCTGGCCGTGCGGCTGCCGCGCAAGACCATGCTGCTGGCCATGATGGGCCTGTTCACCCTCGGCAACGGCCTGTTCGCACTGTCGCCGAACCAGGAATTCGGCATCGTGTTCCGGTTCCTCGCCGGGCTGCCGCACGGTGCGTTCTTCGGCGCAGGCGCGGTGGTCGCCTCGAGCCTCGCCCGGCCCGGTGAGCGGGCGAAGTCGGTGTCGATGATGTTCATGGGCCTGACGCTGGCGAACGTCGTCGGCGTACCGCTCGGCACACTGCTGGGCCAGCAGGTCGGCTGGCGTGCCACGTTCGGCGTGGTCGCGGTGATCGGGCTGGTCGCCATGGCGACCATCGCGAAGCTGGTGCCGCACCAGGGCCGCCCGGACGAACCGTCGCTGCGCGGTGAACTCGGCGCGTTCCGCCGTCCGCAGGTGTGGCTGGCGCTGGCCATCGTCACCTTCGGCCTCGGCGGGGTGTTCGCCTGCATGTCCTACATCGCACCGATGCTCACCGACGTCGCCGGGTACTCGCCGTCGAACGTCACGCTGCTGCTCTCGCTCGCCGGCGTGGGCATGACGATCGGCAACTTCCTCGGCGGACGGCTGGCCGACAAGGCGCTGATGCCGGGCCTGTACGCCGCGTTGCTCTCACTGGCCGCCGTGCTCGCGGTCTTCACGGTCACCGCGCAGGGCAAGGTCGGCGCCGCGATCACGATCTTCTTCGTCGGCGTCGCCGGCTTCATGATCGGCCCGATGATGCAGGCGCGGATCATGGAAAAGGCAGGCGGCACGCCGTCGCTCGTGTCGGCCGCGGTGCAGTCGGCGTTCAACATCGCCAACTCGATCGGCGCCTACCTCGGCGGCCTGGTCATCGCGGGCGGCCTCGGACTGCTGGCGCCCAACTGGGTCGGCGCGACGCTGGCCGTGGTCGGGGTGTCCATCGCCGCGGTGTCCGGTCTGCTCGACCGGCGCGAGGCAACCCGCGTCCGGGACCGGAAGGAACTGGCGCTGGCCTCTTGATTCCTGCTGATTCCCGCTGATTCAGGAGGACGGGGCGAAGGGGCCGCCGGTGATGGTGAGCGCGATGTAGAGCACCGCGGCGCACAGCACGCCGAAGGTGACGACATCGACGACCTTGCCGCGAATCGCGAGCAGCCCCGCCTTCTCGACCGGCAGCACCGCCCGGAGCACACCTGCCACGAGCAGGGCAACGCCGACGAGCACCGCCCCCTCCCGCCAGTGGTACTGCGAAGCCCGCACCACGGCGGCGACCAGCAGGAGAGCCACCACCGCGAACGGCACGTGGACGGTCCACGCGCGACCGCCACGCTGCCGTTCGCCGGGCATCGCCATCAGCGCGCGACCGCGCGTTCCGCGGCCTCGACCACGTTGCTGACGAGCATCGCCCGCGTCATCGGGCCGACCCCGCCGGGGTTCGGCGAGAGCCAGCCCGCGACCTCGGCCACCGCCGGGTCGATGTCGCCGGTGAGCTTGCCCTCGACGTGCGAAACCCCGACGTCGAGTACGGCCGCGCCGGGGCGCACCATCTCCGGCTTGAGGATCCCCGGGACACCCGCGGCGGCGATCACGATGTCCGCCCGGCGCGTCTCGGCGGCGAGGTCGCGGGTGCCGGTGTGGCAGAGCGTCACCGTGGCGTTTTCGCTACGCCGGGTGAGCAGCAGACCCAGCGTCCGCCCGACCGTGATTCCGCGGCCGACCACGGTCACCTGGGCACCGTTCAGCTCCACATCGTGCCGCCTGAGCAGCTCGATGATCCCGTACGGCGTGCACGGCAGCGCACCCTGCTGGCCGAGCACGAGCCTGCCGAGGCTGACCGGTGCGAGACCGTCGGCGTCCTTGTCCGGAGAGATGCGCTCGAGCACGCGGTTGGTGTCGAGGTGCTTCGGCAGCGGCAGCTGGACGATGTAGCCGTGGCAGGCCGGGTCGGCGTTCAGCTCGTCGACGACCGCTTCGAGCTTCTCCTGCGAGATGTCCGCAGGCAGGTCGCGGCGGATCGAGTTGACGCCGATCTTCGCACTGTCGGCGTGCTTCATCTTCACGTACGAATGCGAACCGGGGTCGTCGCCGACCAGCACCGTGCCCAGCCCGGGGGTCACCCCCTGCTCGGCGAGCGCGGCCACCCGCGGGCGCAGCTCCGCGAAAATGGCGTCCTTCGTGGCCTTGCCGTCCAGAATCTTCGCCGTCACGGCGGCCATTCTCGCAAAGCGCCGCCCGGGGCCGCCGTCCGGCACGCTGCGTGCCCAGTCGCCACCCGATCGGCCCGCGCGTCTTCCCCTTCCCGGGGCACCCCCGGGCTTAAACTGGAGTGCACTCAACCGCATCACCCACCCGGGCGTGTGACCTCCGCCATATCGCGTCCGGCCAGGTCAGCGGGCACGTAGGCGTGCCCGTGGGTGGCAAAAGGCCTATGCGGGGTGCGTTCGCGCGCGCGAGCAGTCAAAATGTTCGTGTGGCACAACCGACGACGCAGCTGAACGCGACCGAGCAGGACACACTGGTCAAGCAGATCGGGCTGGCCCTGCTGCGCGCCGCCCCGCGAGACTGGCGCAAGGTCACCGCGGAGTACCGCGCCGTCGGCAGGTACCACGAGCTGACCGGTGAAATCCGGACGGAGGACGGGACCACCCAGGAATGGGTGGCCACGCACGACATCGCGACCCTGTTCGGCAGGCTGCGGGCCGGGATGTACCGCGACGGCCGTGGCACCTGGTTCAACGCGCGTTACCAGCTCGACCACCCGTCCAGCTACAACCTCGAGTACAACCGCGACGAGCCGCAGTGGCATCTCGCGCCGCCGCCGCAGGCGTACTCCGACGAGCTGCGCATGTTCCCGCGCACCGAGGAGAACGTGCCGGAGTGGCTGATCCGCAGGCTGTCCGGCCTCGGCCCGGAACAGCCCGGCCCGCACTTCCGCATCGCCCGCATCTTCGACTCGATCGGCCCGGCCGGCCGTCCGGTGATCAACCGGCCGGATCTCGACGTCGACGAGCAGGACCGGCTGCTCGACTACCTCGACCACGCGCCCGTGGTGGTGCAGGACCGCGGCTACGACATCGACCGGCTGGCACCGGCCCCGGAGGCCACCGTCCCGGTCGCCTTCCACAGCGACGGCCAGTGGATCTGGCCCGCCGCGGTGAACTTCTACCTGCGCACCTACGGCGTCTCACCGGAGGCCGACCTGGTCGAGCACATCCGTGCCGCGGGCTTCCAGCTCCCCCAGATCGACGACCTCACCCTGCAGGGCGCGGCCGGCTACCTGACCCGGGGCAACCAGCCGCCGCAGCAGCGCCCCGCCCCGCCCCGGCAGGCGGGACCCGGCGGTCCTGCTCCGGCCGGGCCCGGTGGGGCCCCCGGACAGGCGGGTGGACCCGGTGCTCCGGCAGGTGCCGGTGGGCCGGGTAACGCCGGGCCCGGTGCTCCTGGCGTCCCGGCAGGTGCCGGTGGTGCCGGTCCGAACGGTCCCGGTGCGCCCGGGTCCGGCGGTTCGGGCGGCCCCGGTCCGCGGCTGGGTGCAGCCGCTGCGGTGGGTGGCCTGGCCGCCGCGGGAGTGGCCGGCGGGGTGGCCGCCGCGAGTGCGGACGGCCGATCCGGCGCTGCGGAGGCCGAGCCCGTCGCTGAGCCGGACGACGAGGCCACCGGCGGTATCGACACCGTGCTCAGCGGTGGCGCCCCCGCGGGAGCCGAGCACGAACCGGACCACGAGTACGACGCCCACGGCACCCAGCTGGTCGACCCGGCGGCCCTTGACCGCAGTCCGGACCAGCACGCCGACTACGGCGCGCACCACGACGACTACGCCGACGAGCACGAGGTGGACGAGCACCGCTCCGCCGAGCCGCCGTTCGAGCAGGACTTCGCCCAGTACGAAACGAACGGCGAGCAGTACCGCGGACAGGGTGCGCAGTACCACGAGCAAGAGGTGTACGGAGACGAGTTCGAGGACCGTTTCGCCGTCGAAGAGCCCTACGACGACGAGCCGCACGCCGCCTTCGCGCAGTCCGGCCGCAACGGCACGGCGCCGGTTCCGGATGTCGAGCAGACCGCGCTGTACTCGCCGGTCGACGAAGCCCCGGCGGCTTCCTACGAACCTGCCGAAGAACTGGAACACGGCGAGGAGCCGGTGCTCTTCACCCACGGCAACGAGCCGGAGCTGCACGACGAAGAGCAGCGCGACGCGCTGTACACGCATTCGGACCGGGCTCCCGAACCGGACGACTACGCCGTCGAAGGGCACCACGACGAGCCGGACTTCGACGCGGGACCGCCGACCGCGATGATCATGCCCGGTGCGGACGTGCCGGGTGCGCTGCCCGTGGATGCGTCTTTCCCGGCGCGCGGTGCGGAGCGGCCGGAACCGAGCGCACCGCCGCAGCAGCCGTCCGGCGGCCGCCGGGCTTTGCGAGAGCAGCCTGCCGAGCCTGCGCTGGACGACCTGCAGACCAAGCTCGCCGAGCTGAACGTGCCGGCGGACTCCTACCGGCTCGGCGCGGCCACCGACCGTGGCTGGAGTGTGGAGCAGGTCGACGAGGGCTGGCGCGTCGGCTGGTACGACGGGGAGCTGGTCAACCCCGCGGTGTTCGGCGACGCCGAGGACGCCGCCGCGTTCATGCTCGGCAAGGTCCTGCTGCACCCGGAAGGGCACGTGCCCGCGGAGCCGGAACCAGCACCGGAGCCGGAACCGGTAGCCGATCCGGTCGCCGATGCACCGAAGCCGCCGGTGATGGCGACCCTGTCGCCGGAAGTGGCCACGGGCTCGTTCCCGGTACGTCCGCGCGAGAACGTGCCCCCGCAGGAGCAGACCGCGTTCACCCCGGCCGAACAGTTGCTCGCCGACGACGAACCGCCCGCCCAGCAGGCCCCGCCTGCCCCGCCCACGCAGGTGACGCCCGCGGTCGCCGCGTTACCGCACCGCGAGCCGCCTGCCGCACCGGTTCCGCCGGCGGCTGCCCCGGTCCCGCCGGTGCAGCGGGAGGAACCGGCACGGGCGAACGGCACCCGTGGTGGCGGCGGTGCGAACCAGTGGCCCATCACCCCGCTCTCCGGGGAACCGCCGCTCACGCTGTTCCGCGGCAAGGAACTGCGAGAGCTGCCGGCAGGCAGTGAGCTGGACCGGTTCGGCGGCCCGAACGGCAACCTGACCTACGCCGCGGGCACGCCGTTCGAGGAACGCTCACTCGTGCCGGAATGGGTCAACCGGCCCTATCACGTGTACCGGGTGCAACGTCCGCTGGAGACACTGGCAGGCGTGGCGATCCCGTGGTTCAACCAACCCGGCGGCGGCGCGGCCTACCTGCTGCCCGCAAGCATCGAGGAACTGGTCGCAGAAGGCGACCTGATCGAACTGGACCCAGGCGAACCCCCGATCGACTGATCAAGCCAGGGGGCGAGGCAACCGGCCTCGCCCCCTTTTTCGTGCGCCACCCCGCCAAACCGTTCGTCATCCGCGCCAAGCCGAGCGCCGCCCCGCCAAACCGTGCACCGCCCCGCCAAGCCGGGCACCGCCCCACCAAACCGGGCGCCACCCCGCCAAGCCGAGCATCACCCCGCCAAACCGTGCACCACCCCCGCCAAGCCGAGCGCCCCCGCCAACCCAGACGCGACGCGTGCACTCCCCCGGCCCGCCGTGCCACCAAGCCGCGCGGCGATGTCGAACCGAGTGCGCTCTCTGCGCTGCCCCGCCAAATCAGGCGTGCTCCAGTCGCTGCCCCGCCCGCAATCCAGGCACTTCTCC
The DNA here is from genome assembly GCF_039536925.1 of Amycolatopsis ultiminotia. Classification (NCBI taxonomy): domain Bacteria; kingdom Bacillati; phylum Actinomycetota; class Actinomycetes; order Pseudonocardiales; family Pseudonocardiaceae; genus Amycolatopsis; species Amycolatopsis ultiminotia. Next base: position 204,337 of record NZ_BAAAZN010000004.1, on the reverse strand, counting down.
GCCAAGCGCGGCACACCGCCGGTGAACCCGGGGCACGGCCCCACCGAACCGGGCACGTGCCGCAAACCCCAGCACTGCCCCGCCAAAAGCCTCCCCGCCGCCAAGCCTGCACCGCACCGTCGAGCCGGGTGCGTGCGGTGTGCCTGCCCGTCGCCGAACCGCCATCCATCGGCGGGGTGGGTGGGTTACTTCACCACCAGACCGTGCGCGGCGGCGAAACCGGCGGCCAGGTCGATGTCCACCAGTGCGCCGCGCAGGTCGGCCTGGAGCAGGCCGTTGGCGTCGATGATCGTGCCGCGCAGGTCGGCACCGGGTAGTTTCGCGCCGATCAGCCGTGCGCCGGTCAGGTCGGCGCCGCGCAGGTCGGAATCCGTCAGATCCGCCTCGGTCAGGTTCACTTCCCGCAACCGCAGCTTCGACAAGTCCAGTTTTCGCAGCCGTCCGCGGGCGAACGACGCCAGCGACAGATCACATTCGGTCAGCGCGATCCTGGTGAACCTGCAGTCCACAAAGGACGAACCGAGCAGGGAGCACGACGACCACCTGCTGTCCGCCAGTATCGCCCGGTCGAAGGTGCACGACCGGAACGCCGACGCGTCGTGCCGGGAACCCTCCAGATCGACGTTGGTGAAGTCGCAGCCGTCGAACGTGCAGCCGCGGGTGCGCAGGCCGCGCAGGTCCGCCTCGGTGAAATTGCAGTCGGTGAACTGCCGTTTTTCCCACCACTGCTGGGAAAGCCGCGCCTCACGGTAGTCCTCGCGGTACTCCTCGCCGGTTTCGTTCACTCGGACAGGATGTCATCCGGCCCGCAGGCACTCCTCCGACGGGGTCGGCCCGGTCACCGGAAGTCCCGGGATTTCGTGGTGATCCGCAGCGGCAGCGGCTCCAGTTTCTCCGCCCGCACGCTCGCCACCCCGTCGGCTTTCTCGAGCGTTCCCCGCACCAGCAGGGCCGGGCTGGCCCGCGCGATCCGGTGGAATCGTTGCCACAGGCCGAGTGTGCAGATCACGTTGACCATACCGGTCTCGTCCTCGAGGTTGAGGAACGTGACACCGCCCGCCGTCGCCGGGCGCTGGCGGTGCGTGACCGCACCCCCGACGAGCACCCGCGTGCCGTCGGACAGGTCCAGCAGCCGGTCGGCGGTGCACACTCCGAGCCGGTCGAGCCGGTCTCGGATGAACTCGGTCGGGAAGCGGTCCGGCGAGATGCCGGTGGCCCACACGTCGGCCGCGGCGAGGTCGAGCCCGTCCATGCCCGGCAGCATCGGGGCGTCGACGCCGGTACCGGTGCCGGGCAGTTTCTCCGGCCGGTCCTGCGCGACCGCACCCGCGGACCACAGCGCCTGCCGCCGGTCGGGACCGAATCCGCCGAACGCGCCCGCCGTGGCCAGTGCCTCCAGCTGCGGCGTGGTGAGCCGGACCCGGCGGCCGAGGTCGGACATGCCGGCGTAGCGCCCGTGTGCCTTCCGCTCCGCCACGATCTCCTCCGCGAGCGTACTGCCGATCGTGCGGACGGTGCCGAGCCCGTTCCGAATCGCGCGCAGCTCCTCGTTGCCCGGCAACGGTTCCAACGTGGCGTACGCCAGGCTCAGGTTGATGTCGGGGCCGTACACGGTGACGCCGTGCCGCCGGGCATCGGACACCAGGGACTGCGGTGAATAGAAGCCCATCGGCTGCGCCCGCAACAGTCCGGCGCAGAACGCATCCGGGTGGTAGTACTTGAAGTACGCGCTGGTGAACACCAGGTGCGCGAAGCTCAGCGCGTGGCTCTCCGGGAAGCCGAAGTTCGCGAAAGCCTTGAGCTTGTGGAAGATCTTCGCCGCCAGCTCCGGGCGCACCCCCTTCGCCACGGCACCCTCGAGGAACCGCAGCCGGAGCCGTTCCATCTTCCGCTCGGACCGTTTCGAACCCATGGCGTGCCGCAGCTGGTCGGCCTCCGCGGGGGTGAAGTTCGCGACGTCGAGGGCGATCTGCATCATCTGCTCCTGAAACAGCGGCACTCCCAGCGTTTTGCCGAGCGCGTTCTTCAGCAGCGGATGGTCGTAGTCCCATTCCTCTCGTCCTTGTTTGCGGCGGATGTAGGGGTGCACGGACCCGCCCTGGATCGGGCCGGGCCGGATCAGCGCGACCTCCACCGCCAGGTCGTAGAAGTTCCTCGGCGCCAGCCGGGGCAGCGTGGCGAGCTGGGCCCGGCTTTCCACCTGGAACACGCCGATGGCGTCGGCGCGGCACAGCATTTCGTAGATGTTCGCATCCGTGAGATCCAGTTCGGCGAGGTCGATGCGCTTGCCCTTGTGGTGCTCGACCAGCTCGAGCATGTAGTGCAGTGCGGAGAGCATGCCGAGGCCGAGCAGGTCGAACTTCACCAGCCCCACCGCGGCGCAGTCCTCCTTTTCCCACTGCAGCACGCTGCGGTTCTCCATCCGTGCCCATTCGACCGGGCACACCTGGCTCACCGGCTCGCGGCACATCACCATGCCGCCGGAGTGGATGCCGAGGTGACGTGGGAAGTCCTCGAGCGCGAAGGCGAGCTGCACGACGTCGCCGGGGATGTCGTGATCGTGGTCCTTTTCGGTGCTGCGCAAGGCACCCCAGCGGTCGATCTGCTTGCTCCACGCGTCCTGCTGGCCTGGCGAGTAGCCGAGTGCGCGGGCGGCGTCGCGGATCGCGGAGCGGGCGCGGTAGGTGATCACGTTGGCCACCTGCGCGGCGTTGAGCCTGCCGTGCTGGGTGTAGACGTACTGGATCGCCTCTTCCCGCCGGTCGGACTCGATGTCCAGGTCGATGTCCGGGTAGCCGTCCCGGTCGGGCGCGAGGAACCTTTCGAAGAGCAGGTTGTACTGCACCGGATCCACGTTGGTGATGTCGAGTGCGTAGCAGACCGCCGAATTCGCCGCGGACCCCCGGCCCTGGCAGAGGATGCCGCTGCCGCGGCAGAACCGCGCGATGTCCCACACGATCAGGAAGTACCCGGGGAATTCGAGTTCCTCGATGACCTCGAGCTCGTGCTGGATCTGCCTGCGCGCCTCGTGCTCCTTTTCCTTGCCGAGGTAGCGTTTCCGGAACCCCGCCCACACCAGCTCCCGCAGGTGGGTGGTCTCGGTCTGTCCTTCGGGCACGGTGAACGGCGGCAGTTCCGGCGCGAGAAGTTCCAGCCGGAACGCGCATTCGATGCCCAGCAACGCAGACCGCTGCACCGCGCCCGGGTACCGCCGGAAGATCTCCGCCATCTCGGTGCCGGAGCGCAGGAACGCGGTACCGTCGCCGGGGAGCCACCCCTCCAGGTCGTCGATGCTGCGCCGGGCCCGGATGGCGGCGACGGCGTCGGCTAGCCTGCCGCGTTCAGGGCGGGCGTAGTGCGCGGCAGTGGTGGCGACAGTGGGCAGGTCGAGTTCACGGGCCATCTCGGCGAGCAGGTCGTTGTGCGTGCTGTCGAGCGGCTGGCCGTGGTCGATCAGCTCGACGTACACGTGGTCACGGCCGAAGAGGTCCACGAGCCGGCGCAGCTGGACGGCTGCCGCATCCGGTCCCTCCCGCACCAGCGCCGAACGCACGGATCCCTTGCGGCAGCCGGTGAGCACCGCACAGCTGTCCGCGACCTCCTCCGCGACGGCGTGCAGGTCGTAGACCGGACGGCCCTTCTCGGCACGGTCCTGGGCAGGCACTTCCTCGTCGTAACCCCGAAGCTGGCCTGCGGTGATCGCCCGGCACAGGCTCCGGTAACCGTCCTGTCCGCGGGCCAGCAGCAGGAGGTGCTCGCCCTCGGGATCGGCGGCGCCGTTCTGCGGACCGGAGAGCCCGAAGCTCAGCTCCGTGCCGAACGCCGTGGCGACGCCGAGTTCCTTTGCCGCCTCGGCGAACCGGACCACGCCGTACATGCCGTCGTGATCGGTGAGCGCGATGGCGTCGAGCCGCAGCCGGGCGGCCTCCTCCACGAGTTCCTCGGGATGGCTCACGCCGTCGAGGAAGCTGAAGTTGGAGTGGCAGTGCAGCTCCGCGTAGGCCGTCCGGGGGGCGGATTCGAAATCACTGCGTGGCGGCGGAACGTCGGTGGGACGTCGGTAGCCCTCGCGTTTGCGGCTCCACGCGGGGCTGTCCCCGTGGTCGCCTGGCGGCAGCCCGCCCGACAGCGCCCGCGCGAGGTCCTTCCACGGGACCGGCGGGTTGTTCCAGCTCACCTCAGTCGTCCTGGTTCTCGGGAGACCGGCGGGGGTGCGGGATTCCTTCGGCCATCAGTCATAGCTCCCTTCCACTGTCCACTTCGGATTCTCCGTGCCGGAGCAGAGGACGAGCACGGCTTGTCCGGGCTCGTCGCCGTCGCCATCGAGCAGCAGCTGCAGCCGGGCCTGCTGCGGACCGGTCGAACGGCGGCCGGAGGTGACCGGCCACGGACCGGCCCATCCGGTGATCTGCCGTGGTGGCCCGCCAGCGACGCGGAGCAGGCGGGGCGGGGCGGTGAGCCGTTTGCGGGCGGTGCACCCGACCGGGCGGCCCTGCTCGTCCACGATCTGGACCGGCAGCGGCCGGTCGAACACCGTCGCGGGGGAGGGGGCGGGCAGCCGGGCAGGCCAGGTGGCGTCCGGCGGTGTGCCCGGTTCCCGCGGATCGCCCCACGGGACGAGCCGGACACGGCCGGCGGGGTCCCTGCCACCGTCGAGCAGCGGGGTGAGCACGCCTTCCGGGCCGAGCAGGCTCTGCACCCGGGTGAAGACGCGGCCTGCCCGTTCGGCGGCCTCGTCCTCGCCCGTTCCGGGACCGCTGCCCCGCCACAGCCCGAGCTGCAACGACCGGCCCTCGACGGTCTCCTCCGGTTCCAGCCGCAACCGGGCGACGCCGGAGGTAGGCCGTTCGCCGGGCGCGGCTCGCAGCCAGCCCTCGAACTGCCACCGCACCCGTTCGGCGACCCCTTGCGGGGTAAGGGGTTCCGCGCACCGCCAGACCCGGCCGAGCTGCTCGCCGTTCTCGGTGGTGGCGTAGATGCCCAGCCGGGTGCAGGCGAGCCCGTGGTCGGCGAGGGCGGCGTGGAACCGGGTGCCGAGGTTCTTGGCGAGGAACGCGGCCACGTCCACCCGCGCGAGCACCGGGTCGAACGTTTCGGTGAGCGACAGCTCCGGCGGCGGACGGCGCCGCAGCGGCGGCCGGTCGGACAGTCCGCGGGCCAGCCGGTGCGCGAGCACCCCGGCGCGGCCGAACCGGGCCGTGACGTCCCGTTCGCCGAGTGCGGCGAACGCGCCGAGCGTGCGCAGGCCGAGCCGGACGAGCAGGTCGACCAGCTCCGCCCGGTCGGCGTCGGGCTGGTCCAGTTCGGTGATGGGCAGCGGGGCGAGGAACTCCGCCGCCCGTCCCGGTTCGACGAGTTCCCCGCGCCGGGCGGCGAGAGTCGCCGCGAACAGGCCTTCGGACACCCCGATCTGACATTCGACCCCGGCTGCTGCCGCGACCTGGTCGAGCAGTTCCTCCGCGAGCCGGGGTTCCCCGCCGTAGTACCCGGCCGCACCCGCGACGGGAACCGCGATCAGCCCCGGCCGTACCACTTCCAGACCGACGACCAGGTCTTCCGCCGCCTGTGCGACGGTCTCGAACAGCCGTGCGTCACGCCCGGCGTCCGCGCCGAAAACGGCCAGCCCCGGACACCGCGATTCCGCCTCCCGCCGCCGCATTCCGCGGCGCACGCCGCCTGCCCTTGCCACTTCCGTGCAAGCGACCACCCGGTTCGCCGAGAACACCGCGGCCGGCCGCGTCAGCACCTCCCCGGCCGCGGCGACGGCAGCCACCGCAGGCCAGTCGGGGCACCACAACACAAGCATCCGCACCGCGTTCATCCGGCGGCCTCTTCCCGTCCGGCGGACTTCCCGGCCCTGGCGACGTGACCGCCCGGTCCGGGGAGAAGCACCTCGGCAGAACGCGGACGTGCCGCGGCACCACGACCGCGGACGTGCACCTCGACCGGCCGGGTGCGCAGATGCCCGGCCCCGTGCCCGTGCAATCCGGTCCACGGGCCGGGGGTGCAGTGCAGTTCGAGGTCGGCCCCCGGCCAGTGCCCGAGCGAGAACAGCACGGCCCCCCGATGCCGGGCCCGCGCGGAAAGCCGCCGCGCGACGTCCGCCTTCACCGAACGGGGTTCGGTGACCACGAGATCGACCCCGTCGAGCAACGCGGCCAGCACGGCCGGGTACTCCGCCCCCGGCCGAGGCACCAACGCCATCCGCGACGTCACGACCCCGTGTTCCGCCGCCGCGGCAACCCCCAGTGCCGGCACCCCGGCCACCGCCACCCACCCCCCGGCAACGGTGACCTCGGCAAGCAACCCGAACAACAGGGAGGTCGAACTGTGCACCACCACGGTGCTCCCCCGCCGAAGCCCGCCCCCCGGCAACAGATCAGCCAACGCCGGAACGACCGGCAACAGCCGTCCGTCCTCCCGCCCGTCCTCCCGAACAGCCCGCTTCGCCACCCGGCTGGCAGTACTGACCCCGGGCAACGCAGCCAGCCGAGCAACCGGCGGAACCGACCCACCCCCAGCCGGGAACACCCGCCCACCACCGGGACCGGCGGGGTTGGTGGGGATGGGGTTGGTGGGGTTGGGACCGGCCGGACCCGGGCTGGGGTTGGTGGGGCTGGCGGGACTGGGGTTGGGACCGGCCGGACCCGGGCTGGGGCTGGGGTTGGTCGGGCCGGGATTGGGGTTGGCCGGACCGGGGCTGGCGGGGCTGGGGCCATTCGGACCGGGGAAAGGGATCACCTCGGCACACCGGACCGAGGTGGCAGGCCGGGCCGGAGCAGTCGGCGGAACCGAGCCAGTTGGCGAGGCCGAAGCATCTGACAGAGCCAACGCAGGCGACGGCGTCGGAACAGGTGCCAAGGCCAGAACAAGTGACGGAACCGAATCCCCAAGCGGAGCCGACGCAACGGGATCCCCGGACAGAGCCGACGGAACCAGATCCCCAAACAGCGACGACGGAACCGGATCCCCAGGCAGCGACGACGCGACGGGATCCGCTGGCGAGACCGGACCAGCAGACCGGACCGAAACGTCCGGCGAGGCCGGGACGACCGGCCGAACCGGGACAGCTGGCGGTGCGAAACCTTCCGTCGGCGTCGAATCGGCTGCCAAAGCCGGACCAGCCGACGACACCGGAACTCCCGACGGCGCCGGATCAGCCGAAACGCTTGCCCCCACCGACCGGATCAGCTCGGTTACCGCGGCCAGCCCAGCCGTCTCACGCGACTCGTCGAGCCTAGCCGAGGCCCCCAGCTCAACCGAACCGACCGACTCAACGAATCCACCCAACCCGGCCACCACAACCGCCGCGCCCGAAACAGCAGGTGACCTGGATGCCCCTCCCGAAACAACAACCCTGCCCCACGTAACCGCCCCACCCACCCCAACGAATCCGGCAACCCCGCCCCGCCCAGCGGCCCCGACCTGCCCACCAAACCCAGCCCGCCCAGCGAGCTTGGCCACCTCGCCCCGCCCCGCGAACCCGGCCCGCCCGACGAACCCGGCCAATCCAACCAACCCACCCCGCCTCGCGAACCCGGCCCGCCCAGCGAACCCGGCCAATCCAACCAACCCACCCCGCCTCGCGGGCTCAACCCATCCAGCAGACTCGACTGTTCCAACCAACCCACCCCGGCCAGCGAACCCGGCCCGCCCGGTGGACTCGACCGATCCAGCCAACCCACCCCGACCGGTGAAACCGACCTGCCCGACGAACCCAGCGGACTCGACCGATCCGGCCGACCCACCCCACCTCGCGGGTTTGACCGAGCTGACAGGTTTGACCAGTCCGGCAAGCCCGGCCCGTTCCACGAATTCGACCGATCCGACGAACCCCGCTGATCCGGCGGACTCGACCGGCCCGATGAACTCGGCCAACCCACCAGCCCCGACCCACCCGACGAACTCAGCCCGCGCAGCGGACTTGACCAACTCGGCCTGCTCGGCGGGCCCGGCAGCTCTGGCTGAGCCAGCCAGCTTGGCGAGTCCGGCAGGCTCGATCGGCCTGGCAGAGCCAACCGACTTAGCGGACCCGGCAGGCTCGATCGGCCGGGCGGAATCAACCGGCTTGGCGAGTCCGGCGGGCTCGGCCTGCCTGGATTCGGCCGGTCCGGCTGGTTCGGTCGGATCGGTGGGCCCGGTCGGATTAGCCGACTTAGCCGGATCAGCCGACTCGGTCGGGTCAGCCAGCTCGACCAGGCCAGCCGGCTTAGTCGGGTTGGTGGGCTCGGCTGATCTGTCGGGTTTGGGCTGGGGGGTTCGCTTGATCGGGCTTTTCGAGTTGATCGATTGGGTCGTGTCTTTGGCTGGTGGCGTCGGTTTGGCCGGTGGGTTCGGGGCCGGTCCCGCTGGGGTTTCTGTTGGGGGCGTGGAGAGATTCGGGGATACCGGCACCGCAAGGGGAACCGGCTGCGCAATCGATGTGGCCGGGAGGATCGAGCGCGCCGGCCGCGCCACCGGCACGCTCGAAGACATCGGTTCCGCCCGTGTCGCTGCCGTCGATGGCGGGGAGAGCACTTGCGACGCCGACGTCCGGGAGAACGCACGCGACGTCCGCGGCGCCGGGAGCACCCTTCCCGACGCCGCGACGCGCGCGGGCCGCACCGGCTTTCGGCCGGTCGGCCCGATCCCGGCCGGTCGCGCCACCGAACCGCCCGGGAGCGCCGGTCTCTCCCACAACACCGACGCCGATTTCCCCATCGCCGACATCCGCACCAGCCGCCCCGCCGACGCCAGCTCCCCCGACGGCACCGATCTCTCCGCCGACGCCGACCTCTCTGCTGACACCGACTTCTCCGCCAGCACCAGCTCCCCTGCCGACGCCAACTCCCCCGACAGCGCTGACGTCTCCGCCAACACCGGATTCCCCGACGGCACCGACTTCTCCGCCGACGCCAATCTCTCTGCTGACACCGACTTCTCCGCCAGCACCAGCTCCCCTGCCGACGCCAACTCCCCCGACAGCGCTGACGTCTCCGCCAACACCGGATTCCCCGACGGCACCGACTTCTCCGCCGACGCCAATCTCTCTGCTGACACCGACTTCTCCGCCAGCACCAGCTCCCCTGCCGACGCCAACTCCCCCGACAGCGCTGACGTCTCCGCCAGCACCGGCTCCCCTGCCGACGCTGGCTTCAGCGGCGCAGCTGTCCCCGACAGCACCGATTCCCCCGCCAACATCGGCTCCGCCGACAACGCACTCCCCGGACGCCCCAGCAAGCCCGACCGTCCAGGCGTCCCCGACCGCTCCGGAAATCCCAGCCGCCCAGGCGTCCCGAACCCCGGCGCCGTCGGAAACCCCGCCCCCGGCGCCCCCGGCCGTTGCGGTTCCGGCGTTCCCGGCGGCAGTGGCCGGGCGGGTACGGACGAGCCCTCCCTCCATGACCCCGCCGGATCAGTCGACACCGTGGACAACCTCCCCTCGCGTACCGATCGGTACCCGCTCCGGGGAGGTCCACGCCGGCAGACCAGCTACGGAACGGGCACCGGCATGCCGCGGGGAAGGCGGCTCCGACAACCACAGTCTCGAACAAACGTTCGACTGACCTCAGTTAACCCCATCCCCCACCCCCTGTCAAGCAGAGCCGAAGCAAAGCCGCCACTGTCACAACCGAAGCGCACGAGAACCCAAAACAGCAGGTCAAGAACCCGAACAGACACCACCGACACACACCGGCACAGGCCGATGAACCCGGCTCCGCGGAAGACCTTCCCGCCCCGGCCTCGACATATCGCCCGTTAGGCTGATCGAGGCACCGATACCGGATCAAGGGCCGGAAACGGTGCCACCGAACCGAAACCGAGTGCGCGACGCCGACACCACCCGCCATACACTGGAGCCCGATGAAAGCTGGTGGGAGTCACAAACAGCACGTCGCACTGCGCGGATTCGTCGAGGCCGACCTGCCGGTGCTCGATCGCTTCGCCACGGATCCGGAGGTGGCCGGCGCGTTCCAGTGGTCCGGATTCGCCGATCCGCAGGTCCACCGGCGCCGGTTCGCCGTGGACGGGTTGCTCGGCGACGCCTCGAGCGCGGTCGCGGTGACGGTGGACGACACAGTTGCCGGGATGGCGACCTGGAAAGCCGCCGACCGGGGTGGACCGGCCGGCGGCTGTTACGAAATCGGTGTCACGCTCCTGCCCGACCACCGCGGGCGCGGTGCCGGCACCCAGGCGCACCAGCTGCTCGTCGAGCACCTCTTCCGGTTCACCCGGGCACACCGCATCGAGGCGTTCACCGACGTCGACAACCTCGCCGAGCAGCGCGTGCTGGAGAAGACCGGCTTCCACCGGGAAGGCCTGATGTGCCAGGTGCTCTGGCGCGACGGGGCCTACCACGACGAGGTCGTCTACGGTCTGCTGCGCGAGGCGTGACGGGCGTCAGTGCGCGAAATGCCGCGTACCGGTGAGGTACAGCGTGATCCCGGCGGCTTCGGCGGCCGCGACCACCTCGGCGTCCCGGATCGACCCGCCGGGCTGCACGACGGCCCGCACACCCGCCTCGATCAGCACCTCGAGCCCGTCCGGGAACGGGAAGAACGCGTCCGACGCGCCGACCGAGCCCTTGGCCCGGTCCCCTGCCCGCGTGACGGCCAGCCGGGACGAGTCGACCCGGTTGACTTGGCCCATGCCGACGCCGACGGTCGCCCGGTCGTGCGCCAGCAGGATCGCGTTCGACTTCACCGCACGCAGCGACCGCCACGCGAACTCCAGATCGGCCAGGGTCTGCTCGTCGGCGGGTGAGCCGGTGGCCAGCTGCCAGTTCGCCGGGTCGTCGCCGGGTGCGTCGATCCGGTCGGCGGTCTGCACGAGCACCCCACCGGAAATCGGCCGGATCTCCACCGGCGACGGCGTCTCGAGCACCGGCAGCTTCAGCAGCCGCACGTTCTTCTTGCGCTGCAAGACTTCCAGCGCCTCCGGCTCGAAGTCGGGGGCGAGCACGACCTCGGTGAACACCTCGGCGATCTGCTCTGCGGCCTCGACGCTGACCGGCCGGTTCGTGGCGATCACGCCGCCGTACGCGGAAACCGGGTCGCACGCGTGCGCCTTGCGGTGCGCTTCGGCGATGTCCGTGCCCACTGCGATACCGCACGGGTTCGCGTGCTTGATGATCGCGACAGCGGGCTCGGTGAAGTCGAAAGCGGCCCGTCGAGCGGCATCAGTGTCGACGTAGTTGTTGTACGACATCGCCTTGCCGTGCAGCTGCTCCGCGTGCGCGAGCCCCGGCTGCGCGCTCTTGTACAGCGCAGCCTTCTGGTGCGGGTTCTCGCCGTAGCGCAGTACGTCCGCACGCTCCCACGTCGCGCCGGTGAAGTCCGCGAAGCCGGTGTCGTCGGCCGGCGCGTAGTCGTTGGCGAACCACGAAGCGACAGCCGTGTCGTACGCAGCCGTGTGCGCGTACGCCTGCGCCGCAAGCCGCTTGCGGTCCGCGAGCTCGAAACCGCCCGCGCCGACCTGCTCCAGCACCCACGCGTAGCGCGCCGGGTCCACGACCACTGCGACGCTGCCGTGGTTCTTCGCGGCCGCGCGCACCATCGCCGGACCACCGATGTCGATGTTCTCCACGCAGTCTTCCGGACTCGCCCCCGAAGCGACCGTCTGCGTGAACGGGTACAGGTTCACCACGAGCAGGTCGAACGGCGCGATCTCCAGCTGCTTGAGCTGTGCGACGTGATCGTCGTTGCCCTGGTCGGCGAGCAGACCGGCGTGCACCCGCGGGTGCAGCGTCTTCACCCGCCCGTCGAGCGACTCCGGGAACCCGGTGACCTGCTCGACCGGCGTGACCGGGACCCCCGCGTTCGCGATCACTTTCGCGGTGCCGCCGGTCGACACGATCTCCACCCCGGCCGCGTGCAGACCGGTGGCGAGCTCGAGCAGACCGGCCTTGTCCGAGACGCCGATCAGCGCACGCCGGACCGGGCGTCGCCCCTGTGCTGTGCTCACGAAAACCTCACCTTTCGTCCGTCCACGGTGCATCCACCACGGCCGAGTCGCTCGATCGTTTCCACCAGGAGCCTGCGTTCCACGGCCTTGATCCGCTCGTGCAGGACGTCTTCGGTGTCCTCGTCCTCAATGGCCACCGCCTCCTGTGCGATGACCGGTCCGGTGTCCACGCCCGCGTCGACGAAGTGCACCGTGGACCCGGTGACCCGGACGCCTGCCGTCAGCGCGTCCGCGACCGCGTGCATCCCCGGGAACGAGGGCAACAGCGCGGGATGCGTGTTGATCACCCGGTTGGCGAAGCGGGCAAGGAACTGCGGGCCGAGGATCTTCATGAATCCCGCGGACACCACCAGGTCCGGCTCGTACGCGGCAACCGCCGCGGCGAGCGCCAGGTCCCAGGACGCGCGGTCGGGATGGTCGGCGACGCGCACGGTGAACGACGGCACCCCGGCCCGCTCCGCCCGCGTCAGCGCTTCGATCCCGGCACGGTCGGCACCCACCGCGATGACGTCGGCCGGAAACCCCGGCCGGCCCGAGGCGTCGAGCACTGCCTGCAGCAGCGTCCCGGAACCGGACGCGAGCACGACGATCTTCACCGGAGTGGGCAGGTCCAAGCGGCTGGCCAGAACGGGCTCCTTGCACGGCAGCACGCCTCGGGCGCACGGCACTTCACCAGGTCGCCCCAACCCTAACGGTCGGCGTCCGGACGCTGCTCGTCACCGGAGTCCTCGGTGGATTCGGTCACAGCCGAAGGCTCCTCTTCCTGATCGTCGAGCGGCGCGTCCTCCGGCAGCTCGAGACCCAGTTCGGCGTCCGCTTCGGCGTCGAACTCGTCGAGCTCGCCGTGGTCATCGGGATCGTCGGCGGAAGGCTCTTCGACGTCGGCTGAGTCGCCGGGCTCGTCCGGGTCGGCGTCCTCGGGAGCCTCGGACCCGGCAGCGTCCTCGTCGGAGTCAGCGTCCTCGTCGGGATCAGGCTCCTCGTCGGGATCGGTGTCTTCTTCGGACTCGGCGTCCTCGCCGGAGTCGGCTTCCGCCGGACCAGCAGCGTCCGGGACGCCGGTGTCCTCCTCGGCCGTCGACCGGACACGCGCCTTCGGCGGAGCGTGCGCCCCGGAGAAGAAGGCCACGAAACCGGCCGGGATCACGATCCAGCAGAACGCCACGATCGAGGCCACCCCGACCGGCACGCTGACCGGGTCGAACGGGCCGTCACCGAGTCGCCCGCCGGCGAGCGTGCCCAGCACCACGCAGCCGAACCCGACCACGGCGCCTGCGACCACGACGATCCGGATCCGCGCGGCCGGGTCGTCGTCCACGTGCCGCACCGACCAGCCGACCAGCAGCCCGACCGCCAGCGGCAGCACCAGCAGCACCGGCCACCAGGCCGCAGCGTGCTCCGGGAGACCACCGAGCAGCGGGACCGCGGGCACCGGACCACCCCGGTACCCGACGAGGTTCACGTTCAGCTCGCCGATCGTGAACCCGGGCCCGCTGACGAACGACATCGCGGCCACCACGGCGTTCGGCAGGTAGAGCAGGGAGAGCAGGAACAGGCCGAAGCCGGCACCGATCGACGGTCCGAACTCGTCGGCCACTGTGTGCGCGGAAAACGCTGTGGCACCGGCAAGGACCAGCGCTCCGGTCAGCACCAGCGCGGACAGCCCGAGCAGGCCCGCGCGCAGTCCACGGACGGCGAGCGGATCGAGCCGTTCGGCGAACGCGACGGGCAGACCGCAGCGACGCACCACACCGCCGGTCGACGCGAGCGCCCCGAACACACCCGGTACCACCGCCGCCAACGCCGGGTTCACCTGCACCGGCGCACCGAGCGAGAGCAGGCCGATCAGCAGTCCGAACAGCATGTGCGCCGCAGTGATCGTGGCGATCAGCGGCACTGCCTGCCGTAGCCCGGAACAGCCGAGCCGTTGCGCCGCACCGGACGCGGCCCGCGCCACGAGCAGCACCACCGCGAGTGTGGGCAACAGCGGCAGCATCCCCAGCGGATGACCACCGATACCGAGCTGAACCTGGTAGGCGGCCAGCCAGCCGGGACCGGCCGAGAGCAGTACACCGCCCGCGGAGAACGCGGTGCGTTCCGCAGTCAGCGAGACGAGCGCGAGCAGGGTCGCGAGCGCCGCGTAACCGGTGACGAGTGGGCCGAGGGCCGCGGTGAGCACCACCCGCAACCGCATCGCAGGCGTGACCGCCGCGCCGGAGGCGTCGTCCACCGGCTCGTCGCCCTCCGGGCGATCGGGTCTGGTGAGCACCTGCATGATCTCGACCATGACATCCGCGCACGTCCGTACCGATGAGGCACGCCGTCCGGCGGACGTGGCCTGGACAACCCCACCCGGTCGTGGCACCAGAGCATGAAAAACACCCGCTGTGACACGGAGAGTCACAGCGGGTGTCGAGGGTCGAAACGTCAGCCCTGCTGACCGAACCCACCGGGCGGCGTACCCGGCTTGCCCGGCTCGGCAGGCGGCTGCTGGAAGAACTGGCCCTGCTGCGGTGCGTACGTGGTGGCCTGCGGGCCCTGCGGGGGCTGCGGGGCAGGCGGCTGCTGCGGGGCCTGCTGCGGAGGCTGGTACTGCCCCAGCTGCTGGTACGGCTGACCGTAAGCCTGCTGGTACTGCGGCACATTCGGCACGACAGGCTTCGGTGCCGGCGGCTTGAGCACGCCGTACTCCAGCAGCAACGCGGCTAGCGACACCAGCATCTGCACGAAGCCGAGCACGAGGATCACGACCACGATGCCCGGCGTGGTCTGCTCACCGATCACCGTGTCGAGCGCGCCGAGTGCGCCGAGCACGCTGAACAGCGCGGCGAACGGCAGCACCTTCGGCGCCTTGGGCAGCACGGCGAGCCCGGACAGCAGACCGCCGACGAGCAGGAAGACGATCTCCTGTCCGACGTCGCCGGCCTCGTCGGAGAAGCCGATGAAGTACTGCACCAGCCCGAGCACGGCTACCCCGAGTGACAGCAGCACCGGGAGGTTCTCCGGCAGCGCCGGAGTCGGCGAGGCCTGCGCGGGCGGCGGGGGCTGCGGGAACCCGCCCGACGGGGGCGGTCCCTGGGGCGGCTGCCCGCCACCCTGCTGGGGGTAGCCTGGCCCGCCGCTGGGGAAGGTCATCGGAAGCTCTCCTGTCGTTCGACCGGCAACTGGGGAAGTGCGGCACCCGGACGCTGTGCACCGGCCGCTGAAGCCGAACGCTAGCGCATCCGCCGTTCCACGTCCGCCGTTGGACGCGTGGACGCCCCGGTGGGTTGCCGGAAGATACGACGAGGGCCGGGCACCTCTCGGTACCCGGCCCTCGTCAGCGGCGTCGCCGCAGGTCAGCCGAGGTTGTTGTACAGCTCACGCGCGAGCACGGCGGTCTCGCTCGGAGTCTTGCCGACCTTCACGCCGGCGGCCTCGAGGGCCTCCTTCTTCGCGGCGGCCGTGCCGGACGAACCGGACACGATGGCGCCCGCGTGGCCCATCGTCTTGCCCTCCGGGGCAGTGAAGCCCGCGACGTAGCCGACGACCGGCTTGGTCACGTTCTCCTTGATGTAGGCGGCCGCACGCTCCTCCGCGTCGCCACCGATCTCGCCGATCATCACGATGACCTTGGTGTCGGCGTCCTTCTCGAACGCCTCGAGCGCGTCGATGTGGGTGGTGCCGATGACCGGGTCACCGCCGATGCCGACGGCGGTGGAGAAGCCGATGTCCCGCAGCTCGTACATCATCTGGTACGTCAGCGTGCCGGACTTCGACACGAGGCCGATGCCACCGGCGTCGGTGATGTCGGCGGGGATGATGCCCGCGTTGGACTTGCCGGGGCTGATCACGCCGGGGCAGTTCGGCCCGATGATGCGGGTCTTGCCGCCCTTCGCGACCGCGTGCGCCCAGAAGTAGGCCGAGTCGTGCACCGGGATGCCCTCGGTGATCACCACGGCGAGCGGGATCTCCGCGTCGATGGCCTCGACGACCGCGTCCTTGGCGAACTTCGGCGGCACGAAGATGACCGAGACGTCCGCGCCGGTCTCCTTGATGGCCTCCTCGACCGTGCCGAACACGGTGAGGTCGGTGCCCTCGATGGTGACCGTCTGGCCCGCCTTGCGGGCGTTGACGCCGCCCACGATGTTCGTGCCGGACTTCAGCATCTTGGTCGCGTGCTTCGTGCCCTCGGAGCCGGTGAGGCCCTGGACGATGACCTTGCTGTTCTCGTTGAGGAAGATCGACATTTCACTTCACCGCCGCGGCGAGCTCGGCGGCCTTGTCGGCCGCGTTGTCCATTGTGTCCACCACGGTGACCAGCGGGTGGTTCGCGTCGGCCAGGATCTTGCGACCCTCCACGACGTTGTTGCCGTCCAGCCGAACGACCAGCGGCTTGGTGGCCTCGTCGCCGAGGATCTTCAGCGCCTCGACGATGCCGTTGGCGACCGCGTCGCATGCGGTGATGCCGCCGAAGACGTTGACGAACACGCTCTTCACGTCGGTGTCGCCGAGGATGACGTCCAGCCCTGCCGCCATCACCTCGGCCGAGGCGCCGCCGCCGATGTCGAGGAAGTTGGCGGGCTTCACGCCGCCGTGCTTCTCGCCCGCGTACGCCACGACGTCCAAAGTGGACATCACGAGCCCCGCGCCGTTGCCGATGATGCCGACCTCACCGTCGAGCTTGACGTAGTTGAGGTCCTTCTCCTTGGCCTTCGCCTCGAGCGGGTTCTCGGCCTGCTTGTCGACGAGCTCCTCGTGCGCCGGGTGCCGGAACGAGGCGTTCTCGTCGAGGGTGACCTTGCCGTCGAGGGCGATGATCTTGTCCTGCGGGTCACGGACCAGCGGGTTGACCTCGACCAGGGTGGCGTCCTCGGAGACGAAGGTCTCCCACAGCTTCACCACGACGTCGGCGGCCTCGTCGACGATCTCGGCGGGGAAGTTGCCCGCCTTCAGGATCTCGAGCGCCTTCGCCTTGTCCACCCCGGCGATCGCGTCGACCGGGATCCGCGCGAGCGCGTCCGGGCGCTCGACCGCGAGCTGCTCGATCTCCATCCCGCCTTCGGACGACGCCATCGCGAGGAAGGTGCGGTTGGCGCGGTCGAGCAGGAAGGAGAAGTAGTACTCGGACGAGATGTCCGAGGCTTCGGCCACCAGCACGCGGCGCGTGACGTGGCCCTTGATGTCGAGGCCGAGGATGGCTTCCGCCTTCTCCTTCGCCTCGTCGGGCGTCTGGGCCAGCTTGACGCCGCCCGCCTTGCCCCGGCCGCCGACCTTCACCTGCGCCTTGACGACGACCTGGGTGCCGATCTGCTCCGCGGCGGCCTTGGCTTCTTCCGGGGTGTTTGCCACGGCACCCGGCAGAACCGGTACTCCGTGGGCGGCGAAGAGATCCCTCGCCTGGTACTCGTAGAGGTCCACTACTCCAGTCTCCTGACGACACGCCACTGTGGTGGTCCGTTGCCGGACCGCGCTGTCGGACCAGTCGAGGTTAGCGACCAGCGCAGACGCAGGGGACGCCGCACCTGGTGAAGTCGGTCACCGTGCGCGGTCAGACGGTGTGCCGAGGGTGTGAGACCGCCCACCGAGGAGCGCTTTTGCCGCCTCTTCGGGCGTTTCGCCGGCACCGAGCACGAACAGGTGGACTTCGCCGAGCGCGTCGGCGAGCCCGGACGGCGGCTGCGCGCCGACCACCCCGAGCGCGTCCGGGTCTTCTTGTTCGACAGTAAGCAGAATCTGCTCAGCCGTAGTGAGGAGTCCCACGTGGACTACTTCGAACCCGTCGTCGCGCAGGAGTCGCGCGAGCCGGACGGCGTCGGGGTTTTCGGCGAGCTCCACGAGCACGACGCGGCGCGGGCTCATCCGGCCCGCTTCGCACCGGCCGTCGCGAACGCCGTGGCGACGACGGTGGCCACCACCGCGGCAAGGCCGAGCCAGAAGCCGAGCCCAGGCCGTGCGCCGTCGATCGCGGAGCCGACGAAAGGCAGTTCGGCGACGTGCAGGGCAAGCAGCAGCGTGACCCCTGCATACGCAGCCGCCGCCGGGCCGGGCCGCGAGCGGACGCCGAGCGCGAGCACGCCGAGAACCACGAGCAATGCGACCAGCAGTCCCCACGACGGAGTGTCGAAATCGGACCACAACCCGGGCGACGGGTAGTCGGGTGCGGTGAAGACCGGCGTGCCGAACGACCCGACGGCGAGCATTGCGGCAGCCACGACCGGGACGAGCACCGGGGAACGCGGACCTTCGGTGCCGGTGTCGTCGCGCTCCACGACTCCGGTGATCACCGCGGCCAGCGCGGTGAGCCCGGCAAGTCCGAGCGCGACCGCGGTGAACACGGCACCGGCACCGAGGTGGTAGCTGATCGCGCCGCCGAGCCCGCCCAGCCCGGTCGCTTCCGACGCGGTGATGGCCGTGCTGAGCACAGCCGTCCCGGCGAGCACCACCCCCGCCCACAGCACGGCGAGCAACCCGCGTGCCGCCGCCGCGGTGCGCCGCGCAAACAGGAACGGGGCGGGCAGGACCACGACGATCGCCGCGGCGAGCAAGTGCCAGCGCGACGGGCTTTCGGTGGTCATGCCGAGCTGCGGAGCGAGCGCGCCGACGGCCGCGGCCACGGCGGTGAGCAGCGCGAGCAGCGCGGTCAAGCTGCGCCACAACGTCAGACCGGGGATGCGCGCTTCACCGGCGAAATCGGTGCGCTCGGTCTGTGCTTCCTGTGGAGTCGTGAGTGGAGCGAGAACGAGAACCAGAACCGTTGGCGCCAAAGCCAGGTACGCCCCGGTCGACGCATGCAGACCGTTGACGGCGAGCCCGGCGACCAACCCCGGCAACGCGATGGCGAAGACCGCGGCAGCCACCCCGCCGAGCGTCCCCCTGGCCACTCCGTCGGATGCAGCGGACAATCCGAGCACGACGGCGATCGGCAGCGCACCGGCCAGCAGAACGTAACCGGCGAGGGCGACGCCGGGCCCTTCGAAGGCGGAACGCGCGAGTAAGAACGGGTCGTCGGAGAGGACCGGGGTCATCAGCAGCCCGACCGCGGCGACCACGGCGAGCAACGGGACCACGAGCCGCCAGCGCCGCCGCCCCGGATCGCTGCCGGTGACTTCGTTGAGCTCGCGGGCGACCCGCGCGGCCACGATCCCGGCAGCCAGCGTCAGCAGATGCCCGGCGATGAGCAGCCAGAACCCGGCACCGACGGCACTGCGATCCAGCAGCCGATCGGGCAGGTACAGCTCGGGACGGATGGTTTTCGACCCGTTGACGAGGAACTGCGCGTCGAGCACGAGCCGCCCCGGCGCGCACGCGGCGAGCCCGGCGACCAGGCCCGCCGCCAGCCCGTGCCGCCTGCTGCCCGCCGCCGCGACGATCACCCCGGCCGGAACCACGGCGAGCACCACGAGAAGCGGCCAGGAAAGGAACCCGGCCCCGGCGTCCGGCGAAACCCCCACCAGGACCCCCGCGGAAAGGGCAACGGCTCCGGCCACCACCAGCCCGACCGCGACCCGCAACGCCGGAGAAGCCTCCGAACGACCGAGCTCGAAGAGCACCGAGTCTTCGCCGCGGGGAACGCGGGAGAACTGTCGGGGATTGCTCGACTGCGGTGCGTCGGACGGCTGAGTCGGATCGGCTGGCTCGTGGGGGTCGGTCGACTGCTTCGGATCGGCTGGCTCGTGCGGGTCGGTCGATCGCTGTGCGGCGGTCGGCCGCGTCGGGTCGGCTGGCTGCCGTGCGATGGCTGGCTGTTGTGGACCCGACCGGTCACCGGCGGCGGGTTCAGTGGCGCGGTTCTGGTCGTTGCGGCCCGCCGCGGCGTCAGATCGGTCGGGTAGTTCCGCGGCGGAGCGGCCGGCCTCGCGGCGGGCTCGTGCGCGGGCGGCGGCTTTGCGCTCGGCCAGGCTGGGCCGCCGCGCTCCGGGACGGTGCTGGGCGGAGTCGCCGTCAGAAGGCTCATGGGTCGGCGGAGTCATCGCTCGCGACGCTAGCAAGAACAGCCCAGGTGAGACGGACGAGCCGGACGCCGCCGGAATTCGTCTCGCCGCGGATGAACCAGAAGGCCACCCCGAGCGTCTTGCCTTGTGGGGAGGGACGCACGAAGAAGTTTTTCGGGCGAACCGCGTAAGGGCCGCCACACCCGGACGTCTCGAAGCCAGAAGCCGGGCGTGGGGACGAACCGGGGCACAACTGAAAAGGCACGACCGGGGACACAGGGGAACAAACCGGACGGTGCCGGTCCACGGGGCGGACCGGCACCGTCCGGCCGGCCGACCACGCGGCACCCGACCGAAGCCGCATGAGTCAGCCGCGACCACACCGATCACGTCGAACCAGCACGGGGCCCGGCTCGACACCAAGACCGACGGACCCACCAAGCCCAACCGACACGCTTACCGAGCCCACCACCACAACGACGCACCGCCGGTCCAGAACCGATCGCCGACCCGGAACGATCGGAAACACGAGCGACCGGGACAAACCGACCCAACTTCGATCCCACCGGTCCGACGCGCCGAACTCGCCGGACCGGACACGACCGGCCCACCCCTGACGGCGTGGGGCTTGGGGCTTGGGGCTTGGGGCTTGGGGCTTGGACTGCAAGCCACCGCATCGACTTGACCAGAGGTCGCGACACGCGCCCAGGCACCAATCACCCATAGGTTCAAGCCACAGGCCACCACATCGACTCGGCAGCAGATCGCCCCACGCACCGAGGGCACCAGTCACCACACAGGCTTAAGGCACCGGTCACCACACGGGTTCGAGCCACCCGGTCGCCACACGAGCTCGAGCCACCCGGTTGTCGCGTGGGCTCAAGTCATCGGGCGGCGACCCGCAATTCGCCCGCCATTGGCTTGGTGGCAGGCCTGATGGATACCGCGGAGCTCGGCGTCCGCAGGCGGATCGCCGGGCACTTGGCGCGGGCTGATGTTGGCCACGCCCGGCCTGGCTAGCGGTGCGTTGACCAGCGGTGAACCTGCGGCGAAGCGGACTTGGATTCGAACCGTGCCCCAGAGCCGGGGCCGACTGCCGACACCGTCCAAGTGAGCCGAGTCACAGGCGGGAGTCTGAAACGGCTTCAACGCTCGAGTGTCGGCAGATATTTCGCCCACGAAGGCCCACTCAACCGGCAAAACGGATGTATCACCCGGCTAGGCCATCCGAAGGTATGTAAGGAAGGTCACAGATACTGCCGTAGTTCCTGATTAACTTTGGGTAGTTTCCACAGCTAGACGGCGAGCGGCGGCCACTCGTTCGGCCGAAACCAGGGAGGCACCTTGCCGACTGCGGTGCCGCTTCGTTACTGTCGCCCGGTCCCCATTACAGTCAGGTCACGAAGTGCTACGCCGGGCAAACCACCCCCCGAGGTTGGCCCACGGGTTCCCCCGACCCGAGTTCACTTCCACCCGGCTCCCCGACGATGGAAGGCCCTGTCTTGGCTTCACACCGCTCCCCCGGCGGCCAAGCACCTTCCCCGGCGCTGAAGGACGCACTGGACGGTGCGGTCATCCGCGTGCGGGGACAGCACCGCATCGCTCCGCCCTCTTCCGCCCTGCGTGGGCGGGTCGTGGTCGCCGCCGTCGCGGCAGGCGCGTTCGCCGCAGCCGCCGCCGGCCAGACCCTCAAGGCCACAGGCAGCAACGATTCGGACGCCGCGGTCACGCCGCTCGCCAACGCACAGGACGCGAGCGCCTCGTTCGCCCTCGGTAGCGCGGGCTCCGGGGGAGCTCCCGAGCTGCTGCCCGCCGGTCACTCGATGAACGCCGCCGACGAGGCCGCGAAGATGGCCGACAGCGCCAAGATCACCGAGGCCCGCGAGAAGGCCGACGCCGAGGCCGCGCGCAAGGCCGCCGAAGAGGCTGCCCGTCCGAAGACCTGCATGCCCGCACACGGCACGTTCACGTCCGGCTTCGGTGCCCGTTGGGGCACCAGCCACCTCGGCATCGACATCGCCAACTCCATCGGCACGCCGATCTACGCCGCCTCCGACGGCACCGTGATCGACGCCGGCCCCGCCCACGGGTTCGGCCTGTGGGTCCGCATCCAGCTCGACGACGGCACGATCCAGGTCTACGGCCACATGAACAGCTTCTCGGTGAGCGAGGGCCAGAAGGTCAAGTGCGGCGAGCAAATCGCGGAAATCGGCCAGCGCGGTGAGAGCACCGGCCCGCACCTGCACTTCGAGGTGTGGCAGAACGGCAGCAAGAAGATCGACCCGCGCCCGTGGCTCGCCGAGCGCGGCGTGGACGTCTGATCCGCCCAACCGGCCCAACCTGATCTGCGCTGGGTTCCCGGCTGTCTACGCCGGATCCCCAGATACCTACGCTGGAGCCCTCGGCGGGATTCTCGGCTATCTGCACGCGATTCCCGGGCATATGTGCGCTGGGTTCCCAGACCCTGCGCCAGGTTTTTCGAGATATCTGCCCGATTCTCGGTGTCCCTCCCGCTCTCGGTGTCCCTCCCGCTCTCCGTGCCTGTCGCGTTCTCGGCGTCCCCTCGCGTTCTCGGTGTCCCCTCGCGTTCCACCGAACCTCTTGCGTTGGCTCTTGTACGCGGAGCGTGCAGTACCTCTTGCCTCCTCCGTGTCTCTCGCGTCGTTTGACCAGACCTCCCCTTGCCTTTGGGTTTACCCGGTTCTCGCAATCGATGCGGGATGCTCGCAGTCATGGGCCAGCACCTGCCTGGGTTCGCCCGCCGGCATTCGCCGCTCCGCATCCACGGCGACGATGTCAGAACCTCCCGCCGATTCGGTTGACTCGACGACAGCATCACCACGGGCAGCCAAAGAACCGCCCGCAGCGATCCCATCGCGCCAGGCGGCCGGGAGCCGACGCCTCACCGCAACCAGCCCGCCCCGAAGCCCACGTCAGGCTCGCGCAGCCAGCCCGAGATTTCGCGCCGGCCCACGCAGACCCACTGCAGCCAGCCCGAATCTCACCCACGGCCCGCCGACAACCGAGCCGCGCGCCGGGCCGGGACCGCTCCACGGCTCACCGGTCCACGCAAACCCGCCGCAACCGGGCCGAGCCCCGACTATGGACCGCCGCAACCAACCCACGGCTCGCGGCAGGGCCAAGCGCAACCGGCCCCGGGACACGCTGCCCGTGCAAGCCTCTGCAGACGATCCGAGGCTCACGCATGGTCGCGACAGTCGTCTTGTCCGCGGAGCGTGCGTTCGAAACCGCCGCACGACTCCGCGGACGGTCCGAGCAGCTCAGCTGGATCACGTGCGGCCCGTCGCGGCGGATGAAAGCGCTCACGGGTCCGCACCGGATCTTCGTAGATGAGCTGCGAATGGGAGCGCCGACCATGCAATCCGGCGATGAGGGTCGCCCCCGGGGCCTCTCCGGCGGCCGCGGGTGGCCCGACTTCTGCGATGACCTCGGGCGTGCCAATTGCTCCGGCAGCCGTGGGGGCGCCTTCACCAGTAACCTCAAACGCGCCAACCTCTCCGGCGGCCGCGGGCACACCAACCTCTCCGGCGACCTCGGATGCGCCAACCTCTCCGGCGGCCGCGGGCACACCAACCTCTCCGGCAGCCTCGGATGCGCCAGCCACTCCGGCGGCCGCGGGCACACCAACCTCTCCGGCAGCCTCGGATGCGCCAGCCACTCCAGCGACCTCGGGCACACCAACCTCACCGGCGACCTCAGACGCGCCAACCTCTCCGGCGGCCGCGGGCACACCGACCTCTCCGGCAGCCGTGGGAGCGCCGACCTCACCAGTAACCTCAAACGCGCCAGCCGCTCCGGTAACCTCGGGCGCACTGAGCTCTCCGGCGGCCACGGATGCGCCAGCCGCTTCGGTGGCCTCGGATGCGCTGGCCTCGCCGATGGTCTCGCCGATGGGTCTCGGGGCGGCCAAGGGTGCATCGGGGGTCGCTGAGCCTGCCTGCCGACCGCGCATGCACAGGTCCGACTGCGCCGGGCAGGATCGCTGGGTCTCACGGATCTGCGGTCGGTAGCCGGCGGATGAAGTAGGCGACTGCCACCTGCCATACCGTGCACATGCCCGGCCGTCGGCGGATCGGCCATCGTCTGATCCCCGCCAGTCCTCCGGCGCCGGACCGGCCGCACACCACGCAACGGCCATCCGCCGCCAGAGCGTGCTGCTTCAGCAGCGCACGCCAAGCCGCGGCCAGCCGCGCGACTTCCCCTGGTGCTCCCCGAACCGATACCGGCATCGTCGCCGATGCCGTCCCCGATGCATTCGCCGTCCCCACGACGCCCTGCAAGTACTCCTGTACCCCGGTCGAGAAAATCCCAAACAGAACCGCGTCCATCCCCTCGCTCCTCCGTCAGCATAGCAGATCGAGTCGAACTCATGTTCGAAACTCTACTGCGGAGGACCGACAAAAACGGCCGCGATCACCCGTTCCAGCGAACGACGGGACAGCCGGGTCAGGTCAGAGCTTCACCATCGGCACACTGCCGATCAGCATCAGACGGACCTTGCCGGACGCACCGAAGTCGATCGTGGCGGTGGCCCGGGGGCCGACGCCATCGCAGGAAACCACCGTGCCGAGGCCGTACTTGTCGTGGCTGACCCGGTCACCGACGTCCAGCTTCAGCGCCACGGTGTCCTTCCACGCCTTGCCGAACGGCGAACTCGACGACGTGGACGAGGACGACCGCCGTCCTCCCCAGGTGGTCGCCGCTCGGGGGCCGGACGAAGGCCCGCCCGATGACGAGCCGAAGTTGCCGAAGCCCGACGACGACGGCTCGAGGCGGCGCCAGTCGACCAGATCCGGCGGCAGCTCGTCGAGGAACCGCGAAGCCGGGTTCATCTGCGGCTGTCCCCATGCCGAACGCACGAGTGCGCGCGACACGTACAGCCGTTTCCTCGCCCGCGTGATCGCCACGTACGCCAACCGCCGCTCCTCCGCCAGCTCGGCCGGATCACCGAGCGCACGCAGGTGCGGGAAAACGCCGTCTTCCCATCCGGTGCAGAACACCACCGGGTACTCGAGGCCCTTCGCGGTGTGCACGGTCATCAACGTGACCACGCCGGCACCACCGTCGCCCTCCTCGCCACCATCTGGCGACGGGATGGAATCGGCGTCCGCGACGAGCGAAACCCGCTCCAGGAAGGCAGGCAGCGAACCGGGCGCGGGCACGCCATCGTCGAGGACCAGCTCTGCGCTCTCGTCCTGGGTGACCTCTGCGGTGAACTCGGCGAACTCGCGCGCCACCGTGACCAGTTCGGTGAGGTTCTCGACCCGCGAAGCGTCCTGCGGATCGTCCGACTCCTCCAGCTCCGCGCGGTAACCCGTGCGTTCCAGCACCGCCTCGAGCAGGTCGTGCACCTCGGCGCCGGACGACGCCGTCTCACGCAGATCGTCGAGCAGCGTGACGAAGCCGGTGATCGCCTTCGCCGACCGCGGGTTCAGCAGCGCCACCTTGCCGTCGACAGCGTCCCGAAGCGCGGCCCAGAACGAGATCCGCTCCCGCTCCGCGTGCGTCGCCACCACAGCTTCCGCGCGGTCACCGATCCCGCGCTTGGGCACGTTGAGAATCCGCCGCAGGCTCACCGTGTCCTCGGCGTTGGCCAGCACTCGCAGGTACGCGACCATGTCACGCACCTCGCGCCGTTCGTAGAACCGCACCCCGCCGACGACCTTGTACGGCAGACCGAGCCGGATGAAGATCTCCTCGAACACCCGCGACTGGTTGTTGGTGCGGTAGAACACCGCGACGTCGGAGTAGTCCGCCTCACCCTGCTCCGCCAGCGCGTCGATCTCCCCCGCGACGAAGGCGGCCTCGTCGTGGTCGTTGTCCGACACGTAGCCGACGATCTTCTCGCCGTCGCCCGAATCGGTCCACAGCCGCTTCGCCCGCCGATTGGGGTTGCGCGCGATCACCGCGTTGGCCGCGGACAGGATCGTCTGCGTGGACCGGTAGTTCTGCTCCAGCAGAATCGTGTGCGCGTCAGGGAAATCGCGCTCGAATTCCTCGATGTTGCGAATGGTGGCGCCGCGGAAAGCGTAAATGGACTGGTCCGCGTCGCCCACCACGCACAGCTCCGCCGGGCCGACGCCGGTGTCCGTGGCTTCCGTGCCCGCCAGCTCGCGCACCAGCGTGTACTGCGCATGGTTGGTGTCCTGGTACTCGTCGACCAGGATGTGCCGGAACCGGCGCCGGTAGTACTCCGCGACATCGGGGAACGCCTGCAGCAGCGAGACCGTACGCATGATCAGGTCGTCGAAGTCGAATGCGTTGGCAGCCTCGAGCCTGCGTTGGTACTCGGCGTAGACCTCGGCGACGCGGCGCTCCAGATCGTTCCCCGCGTTCGACGCTGCCGTCTCCGGAACGACCAGCTCGTTCTTGAGGTTCGAGATCTGCACCGCGAGCATCCGCGCGGCGTACTTCTTCGGGTCGACGTCGAGGTCGCGCGCGACGAGCGTGATGAGCCGCTTCGTGTCGTCGGAGTCGTAGATGGAGAAGTTCGACGACATGTCGAGCGTCTTCGCCTCACGGCGCAGGATCCGCACGCACATCGAGTGGAACGTGGACACCCACATGGCGTTGGCACGACGGCCGACCAGCGAAGCGACGCGCTCGCGCATCTCCGCGGCGGCCTTGTTGGTGAACGTGATCGCCATGATCTCGCCGGGGTGCACGCCCCGCTGCCCGAGCAGGTACGCGATCCGGCGCGTGAGCACGCGGGTCTTACCCGATCCGGCGCCGGCGACGACCAGCAACGGACCGCCGGCGTGCGCCACCGCCTCACGTTGCGCGGCGTTGAGATCCTCGAGCAGGTCGGCGGTACCCGGCCGCGCGCCACGGGCGTGCGCGGGCTGGTCTGCGGGGAGATCGAAGAGGGTGTCCATCGCCTGACCACGCTACCCCCGGGGTACGACAGGTATTCGACTGGCGCGGCGGCGTGCTGCGCTTTCCGACGTACGCAAGGTTGTCGCCTGGCGCCCGACGCGCGGACCGCTTCGCACGCGGAGCATGAGACGGCATGGACGACAAGATTCCCGCCCGGTTGAGGGCTTCCGACGGCGACCGTGAACGCGTCGCCGCGACCATCCAGGCCGCCGGTTCCGAAGGACGGCTCACGCTCGACGAAGTGGAGGACCGGCTCAGCACCGTCTACGCCATCCGTTACGTCGACGAACTCGGCACGCTCACCGCCGACCTCCCGCCGGCGGAGCGGCCCCGGCCGTCCCGTCCCGGCTGGCCGCTCACCCGCGCCGCACTGCGCGAGCACCCGGCACTGCGCGTGCACCTTGGCGTGGTCGCCGTACTTGCGGTACTGCTGATCGTGCGGTGGACGGTGGGCGGAGCCGGATTTTTCTGGCCGGCGGTGCCGATGTTCTGGCTGTTCATCAGTCTCGTGGCGCACGCGCGCGTGCGGGCATTCCGGCCGCGACCGGGCGCACCTGTGCCATACTGAGGGTGTGCGGCACAGCAGTGAGCGATTTTTCTACGGGACCCGGACTCCGGCTCCCGTGATTGCGTAGTGCCCCACCCGCCATCACCCGCAGCCCCGGAGTCCACGGACCCGGGGCTTTCGCCGCCAGGGGCCCGCTGGGTATCCGGACTTCAGAGAGGTCCCGATGAACGCGCAGACGCAGAACGCCGACGGACAGCCTGCCGAACACACCGCGGCGGGCGAGGACATCTCCGCGCTCCGCAAGGAGATCGACTGGCTCGACGCCGAAATCCTCCGGCTGGTGAAACGCCGCGTGGAGGTGTCCAAGACGGTCGGCGCCGCGCGAATGGCCGCCGGGGGCACCCGGATCGTCTACAACCGCGAGATGGACGTGCTCGCGCGCTACCGCGAACTGGGGCCGGACGGCCGCCAGCTGGCGATGGCGCTGCTGAACCTCGGCCGCGGCAGGCTGGGCCGGTGAACGCCGCCGGACATCGGGGGCATCCCGGATTCACCCGCAGGCAGAACAGGGCAGACTGGACACATGATTAACGTCATCGCCGTCATCATCGCGATCGCGAGCGTGCTGGCTGCCCTCGGGCACGCCGGCTATCTGGCGATGCTCGGCAACGCGGCGGGCAAACGCGCCGGCGGGGCACCGATCGCCCAGTACGTGCGCAGCCGCTGGGCGATTGCCGGTGGTACCACCGCGGCGTCGCTGCTGGCGTGGCTGTGCACGGCCGGGGGACCGACGCTGGACATCATCGCCATCATCATTGCGGTGGGTAGCGGCGCAGTGGCGACCAAGGCCCTCCAGTCGACGCAGGCGAAGTACCGCAGCGGCGGATGAAGTTCGGCGACCTGGGAAAACGCTTGAGGTAGCGCTGCGCTGCGTAACGTGACACTCGGGTGGTCAAACCCGACCGAGTGAAACCAATGCAAGTTGCAGGATGGGTGAAGACTTTCGCGTGCCCGTTTCCTAGTGTGGTGCTGGTGAGGACCCTGGCGGCTGCGCCGGGCCATGCCCGGAGGACGCGCGGGAGCTGCGGCGCCGCGTGTTTGTCCCCGTATGCGCGTGCAGATGCTCGGGAGTTCGCTCGTGTGGACGCAAGAGACACCGCTTGTTGGCCTGCTCCGTTCGGGTTGACCGGGACGGCGGCGCCGTCACGCCCACACCGGGGAGGGGTCGGACGGGCATGACGGGAAACACGATGGGCGGTTCGCGACGCGCGGATCGTCCGGACACGGTGTCGGACGCCGAGGTCACGGTCCCCGGCAGGCATCGGGTCCGGGGGGACGGGACGTGGACGCCCGTGGTGCCGGCGCGCAGGACCGGGCACCACCGGCACCGCACCGGAGTGCCGGGCGGCCCGCCGCCCGCCGGCCGCCCGGACCCGTCGCAGCCGGCAGTAACGCCGGGTCGTTCCCCGTTCGCCGGTCCGCCGGGCGAGCCACAGTTTGCCCGGACGCCCGCCGACGCACAGTTCACCCCCGCGCAGGCAGACGCCCGTCGCGGTCCGACACCGGGCAACGCGCGGTTCGCCCCGGCGCCGGCAGACGCACGCCGTGGCCCGGCGCCCACCGATGCCGCTCCGGCCGACACACGTCGCGGTCCGGCGCCAGCCGACGCACGGTTCACTCCTGCGCAGGCAGACGCGCCCCGCCGTCCGGCGACGTCCGAGACGCGCTTTGCTGCGGCGTCAGCGGAGTCACGGCTCGGCCCGGTACCGGCCGACGCACGGTTCGCCCCGGCGCCGGGCGCGGCACCGCGCCGCCCAGTGGCTCCCGCGTCGCGGCTTGGCCCGGCACCGGCGCAGTTCACCCCCGGGTCGGCAGATACCCGACGTGGCCCAGCACCGGCCGCGCACTCCGCCTCCACGTCGGCAGACGCCCGCCGCTCGGCGTCGGCCGATGCACAGTTCTCTGCCGCCGCTGGTGCATCGCGGCTTGGCCCGGCACCGGCTGATGAGCCGCGTGTTCCGGCCGACCCGCAGGTCACCGGGGCGCAACCGGGGGCGCCGGTCCGGCCCGCGGACGATTCGCCGGACGATTCGCGGTTCGCCGGATCGCTGCCCCAGCCCAGCCGTCAGCACGTGCGCGAGGCGCGGTCGTCGTTTCCCGCCGCGCGGGGGACGTTGCCCGGCGCCGGACTGCCGCAACCGTCTCGGGAGGGCGGGAGCCCGCGGGCGTCCGTCCCGCCGCAGGACGGGCAGGTCTTCGGTGCCCTGCCGATCCCGGAGGAGCACCGCGCCTTCGCACCGCCGGACGCGCGGTCGGGCCAGGGGCTTCCGCAGCCGACCGGGCAGGCGCGGCGAACCCGGCGTGAGCGCGTCGAGGCGACCGCGGCCACGCTGGCGAGCCAGGTACCCGGCACACCGGAGGAGTCCAGGCACAGCGTCGACCTCAGCTCGAGTGCGCCCGACGGCGAACCGCCGAAACGGCAGCGGGTCACGCTGCGCGGGGGCGAACCGGCACCGGCCAAACAGCAAGAAGTGCGGGTGTACGCCGCGCCGGTGCTCGACGGGCTGGGGAAGTTCGACCTCGGCTCGGTGCCCGCGTCGGTCACCCCGCCCAAGACGTGGCGCAAGGCGGCGTGGTTCGCCACCGGTGCGTCCGGGGCGGTGGTCGTCGGGCTGCTGTTCGCCGGCACGTTCCTCGTCGGCGGGCCCGCCACCTCGTCGAACGCACTCGACGGAGGCTGGCCAGGACGGCAGAACGGCGGCAACCCCGACCTCAGCGCGCTGGTCCCGGAGACCAAGCCACAGGGCGGGCCGGCCGGCGCCACCCAGGACCACCACACCAGCGGGACCACGCCCGAAGACACCCCCGCGGACCAGGCCAGGAACACCACCGGCACCGAATCCAGTACCGGCCCCACCGGGGAAAGCAGCTCGTCCGGCCCGGCGACCGACGGCTCGGCCTCCTCGCCGACCACCACCGGATCGCCCTCGTCCAGCGAGCCGCCGCAGAAACCGCCGGTCACGGCCGCGGCGCGGGAAACCAAGCCGTCCGTGTACTACGCCAAGCACGACACCAAGACGATGGGCGACAACTCGGAGACGTTCTTCAACACCGTCACCACCGACCCCGGTGCGGCCTCGTCGGTCACTTCCGGCGATCTGGAGCAGCAAGGCCCGCAAGGGCTGCGCAAGCGCTACTCCGACGTCGCCTACTTCGAAGTGAAGAAGGTCACCATCGACCCGGACCACAACACCACGGTGAACACCGTCGAGGTCACCCACGAGGACGGCAGCAAGAGCACCGAACAGCAGACTCTCACGTTCGACGACGACGGCAAGATCACCGACGACGGACGCTGAATCCAGAGACATCGCCGGTCCCCATCCGGACGTTTCACCTGCTCATGCCGATGCACGTGCGGTGCGGTGAACGGTTCGCGCTGCGCCGGGTGAGTGACATAAGGTGCCGCTCGTCGTACGACGGCGGCATTCCGGCGACTGGATCTGGCGGCTGCCGGGCGGCGCAGGGTTACCTGGCGACGACGGGCCCGGAACCGACCACGAATCGACCATCCGGGCCAACCGGGCGGGGCCGAACGGCCGCGTCCCGCCCCGACCCCCTAGCGAGGACATCCGTGCTTGAACGGCAGCGCACCCGGCGGGAGCCCGACGCGGTCCGCGTCGAGGACGTCATCCCGCCGGAGCTGCTCGAGGACGTCGACGAGGCCGACCGCGAGTACCTCGAGCAGGTGTTCCGCGAGCCGCAGAAGTACCTGCCGCCGAAATCCCGCCGGGCGGCCGACGCCCGCGCCGCCGAACCGGCCGACGAACCCGAAGGCAGCTTCGCCCGGCGGGCCAAACTGGTCGGCCTCGTGGGTGCCGGCGCACTGGTCGCCGGTGCAGTGGTCACCGCCGCGGTGCTCAGCGGCGGCCCCGCGCCCACCAAGTCGGCCGAGGAGACCACGGTGCCGGTCGGGTTCAACGGTGCCGCCGCGCTCGGCGGTCAGCCCGTCCCCGCGTCGCGGCAGCACCACTCCGACAGCACGTTCTCCGCACAGCAGAAGGACAACCCGTCGACGACCGCCACGGACACCTCGGCGACCACGCCGGGCACCTCCGTGGCCGAAACCAGTGCTCCGCAGACGCCGAGCAGCACGCCGTCGGCCGACCAGGCGGACGTGGCCACCCCGTCCGCCCCGATGAAGCTCTCCGCCGTGCGCAAGTTCTACTCGTCGATCCACCGGAGCCCGGACGACGCACTGGCGCTGCTCACGCCCAAGGCCGCGGCAGGTGAGACCGCCAGGCTGGTCCGCGCGTGGAGCGAGGCGGACTCGATCGACGTGCAGGATCTGCACGTCCAGGACGACGGTTCGGTGTTCGCCGCGGTGCTCGTGCACCAGCCGGACGGGACGCTGGTCCGCGTGACCCAGCTGTTCGACATCGCCGAGCAGGATGTGATCTCCCAGGCCGTGCTGCTGTCCGCGGTGTACGCCTGACCTGCGACGACCGGACGCCGGGCGGGCAGTCGGAGTGTGCCGGATTCGTGTGCACAGAGTGAACGCCTAGCCTTGTCACGGGTCGGTCTCGGTAAACCGCGCACGCGGCCCGTGTCAGGTGCCTACGCTCCGGTGCCGCGGCGGGTCCGATCCCGCCCCGCGAAGTCGGAGCCCCAAAGGGAGGTCGCGTGAGCGACGAGGGTCGTCTGGTCGCCGGCCGGTACCGCATCGCCGGCAAGATCGGCGCGGGCGCGATGGGAGCCGTCTGGCAGGCACACGACGACGTGCTCGGCCGTACGGTCGCGATCAAGCAGCTGCTGCTGCAGCCGGGGCTCGAGGAACACGAGGCCGAAGACGCCCGGCAGCGCACCATGCGCGAGGGCCGGATCGCGGCACGCCTGCACCACCCGAACGCGATCACCGTGTTCGACGTCGTCACCGACGACAACGGCCAGCCGTGCCTGATCATGGAGTACCTCGCGTCCACCAGCCTGGCGCAGATGCTGCAGGAACGCGGCACCCTGCCGCCGCTGGAGGTCGCCAGGATCGGCGCGCAGGTGGCCGCCGCGCTGCGCGAGGCGCACGCGGTCGGGATCGTGCACCGCGACATCAAGCCGGGCAACATCCTGCTCGCCGACAACGGCACCGTGAAGATCACCGATTTCGGCATCTCCAGGGCCAAGGACGACGTCACGGTCACCAAGACCGGGATGATCGCGGGCACCCCCGCCTACCTGGCGCCCGAAGTGGCCATCGGCGCCGACCCCGGCCCGGAGTCGGACGTGTTCTCGCTCGGCTCCACGTTGTACGCCGCGTGCGAGGGACAGCCGCCGTTCGGCCTGTCGGAGAACACCCTGAGCCTGCTGCACGCGGTCGCGGCCGGGCAGATCAACCCGCCGCGGCAGTCCGGTCCGCTGGCCAGCGTGCTCGCCGTGCTGCTGCACCCGGAAACCCAGCACCGGCCCACCGCCGAGGAGTGCGAGGAGCTGCTGGCTGCGGTCGCCCGCGGGGAGACCCCGCTCGGCGGTCCGGACGGTGAAACCGTGCTCGCGCCGTCCTCCGGCACGCTCGGCGCCGCGGCGGCGGGCGGGCTGGCCGGTGCCGCCGCCGGTGACTTCTACGACGACCAGGCGCCGGAGGGGCACTCCGGCACGCTGCTCGGGGAACCGGGACCGACCCGGCAGTACTACGAGGACGACTACCCGGCGGGAAGCGGCTACCCGGAAACCGACTACGACGGCTACCAGTACCCGCAGGACGAGTACTCCCAGGACCCGTACCAGCAGGACACGCGCTACGCCGAGCAGAGCAGGGGCGGTCTGGCCGCCACCAGGTCGGTGCCGGTCCCGGAGGGGTTCGACGACGACCCCTACGACCGTTACGACCCGCCGCCGCGGACGCACACCGGCCCGGAGGACGAGGACGACCGGAAGCCGGGCGCCTGGAAGAAGCCGGCCCTGATCGGCGGCATCGTCGCGGTCGCGCTGGTCGGGCTGGGCGTGTGGCTGCTCGCCCCGAACAACCCGCCGGACGCTTCCCAGCCGCCGGCGCCCGCGACCTCTTCGGCGGTCGTGCCGACCTCGGAGTCGCTTCCTCCGACGGAGGCAACCAGCAGCGCCCCTGCGACGTCTTCGGTACGGGACACCTCGGACGAAGAGTCGACGTCGACTCACCGCACCTCCCGGCGGACCACAACGCGGGACACCTCCACGAAGTCGACGAAGACCTCCAATACCGACACGAGCGAGCCGAACGAGCCGACGAAGACCACTTCGTCGGCGAGTTCACCGCCCGACACCTCGTCACCGAATCCATGACCCAGGAACAGAGTTGAGTTCAGAAGGCACCATCGTCGGCGGCCGTTACCGGCTCGACCAGCCGATCGGCCGCGGGCGCGCAGGCATCGTGTGGCTCGCGTTCGACACGCGGCTGTTCCGCACGGTCGCCATGAAGCGCATGTACCTGCCGGTCGGGCTGCCGCCGGAGCGGGCCGAGCAGGCACGGGCGATGGCGATGGAGGAGGGCAAGGCCGCGGCCCGGATCGAGCACCCGTGCGCGATCACGGTGTACGACGTGCTGCCCGAAGGCCCGGACGTGTGGCTGGTGATGGAGTACATCCCGTCCCGTGGCATGTCGATCTTCCTCTCCGAGTACGGACGGCTCACCGCGGAGCAGGCCGCGTCGCTCGGCATCCTGCTCGGCGACGCGATGGCGACCATCCACGCGGCAGGCATCGTGCACCGCACGCTGGAACCGGGCACCGTGCTGCTGGCCGACGACGGCGGGGTCAAGCTCACCGACATCGGCATCACCGGCGGCGGACCGCATGCGGCCTACCGGGCGCCGGAGGTCACTCGTGGCGGACCGCCCTCGCCTGCTGCGGACGTGTTCTCGCTCGGCGCGACGCTGTACACCGCGGTGGAAGGAGTGCCGCCGTTCGGTGAGGACGGCGACTCCCCGGAACGGCCACCGCAGCACGCCGGGGTGCTGACCGGGGCACTGCGCAAGATGCTGCGCGCCGACCCGACGATCCGGCCGACCATGAACGACACGGTGCGCGCGCTCAAGGCCATCACCGAGGGACGCGAGCAGACCGCGTTCGTCCCGCCGACCGCGCCCGCGATGCCGACCATGCCGGTGTCCTGGCCAGGCCGGCCCCCGCAGGCCGGACAGCCCCTGCAGGCCGGACAGGCCCCGCAAGCCGGGCCGCCCCAGCAGGCCGGGCCGCCCCAGCAGGCCGGGCCGTTTCCGCAAGCCGGACCACCCCAGCAGACCGGGCAGCCCCCGCAGGCCGGGCAGCCGGCCGGACCGCTCATGCAACTGCCGGTCCAGCAGGTCCCGCAGGCTCCCGCGCCACCGCAGCCGATGCGGACGCCCCAGCAGCCGACCGCTCGGTTCGTGCCTTCGCCCGCGCAGCAAGCCGCCGCGGCGCAGGCCACCCGGGAGAAGGCCGCGGCCCGGCGGCGGATCATCCTCACCGTCGCGGCCGTCCTCTGCGCGGTGCTGATCGGGATCGGCGTTTCGCAGCTGTTGTTCGTCTGACGCGGGTTCAGGAGACCTTCGCGGCCGCTTCCTTCATCGCGGTGAGCAGTGTGTGCACCGCCGGGCTGCCCGCTGCCCGCGGAGCCACCGCGGCGTGGATGTTGCGGCTCGGCCGCGGATTGCGGACCCGGCGCACCACCACGCTCGGATGCGGCGTGCCGAGGCCGAGCCCCGGGACGAGCCCGACGCCGAGTCCGGCGGCAATGAACCCCTGTGCCGTCTGGTAGTCCTCCGATTCGACGACCACGTTCGGATGGAACCCGGCGGACGCGCACGCGCCCTCCAGGATCGCCCGGCAGCTGCCCGGCAGCGGATCGATGCCGACCCACGGCTCGTCCGCGAGATCCGCCAGGTCGAGCACGCGTTTGCGGGCCAGCCGATGGGTACGCGGCAGCACCGCGCAGTACGGATCGTCGAGCAGGTGCACCAGCTCGATCCCCTTCGCCGGCGCGGCGGACCGCGGGAACACCACGATCGCCACGTCCGCCCGGCCCTCCTCGACCTCGGGCAGCGGGTCGCCCGGGTCGACCAGCTTCAGATCGAGCCACACACCGGGGTGTTCCCGGCGGACGGCAGCGACTGCGTGCGGCACCATCGCCGCCCCGGCGGTGGCGAAGTAGCGGATCGCGAGCTTACCGACGCGGCCCTCCTTGAGTTCGGTGAGCGCCATCTCGGCCCGCGCGAGTTCCGCGCTGAGCGCTTCCGCGTGGCCGGAGAGCAGCGTGCCCGCCGCGGTCGCCCGGACGCCGCGGCCCACGCGTTCCAGCAACGCGGTGCCTGCCTCGCGTTCGAGTACTGCCAGCTGCTGGCTGATCGCCGATGGGGTGTAGCCGAGATTCCGCGCCGCGGCGGTGATCGAACCGCTCGTGATCACCGCACGAAGGACCTGCATGCGCCGCACGTCGAGCATGCACTCGATAGTACAGCTGTGCTTAATCGTCCCTGCAGTTATTTTCGCTTGTCCTTACGTCTGGACGCGGCGAAGCTGGCTCTTGGAGACGAAGGAGGCACCTCGGTGGGCGAGACCAAGACGTTGCTGCGGATCACGGCGCTCGCGGTGATGTGGGGATCGAGTTTCTTCTGGATCAAGCTGGGGCTCGGGTCGTTCTCACCGGTGCAGCTGGTGCTCGCGCGGCTGGTGCTCGGCGCCGCGGTACTGCTGGCGCTCTGCCTGCTCGGCCGTCGCCGGCTGCCTGCGGACCGGCGCACCTGGGGGCACCTTGCCGTCGCAGCGTTCTTCCACAACGCCGTGCCGTTCCTGCTCTTCGCGATCGGTGAGACCACTGTGGACTCCGGCATCACCGGGGTACTGAACTCCACCACCCCGCTGTGGGTGCTGGTGGTCGCACCGTTCCTCGGGGTGCCCAACCGGATGACGGTGACCAGGGTGGTCGGCCTCGTCGCGGGCCTCGCCGGGATCCTGCTGATCTTCGCACCGTGGCAGGCCTCCGGGCTGCTCAGCTGGGGCGCGCTGGCGTGCCTCGCCGCCGCGGCCAGCTACGGCTTCGCGTTCGTCTACGAAGGACGCTATCTGTCCGACACCGGCCTCTCGCCGTACGCGGTGTCCGGTGGGCAAATGCTGGTGGCGACCGGATTCCTGGTACTGGTGATGCCGTTCGGCGGGTTGACGCCGGTGCACCTGAGCCCGCTGCCGGCGATCGCAGTGCTGATCCTCGGCGTCGGGTCGACCGGGATCGCGTTCGCGCTCAACTACCAGCTGCTGGCGAGCGAAGGCGCGGTGGCGACTTCGGTGGTCGGGTACCTGCTGCCGGTGGTATCGGTCGCGCTGGGCGCGATCTTCCTGCACGAGCAGCTGAACTTCCGGGTGATCGCGGGCATGGTCGTGGTCCTGGCCGGGGTCGCGCTCACCCGGCTGCAGCGCACACCAGCAGCGGCCCCGGAGGAACCGGCGGCGGTACGGGAACGGGTCTGACCGCTCACACCAGGCGGCGGTCCGAAGCCCAGCGGGAGAGCTCGTAGCGGTTGGACAGCTGGGTCTTGCGCAGCACACTGGACACGTGCGTCTCCACCGTCTTCACCGAGATGAACAGCTCCGACGCGATCTCCTTGTACGCGTAGCCGCGCGCCAGCAGGCGCAGGACATCGCGCTCGCGAGGCGTGAGCAGGTCGAGCTCGGGATCGTTGATCGGCGCGGAACCGGGCCGGTCGGCGAACGCGTCGAGCACAAAGCCCGCCAGCCGCGGGGAGAACACCGCGTCGCCGTCGGCCACCCGGACCACCGCGCGGACGAGCTCCTTCGACGAGATCGTCTTGGTGACGTAGCCGCGCGCACCGGCGCGGATCACCGCGATCACGTCCTCCGCGGCGTCGGACACCGACAGCGCGAGGAACACCACGTCCGGCAGTTCGGGGCGGACCCGGCGGAGCACCTCGGCGCCGCCGCCGTCGGGCATGTGCACGTCCAGCAGCACCACCTGCGGACGGGTGCGGGCGATGCCGGCCACCGCGTCGGCGACCGAACCCGCCTCGCCGACCACCTGCACCTCGTCGGTGATCGAGTCCAGTTCCGTGCGCACCCCGGCACGGAACAACGCGTGGTCGTCCACGAGGAAGACCTTGACCGGTTCCCGCTGGCTCTCCGTCACGACTGCACTCCCTCATCGGCGTGCCCCGAGCATAGCGAGCTCATGCCACCCCCTTGGCTGCCTTGACCGGCATGGCGAGCTGGACCTCGGTCCCTTCGCCGGGAGCGGTGCGCAGCTTGCACGTGCCGCCGTGGCGTTCCATCCGGCCGCGGATCGAATCGGCGAGCCCGTGCCGATCGGTGGGCACCACCTCCGGGTCGAAACCCTTTCCGCGGTCGCGTACGAACACCGTCACCGACGTGGGCTCGACCTCGGCGAACACACTCACCTCGTCGACACCGGCGTGCTTGGCCGCGTTCACGATCGCCTCGCGGGCGGCCTGGACCAGTGCGGTGAGCGGTTCGTTCAGTTCGACGTCGCCGACCACGACCTGGCCGACCGAGATCGCGAACTGGTCCTCGACCTCGCCACAGGCGGTGGCGAGCGCATCGGACAGCTGCCGCGCACCCTCTTCTTCTTCCTTGGACCGCTTCTCACTCGGTTTGCCGTAGCCGCCGGGACCGTAGAGCCAGCCGCGCAGCTCGCGTTCCTGTCCACGGGCCAGCCGGGCGACCTCGTGCGGCTGATCGGCTTGCCGCTGGATGAGCGCGAGCGTCTGCAGCACCGAGTCGTGCAGGTGAGCAGCGATATCGGCGCGTTCGTCGGTGCGGATGCGCGCCCGGCGTTCGTCGCCGAGGTCGCGAACCAGCCGCAGCCAGAACGGCACGGTGAGCACGGCGACGCCGAACAGCGTGGCGAGCACCGCGAGCAAGGCGAACTTCACCTGGTCGAAGCTGCCGCTCTGGAACACCACGACCCCGATGCCGGTGGCCACGAGCGCGCCACCGGCGAGAATGCGGATGATCGCCGAAGCACGACCGCCGTCGCCGACCAGCGCCCCGGCCACACCGTCCCGGGCGCCGAGCCGCCAGCGCCTGCGCTGCGCCTCGTCGGCCTCCCGCCAGACCACGGCCGCACCGATCGCCATGATCACCAGCGGGATCGCCACCCAGCCCTGGATCGCGCCGGTGAGCGTGCCGCTGGCGATGGCGAGCCCGATACCGAGTGCGATCAGGCCGTACGCCTGCTGGCGATCCTTGGCCCGCGGCTTCGTCTCGGCTTCGTCGGCTCGCTGCGGCACGAAGACCCAGAGCAGCCCGTAGGCCAGCAGCCCGGCCCCGTTGAGCGCGGCGAGCAGGGCGAACGCGGCCCGCACCCAGACCACCGAGACGCCGAGGTGCTCGGCCAGCCCGCTCGCAACCCCGGCCACCGCCCGTCCGGACCGCTGCCGGTACATCCGCGCCTGCTGCCCGACCTCGACCGCGGCCGGTTCCACCTGGGTGAGCGGCGCGGACCGCGGGGGTTCCCCGGAAGCCTCTGCACCCCGTCCCGGAGCGTCGATGTCGAGAAAGTCCTGCACGGATCCATGGTCACACGCGCACGCACCCCGGACATCGGGGAAGCCCCTGATCATCGACCCGGAGCGGTCGTCAGCGGGGAGAATCGGCGAAGGCCCGCTGCCGGTCGCCGGCAGTCGGTACGATACGTGAGGCGCGATCATCTGATCACGGTGTGTGCATGGCACAGGCGAGACAGCGGCGGGGAGGCCGACCATGAGCGAGGAACACCGGGCGCAGCACGTCGAGTCGGCTGGCGACCACTACGCCCGCACTCAGCAGGTGAACGAGGCCTTCGCTCTCGGCGTCGACACTCCCGATGCCCGCAACGCCACCCAGCGCGAGGCCTCCCAGTACTCGGTTCAGCAGGGTCAGCAGCTGCTGCAGGGACAGCAGACGCGGGGGGACGCACCGGCGCCGGACACGAACTACGCCTCGTTCAGCCACGAGGACATGCACAAGATGGTCCACGACGGGCTGAACTTCGACGGCATCAACGAGCGCAGCGTCGTGACGAACACGTACGGTAACTGGCTCGCCGACGTGTCCAACCAGTTCCGCGACGCGGCCGGCACCGCAGGCGCCGAATGGCAGGGCACCGCGGCAGAGCAGGCGCACTCGTTCTTCCGGAGCACTGCCGAGCACACCGAGCAGACCGGCAACGCGATGCAGCTGGTGTCCAACCGCTACTCCCAGCAGTCCGCGGCCGCGGACTACGCGCAGAAGAACATGCCCGAGCCCACCGGTTTCGACCAGAAAGCCGAGATGGGCAAGGCCACCCAGCAACTGGCGGGCGGAGACCCGGTGCAGGCCGCGGTCACGATGAACGGGATCAACCAGAAGCAGCAGCAGGCCGACGCCGCCCATCAGCAGGCGGTGCAGGTAATGCACGGGCTCGACAACACCTATCACGAGACGTCGGCCACCCAGCCGACTTACACCGCGCCGCCGCAGATGCACAGCCAGAGCGACAGCACGCAAGCGAGCAGTGCGGCACCGGTCACCGCGCCCGGCGGATCATCCGGTGGCTTTCACCCCGGTGGCGGCAGCTTCTCCCCGGTGGCGCAGCCGGGTGCGCCGGGCAGTGGCAGCAGCACCTTCACCCCGCCGCCCCCGTCCTCCGGCAACGCCTACCCCCCGGCACCCGGGATCAACACCGGCGCCGGATCGTTCGCCAACCCCGGCGGCACCGGCGCCGTCCGCGGCCCGGTCGTTCCCGGCGCCATCAACAGCCGCCTCGCCCCGGACGCACTCGGCCTCGGTGGAGGCAACGTCGGCAACTCCGGCGGAGACACCCCGCGCAACCGCCCCGCGATCGGCAGCGGCCGCTCCGGCAGCGGCTACGCAGGCAACCGCCTCAACGGCAGCGGCGGCCGGGGCGCCACTGGAGCCCCGGTGGACGGCAAAGGGACTGGGGCTGGGACTGGGACTGGGACTGGGTCCGGCAAGGCCACCAACCTCGAACGCGGCGCCAAGTCCGCCGCCGAGGCAGCCAAGAGCGGCAAACCGGACACCACCGCCGGCGCCGCCGGCCGAGGCAAGAAAAAAGAAGACGACGAGGAACACAAGAACAAAATCCCCACCCAGGTCGACCCCGACGAGTCCTTCGAAATCCGCCAGGAACGCGGCCCCGACGGGGAGCAGATCACCCCACCTGTCATCGGCGGCTGAACCACCGACGGGGCAGCGCAGGCCCGGCACCCTCGTTCCCGCCGCCGACCCCGGACGTCCCCAACCTCGAGCACCGAATCCGTACCCAGGAGCAAGCGATGACAGGCATCGAATGGGATTCGCCCAACTCGGTCCCCCACGACTCCGCCGCCGACGCGGGAAACGACCTGCTCGCCGGCCTCACCGAGGGACCGGGCAGCCACGAAGCCGCCGAGAAAATGCGCAATGCCGGCAACACCCTGAAGAACTTGGCGCAGAACGGCGCATTCGCCATCAACGACGAGGGATTCCAGGCTTACACCAAGGCCTGCGACTTCTTCATCGACGGCTACCGAGAAATGAGTTCAGACCTTCAGCTGCTGACACAAAAGGCCAATATGGGCAGTTCGGAGTACGCGCGCGCGGTGGCGGAGTTCAACACCACGGTGGCGGACACCAACCCGGAAGCCATGCTGCCCAACCTCAAGCTGATGCTCGACGCCGTACAGGCAGCCCGTGAGGCCATGGTCATCGCACGGAAAAACTATCGAGAGAGCGAATCCGAAAACACGGTATCGTTCACCGAACTGAACAAAAAGCTGGACAGCCAGTGACGAAATTGAAGTTCACCACCGCATTGCCGGGGATCATGCTCGCCGCAGCGGCCGTGGCCGGGTGCAGCAGCTCTGTCAGCGGCGCACCGGCACCGGAGCCGAACGCAACCGCGT
This sequence comes from Amycolatopsis ultiminotia, assembly GCF_039536925.1. Lineage (NCBI taxonomy): Bacteria > Bacillati > Actinomycetota > Actinomycetes > Pseudonocardiales > Pseudonocardiaceae > Amycolatopsis > Amycolatopsis ultiminotia. The sequence goes on along the minus strand of NZ_BAAAZN010000004.1, from coordinate 163,179 downwards.
CAAGCAATGCATCCCCCAGTTCGAGCAATCCATTCGGGTCCTTGAACCAATGCACGCTGCTGGACCAGATTCTTGCCGGACAGGGCTACTCCGCCGCGCACCCGACGGTCGCAGACCCCAAACGGAGTTGCCGGGCAGACAAGTCCTTTTCGGATGGCGGAACCCGCCTCGGGCTGGACGTGGTCATTTCCTTGCAGGACGGCCAAAAGTACACCGACGATATCGCGAATCCACAACAGGCACGCAGCGGAAAAATCACCGGCCGGCCATTCATCGAACAGCGCGACCCACTGGGCGTACCCGGCGGATGCCAGATCGGAATGGCCGTGGGTTCGAACGCACGCGCTCTGGTCATCGTTTCCACCGGAACCGACAGCGACGCCGCGTGCAAGACGACCGAAGAGGTCGCCAGTTCTCTGGAACCCAAGCTGCCGAAGAACTAGGCAAGCAAGAAACCGGACAGCCAGTGACACCGACCAAGCTCGCTGCCGGAGTACTCGGCGGCGCACTTCTGGCGGCAGCGATCTCCAGCTGCAGCAGCCCCGTCGACGGGACACCGGAAAGCACCAGCGCTACCACGCCGAGCAATGCGCCAACCAGCTCCGGAAACCCCTTCGCTGCATTGAACCAGTGCACCGTGCTCGACCAGCTCCTCGCCGGACAGGGGTTTCCACCGGCCAAGCCGACGGTCGCCGACGCCCGACAAAGCTGCGGCACCAAACGGTGATCGACAACAGCAGCACCGCTCCCCAGACCAGCGTGACCTTGTCGCTGCAGAAGAACCAAAAGTACACAGACAACATCGCGAACCCCAAAACCGCACGCAGCGGCGACATCAACGGCCGACCGTCCATCGAACAACGCGACCTTCTCGGCGTACCCGGAGGATGCCAGGTCGGCATGGGCGTCGACGCCACGGCGCGCGCCTTGGTGCTCGTCATCGTCGGCACCGACACCGAAGCCGCCTGCAAGAAAGCCGAGGAAGTCGCCATCTCACTGGAACCTGAGCTTCCCGGAAACTGACTCGGCCGAACTCCTGCTCGCACGTGCGGTAAGCGCAACACGTGCCCCATGCACCTCGGCGGGCCGGGTGGCCGCCGGCAGACCGTTCCAGGAGGCGAGCCCCACCCCGCCGCCGTCTCCGGGGAAACTCAGGGGCCTTCCCCGATGTGCTCGGGGCGGTGGTCCCGCATGCTCTTCGGTATGAGTGGTGCGGACGAGACGCGGGCCTCCCGGGGGAATCCGCTGAACGGGTTCGAGGAGACGGTCAAGGACTTCTGGGTCAGCCGGCCTCGGCGGGTGTTGGCGGGGCGGAAAGTCGCCGGGGTCGCGGCGGGGCTGGGCAACCGGTACCGGATCGATCCCGTGGTGATCAGGGTGGTGCTGGTCGCCGCGACTGTGTTCGGGGGCGCCGGACTGGTGTTCTACCTGCTCGGGTGGCTGTTGTTCCCGAGCGAGGAGGACGAGGTCTCCGGCTTCGAGGCGATGCTCGGCCGGGGGCGTTCGAGCATGCCCAAGGCGTTCGCGGTGGCGCTGTCGGTGCTGGTGCTCCCGGTGACCGGCTGGACGTTCGGCGGCGGCTGGTTCGACGGCGGCGGCCTGATCGGGTTCGTACTGCTCTCCGCAGGCCTCTACCTCCTGCACCGCGGCCGCGGGCAGGACAACCGCCCGGCCCCGGTCACCGCGTTCGCGGGGACCCCGGCCGCGCCCGGAACCGGAGCTTTCACGATGAGCAGCAACGCCGACACCTCTGCCGCCGGGACTGCCGCATCCGGCTGGGACCCGCTGGCCGCGGACCCGGCCGCATGGGATCTGCCCGATCCGGCCGCGCCGGTTCCGCCGGCTCCACCGCCTGCCGCGGGGACGCCGTCGTACGAACGGCGGCAGAATTCGAAGATCGGCTCGGCCACGTTCGGCGTGGCGGTGCTCGTGGCCGGCGCCGGGGTTGCGCTGAACCTCAACGGGGTCGCCTGGTTCTCGCTGCAGCACATCATCGGGCTGGTGCTCGGGGTGCTGGGGGTGGGCATGGTGGCCGGTGCGTTCGTCCGTGGTTCGCGGGGGCTGGCCGGGCTGGCGGTGCCGCTGTCGATCGTCGGCCTGCTGCTGACCACCAGCACCTTCGGCGACCTCGACCTGCGTGGCGGCGTCGGCGACCTCGACGCCACCCCGCGTTCGGTGGCCGAACTGCAGCCGGAGTACCGGCACGCGGCCGGCCAGCTCGATCTCGACCTGACCCAGCTTCCGCTGTCCGGCCCGATCACCACCACGGTCAGCAACGGCGCGGGCGAAAGCACGGTCCTCGTGCCGGAGACCGCCGACGTGACCTACAACTGTGAGACCAGCGCAGGTGACGTCACCTGCTTCGGCCGTTCGTCCGACGGGGTCGGCCAGGCCCCGGTCACCGGTACCGACCTCGGCAACGACGGGCCCGGCGGACAGCAGATCACTCTCCACGTCACCAACGGCGTGGGCACTGTGGAGGTGCGCCGTGGCTGAGAACCCGTACTCCTACGACGAGCCGAAGGCGCCGGCCCGCCGCCGCGGGGTCGACCCGTTCACCCTGATCATCGGGATCGCGACGCTGCTGGTCTCCGCCTACGTGCTCTCCGACGGGGCCAGCTGGCTGCCGTCCTTCGACTTCCGCTGGATCGTCGCGGGCGGCGCGGTCTTCATCGGGGTGCTGATGGTCGCCGCCTCGTTCGGCCGCCGACGGCGCTGAGCATGCGAACCGGGGCAAGGACCGCGCCGGTCCTTGCCCCGTTCGACGTCATTCCCACTCGATGGTGCCCGGCGGTTTGCTCGTCACGTCCAGCACCACGCGGTTGACCTCGGCCACCTCGTTGGTGATCCGGGTCGAGATCCGTTCCAGCACCTCGTACGGCAGCCGTGTCCAGTCCGCGGTCATGGCGTCCTCCGACGACACCGGACGCAGCACGATCGGATGGCCGTAGGTCCGGCCGTCGCCCTGCACGCCGACGCTGCGGACGTCGGCAAGCAGCACCACCGGGCACTGCCAGATCTCCTGGTCCAGCCCGGCCGCGGTGAGCTCCTCGCGGGCGATCGCGTCGGCCGCACGCAGCGTCTCCAGCCGGTCCGCGGTCACCTCGCCGATGATCCGGATGCCGAGGCCGGGACCGGGGAACGGCTGGCGCCCCACGATCGTGGCCGGCAGTCCCAGCTCGAGCCCGACCCGGCGGACCTCGTCCTTGAACAGCAGCCGCAGCGGTTCGACGAGGTCGAACTGCAGATCGTCGGGCAGCCCGCCGACGTTGTGGTGGCTCTTGATGTTCGCGGTGCCCTCGCCGCCACCGGACTCCACGACGTCCGGGTAGAGCGTGCCCTGCACGAGGAACGCGTAATCGCCCTGCGCCTTGAGGTCCCGCTCGGCCTGTTCGAACACCCGGATGAACTCCCGGCCGATGATCTTGCGCTTCTGCTCCGGATCGCTGACCCCGGCGAGCGCGTCCAGGAACCGCTCCCGCGCGTCCACGGTCACCAGGTTGACCCCGGTGGCGCTCACGAAATCGCGCTCCACCTGCGTTCGCTCACCGGCGCGCAGCAGCCCGTGGTCGACGAACACGCAGGTCAGCCTGTCCCCGATGGCCCGCTGCACGAGTGCCGCGGCGACCGCCGAGTCGACCCCGCCGGACAGCCCGCAGATCGCCCTGCCCTCGCCGATCTGCGCGGCGATCCGGCCGACCTGCTCGTCCACGATGGACGAGGTGGTCCACTGTGGACGGATACCGGCGATGTCGTACAGGAACCGGCGCAGGACTTCCTGCCCGTGCGGCGAATGGGCCACTTCCGGGTGGTACTGCACGCCGGCGAAACACCGTTCGACGTCCTCGAAACCGGCCACCACGGCACCGTCGGAGGAGGCCGTGACAACGGCACCCGCCGGAGCCTCGGTGACGCTGTCGTTGTGGCTCATCCACGCGGTCTGACGACCGGGCAGCCCGGCGTGCAATACGCCGCCCTCGCCGACCGTGCGCACGTCGGTGCGGCCAAACTCACGCACCCCGGTGGGCTCGACGACCCCGCCGAGTGCCTTCGCGAGCAGCTGGTGGCCGTAGCAGATGCCGAAGATCGGCACCCCCGCCTCGACCAGCTTCGGGTCCATCCCCGGCGCACCCTCGGCGTACACACTGGACGGGCCGCCGGACAGGATGATCGCCGCCGGGTTCTTGGCCAGCAGCTCGTCGGCGGTCGACGTGGACGGCACGACCTCGGAGTAGACCTGAGCCTCCCGTACGCGCCGGGCGATCAGCTGCGCGTACTGCGCCCCGAAGTCCATGACGAGTACCGGACCGGTGGGATTGGCCACCTACGACCTCCAGGCGAATGAGCGCGTTTGCCGCTGTGCCACTTTGGTGGCCGGCCACCACATCGTCCCAGGTGGGCCGCGGCACATCGGCGCTGGGCCCGGAACGAGGACCGTGGCTGACCGCGATCGGTCCTACCGTTGCGCCATGACTGTCGATTGGACCACCGAAGTGCACGACCAGCTCGACTGGCACTGGCAGCACCACGTGCGTGGCCGGCTGGACGGGCTGACCGACGACGAATACTTCTGGCAACCGGCCCCGGACTGCTGGACCGTGCGCCCGCGTGCGGAGAATCCGGAAGGTGCGGGCACCGGGGATTTCACCATCGACTTCGCCTTCCCGGAGCCGACGCCTCCCCCGGTGACCACGATCGCGTGGCGGCTGGGGCACGTCATCGTGGGCGTGCTGGGCATGCGGGCCGCTTCACACTTCGGCGGCCCGCCGATGTCCTACGGCACCTACCCGTACGCCGGCACCGCTGCCGAGGCACTCCGGCAACTCGACGACGCGTACGCGGACTGGATCGCCGGGGTGCGGGCGCTCGACGCCGAAGGACTCGCCCGGCCGTGCGGGCCGGCCGAGGGACCGTACGCCGAAGCCCCGCTCGCCAAGCTGATCCTGCACATCAACCGCGAAGCGATCCATCACTCGGCCGAAATTCTGCTGCTGCGCGACCTGTACCGAAGCCGCCGAGCATGAATCCCAGCGCCATGCCCGGCAAGGCAGGCATGCCGTGGTTGTCGTGGAGCACGGTGTCGAGCACCCCCAGTGGCGCCACCAGCAGCGCAGGGACAAGCAGTCGCTGGTGAAGCTCGACACCGTGCCGGGCAGGTGCCCGCAACCCGACCACGGCGAGCGCGCCGGGCAGGCCCGCCACGCACATCGAGTTGCCTGCGCCGACGGGTGCCGATACCGGTGAAGAACGCCACGGTGCCGGCGTTCCGGCGGCCGATCGGGCATCGTCCGACGATAGGTCGAGGGCCCGTCGGGTACCCCGTACAAATGTCATCTCCTCGGTGAATGATGCGTCCGGGGGAATGAATCCCGGCGGCGATGGGTCCACCCAGGTGGGGGCAGCAACCAGAAAGGACCTTCATGCGAGCGACACTCATCTACGGCGCCGGCGACGTGCGAGTGGAGACCGTGCCCGACCCGAAGCTGGTCGAGCCGACCGACGCCGTGCTCCGGGTCGTCCGTGCGTGTATCTGCGGCAGTGACCTGTGGCCCTACGGCGGGATGCCCGCACAGGAGCGGGGCAGGCCGATCGGGCACGAATTCCTCGGCGTCGTCGAGGAAACCGGCGCGGACGTGACCAGCGTACGCAAGGGTGACCTGGTCGTCGCGCCGTTCGTCTACTCCGACGGCACCTGCGAGTTCTGCCAGGAGGGGCTGCAGACCTCGTGCCTGCACGGCGGCAACTGGGGTCAGCGCGGCGTGGACGGCGGACAGGGCGAGGCGGTCCGCGTTCCGCAGGCCGACGGCACCCTGGTGAAGCTGCCGCACACCGAGGACGCCGATCTGCTGGCCTCGATGCTGACCCTTTCCGACGTGTTCGCCACCGGTCACCACGCCGCGGTCACCGCCGGCGTCCGCGCGGGCAGGTCGGTGACCGTGATCGGCGACGGCGCGGTGGGCCTGTCCGCCGTGCTGGCCGCGAAGCGTCTCGGTGCCGAGCAGATCGTCCTGATGGGACGCCACCAGGTGCGTACCGACCTCGGCCGGGAGTTCGGCGCCACGAACGTGGTGGCCGAGCGGGGCGACGAAGGCATCGAGCAGGTCCGTGCGCTGACTTCCGGCCGGGGCACGCACACCGTGCTCGAATGCGTGGGCACGCTGCCTGCGTTCGAGATGGGGCTTGGCGTGGTGCGGGCCGGTGGTGCGCTGAGCCGGGTGGGCGTGCCGCAGTACCCGGAGGGCCCGATCGGACGGCCGGTGTTCGTCAACAACATCACCATCACCGGCGGCGTCGCGCCCGCCCGGCACTACATCCCGGAGCTGCTGCCGGATGTGCTGGAGGGCCGCTACCAGCCGGGTCGCGTGTTCGACCGGACGATCGGCGTGGAGGACGTACCGGCGGGCTACCGCGCGATGGCCGATCGCGAGGCGCTCAAGGTGCTCGTGGCGTTCTGAGGCCGACGTGCCCCGGCCGGCGCGGCCGAATACCTTGGTGCACATGGACACGATCACCCCCCAGCCGCGGGCCGCATGGGTTGCCGGACAGGCTGAACAGGGCGCGAGCACGTTGGTGGTGCACCATCCGCTCGACGACAGCGAAGTGGCCACCGTCGCGGTGCCCGGCCCGGAGCAGGTGGAACGGGCGGTGGCCGCGGCCGCCGCCGTCGCCAACGAGCTCCGGCGCAGCCCCGCGCACCTGCGGGCCGCGGCGCTGGAGCACGTGTCCCGCGGCCTGGCGGCTCGCGCGGAGGAATTCGCCGAGGTGATCACCGCCGAGAACGGCAAACCGCTGAAGTGGGCCGAGGCCGAGGTGAGCCGGGCGGTGTCGGTGTTCCGGATCGCGGCGGAGGAGGCCCGCCGGTTCAGCGGCGACGTGCAGCGGCTCGACGCGGACCCGTCCGGCGACGCCCGGCTCGCGCTCACCCGGCGGGTGCCGCGTGGGCCGGTGCTCGCCATCGCGCCGTTCAACTTCCCGCTGAACCTGGTGGCGCACAAGGTCGCCCCCTCGCTCGCGGTCGGTGCGCCGATCATCGTGAAACCCGCGCCGCGCACACCGTTGTCCGCGCTGATGCTCGGCGAGCTGCTGGCCGAGACGGACCTGCCGGACGGCGCGTTCTCCGTACTGCCGCTCGGCAACGAGGAAACGCAGGCGCTCGTGAGCGACCCGCGGCTGCCGGTGGTGTCGTTCACCGGTTCCGGCCCGGTCGGCTGGTCGATCGCGGACGCCGTGCCACGCAAGCACGTGGTGCTGGAGCTGGGTGGCAACGCGGCGGCCGTGGTGCTGCGTGACTGGCCGGATCCGGAAGGCGCCGCGCACCGCATCGCGACGTTCGGCAACTACCAGGCAGGGCAGTCGTGCATCGCGGTGCAGCGGGTGATCGTGGACGCGGCGATCGCGGACGAGTTCGTGCCCGCGCTCGTGGAAGCGGTGCAGTCGCAGCAGACCGGCGACCCCTACGACCGCAACACCGACGTCGGCCCGGTCGTCGACGAGGCAGCCGCCGAGCGGATCATCAGCTGGGTCGAAGAGGCCGTGGCCGGTGGCGCCCGCGTGTTGACCGGGGGCACGCGTGCGGGCACCGCAGTCGCGCCGACGGTGCTGGCCGACGTTCCCGCCGACGCGAAGGCGTGGGCCGAGGAGATCTTCGGCCCGGTCCTCGCCGTGTCCGTTGTGGACGGTGTGGACGAAGCACTCGCCGCAGTGAACGAATCAGCCTACGGCCTGCAGGCAGGCGTCTTCACCAGCGACGTGGCACTGGCCTTCCACGCCTCCGCGGAACTGGAGGTGGGTGGCGTGATCATCGGCGACGTACCGTCGTACCGCGCGGACCAAATGCCCTACGGCGGCGTGAAGGGCTCGGGCATCGGCCGCGAAGGCGTGCTGTCCGCAATGCACGACCTCACGGAGGAACGCGTGACCGTGTTCACCGGAGTGGAGCTCTAGGTATAAACCTGCCGGAGGTTGCTGACAGTCTTGGGTTCCTGTTCTGGGGAGACCTGTGACTGAGCGAGTGTGGAGTGAGAAGGACCTGGTCAGGCGTGCAAACCGGCGGCTGGTCGTTCTACCACTTCGGCCCGCTGAAGATCGAGATGTATCTGCGTCGCTACCACGACGTCGAGATCGGCCACTCGAGGATCTACCGCATCCTCAAACGCTGGGGCATGAACCGGCTCCCTGCCTCTCAGCGCCACCAGCGCCAAGCGCTACGAGAAGCAGCGTCCCGGCCACCAGTTGCAGATCGACGTCACGTTCGTCGAGCCGATCACCACCGACACCGGCGGGAAGAAGCGTTTCTACCAGTACACCGCGACCGACGTTCCTGGACTACGTGCTGTCCCGGCTGCCGTTCCAGGCCGAGAAGATCCAGGCCGACAACGGGGCCGAATTCCAGTCGGCGTTCCACCGGCACCTACTCGACCAGGGCATCGGGCGTGTCTACATCCGACCCCGCGACTCAACGGCAAGGTCGAGCGCTCCCACCACATCGACGCCGATGAGTTCCACCGCCTGCTCGACGGCATCGTCCTCGGCAACATCGGCACGTTCAACGACAAACTCAAGGAACGGGAGGACTACCACAACTTCCACCGCCCTGACGGCGAGCTGGGCGGCCACACCCCGTACGAAAGGCTGCTACAGAAGACCCAAGACGGCAACGACCTACGGAAGCACCACACCTAGGGTGTGCTGCTCGGTGCAGGTTGGTGCTGCCGCTGGCTGGGTGCGGGGGCGGTGGTAGTTGTGCCAGTCGGGCCTGTCGGGGAGGGCTTGTTGGCGGGCGGTTTCTGAGGGGCAGGGCTGGTGGTGGGCCCGTTCGTCGAGCAGGGTGCGGTGCTTTCCCGTTGGTCTGCGGGCGCCAGGGCTGGGTGTACCCGCCCTAGCCGAGGAACGTTTCGATTGCCGGCTTCACCTGGCGGGCGTACATCGCGCGCAGGTGGTCGCGGCCGGGCAGCAGGAGGAGGCGGGAGTCCGGGATTCCGGCGGCGGTGGCACGCACCAGATCGGGCGGGATGATCCGGTCCCGGGTGCCGCCGATGACCAGGGTGGGCGCGGTGACCTCGGCGAGCCGGTCGGTCACGTCCCAGCCCTGCAGCGCGGTGGCCATCGCGGCTTCCCCCGGGGCGCGGCGGCCGCCGAGGGCGTACGCGCCGAACACGAGGAGCCGGAGCGGGCCCCGCGCGACCAAGCCGCTGCCTGCCCACGCCGCGGACCGCCCGCGCTGTTCCCGGCGCACCGACTCCAGCAATGCGCGCGCAGCCCGCTCGTCGGCTCGGCTCGCGGCGACGAGCATGACCAGCCGGCGCACCAGGTCCGGATGATCCATCGCCAGCTGGAGCCCGGTGACACCGCCCGCGGAGGTGCCCAGTACGTCCACCGGCCGGTCGAAGCGCTCGCGCAAGGCGGCCGCGTACCACCCGGCGAGTTCGGCGATCGAGGTGCCGTCCGGCATCCACATCGGACGGTGGACCAGGTGGACCGTGCGGTTGAGGCCGGTGGCCAAGGCACGCGCGGACCACTCCGCCGAACGCGGCACGCGCTCGGCCAGGTCCGCACCCGCGCCCAGCCCCGGCACCACAACCAGTGCCGGCCCGCTGCCGACGGTCAGCACGGACAACCCGTCGTTCAGCCGCGCCCCGCGCATCACACGGACTGGGCGAACGCGAGGACCCCGTTCGGGTCGCAGGTCTTGGCGATCCGGCCCAGCCGTCCGGCGTTGTCGCCGTAGTAGGCGGTTTTCCAGTCCGGCAGGTCCGGGTCGAGGTAGTTCACGTAGCCGCCGTCCGCGCCTGCTTCGGCCAGTCCGGCGACCACAGTGGACACCGACTTGCGCACGCTCGAGCGGGTCGAGCTCGTGGCAGGCGCGTAAACCTGCACGCTCGCCAGCGCTTTCCGGTGCCAGAAGGCGGTGTCCGTCGGCGCGACGTCGCCGACCGCACCACCGAGACCGTCGATCAGCAGGTCCATGCCCTGGTGCCCGGCGGCGAGATCGCTGACCTTCCCGCCGTCGACGGGGTCGGTGATGATCCGGGACGACCCCACGAAAGTCTGCCGCTGCGAACTGCCCGAGAAGTACTCCATCGCCGCGCCGTAGCCGAGCGTTTTCATCGTGCGGCTCGACGGCGTGGCCTCCAGCTTGGCGAGCAACGGCGTCAGCTGCGCGGAACTGCCCACGAACGCACCGCCGACGCGACAGGACACACTCGAACCACCGGACACGACGAGGTTCGACCACAGCTCCGGTGGCGTGGTCGGCAGCCAGCGCTGCCACGCGTCGAGCACGTCGCCCGCCGAACCGGCCGGGAAGTGCAGCGAGAACACCGTGAGGCTCGGTGCCTCGGCGGTGCTGAAGGTGAACGACGTGACGACGCCGAAGTTGCCGCCCCCACCACCGCGCAACGCCCAGAACAGATCGCTTTCGCTGTCCGCACTCGCCGTGCGCAGCTTGCCGTCCGGCGTCACGACCTGCGCCGAGGTGAGCCGGTCACAGGTCAGGCCGTATTTGCGGGTCAGCACGCCGATCCCGCCGCCGAGCGTGAGCCCGGCGATACCGACGGTCGGGCACGAACCGGCGGGCAGGCAACGGCCTGCCTTGGCCAGCGCGGAGTACACGTCGCCGAGCTGCGCGCCGGCGCCGATCACCACCTGCTCACCTTGGACGTCCACCGCGGACATCCCGCCGACGTCGATGACCAGGCCGTTCTCCGGCGCGGAATACCCGGCGTAGCTGTGCCCGCCGCTGCGTGCGGCGACGGGGATCCGGCCGCCTGCCGCCGCCACACAGGCCTGCACGTCCTCCGGCTTGACGCACTTCGCGACCGCAGCCGGGTTCTGCCCGTCGAACAACGGGTTGAACGCACGTTTCGCGCTGGCGAACCCACCGTCGTCGGACAACACCAGCTCGCCGCTCAGCTTCTTGCGCAACGCGTCCCAGTCCGGCGGCCCGGCGGGCTTCGCACTGGTCGACGGCGGCATCGAGCCGGCAGGCGTACTCGGCTGCGGTGCGGACGGTGGCGGTGTGGCTCCGCAAGCCGTGGCCACCGCGCCGACCGCACCGAGACCGGCGGCCCGCAGGAAGGTCCTTCTCCCGACTGTCATATTCGTCAGACGCTACGGGCGCCGCGTCGGTTGCGCCACCCGACCGGACGGCCGAGTCCGTCCACATCAGACGTCCTGCCGGGAGTTCAGCCGACAGTGCGCAGCGCGGCAGGTGCGTCCACGGGCACCGCCGGATTCTTCGGCGGCACCGGATCCAGCCGCACGTACTGCCTGCCCTGCGCCGGCCGTCGATCCGGCTCGCCCTTGTTCGGCCAGAGCGAGAACGCGCGTTCGGCCTGCGCGGTGATCGTCAGCGAGGGGTTCACGCCGAGGTTCGCGGTGATCGCCGAACCATCCACAACAGACAGTCCGGGATAGCCGAAGACCCGGTGGTACGGGTCGAGCACACCGGAATCGGAGCTGTCACCGATCGGCACCCCGCCGATGAAGTGCGCGGTGAGCGGGATGTCGAAGATCTCTCCCCAGGTACCACCGGGGATTCCGCCGATGTGCTCGGCGGCGCGCTCGTTGGCCTCGTGCCCGGCCGGGATGAAGCTCGGGTTCGGCTCGCCGTGTCCCTGGCGGGAGGAGTACTTGCGCCGGCCGAACCGGCCGCGGCGGGTGTAGGTGGTGATGGAGTTGTCGAGGCTCTGCATCACCAGCAGGATCACCGTGCGCTCGCTCCAGCGGTGCGCGTTGAGCAGTTTCGCCGTCTGCACCGGATGCTTGACCAGGAACGTGACCGCCTGCCGCCAGCGCGGCACCTGCGACGCACCGTCGGTGGCCACGGTCTGCAGCAGGCTCATCGCGTTACTGCCCTTGCCGTAGCGCACCGGCTCGATGTGGGTGTTCTCGTCGGGATGGATCGACGAGGTGATCGCCACGCCCCGGCTGAAGTCGCGGCTTTCGTCCACAGTGGTGCGTCCGGCGCCGATGATGGCCTCGGAGTTGGTCCGGGTCAGCTCACCGAGCCGGCCGGAAAGCTTCGGCAGCGCACCGGAGTCCTTCATGCGGTGCAACAGGTTCTGCGTGCCCCAGGTACCGGCCGCGAACACCACCTGCGCCGCGGTGACCGTGGTGCGGAACCGCTTCGAGCGAGTGCCGGTCTTCTGCAGCGTGATCTCGTAACCCGCTCCCTGCGGGCGCACCGACGTGACCGTGGTGAGCGGGACGACCTTCGCGCCGCCCTGCTCGGCGAGGTACAGGTAGTTCTTCACCAGGGTGTTCTTCGCCCCGACCCGGCAGCCGGTCATGCACGAACCGCATTCGGTGCAGCCCACGCGTTCCGGCCCGGCACCGCCGAAGAACGGGTCCGCCGCGGTCTCCCCCGGCTTGCCGAAGTACACCCCGACCGGCGTGGGGTGGAACGAATCGGCCACGCCCATGTCCTGCGCGACCTGGCGCATCACCACGTCCGACGGCGTGACCGAGGGATTCGTGACCACCCCGAGCATCCGGCCGGCCTGGTCGTAATGCGGCGCCAGCTCGGACTCCCAGTCGGTGATGTGCGCCCACTGCCGATCGGTGTAGAACGGCTTGAGCGGCCGGTACAGCGTGTTCGCATACACCAGCGAACCGCCGCCGACGCCCGCGCCTGCCAGCACCATCACGTCGTTGAGCAGGTGGATGCGCTGGATGCCGTAGCAACCGAGCTGCGGGGCCCACAGGTACCGCTTGAGGTCCCATGACGTCTTGGCGAACTCGTCGTCGGCGAACCGCCGCCCGGCCTCGACGACCGCGACCCGGTAGCCCTTCTCGGTCAGCCGCAGCGCCGCGACGCTGCCGCCGAACCCGGAGCCGACCACGAGGACGTCGTAGTCCGGCTCGTTCCGTTCAGTGGTGGTGTTACTGGCAGTCACAGGTAGGAGCGTAACCCGGGCGGGTTCTCCTGGCCAGAGCTAAGTTACCGACCAGTCACCTCGCCCAGGTCGAGGCATTTTCCACCCGGCGGCGGAACCTCAGCCGCGCACGGTCAGCCCGACGCGCTGGAACTCCTTGAGGTCCGAGTAGCCGGTCTTGGCCATCGCGCGGCGCAGCGCGCCGAAGAGGTTCACCACGCCCTCGGCGTCCGACGACGGTCCGAAGAGCAGCGTCTTCAGGTCCACCGCGTAGTCCGAATCCGGACCGGCGACCACGCGCGAACGCGGCAGCGACGGGTGCGCGGCCGCGGCCGTCCAGTACAGGCCCTGGCCCGGTGCGTCCGAAGCGGCCGCCAACGGCGCGCCGAGCATCACCGCGTCCGCGCCACAGGCAATGGCCTTGGCGACGTCGCCGGAGGTGGTGATCCCGCCGTCGGCGAGCACGTGCACGTAGCGGCCGCCGGTCTCGTCGAGGTAGTCACGACGGGCCGCGGCCGCGTCCACGATCGCGGTGGCCATCGGCACCCCGATGCCGAGCACCCGGTCGGTGCTGGTGACGCCCTCGGTGTAGCCGTGCCCGACGATCACGCCTGCCGCGCCGGTGCGCATCAGGTGCATCGCGGTGCGGTAGTCGCTGACCCCGCCCGCGATCACCGGCACGTCGAGCCTGCCGATGAACTCCTTGAGGTTGAGCGGTTCCGCGTCGCGCTGCACGTGCTCGGCGGAGATGATGGTGCCCTGCACGACGAGGATCTCCACACCGGCGGCGAGCAGGTCCGGGGTCAGTTCGGCGGCATGCTGCGGGCTCACCCGCGCGGCCACCGTGACGCCGGACTCGCGCATCGTCTTGATCGCCTCGGTCAGCAGATCGAGCCGGATCGGCGCGGAATGCAGGTCCTGCAGTTCACGCACGACCGCAGTCGGGTCCTCGCGGTCCTCGGCGGCACGGACGAGGCGGAAGATCGCCTCTTCGACGTTCGAGTGCCGCGACCACAGGCCTTCCGCGTTCAGCACGCCGAGGCCGCCCAGTTCGCCGATCGCCACCGCGGTGCCCGGCGAGACGATGGCGTCCGTGGGGTGGGTGACCAGCGGCAGGTCGAAGCGGTAGGCATCGATCTGCCACGCGGTGGACACCACCGATGAGGACCGCGTCCGCCGCGACGGGACGATCTCCACCTCATCCAGGCCGTACGCCCGCCGCGCGGTGCGGCCCATGCCGATCTCGACCAGATCCCGCACGTGATGTCCCTTCTCGCGGCTACGACAACGCGGTCCATTGTCGCCAGTCCGGGTCGGTGACCTGCGCACGGGGGGCCGTTTCGACCGCGGACAACCGCCGGTTGTGCGTTCGGCCACCCGGTTGTTTGCCGCCGCGTCCGCACCCGCTGTTCGATCTTCCGGACCGAGGCGAAAGGGGAGACCGAAATTGGCTCTGGGCAAGGACTTCCGGCATCTCTGGTGGGCATACGCGGCGAGTACCGCGGGTACCTGGCTCGCGCTCGACGCGTTCCCGCTGATCGCGGTGACCGTGCTGCACAGCAGTACCGCGCAGGTGTCGCTGCTGGCCGCGGCCGGGCTCGCGGTGGGTGCGCTGGTGGCGGTGCCACTCGGCCCGTGGGTCGAATTCCGGCGGAAACGACCGGTGCTGGTCGCGATGGACGCGGTGCGGTTCCTGGCCCTGCTCACGTTGCCGGTGGCGTACTTCCTCGGCGGGCTCGGGTTCGGGCAGCTCGTGGCTGTGTCGGTGGTCGTGGCGGCGGCGAACATCGTGTTCACCGCGGCCAGCGGCGCCTACCTGAAGGCGCTGGTGCCCGCGGACGACCTGCTCTCTGCCAATGCGCGGTTCGAAACGACGCAGTGGAGCGCCACCGCACTCGGCCCACCCACCGGCGGCGCGGCGATCAGCCTGTTCGGACCTCTGACCACCATCGTGCTCGACGCGGTGAGCTATCTGCTGTCGGCGTTCGCGCTCGGCGCCATCCGCCGTCCCGAGCCCCGGCCGGCGGCGCGACCGGCCGCGGTCCGGATGGCCGACCTCGCCGAGGGCTGGCGGTACCTGCTGCGGCATCCGGGGCTGCGCGCGGTGTTTCTCAACACCAGCCTGGTCAACGGGCTGATCATGGCGACCGCGCCGTTGCTGGCCGTGCTGCTGCTGGGTGAGCTGGGGTTCGCGCCGTGGGAGTACGGGCTGGCGTTCGGCGTCCCGTGCCTCGGCGGACTGGCCGGTTCGCGGCTCGCGCGAGGGCTGGTGACCCGGTTCGGCCGGGACCGCGTGCTGGTGGTCTCCGGCGCCGCACGAGCGTGCTGGCCGGTGGGGCTCGCCTGCACCCCGTCCGGGGTGTGCGGGCTGGGCTGGGTGATGCTGGTGGAACTGGGGCTGATCACCTGCATGGGCGTGTTCAACCCGGTGCTCGCCACTTACCGGCTCGAGGAAACCGAATCCACCCGCGTGGGCCGGGTGCTGTCGGCGTGGACGATCACCGGTGGCGCGACGATCGCGGTGCTGACCCTGCTGTGGGGCCTGCTGGCCGGATGGCTGGGCACCCGCGGGGCGATCGGCGTTGCCGGGGTGCTCCTGCTCGGCACCCCGGCCTTGCTACCCCGCAGGAAGAACACACCCGGTGGCACGGAACCGGTACCCAGCGCGGATCCCGCGGCGACCGACCACACCGGGCGTTCGGATCACCGGGTGGTGTAGTTCGGCGCCTCGACCGTCATCGTGATGTCGTGCGGGTGGCTCTCCTTGAGGCCGGCCGCGGTGATCCGTACCAGCTGCGCCTCCTGCAGCTGCGGGATCGTCGTGGCACCCGCGTAGCCCATGCCCGCGCGCAGTCCGCCGACGAGCTGGTGCACCACGTTCACGAGCGGACCGCGGAACGGGATGCGGCCCTCGATGCCCTCCGGCACGAGCTTGTCCTCGTTGAGCACGTCGTCCTGTGCGTAGCGGTCCTTGGAGTACGACTTCGCCTCCCCGCGCGACTGCATGGCACCCAGCGAGCCCATCCCGCGGTAGACCTTGAACTGCTTGCCGTTGACCAGGATCAGGTCGCCGGGCGATTCCGCGGTGCCGGCGAGCAGGCTGCCCAGCATCACGGTGGACGCGCCGGAGGCGATGGCCTTCGCGATGTCGCCGGAGTACTGGATCCCGCCGTCGCCGATCACCGGCACCCCGGCCGGACGGCAGGCCTGGTCCGCCTCGTAGATCGCGGAGATCTGCGGTACGCCGACGCCGGCGACGATCCGGGTGGTACAGATCGAGCCGGGGCCGACGCCGACCTTCACCCCGTCCACGCCTGCGTCCACCAGCGCCTGCGCACCGGCACGGGTCGCGACGTTGCCGCCGACGATGTCGACGGTGTCGCCGAGCTCCTTCTTCAGCAGCCGCACGGTGTCGACCACGGCGCGGGAGTGCCCGTGCGCGGTGTCCACCATCAGCACGTCCACCCCGGCCTCGGCCAGCGCCATGGCACGCTTGTGCCCGTCCGCGCCGACGCCGACCGCGGCACCGACGATGAGCCTGCCGTCGGTGTCCTTGGTGGCGTTCGGGTACTGCTCGGTCTTCACGAAGTCCTTGACCGTGATCAGGCCACGCAGCTTGCCCGCACCGTCGACGATCGGCAGCTTCTCGATCTTGTGCCTGCGCAGCAGGCCGAGCGCGGCCTCCGCGGTGACCCCGACCTGGGCGGTGACCAGCGGCGCCTTCGTCATGACCGCACTGACCAGGCGCGTGTAGTCGACCTCGAACCGCATGTCGCGGTTGGTGATGATGCCCACCAGCGAACCGGACGCGTCGGTGACCGGGACGCCGGAAATGCGGAACCGCGCGCACAGTGCGTCGACCTCGGCGAGGGTGGCGTCCGGCGAGCAGGTGACCGGGTCGGTGACCATGCCTGCTTCGGAGCGCTTCACGACCTCGACCGCGGCGGCCTGCTCCTCGATCGGCAGGTTGCGCTGCAGCACGCCGATCCCGCCCTGGCGGGCCATCGCAATCGCCATCCGGCCCTCGGTGACGGTGTCCATCGCAGCCGAGACCAGCGGCACGTTCAGCGTGATGTTGCGGCTGAGCCGGGTGCTCGTGTCCACCGCGCTGGGCACCACGTCGGATTCGGCCGGCAGCAGCAGCACATCGTCGAAGGTGAGGCCGAGCATCGCGAACTTGCTTGGCACGGCGGGGGTGATGCTTTCGCTGGTCATGACGGGCGAAGGGCCTTCCTGGCAGGAGTGTGCGGAGGTGCGGTGGGCGGGCTCGGACCTTCCCCTCATGATATCCGGGCCGGGGCCCCGACCCGGGCGGGTGGGGACGGGCGCCACACTGCGGGTAGCGTGCAGGTCGTGCCGCACGACGTGTTGCCCCCCGACCCGTTCGAGGACGATCCGGACGACCCGGCCCGGGCCATCCTCGATCCCGACGACCACCTTGACGAGCCGATCAGCGCCGACGAACGTACCGAGCTGCTGGCCGACCTCTCCGACCTCGCGGTGTACCAGGCACTGCTGGAGCCTCGCGGGGTCCGCGGCATCGTGGTCGACTGCGGTGAATGCGAGGAGCCGCACTACCACGACTGGCACCTGCTGCGAGCCAGTCTGGAGCAGCTGCTGTCGAAGGGCCGGATGCGTCCGCACGAGCCGGCCTTCGACCCGAACCCGGGCGATTACGTGAGCTGGGACTACTGCCGCGGCTTCGCCGACGGGGTGACCGCGAACGAGAGCGCTTACTGACCGTTGCCGGCGGTCAACGCCCTGGTGAGATCTCTCACCAGGGTTTTTGCTGCGCGCACAGTTGTCCACAGGAAGTATCCACAGGGGCTTGCGCATGTGGACAACCCGATCCGGGGAGGTACCGGCGGCGCGGTTCCGGTGAGTGAGCGGATGGCCACGCTTCGATGACCGGCTCTGGCAGCCGCCGCTGCATACCGGGCCGGCTCGGCGGTTGTCCTAGTGGTGATTCTGCTTTCGCGTGCCCCGGCGAGCCTGCGCGGCCCTGGCTTCCGCCATTGCCGTCACGGCCCGTTCGGTCAGCTCCGGCCACGGTGGACGGCGCAGCACGGCGAGAGTGGCGAGTGCCGCCGCGACGAATCCGGTCGCTGCGCCGATCAGGCCGAGCCTGCCGGTGTCGACCGCCGGGGTCCAGGTCGTGCCGCGCTCGTCGACGGTGAACAGGCCGATTGCCCGGCCACGGCGGGAAACCGGGACGACGACAGTTCCGTTCTGCGCCTCGTAAGGTTCGCCGAAGGCCGCGTCGCCCTCGCGGCGACGGTCCGGAACTGCCCGGCGGGCGAGGTCACGATCCGGCCGGGGCACCGTTCGGGACCTCCGCGCCGCCGTTCTGCGACGACTCGTTGCGTGGGCTGCCGCTGCCGGAGCCGGGTTCGCTGCCTGTCGCGCTCGTGGTGGGCGGCGACGAGGTCGTGCTGGATTCGGGCGGCGGCGATGTCGTCGTGGTGTCCGGCGGGCTGGTGCTTCCGGAACCGGGCAGCGAGGTCGGCTGGCCGCTGGACTGCTCCGGCGTGGTCGTCGCCGGGTTGTTCGGCGGCGGCGCACTCGCCTGCGAGGTCGGCAGCCGTCCGCCGGGCGGCGAGGTCGGCGAACCGAGCTGCGCGGCGAGCTGACGGTGCTGTTCCATGAGCTGGTCGCGGTTCTCGGCGTCGGTGACCTGGTCCAGCGCGGCCTGCGCGTCGTCGAGTGCGCGCTGGGCGTCCACGAGCCGGTTGTCGGCGAGGGCGAGGTTCGCCTTCTCCAGATCGAGCTTCGCCGCCGCGGCGGCCTCGACGGAGCGGGCGTGGTCGGAGTAGAGGACTTTCGTGAGGCCCCACAACGTGTCGCCGGGCTGGGCGTCCCGTGCGGCGAGTCCGGTGCCGGTGAACGCGATCGCCGCGGCGGCGCACGCGGCGGCGACCGGAACGAGGATGCGACGGCGGCGGCTGCGGCTGGAGTGCCTGCGCGCCAACGTGGCGGTTTTGACCGTGGTCACCGCGGTGTCCACGTCGACGAGTTCGGCCAGCGGTTCGCTGTCGATGTCCCGGCGCCACGCGAGGAGCAGCGCGTTGAGCTCCTGATCACCGAGCCCGTCCGCGACGGCCGGATCGGTGCCGCCGAGTGCGTCGAGCAACGCGTCGTCGGCCTGGATCGCCGTGAGGTCGCCGTCGGCCTCGGCGTCGTAACCAGTCGTGCCGCTGCTCTGCGCGGAAGGCGTCAGATCGCGGTCGTCGTGATCGGCCACTCAGATCACCTCCTCGGCGGAGAGCACCTTGCGCAGCCTGGCCAGTGCGCGGTGCTGGGCAACGCGGACGGCACCCGGCGTGGACCCGACGGCCTCCGCGGTCTCCTCCGCGGAGAGCCCCACCACGACCCGCAGCACGACGATCTCCCGCTGCTTGTCCGGCAGCACCTGCAACAACTGGGCCATCCGCTCGTTCAGCTCACCCTGCAACGCGCGCTGCTCCGGGCCGACGCCGCCTTCGATCTCGTCCGGGATCTCGGCGACCGGTTCCGCCCGGTTGCGGGCAGCCGCGCGATGCGCGTCCGCCACCTTGTGCTGCGCGATACCGTAGACGAAAGCCAGGAAGGGGCGGCCCTGGTCACGGTAGGCTGGCAAGGCCGTGAGCACCGCGAGACACACCTCCTGCGCAACATCGTCAGCCGAAGCGAAGGACCGCTCCTGCCTGCCAACTCGAGCACGGCAGTACCGCACTACGAGAGGACGGATGGCCGCGAGTAGGCGCTCGACCGCCTGAGGGTCTCCCTCAACAGCAGCGGCAACCGGCTCTTCCAGTCCGTCCCCCACAGTGGCCATCGCAGACAACAGTCCCAGTGTTACGTGTAGGCGTGCAAAGAATCCGGCGCGTGGTCATTCCAGCCATGCGCCTGCCCCAGTCACCGTACCGTCGGAGCAGCCCCGGACAACCGCCAGAGGTGGTGACCGGCGCGCCGCACCCGGCAAACCCCCCGCCCGCACCACGCCACACAGGATATTCCCGCAGGTCAGAGCCTTCCCCAACGACCAAACGACCCACCAACCCACCGACGTGGCGAGAACCACGGCCCACCGAGGCAACCCAACAACAACTCCGCTACGCGCCGGCCAGCTGCGCCGTTGCTGGCTGCGGTTTGGCGTCTGTGGCTTGGCGTCTGTGGCTTGGCGTCTGTGGCTTGGCGTCTGTGGCTTGGCGTCTAGGGCTTGGCGTCTGGGGCTTGGCGTCTGCGG
Organism: Amycolatopsis ultiminotia; assembly: GCF_039536925.1. Taxonomy (NCBI): domain Bacteria; kingdom Bacillati; phylum Actinomycetota; class Actinomycetes; order Pseudonocardiales; family Pseudonocardiaceae; genus Amycolatopsis; species Amycolatopsis ultiminotia. Next base: position 143,079 of record NZ_BAAAZN010000004.1, on the reverse strand, counting down.
CCTCAGCGGCTTTGCGGCTCGGCGGCTACGGCTTGGCGTCTGCGGCCTCGGCGGCTTTGCGGCTACGGCTCGGTGGTTGCAGCTGTGCCATGCCCGTTCCGGCTTGCTGGCTGTGGAGTTGGTGGCTCTGGTCTTGCAGGCTGTCGCTCGGTGGCGCCGGTCTTGCAGGCTGTCGCTCGATGGCGCCGGTCTTGCTGGGCGTGGCTTGGTGGCCCCGGTCTTGCAGGCTGTGGATTGGTGGTTCCGATTCGGCGGCTCCGACCGTTCAGACTCCGGCTTGCCAGCTCCGGCGTACCGACCCCGGCCGGCTCCCGCTCCGGCTTGCGGACTCACGCTCCGGCTGATGGGCTCCGGCTCGGGCTTGCGAACTCCGGTGCCGGATTGCCGACTCCGACTCCTCCGGCCCCGGCTTGCCAGTTCCGCCGTACCGAGCCCAACCGGCTCCGGCTTGCCGGTCCCGGCGCACTGACTTCAGCCGGTACCGGCTCGGCTTGCCAGTGCCGGGCGAGCAGTCAGTCCGGGCCGACTTCAGTTCTGGGCTGACCGGTCTGGCCCCGCCACGTCCGCCTCGGCCCTCGCTGGCCCGGCAAAGCTGGCTCTGCCGCAAGCAGTTTGGCCGCAACTGGCTCCGCCGCAGTCGGCTTGGCGGCGGCTGGCTTGACCCGCAACTGGCTCTGCCGCAGTCGGCTTGGCAGTGGCTGGCTGACCGTGGCTGGTTGTGCGTGATTGTTCTGGGCCGGTCGATCGGTCATCACGCACCGCTCGGTGGACCCGGCGTTCGCCGCCCGGTTACGCCGTCGGTCGGGGGCTGGCGGCGGCCATCGCCGACCAGAGGGCACGGCGACCATCACCGATCGTGGAGTGGCGGGTGGAAGCGATCGCGGCACGGCCCGTGCAGGCGGAAACGGCCGGGGAAGGTCTCGTGCGCAGGCTCCATCGCGGCTGGCTTCGGCTGCACGGGTTCGTCCAACCGGCGTCAGTGCGGCTTCGCGGCGCCAACTCAGCGCGACATCGGTCCGGCCGGCTGCCGAGCCGGGCGCACAGGTACGGGCCAGGGCGTGCGCCCTGGCCCGTTGTCACCGTGGTGTCGGTTCGGCAACCCCGTGTGGTTCGGCCGGTCCCGGCCTCAGGACACGAGGCCGCGGCGGAAGCCGTGGGCCACTGCCTGCGCGCGGTCGCGGACGCCGAGCTTGCGGAACAGCCTGCGGGCGTGCGTTTTGACCGTGTCCTCGGAGAGGTAGAGCTCGCGGCCGATCTGGCCGTTGCTCTTGCCCTGGCTCATCCCGCGCAGCACCTGCAGCTCGCGCTCGGTGAGCTGCACGCCGGGGTCCGACGGCTGGCGCGGCGCCGGCACCGACGTGCTGGCGAGGGTGTGCGCGAGTGCGGCGACCAGCTCGGGACGCGAGGCGTCCCAGCGCAGATAGCCGCGGGCTCCGCCGGCGATCGCCGCGGCGATGCTGCCCGCGTCGTCCGGGGCACCGAAAACGATGACATTCGCCTGGGGGTTCGCGGAGACGAGCCGGCGGGTGGCTTCGACGCCCGTCGGGACCGCGCGTTGCGTCCCGACCAGCACGACGTCGACCGGCTGACGGGTGTACCGGGCCAGCAGCTCGTCACCGTGCGCTACGCAGTCGATGCGACTGACCCCTGGGACCGCAGACATCACACGGGTGAGCCCTTCGCGGACACTGCGTCGGTCGTCGCAGATCAAGACCGTCGTCACGGGGTTTCCTTCCTGCAGCCGGGTGACATTCCACTTCCCCTATCGGACGCTTTAGCCCGAACCTTGACACGATCCGGTGGCTTTTTTTGAAGTTTCTTAGCCCGGATGCCGGAACCCCCTCTCCAGCAGGCTCACCCGACCCCGGTGGGTACCCAAGGGGACTCTCGTGCGATACGCATCACGCAAGGATCAGCTTGCTGTAACACTGCGTGCAACACTTGCCGGCTCCTGAATCGATACTCCTGATCACGCCGGGCATCCAGATCGGCCGCAACCCGCGTTGCCACCCAAATAAGTGAATTGAGTTCGTATTTTTCGGTCTCTTCGACGGCCTCCGTGACGAGCTCGAGCGCACCGGTTTCCCCCGCACCGGACAACGCCACCCCGAGCACGATCGCCGATTTCACCGCATGCCGGCGCGCACCACGGGCGCGCGCGGTCTCGAGCGCGTTCCGGGCAGGCGCGACGGCAGCCGCGGGCTGCCCATCGGCAAGCTCGATCTCGGCGGCAACCCACCCGCCGCGCACCGCGGCCCGCCACCGGCGGTCCACCCGCGCAGCCCGCACGACCAGCCGCCGAGCCGCGCCGAGCCGCCCGAGCGCGAGGTTGTCCGCGGCAAGCCCGAGCAGCGCATCGGCCCGCGCGCCCACGACGTCGAGCCCATGGGGATCGGCGGTACCCGGAGCAGCAGCCGAGGCGCCCGGACCAACCGCGTCGGCAACACCCGGCTCGTCAGGTCCCGGGCCGGCACCACCCGAGCCACTGCTCCCCGGACCAGCGACGCTCGGTCCGTTTGCTGTCAGGCCGGCCGGATCGGGCTCGGTGGAGGAAAACCCCACGGCCAGCAAAGCCGCCCCGTCCAGCTTCCGGGCGGCTGCGTGGCCGCCGAGTTGCCGTCGGTGGGATGCGAGCGTGCTCGCGGCGAGGGAGGCCACGAGCGGGTCCCGGCCTCGTCGTAACGAGTCGAGGATCGTGGTCGCTGCCGCGTAACGCCCCTGTGCGCCCAGCACGATCGCAGCCAGCAGCCGGTGCCGGGGCGAGGCGCCCGCGAAGGCGCCGAGCGCGCCGGTGGCGCAAGGTGGGTCGCCGAAGGCGAAGGTGGTCAGGGTCGCTTCGTCCACTCGACCTTTCTAGCGTGAACCACCGACAAGAACGTGTTCGACGCGGTCGGCGGCGGCCGACAGGTCGGGCAGCAACTCGACCTTCGCCGGCAACTCGGCCACGTCCCACCCCGGGCCGCAGGCGAACAGGCGGCTGCGCTGCCGGTCGCGGGATACGCGGGCGAAGAGGCGCGGGTCGGCGACAGTGCGACGGTGCGCCCACAGCACGACCGCAGCCGGCGCGCTCCGCCGTACGGTCACCGCGAGCACTTCGGCGGGTAGCGGTACGCCGAACAGCTGTGCACCGATCCGCCGTCCGGCCAACGCCGCTGCCAACGCGTACACCGGCATCGTGTCGCGCTCGTCCGGTACGCACGCGAGTAGCACCGGACGCTGGTTGCGCGGCTCAGCGAGCACCGGCGTCGCCCGTACCAGCGCCCCGTACACGCACTCCGCCAGCAAGTACTCCACTTCCGCGCCCGCGTGCACACCACGCCACCGCGCGCCGAGTGCCGTGAGCACCGGATCGATCACGCCCGACCACGCCGACAAGACGCCCAGCTCGTTGATGGCGTCGAGGAGCATTCGCTGGACCGCGCCGACGTCCATGGCCAACGCCGCGGTGCTCAACCGGCGTGCGAGCCGCGACGGGACTTCGCCGTCGTCGGGCGCTTGAGACGGGCGAGTGGCCAGAACAGGTTCCAGTGGCGCGGGCTCGGTTTCCACCCGCGGCATCTGCTCCAGCGCGTACCGCGCCGCTTCGGCGGTGGACGCGCCTCGCAGGAGAGCACGCTGCATCATTTCGAGACGGCCGATGTCGGAAGTGCCGTAACGGCGGTGCCGTCCGTCGGTGTGCCGGCTCGGGCCGAGACCGTAGCGACGGTCCCAGGTACGAAGGGTGGACGGGGCGACCCCGAGCCGGCGGGCGACCGAGGCCACCGGCAGGGTGGGTTCTCCTTCGCTCGATCCGGGTCCCACCCGGCCAATATCCAGGTCACCCGCAGTCCCGGCAACCCGAGCCAAAACCCCAGCTCACACATCCGGGGGATGCCTAACGGCTGAATCGCCGCGGATCTATTGAACAACTATTGGCGCGCTTCTAACGTTACCGCCGTTGCACCGAATGGAGTATCGGCACCACAGCAGAGCAGCTAATGGCATCGACCGGATGACGGAGGCGGTCAGGATGGCAGACACGCGCAGGCTCCCCGGCCCCAATGCGGACATGTGGGACTGGCAGCTGGAGGGGTCGTGCCGGGGGATGGACAGCGGGTCCTTCTTTCACCCGGACGGAGAGCGGGGTCCGGCGAGGGCCCGGCGCGAGGCCAGGGCCAAGGCGATCTGCCTGGCCTGCCCGGTACTCGACCTGTGCCGCAGGCACGCGCTCGCCGTGCACGAGCCCTACGGCATCTGGGGCGGCCTCTCCGAATCGGAACGGGAAAACCTGATCAAGCAAGACAAACGAGCACTGACCATGGCGCACAGCTGAGCCATCAGACCGGCGCGGAAGGGGCGGTGTCCACTGAGGACGCCGCCCCTTCGCCATGGACGCCGCCCCCGTTCGGATCACCGGGTTCGATCGCGCGGCGGCCCGTTTTCGCCGACCCGATTCCACTCGCGATCCGCGCCGGGTCAGTCCCGTTGCCGCGATCGTGATGATCCGGACAAGCGCCGGTCGCTGACGAAGCCGTGGAAGTCCGGGGCAAGACCCTGGTCCCGGACGAGGCGGCGGGGTGGACGGAGCGGCGGCAGGCTGAACAAGGTGGCGGCGCCTCCGGCAAGACCCCCGACGCCCCGGACGGGATAGTGGCAGTGGCAGCCCGGAGTCGGCCCGGCAAACCCCGAACGAAACCCCGGTGCAGCGTGCCGGAACCGGAGGGTGCGGCGCTTCCGGCAGGAACCAGGCGAGGCGGCATTCCTGACGGAAACGAAGCGAAGCACTGCCCCGGCAGAAGCGGGGCGGCACCCCGACAGCAAGAAGACGAGCCACCACATCCAGCAGCAACGAGGCGCCCCCAGCAGAACCAAACGGAGCACCGCACCCAGCAACAAAACGAGGCGACACCTCCGACAGGAACAAAACGGGGCGGCACCCTCGACAGCAACGAAGCACCCCCCAGGAACAAAACGGGGCGGCATCCCCGAAGGGAGTGCCGCCCCGTTGTCTTGCTGGTGCTGTTGTGGTGCGTCTGTCCTAGTGCGAGTGGCCGTGGCCGTGGCCGTCTTCGGGCTCTTCTTCCTCTGGCTTCTCGACCACCGAGCTTTCCGTGGTGAGCACGAGCCTGGCGATCGAGGCGGCGTTGGAGACCGCCGAACGGGTCACCTTGACCGGGTCCACGATGCCGGCCGCGATCAGGTCGGTGAGCTCGCCGGTGGCGGCGTTGAAGCCCTGCCCCCAGCTCTGCTCCTGGACCTTGTTCACGATGATCGCACCCTCGTGGCCCGCGTTGCTCGCGATCCAGAACAGCGGTGCGGTGAGCGCGTCACGGACGATGCGCACGCCGGTGGCCTCGTCGCCGGTGAGGCCGAGGCCGCCGTCCAGTTCCTTGACCGCGTGCACCAGCGCCGAACCGCCGCCGGGCAGGATGCCCTCTTCGACGGCCGCCTTGGTGGAGGCCACCGCGTCCTCGATGCGGTGCTTGCGCTCGTTCAGCTCGGTCTCGGTGGCCGCGCCGACCTTGATCACGGCCACGCCGCCGCCGAGCTTCGCGAGCCGCTCCTGCAGCTTCTCGCGGTCCCAGTCGGAGTCGGTGGTCTCGATCTCCTTGCGGATCTGCGCGGTCCGCGCGGACAGCGCGTCCTTGGTGCCCGCGCCGTCCACGATCGTGGTGTCGTCCTTGGTGACCACGATCCGGCGGGCCTGGCCCAGCGAGCCGAGGTCGACCTCGGACAGCTTCCGGCCGATCTCGGCGGAGATGACCTCGCCGCCGGTGACCACGGCCAGGTCGTCCAGGAACGCCTTGCGGCGGTCACCGAAGAACGGTGCCTTGACCGCGACCGCGTTGATCGTCTTGCGCAGCGAGTTCACCACGAGGGTGGACAGCGCCTCGCCATCGACGTCCTCCGCGATGATCAGCAGCGGCTTCTTGGCCTCGACGACCTTCTCCAGCACCGGGAGCAGCTCGGCCAGCGCCGAGATCTTCTCGCGGTGCAGCAGGATGTAGGCGTCCTCGAGGGTCGCCTTCTGGTCCTCCGGATTGGTGGCGAAGTGCGCCGACAGGAAACCCTTGTCGAACTGCACACCCTCGGTGATCACCAGATCGGTCGCCAGCGTGGACGACTCCTCGATGGTGATCACGCCGTCCTCGCCCACCCGCTCGACGGCCTCGCCGAGCAGCTGGCCAATGGTGGCGTCGCGCGAGGTCACGGTGCCGACCTGGGCGATGTTGTCGCGGCCCTTGACCGGGGTCGCCCTCTCCTTGAGGATCTCGACGACCTTCTCCGCGGCCGCCTCGATGCCCCGCCCGACCGCGGTCGGGTTGGCACCGGCGGCAACGTTGCGGAGGCCGTGTTTCACCAGCGACTGGGCCAGCACCGTGGCGGTGGTGGTGCCGTCGCCCGCGACGTCGTTGGTCTTGGTGGCGACGTTCTTCGCCAGCTGCGCGCCGAGGTTCTCGAACGGGTCGTCGAGCTCGACCTCACGGGCGACCGTGACACCGTCGAGCGTGATCGTGGGGCCGCCGAACTTCTTGTCGAGGACGACGTGCCTGCCGCGCGGGCCGAGGGTGACCTTGACCGCGTCGGCGAGCTTGTTCACCCCGCGCTCGAGCGCGCGACGAGCGTCCTCGTCGAAACTGATCTGCTTGGGCATAGCGTTTTCCGCTTACCTTTCGGTTGTTTGCGACACAAAAACGCCCCGTACCCCGGCTTCAGCGGGGCCCGGGGCGTCATTGCGCTGCGAGTAGCGCGTCAGTTGATGACGGCCAGCACGTCGCGGGCGGAGAGGATCAAGTAGTCCTCGCCGTTGTACTTGACCTCGGTACCGCCGTACTTGGAGTAGATGACGACGTCACCCACGGCCACGTCCAGCGGGACGCGGTTGCCCTTGTCGTCGATACGGCCAGGCCCCACGGCCAGAACCTTGCCCTCCTGGGGCTTCTCCTTGGCGGTGTCGGGGATGACGAGGCCGGAAGCGGTCGTCTCCTCGGCCTCGCTCGTCTGGACAACGATCTTGTCCTCGAGCGGTTTGATGTTCACGCTCACCGGGTTGACCTCCACGGTCGTCGAAAGCGTCGGCATGATGACTTACGGCTCATACCACCCCCGCCGTCGCGGGTGCCGGGGCGTGTTCGGGCCGTGCGATTAGCACTCTAGCCACGGGAGTGCCAGCTTCGCAAGCAGGGTCCACTTACCCCGGGCGAAAGCACTCCGAAGCTGCCTGACCGGCGCATTCACTCCGCGCCCATGCCGGGCGCAGCGGCCGGTGGCGACGACCCGTCCCGTACGGCGTGCGTACGCGGCCGTCGCCTGGGCGTGGAGACTTACCCGCCGCGGGGTTTCCGGCTAGATTCCTCTCGGATGGTCTTCGACTCTGGGGGTTCCCACCATGTCCCGTTCGGTTCCGCAGCGTTTCCGGCGAGTGGCGGCGGCCGGTGCCGGATTGCTGCTCGCGGTCGGTCTTGCCACGCCCGCGCAGGCAGCCGGGGCGCCGCGGCAGCGGGAGTTCGCCGACGCGGCCGCCGAGTTCGGCGTCCCGCTCGACGTGCTGCTCGGGGTGTCCTACCTGGAGTCGCGCTGGGATTCCCACGCGGGCACGCCCAGCACCTCCGGCGGATACGGGCCGATGCACCTCACCGACCTGCGCGCGGCCGGCGGTACCGGTACCGAGTTCGACAGCGGCGAAGACCCTCGTGGTGACGACGCCCGTCCGGCTCTGCACCCGGTGCCGTCCAAGCCCGCCGCTCCCCCGCCAGGTCTGCAGACTGTCGACGAAGCCGCGACGCTGTTGCACACCGACGCGGCGACGCTGCGCACCGACCCGGCGCAGAACATCCGTGGCGGCGCGGCCCTGCTCTCGCACTATCAGCAACAGCTTGGCGTGCACAGCGCTGACGCGAAGGACTGGTACGGCGCCGTCGCGCACTACAGCGGCTCCGAAGACGTCACTGCCGCCCGTACGTTCGCCGACGAGGTCTTCGACACCATCAGCAGCGGCATGGCCCGCACCACGGACGACGGTCAGGCCATCACGCTCGCGGCCACGCCCGGCGTCACCCCGGACCGGTCCCAGGCCGAACGGCTGGGGCTGCGTGCCGACGCGCCCGCCGCAGCGGAGTGCCCGAAGTCGGTGGCCTGCGAATCGGTGCCCGCGCCGTACCAGGAGCTTCCCGACGGCGGCTACGGCAACCACGACGTGGCGAACCGCCCGCAGAGCCAGAAAATCGACTACATCGTCATCCACGACACGGAAACCTCCTGGGACACCGCGCTGAAGCTGGCGCAGGACCCCACGTACCTGGCGTGGCACTACACCGTGCGCTCTTCGGACGGCCTGATCGCCCAGCACGTGCCGACGAAGGACGTCGGCTGGCACGCGGGCAACTGGTACGTGAACTCGAAGTCGATCGGCGTGGAGCACGAAGGCTTCGGGGCGAAGGGCACCTGGTACACCGAGGCGATGTACCGGTCGTCGGCCAAACTCGTCGGCTACCTCGCCCGGCGCTACGGGATCCCGCTCGACCGCGCGCACATCATCGGTCACGACAACGTGCCCGGCACGACCCCGTCGACCATTGCCGGCATGCACTGGGACCCGGGCCCCTACTGGGACTGGGCGCACTACTTCGACCTGCTCGGCGCCCCGTTGCGGGCCACCGGCGGGCCGGGTGCGGAGCTGGTCACCATCGCGCCGTCGTTCGCGGGGAACCGGCCCGCCTTCACCGGCTGCGACCGGATCGGTTCCGGAAACCCTTGCCCCGCCACGAATTCCGAGGCCGTCGTACTGCACACCGAGCCGAGCGATTCGGCACCGCTGCTGAACGACGCCGGCCTGCACGGTACCGATCCCTCCACAATGGACGTGTCCGATGTGGGCAGCCGGGTGGCAACCGGACAGCGGTACGCGGTCGCCGGCAGGCAGGGTGACTGGACCGCGATCTGGTACCTCGGCCAGCAGGGCTGGTTCCACAACCCGCGCAACGCCCCGGCCGCTTTGCCCGCCAGCGGTCTGGTCGCGACGCCGAAGCCCGGCCGGACAAGCGTTCCGGTCTACGGCCGCGCCTACCCCGAGGCGTCGGCCTACCCGTCGAACGTGCCGGTGGAAGAGCTCGCGCCGATGCCCTACACCCTGGCTGCGGGCCAGAAGTACGCAGCAGCCGGAGTCGTCGGGTCGGAGTACTTCGCAGCGACCACCTTCGACCCCGCGGACCATGTCGTCGTGCGCGGAAAGACGAAGTACGTGGAGATCCAGTTCGGCCACCGCATCGAGTACGTCAACCTCGACGACGTGCAGCTGCGGCAGGTGTTCTGACCAGAGATCCCGCACCACCGGCACGCCGCCGCTCGCCTGATCCGGCACCGATCGCCGGGCCCCACCGGGACCGAGGGCTCACCCGCGCGGGCGACTGTGCGGTGTCCCCAGCCGCCGGCCCGGTTTTCGGGGACACTCGAGAAGGTGAATGTGGTGAACGTGATGTTGCTGGCAGGCACCCGGCCGGAGGCGGTCAAACTCGCACCGCTGGCGCAGGCGCTGGAAGCCCGCCCCGGGCTGCGGCCGCTGATCGTGCACAGCGGCCAGCACCCGGGCATGGTCGAGCAGGCGCTGGCGCCGTTCGGGCGCACCGTGGACGGGTGGCTCCAGGTGCCACCGCGGGTGTCCGGCACACAGGCCGAACTGGTGGCCGGGCTGCTGCCCGCGCTCGACGAGGCGATGCGCCGGTACGCCCCCGGTGCGGTCGTCGTGCAGGGCGACACCACCACCGCGCTGGCGGGCGCGCTCACCGCGTTCTGGCTCGGTATTCCGGTGGTGCACCTGGAGGCCGGACTGCGCACCCGTGATCTGACCACGCCGTTCCCGGAGGAGGGCACGCGGCAGATGGTCTCGCGGATCGCCTCGCTGCACCTGGCTCCCGCGCCCACCGCGGCCGCCGCGCTCCGGGCCGAGGGGGTGCCGGCGGAGCGGATCGTGGTCGCGGGCAACACGGTGGTCGACGCGGTGCTCTCGATCACCGCCCGCGATCTGCCTGCCCGCGATCCGGCACTGGCGTTGCTGGAAATGGGCATTGCCGAAGCCGGGGAACAGCTGGTCCTGGTCACGTCGCACCGCCGCGAATCGTGGGGTGAGCCACTGGCGCGCACGCTGAGCGCGGTTCGCCGGATCGTCGAGGCACACCCGCGGGCACAGGTGCTCTTCCCGATGCACCCGAACCCCGAGGTACGGGCCCAGGTCACCGCGGCACTGAGCGGCGTCCCGCGGGTCACCGTCACCGAACCGCTGGAGTACCCGGACGTCGTTCGCGCACTGCGCCTGGCAACGCTGGTGATCACGGACTCCGGCGGGATCCAGGAGGAGGCACCGACGTTCGGCACGCCGGTGCTGATCCTGCGCGACACCACCGAACGCCCGGAGGCGGTGGCCACCGGATGCGCGTGGCTGGTCGGCACGGACGCGGACCGGATCACCGACACCGCCTGCCGCGTGCTCACCGGGGAACTGCGCGCGGCCACGTCAGCCAACCCGTACGGCGACGGCTCGGCGGCGATCCGCTCCGCCGCGGCAATCGAAACCCTGCTCGGCTTGGCCGATCCGGCTGCCCCGGTGGACCTGCAGTCGGCACGCTGACCCCGGACCGCGAGCGGCGCCGGGTCAGAGCGACACGGTCTCCACCGTCAGTCCCGGGCTTGCCGAGAAATCCATCGGTGCCACCGAACGGCCGGCAGCCACCACGTGCGCGCCCAGTGCCGCGATCATCGCGCCGTTGTCCGTGCAGAGCCGGGGGCGAGGTACGCGGAGTTCGATCCCCGCCTCGGCGCAGCGTTCGGCGGCCAGTTCGGACAGCCGTGAGTTCGCCGCGACGCCGCCGGAAATCACCAGGGTGCCGATGCCCTGTTCGCGAGCGGCACGGATCGCCTTCGCGGTCAACACATCGGCCACCGCCTCCTGGAAGGACGCGGCCACGTCGGGCACCGGGATCCCGGTGCCCGCCTGCTCGGCGTTCTCGACCCAGCGCGCGACCGCCGTTTTCAAGCCGGAGAAGGAAAAATCGAACTTCGCATCCCGTGGGCCGGTCATCCCGCGGGGAAAAGCGATCGCCGCCGGGTCGCCGAGCTTGGCCGCCTTGTCGATCGGCGGGCCGCCAGGGTAGGGCAGGTCCAGCACGCGGGCCACCTTGTCGTACGCCTCGCCGGCCGCGTCGTCCACAGTGGACCCCAGCTCGGTGATACTGGACGCCACGTCGTCCACCCGCAGCAGCTGGGTGTGCCCGCCGGACACCAGTAACGCCAGCACCGGCGAGGGCAGCGGGCCGTGCTGGAGGGTGTCCACCGCGATGTGCCCGGCCAGATGGTTCACGCCGTACAGCGGAATGTCCAGCGCCGAGGCGTAGGCCTTCGCCGCCGAGACACCCACCAGCAGCGCACCGGCGAGGCCGGGACCCGCGGTGACCGCGATGGCGTCCACATCGGACAGCTTGAGCCCGGCGGTGGCGAACGCCCGCTCCGCGGTGGGGACCATCGCCTCCAGGTGCGCCCTGCTGGCCACCTCCGGCACCACGCCGCCGAACCGCGCGTGCTGCTCGACGCTGGAGGCGACCTGGTCCGCGAGCAGCTCCACCGCACCGTCGTCGTGCAGCCGGACCAGGCCGACGCCGGTTTCGTCGCAGGAGCTTTCGATGCCCATGATGACGCGGGACATCAGCGGGCCACCTCGTCTCGGGCCGGGGACCGCGCCGGGCGGGCCATGGTGAACGCGTCGGCGCCGGAGGGCTGGTAGTACCGCTTCCGGATGCCGAGCTTCTGGAAGCCGTGTGCCTCGTACAGCGCCACGGCCGTGTCGTTGTCGGTGCGCACTTCGAGGAACACCGGGGCAGCCAGCTCGTCGGCCCGCGCCAGCAACGCACGCAGCAGCGCCTTGCCGATGCCTTGACCCTGCGCTTCCGGCACCACACCGATGGTGTGCACGTTCGTCTCGTAGTCGCCGCGGCGGCCGACCACGGCCAGCCCCGCGTAGCCAAGCAGCTCAGCGCCGTCGTCCGAGCGCGCAGCCAGGTAGTAGTGGCCCTGGTCGAGCTCGGAGTGGAACGCGCGGCTGCTCCACGGATCGTCACCGGGGAAGAGGATCTTCTCGATCTCCGCGCACTTCGCCACGTCGGCGCGGCGCAGCTGGTCCAGCTTCACGGCGCGGTCACCCGCTTGCGCGCGTTGGGTTCGACAGCGTCCGGACGGCGCAGGTACAGCGGCGTGAGCGGCTCCGGCTCCGTACGCGCCAGCAGCGCGGCACGAGCAACCCGCACCAAACCCGCAGGCGACGGGAACCGCGGCTCGATCGGCACTACCCCCACTGCGTCCGCGTACTGCAGCGCGCCGTCGCCGGCCGCGACGCGCGCCTCCGCGATCACCTCCGCGGGCCGCTGTACGTGCGGACCGTCCACGCGCTCGCCTGCCGCGTCGTACGCCGCCCAGTACACCTCGCGGCGGCGCGCGTCGGTGAAGACGAGGAACGGCTTCTCGGTGCGCACTACGTCGGCGGCGATGGCGTCGAGGCTGCACACCGGATACGCCGGAATGCCGAGCGCATGCGCGTACGCAGCGGCAGTCGCCATGCCCGCACGCAAGCCGGTGAACGGCCCGGGACCGACCCCGCAAACGATCGCGTCCAGGTCCCGTAGCGTGATTCCGGCATCCTCGGCTGCCGCGAGCGAATGCGGGGTGATCAGCTCGCCGTGCGCACGCGGATCCACCGTCACGCGGTCGGACCGGGTGACGAGTTCCGTCTCGTGCACGGCGACGATGCCCGCGCTCACCGCCGGGGTCGCCGTGTCGATCGCCAGTACCAGCACGGTGTCCCAGCCTACGACCAGGACTTCCGCAACTCGCTGCCGGGCCGGACCGGCGGCCCCCGGCCCGGACCGATCGCCAACCCCTTGACCGTGTGAATCGCATCGCAGGTGGCGGCGGTCCGGCCGCGGTACGGTGCGGTGCCAGGTGCCGCCGACGCAGGAGGTCCCCGAAGTGCCCGATCCGCTGTTCCCCGCGATCACGACCGGCTCCGGCAAGCAAGCACTCCGGTTCGGGGATCGGTCGCTGACCTATGCCGAACTGGGCGCGGTGGCCGGCGCGCTGGCCGCCGAACTGCCCGCGGGCCGGGTCGCGGTGTGGGCGACGCCGACCCTGCACACCAGCGTCGCGGTGGTCGCCGCACTGCTCGCCGGGGTACCCGCGGTGCCGCTCAACCCGAAGATCGGCGAACGCGAACTGGCGCACATCCTCGGCGACAGCAGCCCCGCGCTGGTGCTCGCCGAACCGGGCGCGGACCTGCCGGAAGGGCTGGCCGGACTGCCGCGCCGGGACATCCCGCTCACCGGTTCCGGCCCCGTCCCGGACACCGAGCCGGACGCCGAGGCACCGGCGCTGATCGTCTATACCTCCGGCACCACCGGCCCGCCCAAGGGCGTGGTGCTCCCCCGCCGCGCGATCGCGACCACGCTCGACGCACTGGAGGACGCCTGGCAGTGGAGCAGTGCAGACGTGCTGGTGCACGGCCTGCCGCTGTTCCACGTGCACGGGCTGATCCTCGGCATCCTCGGCCCGCTCCGCCGCGGCGGCTCGGTGCGGCACCTTGGCCGGTTCTCCACCGAGGGCGTCACGCGGGAGCTGTCCTCCGGCGCCACGATGCTGTTCGGCGTCCCGACGATGTACCACCGGATCGCCGAGGCGGTACCTGCCGATGCGGAGCTGACCACGGCGCTGCGCGGTGCGCGGTTGCTGGTGTCCGGATCGGCCGCGCTGCCCGTGCACGACCATGAGCGGATCACGGCCGCGACCGGCCAGCAGGTCGTGGAGCGGTACGGGATGACCGAGACGCTGATGAACACCAGCGTGCGCGCGGACGGCGAGCGCAAACCGGGCTCGGTCGGCGTTCCGCTGGCCGGGGTGGACCTGCGGCTGGTGGACGAGTCCGGCAGCGAGATCGGCGAGCAGGGCGCGGTCGGCGAGATCCAGGTCCGCGGGCCGAACCTGTTCACCGAATACCTGAACCGGCCGGATGCGACCGCGGCTGCGCTGGACGGCGGCTGGTTCCGCACCGGCGACGTGGCCACCCGCGACGCCGACGGGTACGTGCGGATCGTCGGCCGCAAGGCCACCGACCTGATCAAGAGCGGTGGTTACAAGATCGGCGCGGGCGAGATCGAGAACGCGCTGCTGGAGCACCCCGGCGTCGCCGAGGTCGCGGTGACCGGCGAACCGGATGCCGATCTCGGCGAGCGGATCGTGGCCTGGGTGGTGCCCGACGGGGACCGGCCCGCGGACGGTGAGCTGGCCGACCACGTGGCGAAACTGCTCGCCCCGCACAAGCGGCCACGGGTCGTGCGTTATCTGGACGCCTTGCCCCGCAACGACATGGGCAAGGTCATGAAGCGGGCACTCGGATGAGCACGCCTGCCCGTGCGCTGATCGCCGATCTCGCCGGCACCTTCACCGAACTGTCCCGCTCCGGCGGCGCACCGGACGATCCGATCGGCTGGCCGGGCTACCCGGACGCACGCGCCACCGCGGCCGAACGCTCCGGCGAGACCGAGTCGGTGGTGGTCGGCGAGGCACGTGTCGGCGACGTGCCTGCGGTGCTGATCGCCTGGGAGTTCGGCTTCCTCGGCGGTTCGATCGGACAGCAGACGGGCGACCGGATCGAAGCGGCTTTCGCCCGCGCGAGGGAGCGGCAGCTGCCGGTCGTCTCGTTGATCGCGACCGGCGGCAGCCGGATGCAGCACGGGATGCGGGCGCTTTCGCAGCTGCAACGGATCGCGCGGGCTTCCGCGGCCGCGCGGGCGGACGGCGTCGCACAGATCTCCGTACTGCGTGACCCGACGACCGGCGGTGGCTGGGCGACGCTCGGCGCAAGCTCGGACGTGGTGCTCGGATTACCGTTGGCGCAAGTGGGTTTTGCCGGTTCGCGCGTACGGCCGGCGACGTCGCCTTCAGAGGCGTACACCGTCGAAGCGAAGCTCGAGTGGGGACAAGTCGACCGTGTCGTACAGCCGGACGAACTGCGCGACGTGCTGAGCCGGTGGCTGCGATTGCTTTCTTCGCGATCACCTGACCCCGCGCCCCCGCCTGCGGCCCTTCGCGCGGTCGAGTTGCCGGAAACGGGCTGGGACGCCGTACAGGCCGCGCGTGCCTCTTCGCGAGCGCGCGCCGCCGAGTACCTCGACTCGTACTTCGACTGGCGAGAAGACGTGCAAGGCGACCGGGTCGGAGAAGTCGACCCTGGCGTGCTGTGCGGCTTCGGTTGGCGTAACGGACGGGCGATCGCGTACGCCGCACAGTGCGGCACCGCGACGCGTCCAGCCGGATTTCGAACCGCTGCGCGTCTCGTACGCATGGCATCCCGTCTCGGGATCCCGGTACTGACGCTGGTGGACACTCCCGGAGCGGCGAACGACGCGGAAGCCGAGCAGGCCGGTGTCGGCCCGGCAATCGCGGAACTGTTCGAAGCGATGGCAACCACCACCTCGCCGATCACCACACTGGTGATCGGCGAGGGGGGTTCCGGCGGGGCGATGGCGTTCGCCGCCCCGGAAGCGACGTGGATGGCCCCGGACGCCTACTTTTCAGTGACGTCACCCGAAGCCGCGGCCGCGATCCTGAAACGTCCGTTACGAGACGTGCCGGAGATCGCGGACCGGCTCCGATTGCGTCCGCAGGACCTGGTTGGCCTGGGACTTACCCGGGGGATCGTGCAGCCCTGAAAATCAGGGCTGGTTTGTGGTGCGTGCGCGGGGCCTCAGGCCTCGGCGCGGACCTTCCAGTTGCGCTGGGCGTACGCGACGAGGCTAGAAGCCACGGCAAGTCCCGCGGTTGCACAGCTGGCGATGGACACGAATACTGCCGTCATAGCGGCTCCTCCTCACTGGGTGCTCGCGACGTGAGTCGTGGTCGGATCCGGATGATCCGCACGGGGGTGCACGACGCTTGCCGGTTTGTGGTGCTGTCCTGTGTTCTACCTGGTACAGCGCATAAAGCGGGCCAAGTGTTACCGCCACCACCCGCCACGATTGGGTGAGACACGTCACGTTATGCTGTCGGTTTCTCGTGGCTGGGTATCGATCAGGGGGCTTCGCCGGACAGACCGGTCGAAAAGGGAGTCCTGAGCCGGGGAAACCCGGCCAGAAAGGAGCGATGTGTCAGAGGCAGCTGAGGCCGGGGGCACGGCGAGCGGTTCACCGGGCGAGGTGACCGTGACCGACCGCGCGACGATGCGCCGGGCCGTGGGGGCGGCAGCCGTCGGGAACATCACCGAGTGGTTCGACTTCGGGGTCTACGGTTACCTCGCCACGACCATCGAGGCGCAGTTCTTCCCGCCGGACAACCACGCACTGGCCCAGCTGGCGACCTTCGCCACGTTCGCGGTCGCCTTCCTGGTCCGCCCGCTCGGCGGCCTGTTCTTCGGCCCGCTCGGCGACCGGATCGGCCGGACCAAGGTGCTGGCCGTGACGGTCATCCTGATGGCGACCGGGACCTTCCTGATCGGGTGCATCCCCTCGTACTCCCAGATCGGCATCGCCGCGCCGATCCTGCTCGTCTGCGCGCGAGTACTGCAGGGCTTCTCCACCGGTGGCGAGTACGCAGGCGCGATGACGTTCATCGCCGAATACAGCCCGGACCGCAAGCGCGGATACTTCGGCAGCTTCCTGGAATTCGGCACGTTCGTCGGGTACGCGCTCGGCGCCACCGTTTCCTCGGTGCTGCCGCTGGTGTCCACCGACGGTTTCATGGACTCCTGGGGCTGGCGGATCCCGTTCATGATCGCGCTGCCGCTCGGCATCACCGGGGTCTACCTGCGGACGAAGCTCGAGGAGACGCCCGCGTTCCAGCACCTGCTCGAAGAGTCCGGCGAGCGCGAGGGCGCCGCGGCGAAGCACGTCCTGCGGGACATCTTCGCGAAGTACTGGCCCGCCATGCTGCTGGCCGGTGGGCTGGTGGTCACCTGGAACGTCACCAACTACATGCTCACCGCCTACATGCCGACCTACCTCAAGGACTCGGACACCATGGAGGCGAACGGCGGGCACGCGATCTCGTCCACCGCGTCGGAGTGGACGCAGATCGCGGTGCTGTGGGTCGCCGTGCTGGTGATCCCGCTGCTGGGCAGGCTGAGCGACAAGATCGGGCGCAAGCCGATCATGTGGGTCGGTGCGGGTGGCCTTGTCGTGCTCGGCATCCCGATGGTGCTGCTGCTCAAGAGCGGCTCGGTGTTCGCGGTGCTGATCGGGCTGATCCTGATGGGCCTGCTGCTGATCTGCTTCTCCGCGACCTGTCCCTCGACGCTGCCCGCGTTGTTCCCGACCGAGGTCCGCTACGGCAGCCTGTCGATCTCGTTCAACATCTTCGTCTCCGCGTTCGCGGGCACCGTTTCACTGGTGATGAGTGCGCTGGTGCTGGCAACCGGTGACCTGAACTGGCCGGCGTACTACCTGATCGCGGCCGGCGTGATCGGCGTGATCACGCTGCTGAAGCTCAAGGAGACCGCGGGCAAGTCGCTTCCCGGTTCACTGCCGTCGGCAGGCACCGAGGAGGAAGCCAGGGAAATGGCAGCCGGGCGCTGAACCCCCGGCGTCGTGCTCCGGCGGGCCGGTCGGGCGGACGCATCCGGTATGACCGAGGTGTGGCTGCGGTCGTTCACCACGGCATTGCCGACCGTCCGCCGGGAGCACGACAACGCCGTGCGGAAGTGGTTTTCCGCCACGGTGTCCGCAATGCAGTACTGGGTGCGGTCACCGGGAACCCGGTGACCGGCCCGCTGGTGCCCGACGGCGACGAGCTGACGCAGCTGTACCGACGAACCGAACCGCAACGCGCCGTACGAGCCTGCCGGTCAGTACGCCCTAGTGGGCCCGTGCCTCGAGTGCCTCTGTGCGCTCGGCCCAGGTGCCGTGTGGTTCCAGGGCCGCTGTGCGCGTGTCGTCGGCACGGCGGGACAGGCGGACCACCAGGTGGTCCTCGTTGAGCCGTTCCGCGCTGCCTTCGCCCCATTCCACGACCACCGCGGAGCTTTCCAGATCGGTGTCCAGGTCGAGGTCGTCCAGCTGGGACAGATCGCCGCCGAGGCGGTAGGCGTCCACGTGGATCAGCGGCACACCGGTGGTCCCTGCGCCGTGCACCCGCGCGAGCACGAACGTCGGGGAGCTGACCCGGCCGCGTACGCCCATCCCGTCGGCGATACCGCGGGTGAGCGTGGTCTTGCCGGCCCCGAGCGGACCGGCCAGCAGCACGAGGTCACCCGCGCGCAGAACCGCACCCAGCGCACGGCCGAACGCCATCGTGTCCTCGGGGGTCTCCAGGATCACCTTGTCCACCACCAGTTCCGCCGGTTCGGGGCCGCGCTGCCACCGCAGCGCTGCAGCAGGTCGATGAGATGACTGTTCACGAGCTCCGGCTGTTCGAGCTGCACCATGTGGCCTGCCCCGCGGACCCGCACCAGTTCGGCGTCCGGCAGCTCGGCGGCGATCCGCTCGGCGTGCGCGAACGGCGTGAACCGGTCGGAGTCGCCACCGATCACCAGCACCTGTGCGTGTTTCAGGCCGGCCAGCGCGGCGTACCGGTTGTGGTTGCCGAGCGTGCCGACGAAGTTGAGCAGGCCACGGACCGGCGTGACGGCCAGCATTTCCAGCATGAAATCCACCAGCCGCGGCGAAACGTCCCGGCTGCCGAAGGCGAGCCGCCGGACCGCCTGCCGGGTCAGCTGCCCGCCCGCGGCACGCACGAACTCCACCAGTCCCGGCTGCCAGCCGGCCAGCTCGCCGACGCCGCGGGTCAGCGGGTTGTACTTCGACAGCAGCGGCCGCGGCAACCCGCGTGCCCCGACCTCGCCCGCGGCAGTGGCGATGAACGCAACGCCGCACACCCGCTCCGCGAACAACTCCGGCCGCTCCGCCGCCAGCTCCATGATCACCATGCCGCCCATGGAATGTCCCACGAGGACGATCGGGCCTTCGGGCACCATCGCCCGCAGTACGCCGTCGAGATCGCGCGAGAGCTGCTCGATGGTCGACGTCTCGGTAGAAGCATCGCCGGACAGACCGTGGCTGCGGTGGTCGTAGTAGACCTGCCGTACGCGCGGCAGCCGCAGCGACGCGATGTCGCGCCGTTGGAAGTGCCACGAACGACGAGACAGCGCGAAGCCGTGTACGCCGACGAGAGTCAGCTCCGGTTCTTCGCCGTCCGAAGGGTCGATTTCCTCCACTGAAAGTGGCGTACCGTCTTCGGCCGCGACGGTGGACGTCCGATCCGGCTTCAGCTCCCCCAACAGCTCTTCGGCGAGTGGGTCCGCACTCGGCTTGCGCTGCTGTGCAGCCACGACCGCTGCCGCCGCGCCGGTGACCACCGCGCCGACGCCACCGGCGACCGCCCACAACCGTGCCGAAGGCTTCACGACTGCTCCCCCAGGTAGCGTCGCCGCACCCGCGGCCGGTACATCGACGTGACGATCTCGTAGTCGATGGTGCCGAGTTTGTCGGCCCATTCCCGCGCGGTCGGCGCACCCGCGCCACCCGCGCCGAAGAGCACGACCTCGTCACCGACTTCGGGCACTTCGTCGCCGCAGTCGACCACCAGCTGGTCCATGCACACCCGTCCGGCGACCGGACGACGGCGACCGCCGAGCCACACGTCCATCCGCCCGGACAGCGACCGCGGCACGCCGTCGGCGTATCCGGTGGGAACGAGCGCCAGCGTGGTGTCCTGCGGAGTGGTCCAGATGTGCCCGTAGGACACGGATTCCCCGGCGAGCAGCCGTTTCGTGAGCACCACGCTGGAGCGGAAGGTCATCGCCGGACGCAGGTCGTCGCCGGTGTCCACCGGGTTGAGCCCGTACATCGCGATGCCCGGGCGGACGAGGTCGAAGTGCAGATCGGGCCGGGTCAGCAGGGCTGCGGAGTTGGCCAGGTGCCGGATCGGGTCGAGCCCGGCGGCCCTGGCCAGGTCGTACGCCTCGGCGAATCGCTTGGCCTGTGCGTCGACCGAGGGATGGCCGGGCTCGTCGGCGCAAGCCAGGTGCGACCAGATGGCCACGACCTCGACCGACGGCGTCGCAGCCGCCGCTTCGACCAGCGAAGGCCATTCCGCGGGCGGGCAGCCGTTGCGCGACAACCCGGTGTCGATCTTCAGGTGTACCCGCGCCCGCTTGCCCGCCCGGACGGCGGCCTCGGCGATCCGTGTCAGCTCACCGGTGGAGCTGGCACCGAGGTCGACGTCCGCCTCGATCCCGGCGGCGAAGTCGACCTCCGGCACGTCCAGCCAGCTGAACAACCGGGTGTCGAGCCCGGCAGCACGCAGCTCGAGCGCTTCGGCCAGTGAACAGGTGCCGAGCCAGGTCGCACCGGCTTCGGCCGCAGCGCGGGCCACCGGCACCGCGCCGTGCCCGTACGCGTCGGCCTTGACCACGGCCATCACCGCAGCGCCGGAGGCACGCGACGTCAGCAACGCAACGTTGTGGCGCACGGCGTCGAGGTCGATCACGGCCTCGGCCCGTGGGGAACTGGCAGTCATAATGCCCGCCAGTTTCCCACGGCCGGGGATCAGGGCAGGCAGTCAGGGCAGGCAGTCAAGGCAGGCAGTCAAGGCAGGCGCTGTCCGGATGTGCCGGAGAACACGTGCAGCTCGTCGGGGCGGATCCGCAGGTGCAGGGTGTCGCCCATGGCAGGCGGGGTGCGCGGGTCGACCCTGGCGACCACATTGCGTGACGAGCCTTCCGCGGTGGCCTCGGCTGCGCCGGTGAGCTTGCCGTACACGTAGGCGTCCGAGCCCAGTTCCTCGACCAGTTCGACGGCGATCGGCAGGGTGCCGTCGGTGTCGGTGGTGACCTCCAGCGACTCCGGACGGAAACCGAGGGTGACCGCGTCGCCGTCGGCCGCGGAGCGGATCTCCGGTGTGAGCGGGACGCTCGCACCGCCGATCTCGGCCCCGTCGGCGGTGAGCTTCGCCGTGACGAGGTTCATTGCCGGGGAGCCGATGAAGCCGGCGACGAAGACGTTCTGCGGCTTCTCGTACAGCGCGCGCGGGGTGTCGCACTGCTGGAGCAGGCCGTCGGAGAGCACCGCCACGCGGTCACCCATCGTCATGGCTTCCACCTGGTCGTGCGTCACGTACACGGTGGTGACGCCGAGCCTGCGCTGCAGTGCGGCGATCTGCGTACGAGTGGACACGCGCAGCTTGGCGTCGAGGTTCGACAGCGGCTCGTCCATCAGGAACACCTGCGGCTCACGCACGATCGCGCGGCCCATCGCGACACGCTGGCGCTGACCGCCGGAGAGCGCCTTCGGCTTGCGGTCGAGGTACTGCTCGATGTCCAGCAGCTTCGCCGCGTCGAGCACCTTCTGCTTGATCTCCGACGCCGGACGGCCGGCGATCTTCAACGCGAAGCCCATGTTCTGCGCGACGCTCATGTGCGGGTAGAGGGCGTAGTTCTGGAACACCATCGCGATGTCCCGCGACCGCGGCGGCAGCTGCGTGACGTCACGGTCGCCGATCCACACCGCACCCTCGTCGATGTCCTCGAGACCGGCCAGCATGCGCAGCGCGGTGGACTTGCCGGAACCGGACGGGCCGACGAGCACCAGGAACTCGCCGTCGGCGATCTCCAGATTCAGCTCGTCGACGGCGGGGCGCTCGGTACCGGCGTAGCGGCGGGTCGCCTTGTCGTAGGTGATGCTGGCCATCGGTCAGTCCTCTCCGAATTTCGCGGGAACCCCGTGCGCGAACTCGCGCGTCTCGAGGTGGCGGCGCTGGATCTCCTTGCCCGCGGCGCGCAACGCCTCGGTCGGCTCGTCCAGCACGAGCCGGTTTCCGGATCCGGTAACGGCACTGCCGAGCCACGCGGGCGGCTCGGCGCTTCCTGCCAGCGCCCACGCGGCTTGCCTGGCGGCGCCGAGTGCCACGTACTCGCCTGCTTCCGGGATGACGACGGGCAGCCCGAGCACGATCGGCGCGACCGCCCGCACCGCGGCGGACTGCGCGCCACCGCCGATGAGCTGCACCCGACGCACGTCCATGCCCTGCGCACGGACCGCGTCCAGCCCGGCGGCCAGCCCGCAGACCATGCCCTCCACCGCGGCCCGCGCCACATTCTCCGGCGTCATGTTCGACCTGGTCAGACCATGCAGCGAGCCGGCCGCACCGGGCAGGTTCGGGGTGCGCTCGCCGTCGAGGTAGGGCAGCAGCGTGAGCCCGGCCGCGCCCGGTTCGGCGGCCAGCGCGAGACGGTCGAACTCCGGAAGGCCGACACCCAGCATTGCCGCTCCCGCGGTGAGCACGCGGGCCGCGTTGAGCGCCGCGGTCAGCGGGAGGAAGTGACCGGTGGCGTCGGCGAAACCGGCGACCAGACCGCTCGCGTCGGCCGAACCGTGCTCCGTGACGCCGAAGACGGTGCCGCTGGTGCCGATCGAGATCACCGCGTCGCCCGGTTCGAGCTCCAGCGCGAGCGCGGCCGCCATGTTGTCCCCGGTGCCGGCGGAGACGAGCAGACCGGCAGAGGTGTGCCCGGCGACGTCGGCCGGACCGAGCACGGTGGGCAGCTCGGGCGTACGGCCGCCGAACGCGTGCGCCAGCACATCCCTCCGGTAGGTGCCTTCGACCGGTGAGAAGTACCCGGTGCCGGACGCGTCGCCGCGATCGGTCACCGCGGTGGCGGGGCGGCCGAGCAGCCGCCAGGTGAGCCAGTCGTGCGGCAACAGGACGCGGGCCACGCGGTCGGCGTTCTCCGGCTCGTGCTCGGCGAGCCAGCGCAGCTTCGTGACGGTGAAGCTGGCGACCGGCACCGAGCCGACCGACTTCGCCCACACGCCGGGTCCGCCCAGTTCGTCGGTGAGGTCGTTCGCCGCCTGCGCGGAACGGGTGTCGTTCCACAGCAAGGCGGGACGGACCACTTCACCGGCCTCGTCGACGGTGACCATGCCGTGCTGCTGACCGCCGATGCCGATGGCCGAAACGCCTTCCAGTACCTCGCCGGTGGCCTCGCCGAATGCCTCCCACCAGGCGGCCGGGTCCACCTCGGTGCCGTCCGGGTGCGGTGCGCGGCCGGTGCGCACGATCTCGCCCGTGTGCGCGTCGCAGACCACCACCTTCGTCGACTGGGTCGACGAATCGACACCGGCCACCAGCTCAGCTGTCATAGGGCTGCCCTTCCTCGACGTGTTCCACCATCTCGACGGCCGTGCCCGCGTTGAGCGCGGCCTCGATCTCCTCGGTCGGCGTGGCATCGCTGGTGATCAGCAGGTCGTAATCGGCGACGGTGCCGTGCGCGTAGGTGGCAGTGTGGCCGAACTTCGCGTGGTCGAGCACCAGCACGTTGCGGTTCGCGGCACGCAACACGGCCTTCTTCAACTCGGCGTAGTCGCGTACGGGGTGGAACAGCCTGCCAACCGCGACCGCGCTCACCGAGACGAACGCGACGTCGGCCCGGGTGCGCTCCAGCAACGCGAGCACGTCGGGACCGGAGCACGAGTCGTACTCGGGGTGGTAACGGCCGCCCGCGACCACGACCTCGACCCCGTCGCCGAGGAGCCGCGCGGCCTGCAGCGAGTTGGTGATCACGGTCAGGCCGTCGACCGCGGAAAGCTGCTCGACCAGCGGAAACAGCGTGGTGGAATCGTCGACGAACACGGTGTGGCCCGGCTCGACCTGCCGGATCGCGACTTCGGCGAGCGCTTCCCGCTCGGCCGAGTGGAAGGTGCACCGGCCGGCGGCTTCCATGGTGTGCGTGGAGTACGCCTCGACCTTGCCGCGCAGCTTCCGCAGCAGCCGCCGCGCGGCGAGCTCGTCGAGATCGCGGTGCATGGTCATCAGGCTCACGCCGAACCGGGCGGTGAGGTCGTCGATCCGCACCTCGCCCTGCTCGATGACGTGGTCGAGGATCTCGCGCCGCCGCTGCTCGACGACGGCGTCCGAGGGCCTCGCCTTACCGGTCACGCCCTGTTCTTACCAGATTTTCCCGGGAGAGTTAACGCATAACTTGATAACTTCCGGACCGTTCAGTGCGAGGTCGCACGGATCAGCCGGAGTGCCGCGGGGATGGCGTCGACCAGTGCCGACGCCGAGGTGGGCACGTCCTCGGCAGCCAGCGCGCCGGCCAGCGAGTGGACCTGTGCCGCGGCGGACGCGGCGAGCCACGGATCGAGCCCGGCCGCGAGCAGCGAGCCCACCAGACCGGTCAGCACGTCGCCGGAGCCCGCCGTCGCCAGCCACGAGCCACGCGGGGTGTTCACCGAGGCCCGGCCGTCCGGGGCGGCGACCACGGTGCAGTGGCCCTTGAGCAGCACCACCGCGTCGTACTTCTTCGCCGCCGCCCGCGCCGCGGCCGGCCGGTCCGCGCCGGGGCCGTGGCCCATCAGCCGCTCGTACTCGCCGGCGTGCGGGGTCAGTACCAGCGGAGTGCCCGGGTCACGCGCGTCGAGGACTTCGGAGCTGCGCGCGATGATCGTGGTCGCGTCGGCGTCCGCGCACACCGGCACACCCTGGCCGAGGATGTGGCTGAGCACGTCGCGACCTTCCGTTCCGGTGCCGATGCCGGGCCCGACCACCCACGCCTGCACCCGGCCCGCGTCGGTGACCGAACCCGTCGCGACGATCTCCGGCCAGCGCGCCCGGACCACGTCCGCGGCATGCCCGGCGTACCGCACCATGCCTGCCGTCGCCCGCACTGCCGAACCGGACGCGAGCACCGCCGCACCCGGGTACGCCGCAGAACCGGCGGCGATACCGACCACGCCCTGGCTGTACTTGTCGTCCTCCGGACCGGGCACCGGCCACGCACCGGCGATATCCGCGAGCTCGAGGCGGTACAGGTCCGGCTCGCCGAGCGAGGGCCGCAGGCCGATGTCCACCAGCGCGACCTCACCGCACTCCTGCGGAGCCAGCGCGTGCACGGGTTTGAGCGCACCGAAGGTAACCGTGCGCGTGGCGGTGACGTGGGGACCGTCGACCGCACCGGTGTCCGGATCGACACCGCTGGGCAGATCGACCGCCACCACCGGCGCCTCAACCTGCTCGGCCTGCTCGACCAGCTGGGCGGCCGCCGGACGCAACGAACCGCGTGCGGAGATGCCGACAATGCCGTCGACCACCACATCCGCCTTGGCGATCCACTGTGGACCGTCCGCAGTGGACACCGAACGACCACCGGCACGCCGCAGTGCGGCCAACCCTGCCGGGTGCGCCTTGTCCGGGCTCAGCAGTACCGCGGTGACCGACACCCCGCGCCGGCGCAGGAACGCACCGGCCCACAACGCGTCGCCACCGTTGTTGCCGGAACCGACGAGCAGCACGACCCGCCGTCCGGAAACCGCGGCGGTCCGCTCGGCCAGCAGCGCGGCCACCTGAGTGGCCAGCCCGAACGCGGCCCGGCGCATCAGCTCGCCGTCCGGGGTCACCGCCAGCAGCCCGTCCTCCGCCTCGCGAATCCGTTCCGTGGTCCAGATCCCCTGCACGGCGGCGGCCTCCCGCTCTATTCGACGGTGACGGACTTCGCCAGGTTACGCGGCTTGTCGACGTCGTACCCGCGGGAACGGGCGATCTCCGCGGCCAGCACCTGCAGCGGAACCGTGGACACCAGCGGCTGCAACAGCGTCGGCACCGCGGGCACCTCGATCAGCTCGTCGGCGAACGGGCGCACGGTCTCGTCGCCCTCCTCGGCGATCACGATCGTGCGCGCGCCCCTGGCCTGGATCTCACTGATGTTCGACACCAGCTTCGAGTGCAGCACCGCACGGCCCTTCGGCGACGGCATCACCACGACCACCGGCAGACCCTCTTCGATCAGCGCGATCGGACCGTGTTTCAGCTCGCCCGCGGCGAAGCCCTCCGCGTGCATGTACGCGAGTTCCTTGAGCTTCAACGCACCCTCGAGCGCCACCGGGAACCCGACGTGCCTGCCGAGGAACAGCACCGCGCGTGAATCCGCGATGCGCCGCCCCAGCTCACGCGTCTGCTCCACAGTGGACAAGACCTTCTGCACGGCGGCAGGCATGGCCTCCAGCTCGCCGAACTCGCGCGCGACCTCATCCGGGTACTTCGTGCCGCGGGCCTGCGCCAGCGCGAGGCCGACCAGGTAGTTGGCCGCGATCTGCGCGAGGAACGCCTTCGTGGACGCGACACCGATCTCCGGCCCGGCGTGTGTGTACAGCACCGCGTCCGACTCACGCGGGATCTGCGCGCCGTTGGTGTTGCAGACCGCGAGCACCCGGGCCTTCTGCTCCCGCGCGTGCCGGACCGCTTCCAGCGTGTCGGCCGTCTCGCCGGACTGGGACACCGCGACCACGAGCGTGTCGCGGTCCAGCACCGGATCGCGGTAGCGGAACTCCGACGCCAGCTCGACCTCGACGGGCAGCCGGCACCAGTGCTCGATCGCGTACTTCGCGACCAGGCCGGAGTGGTAGGCCGAACCGCAGGCGACCACGAACACCTTGTCGACGTCCCGCAGGTCCTGGTCCGAGATGCGCTGCTCGTCGAGGATGATCCGGCCCGCCTCGAAGTGGCCGCGCAGCGTGTTGGCCAGCGCTTCGGGCTGCTCGTCGATCTCCTTGAGCATGAAGTACTCGTGGCCGCCCTTTTCCGCGGCGCTCAGGTCCCAGTCGACGGTGAACGGCTTGGCCTGCGCGGCGTCGCCGTGGAAGTCGGCGACCTGGTAGCCGTCGCGGGTGATCACCACGAGCTGGTCCTGGCCGAGTTCGACGGCCGCACGGGTGTGCTCGATGAAGGCCGCGACGTCGGAGGCGACGAAGTGCTCGCCCTCGCCCACGCCCACCACCAGCGGCGACGAACGGCGGGCCGCGACGATCGTGTCCGGTTCGTCGGCGTGCGTCACGACCAGGGTGAACGCGCCCTCCAGCCGACGGCAGACCGCGGCCACGCTGGCCGTCAGGTCGCCCTTGGTCACGCCATCGGTGTAGGCCCTGGCGACCAGGTGTGCGGCGGTCTCACTGTCGGTGTCGCTGGTCATCTCGACGCCTGCCGCTTCCAGCTCGGCGCGCAGCGTGGCGAAGTTCTCGATGATCCCGTTGTGCACCACGGCGACGCGGTTGCTCGCGTCGCGGTGCGGATGGGAGTTGCGGTCCACCGGCGCACCGTGCGTGGCCCACCGGGTGTGCCCCATGCCCGCGGTGCCGTCGAACGAGCCGCGGCCGACCTCGTCGAGCCTGGCCTCCAGGTTCGCGAGACGGCCCGCCTTGCGCTCGACGTTCAGCGCGCCGGCACCGTCCAGCACCGCCACGCCCGCCGAGTCGTAACCCCGGTACTCCATCCGCCGCAGCCCACCGAGGACGACGTCCAGCGCCGGCCGATGTCCGACGTATCCCACGATTCCGCACACGCGGACAAGCGTAACCAGACAAGTCCAGCCCCCTACTCCGGTCCCTTCTCGCCACTGTGAACTGCGAAAACCGACCATCGGGCAAGGGTGCGACCGCGCTCGCGGCGCATCCGGTGAACCGGTACGGCGCGAACCGGGGTGGCAGGCCGGAGCGGCGGGCGGGCCGGACCGGGGCGCGGGCAGTAAGGTCACGCGCATGGCCAGCAAGCCCAAACAGCTGCTCACGGAGCTGTCCCACCCGGGCCCCCACGAGGTCCTGCGCGGCAACCTCGCCCTGGTCGGGCTGCCCGGAATCGTGTTCACCCCGCGCAGTGGGCTCGGGCTGCCCGCCGTCGCCTTCGGGCACGGCTGGCTGCAGCCGGCCACGCGCTACCGGCAGCTGCTGCACCACCTCGCGAGCTGGGGTGTGGTCGCCGCGGCGCCCGCCACGCAGACCGGGCCACTGCCCTCGCACCGACTGCTGGCCGGCGACCTGCTGACCACCCTCGACGTGGTCACCACGGTCCGGCTCGGCCCGGACGGCATCAGCGTCGACCCGGAGAAGCTCGGCCTCGCCGGTCACTCCGCGGGCGGTGGTGCTTCGGTGCTGGCCGCCGCAGAGTCGGCAGGCGCCGGCGACGAGGGAAGGCCACGGGTGCGTGCGGTGGCGACGGTGGCCGCCGCGCAGACGTTCCCGCCCGCCACCGAAGCGGCGAAGGTGATCACCGCCCCCGGTCTGCACCTGGCCGTCGAGGACGACCTGGTCGCCCCCGCGATCGGCCACGCCGAGGCGATCGCCCGCAACTGGGCGGGCCCGGTCCAGCTGCGCACCCTGAGCAAGTCCAGCCACCTGGCGGTGACCGAGGGCAAGCACTGGAGCCAGCTTCTGCTGCAGGGCAAACCGCACCGCGGCACGCAACAGCTGACCCGTGCGCTGTTCACCGCGTTCTTCCTGACCCACCTGACCGGTACGGACGAGTACCTGCCCTTGCTGGACGGGAACGTGAAACGCGCCTCGATCGACCTGCCGGACGAGGACGAGCCCGCCGCCTGACCGGCCGCGGCGCAGCCGACGGTCCACACCCCGGACACCACGTGGAAGACGTCTCCACCGCATCGAAGTGCACCGGCCGGAACGCGGCAGCCCGGCAGCTCACCGCATGGTCCGGCCTGCGGAACACCGGCGACCGAGCTTGCCACGGGGCGTGATCCACCTCGCCGGGGTGCGGCAGCCCGGGTGACACACCGCATCGTCGGACGTGCGGAACATCGGTGACCGAACCTGCCGCGAGCTTCGGACGGTTACCGGGTGCCCTGGCTGCCTTCGTCGTCGAGTGAACCGCTGATCCGCCTGCCCGACGAGCCGGCGTCGAACAGTCCGCCCGGCGCCCGGTACGGGTTGGTGGAACGTTCCTGGTCCCCTCCGCCGCTGGGTGCCGAACCCAACCCGCCGCCCATCATGCCCATCGCGGACGGTGCCTGCTGCTGCCCGTGGTCGCTGCCGGGAGGAGCGGTGCCGAGCTCGGCGACCGAGGAATCCCCCGCCGCGCCGCCACCGGAGGTGTGCTCTCCCGACGGGGCGGCACCGAGCGGGTTGTCCGCCGGATGCCCGATCCCGCTGTCGCTGTCCAGCGGGTTGATCACGGACTGGGCCGTGGTGGCGTCATCGGCCCCCGAAGTGTCCACTGTGGCCTCTGCCGAATGCGCCACCGGCACGTCGGGCTGCTCGTACTGCGCAGCAGCAGGCGCCTGCTGCACACCCTCCGCGGGCGAGTGCTGTGCGGCGTCAGGCACGCCCTGCCCCGGCTGCTGTGCACCGTCAGGCACGCCCTGCCCCGGCTGCTGTGCGGCGTCGGGCATGCTCTGGCCCGGGTGCGCTGCGCTGTCGGGAGTGCTCGTCTGTGCCGGGCCGGACGCGTCCGGGGACAGCTGCGTGCCGTGGTCGTCGCCGAGGGTGTACTTGACCGGCTCGCCGCTGCCGTCGTCGACGGTCACGACGGTGGGGCCGTCCGGGCCCTGCGGCCGCTCGGCGATGATCTTGAGGCCGCCGTCCTCGATGTGGATCTTGCCGTCCGGGCCGGGTTCGTACTTCGGCGCGGTGTCGGAGCCGGGCTGGTCCGGCGAACCGGGTGCGGCGTGCGCGCCGGTGGCCTGATCCGGCTGGCCCGGCGAGTCCGGTGCATGCGCGGAGTGGCCCGGTGAATCCGCCTGCTGGCCCGGTCCGGCATCCGGCTGGCCCGGTACCTGCGCGGGCTGGCCCGAACCGGGCTGCTGCGCGGCCGGGTCGGCCCCGGCCTGCGCACCGTCCTGGTGGTCGCCGAAGTCGAGCTGGAAGTCCTTCGGGTGGCCGCTTCCGTCGTCGACGGTGATGCCCATCCGGCCGTCGTCGCCGGGTTCGGTCAGGGAAAGTTTGTGGTCGCCCTGCTGGACGGTCATGGTCTCGGGCTGCTCGGTGTCCGGTTTGACCGCCTGCCCGGTCCGCGGATCGATCGGATACGGCTGCCCGGTCCCCGGATCCGTCTCGAGCGGCTGGTGCGTGACCGGATTGGCGTTCGGATCCGCCGCGGCAGGAGTAGTCGCAGCGGGAGCTGCCGGGGCCGGGGCCGGGACTGCCTGCTGCGGAGCGGCCGAGGCCGGTGACGGGGCGCTGCTCCCGCCCGCGTTCGCCGACGGACTCCCGCCTGCGCCGTTCCCGTGGTCCCCACCGCTGCTGCTGGACTTGGTCTGCCCGCCGGCGTCCCCACCGGCCCCGAAGTGCAGCCCGCCGAACGGATCGGTCGGCACGTCGAGCCCGTCGGTGAAGGCCCGCAACGCGTTGGTCGCGGCAGTGTGCGCATTGCGGATGTACTGGCGGTAGGTGTTCATCGCGTTGGAGTACGCCACGCAGTACTCGTCCATCTGATTGCAGAAGTCGTTGGCCCACCTGGAGTAGTAGTCGGTGTCCAGATCGACGCCGAGGCTCGCGTCGCGAAGGTCCTGCGGCGAGATCGGCCCGGTTCCGCCGTCCTCGGAATTGGCCACTTCGGCGTGGTTCTTCCGGCGGCCCCACTTGATCGCATCGTTGAGGCGGTCGATGAACATCGACTGGCCGTCGCAGTCGTCCGGGCTGTGCGCGTCCAGGAACTGCTTCGGGCTCTGGCCCGCGTCCTCCGGCAGCTTCGCCAGGTCGACGATCGGCTGGCGGACGGTGTGCCACAGCTGCTGCAGCAACTGGCTGAAGCCGTTCACCGCGCCGCCGTAATCACCTGCGGCCTTGGCGAAATCGTCCAGCTTCTCCGCCGCGGAATCGGCGGCCTTGCCCTGCCAGCTCGCGGCCACGGCCTGTTTGGCCTGCCCGGCGTCGTCCTGCGCGGCCTTCGCCGCCTTGCCGAGGTTCGCGGCCCGGCCCTGTGCCCCCCAGAGATGGCCGAAGCCGAAGCCGCCCAGCTCGTTGAGCAGGCGATTCTCCTCGTCACCCCTCCCGTACGGCGCGGCGAACTGCGTGCCGAGGTTCCGCGACGGGTGCTGGATCCACTTCACGTAGACCTCGCCGAGCTTGCCGGTCATCTGGTCGCGGAAACCCGACAGCGACTTGATCATGGCGTCGGACGTGTCGTCGAGGTGCACGTCCGCGGGCGGCTGCAGCGGGGCGATGATCGAATCGCCGAGGCGGCCGGAGTTCTGCGCGGCAGGTGGGGTCACGGTCAGGCGTCCTTACCCGCGTCGTGCACGTCCCAGGTGCTCTCCTGCTCGTTCTCCGCGTGCAGGGTCGCCGACTTGTTCAGCCGCGTCGCGTAGTCGTCGAGGAACGCGGCGCCCTTCGTCGCGGAATCACCCAGCGCCTGTGCCTTCGCGACGTACGCGGCGGCCGCGGCGGACAGTCCGGGAATCTTGCCGAAGTGCGCCGCGGCCAGCTGCGATTGGCTGGTGTAGGTCTTCATCTCCTTGAACGACGTGGCCATCGACGCCACGTCCGTCGCGACCTTCTTCACCTGGTCCGGCTCGATGTGGAACTTCGCCATCGCCCTCTCCCCTCGCGCGCGCAGCTGCTCAGTCGTCGACCCAGTTCGTGGACGAGAAGTCGTCCTCGTCCCACACCGGACGCCGCGGCACGGCACGCGGCACGGGGTCGGCCGATCCGGCCTTCTCCGCGGTCTGGTCCTCGAACCGGAAGACAGCGGCGTCCTGCTCGTCCTGTGCCGCTCGCCGGGCGGCTTGCTCCGCCTCCTCGGCCGCACGCCGGGCTTCCGCTTCCGCTTCCTCGGACGCGGCCGGATCGGCCTCGGTTCCCGCCGCGGCCTCCCGCTCGGCGCGAGCCTGCTCCGCCTGCTCCCGGTGCTGCTCGACGAGCTTCGCGAACTCGGCCTGCCGAGCCTCGTCATCCGCGAGCGCACGCTCGTGATCAGCCCGGTACTGCGCCCGCGCCTCCTCCATCGCCGCCAGGCCGGCGGCGAACTGAGGTGGCAGCTCGTCCTCCCCGTACATCGCCCCTCCCCGTGGTCACACCCGAAATCTACTCGCCGGGCCACGGGTGACGCAGGACGTTCACCGGGTTTCGATCAAGAAACCGCGGACACCACTCCGGCGAGACGGTCGGCCGCGGCCTGGGCGGTGGCGTGCGCCGGAGCTTCGACCATCACCCGGACGAGCTGTTCGGTGCCCGAGGGGCGCAGCAGGACCCGGCCTTGCTCGCCCAGCTCGGCCTCGACCTCGCCGATCGCGTCGCGGACCTCGGACGAATCGGCCACCGCGGACTTGTCCGCGACCGGAACGTTCACCAGCACCTGCGGGAGCCGGTTCATCACCGCGGCCAGTTCGGCCAGCGGCTTGCCGGTGGCGGCCATCCTCGCCATCAGGCGCAGCGCGGTGAGCAGGCCGTCGCCGGTGGTGGCGTGGGCGGGGAGGACCACGTGACCGGACTGTTCGCCGCCGAGCGCGAGGCCGGACGCACGCAACTCCTCCAGCACGTACCGGTCGCCGACGGCAGTGGTCAGCACGGTGATGCCGTGTGCCTTCATCGCCAGGTGCAGGCCGAGGTTGCTCATCACCGTGGCGACCAGGGTGTCCTTCACCAGCCCGCCTTCTTCGGCGAGCGCGAGCGCGAGCACGGCCATGATCTGGTCGCCGTCCACCAGCTCGCCTGCGGCGTCCACCGCCACGCAACGGTCGGCGTCGCCGTCGTGCGCGATACCGAGGTCGGCGCCGTACTCGACGACGGCGGCCCGCAGCGCGTCGGGGTGGTTGGAGCCGCAGCGGTCGTTGATGTTGATGCCGTCCGGCTCCGCGTGCAGCGCGACGACCTCGGCGCCTGCCCTGCGGTAGGCCTCGGGGGCGGCCACCGACGACGCGCCGTTCGCGCAGTCCACCACGACCTTGAGCCCGGCCAGCGGATGCGGGGTCGCCGCCACCAGGTGCGCGACGTACTGGTCGACCGCGTCGGCGACCTCGGTGACCCGGCCGATCCCCGACCCGGTCGGCCGGGTCACCCCGGCCACGTCGAGCGCGGCCTCGATCTCGTCCTCGATGCTGTCCTGCAGTTTGTGCCCGCCTGCGGCGAAGAGCTTGATGCCGTTGTCCGGCATGGGGTTGTGCGAGGCGG
Source organism: Amycolatopsis ultiminotia (assembly GCF_039536925.1). Classification (NCBI taxonomy): domain Bacteria; kingdom Bacillati; phylum Actinomycetota; class Actinomycetes; order Pseudonocardiales; family Pseudonocardiaceae; genus Amycolatopsis; species Amycolatopsis ultiminotia. Next base: position 110,185 of record NZ_BAAAZN010000004.1, on the reverse strand, counting down.
AGATCATCACGCCGAGGTCCGCCTCCAGCGCGCCGACCAGGTGCGCGACGGCGGGTGTCGGCAGCACGCCGAGCCGCAGCACGTCCGCGCCTGCCGAGGCGAGGCCGGCCACCACGGCGGCCTCCAGCATCTCGCCGCTGGCACGCGGGTCGCGCCCGACCACGGCCACCGGACGGTGCGAACGGTCGTGCGCGGCGAGCACCCTGGCGGCGCTCGCCGCGACCGCCAATGCCAGCTCCGGGGTGAGGTCGGCGTTGGCCAGACCGCGTACCCCGTCGGTGCCGAACAGTCGAGCCATCTCGACCTCCTTGTCAAACGAACGGTACCGCCACGGCGACCCGGACAACCTAACGGCGAAGTACGGCCGCGACTCCCCTTGCCCCACCCCCGAAAACGCAACCGGCGGCGCACGAGGAAGAACCTACGTGCCCCGCCGGAGGTCCAGGGGCTTACCCCTGGCGGGGGCTTGGGGGGTTCGACCCCCACTGTGATCATGGAGCGAGCACCGGCAGGCGCGAGCAGGGCTTGCCCACGAGCACCGAATCAGCGCTTGCTGTACTGCGGAGCCTTACGGGCCTTCTTGAGGCCGTACTTCTTGCGCTCGGTGGCGCGCGCGTCACGGGTGAGGAAGCCGGCCTTCTTCAGCGCCGGGCGGTCATCGGCGTCGACCTCGACCAGCGCACGGGCGATGGCAAGGCGCAGCGCACCGGCCTGACCGGAGATCCCGCCACCGTGCAGGTTGGCGAAGATGTCGAAGGACTCCGGCTTCTCGACCGTGACCAGCGGCTCGCGGATGAGCTGCTGGTGCACCTTGTTCGGGAAGTACTCCTCGAGGCTGCGGCCGTTGAGCTTGAACTCACCGGTACCGGGCACGACGCGGACGCGGACCACGGCCTCCTTGCGGCGGCCGACGGTCTGGGCGTTGCCCCCGGCAGCCCGCGACGGACGCGCGGCAGCAGGGGTCTCGCTGGTCGCCACGGCCTCGCCCGCGGCGGGCGCGGGGGTTTCCGTGGAGGCGACGACCTCGGTCTCGGTGCTGGTCACAGACTGTTCCTCACTCACTGCGCGACCTGCGCGATCTTGGTGATCTCGCGCGCCTGCGGCTGCTGCGCGGCGTGCGGGTGTGTCGCACCGGCGTACACCTTCAGCTTCTTGGCCTGGGCGCGGCCCAGCTTGTTCTTCGGCAGCATGCCCTTGACGACCTTCTCCAGAAGGCGCTCCGGCTTGCTGTCGAGCAGTTCGCCGAAGGAGCGCTTCCGCAGGCCACCGGGGTAGCCGCTGTGCCGGTACGCGAACTTCTGCTCGCGCTTGTTACCGGTGAGCGCCACCTTGTCGGCGTTGACGATGATGACGAAGTCACCGGTGTCCACGTGCGGGGCGTAGGTCGGCTTGTGCTTGCCGCGCAGCAGCGTGGCGACCTCGGTCGCGAGCCGTCCGAGCACGACATCCTCGGCGTCGATCACGTGCCAGGCACGAGTGACGTCGCCGGGCTTGGGGCTGTACGTGGGCAAGGGTCTACCTCGTCGTCAACTTGCGTGTGGGTTCTGTGCGGGCCTAGCGCTGACGCGCCGCAACGCACAACGACATAGGACGATACCCCCGGTGCGGAAGGACCTGTGCAGCGGGGTCCGCAGACCGGGTGCCACCCGCCGCAGGAGTCTACCGGTCCGGGTGCGGCGAAACGACCACGCCGCTGCCGGTGACGCGCCAGGATGAGACCATCGCCGAGCGCGGGTCGCGCGAGGAAGCCGAGGATCTGGGGACATGCGGTGAGTCGACGAGCGAGGACCACACGGACGATCGGTGCGGTGGCCGCGGTGCTGGCACTCGCCGCGGCGTGCGGGCAGTCCCGGGCCGGCACCGCACTCGCGGACGGCGACCAGGCCGCGGCGTACGTCGGTGCCAAGTTCGAGAAGGCGATGTCGAAGCTCGCGGACTCCGTCCTCGACGCGCGCAACGTCACCAACTCCGCGGACACCTACTTCCGCTTCGACGACAAATGGGTGCACAACACGATCACCTCGGCCCGCACCGGGAGCCCGGAAAGCCGGGTGGTGCACAACCGGTCGCAGAAGAACCCGGACGAGATCATCGACACGTTCACCCCCGCCGACGGCGCCGTCGAGTACGTCTACCTCGGCCCGGCCTACAAATCGCTGGCGCCGACGCAGTGGGTGTCGATGCCCAAGCCGGAGGCCGGACTGGTGCAGCAGTGCTCCTGGGGCGGGGTGCAGACGGCCTGCAAGATGGCCGAGGCCGTGGACGGCTCGTACAAGGCGGACAAGAAGGCCGTGCGGAGTGCGAAGAGTGCTGCGGACGGGTCCGCGGAGCTGACCGTGAACGTGGCGTTCTCGAAGTTCCTCGACGACCGGGTGGAGGTACTGCCGGACAGCCTGCTCTCGAAGGTCGGCCCGCAGCTGCGCAAATCCGTCGTGCCCACCACGATCAAGCTGAAGCCGGACGGCTCGCTCGCCGAGTTCGTGATGGCCGCGAAGCTCAGCGGCGACGGCCACCAGCTCGAACTGCGCTACGACTTCCGCTTCACCGGCGCGGCCACCGCACAGGACCTGCCGAAGGTCCCGGACGCGGCACAGGTCACGGCCCTGCCGGACAGTGCCGCGGAACAGGACTTCTACCAGCGCCTCAGCCAGCTGCAGGGCAACTGATGCGCACCCGGGGTGATCACCGATGAGCCGTCCTTCCGACCAGCAGCCACAGTGGTGGCAACCGCAACCGGGCGCACAACCGGATCCGGAGGGCACCTACCGGACCGGCGGCGCTCCGGGCACGCCGGGAGCCCCCGCTCCGGGCGGCGCGCCATGGGGCGGCGGATCGCACTGGCCCCCGGCTCAGGGCGGGCAGTGGCCCCCGGCCGGCGGACAGCAGCCGCCAGGGCAGGCCGCACCCGGGCAGGCCGCACCTGGGCAGCCGGCACCCGGACCGCAGCCGTCCGGACCGCCGGCGCCCGGACAGTCGGTTCCCGGGCAGCAGCCACCCGGACAAGCCGCACCCGGACCGCAGCCGGGGCAAGCCGCACCCGGGCAGGCGGGGTGGGCTCCCGGTGGTTGGGGTGGCCAGCCGGTCGCCGGCCAGTACGGCGGCGGCTGGCCGCAGCAGCATGCGGCGGGACCGCAAGCGTCCGGTGTGGACGGTGGGTGGCCGACAACCCCGAGCGGCGGGACACCGGCGGCTCAGTACGGCGGGCTCGGCGCGTTCGGGACGCCGCAGGCGAAGCCACCGCGAAACAAGAAACCGTTCGTGCTCGGCGGAATTGCCGTTGTGGTGGTGATCGCCGGACTCGGTGCGGCGTGGGCGTTCGGCGCGTTCGGCGGGGACACGCTGGAGCAGAATTCGTTGCAGGACGGCGTTTCCCGGGTGCTCAGCGAGAGTTACGGCGAGCCGGACGTGCAGCACGTGGAGTGCCCGTCGGGCCGCTCGGCCACGAACGGGACGACTTTCGACTGCACCGCCCAGGTCGGCGGGCAGGCGAAGACCGTGACCGTACGAGTGCTCAACGACAAACCGGAGTACTCGGTCGGCGCACCGCACTGAACAACCCCGCCCGACCCAACCGATGCGTGCACACACTGGCGGCACGACCGGATCGGCGGACACTGCCGTCCGCCGGAATCCGCACCGGCACACGAAAACGGCGGGCCCGCACCCGAAGGTGCACGGCCCGCCGTGGTTTCGGCAACCGGGATCAGAACAGGTTCTGCACGTTCCGGTCCGTGGACTGGTAGCCGTCGGCGATCTGCGGCAGCACAGCGGCGACCTGCGCGAGGAGCTGCTTGAGCTCGTCGAACTTCTGGTCCCACTCGTTCTGCGCCTGCATGTACTGGTCCTTGGCTTCACCGGTCCAGTCGGTGACCAGCGGGTTCAGGTCCTGCTTCAGGTGGTCGAACAGGTTGCCCAGCTGCGTACCGGTGGCGGTGCAGTCCTCGGCAGCGCGGTGGATGGTCGACGGATCAACGACAATGCGGCCGTCAGGCATGGCTAACTCCCATCAAAGAGCGAAAACGAGATGAAGTGAAAGGAAACGAACCGATTCAGCCGAGGACGCCGAAGCCCTTGTTGAGCGACTCGACGATTTCGTGCTGCTGAGCCTCACTGCGCTGGTAGGTCGAGCCGGCTTCCTTGAGCAGCTCACCAATGCGCTGGAGGGCGTCGTTGAGACCCTTGCCCGCGTCGTTGAAGCGGCGCATCACGTTGTCGAACGCACGCTGCGCGTCGCCTTCCCATCCGGCGCGGGTGGCCTCGATCTCGCCCTCCAGCTTGGAGAGCTGCTGGTCCATCTGCGCACGGACGTCGACAACGCGACCTTCCGCCTCCGTGAACTGAGCCGGTGTCCCAGTAAAGCCGCCAGCCATGGGAGTTACCCCCTTCGTTAGTGGTTGTGCGTACCGCTCTGTGTTCCCGGTACGCACCTACGACGAAGACAGTGCCAGTTCGGTTCGCACTTGTCGCGATTTCATGGCAAGTAGTTGCTTGCGTGAACGCCGATCGGGGGAACCGATCCGCGGATGCTCCGGCAGGCACGGCGGCGCACACCGGAAAAGACGTTGTCCACCAGCATGGTTAGCACACGCACAGTGCGCCGCGAAGGACTTTCACAGTACTTTGCGCATGATTCGCAACTGCGAAAAGTCCTCGTCCTCTTCACCCGTCCGTGGCGAACTCGCGGGAACCGCCGGGGTTTCCGGAACCGGCTCGGCGTCGGCGGGCACGGCGGGCAGCGGCAGTCCGCGGGACTTGCGGAACCGCTGCGCGGCCCCGCGCAACGCCGACGGCGTCGCAGCCGCGCCGCCGGTGAGCCGCTGCCTGCCGAACTCCTTGAGCAGTTCCCGGTTCTCGCCACGGTGCTGCTCGGCCCTGGCGAGCGCGGTGCCGGCGACCCGGCGGGAGAACGTGACCGCGTCCTGGCCCGCTCGCGTGAACGCCGCCGCGGCGGACTCCGGTTCGGACGGCATGGGCCACTCCTTCAGCTGCTGATCTGCAGCGTCCGCACGATCTGCTCGCAAGCCGTGCCGACGCGTTGCCGCATCGCCGGACGGTCGTACTGACAACCGACGTGCACCCGGATCCGGTCCTGTGCGACGACGTACCAGTCCACCTGGCGCCCGTCGTCGGTGCTCTCGTGGTACCCGATCACGCTCCGGCCACCGTAGGGCAGATCCGGCTGGAACGCGCTGTAGTTCGAACTTCCGCCGGCCAGCGACTGCAAATAGTCCCGCAGCCGCTGCGGATCCGCGGTGGCGTCGTAGTCCATCACGAATTCCTGTGCGAGGACGAGATCCGCGCCGTTCGGGTCGTCCTGTGGATGCAGGATCACCTGCCGATCGGCGACCGCGTCGCTGGTCTGCACCCAGTCCTGCGGTGCGATGATGCTGAAGTCGTACTGCTGAAGCGTCTTGCCTGCCACCGGTTGGTCCTGGCTGCGGTTGACGAAGATCACCACGCCCGTCACGACGAGTGCGGCGACCACCACGACCGCCCCGATCAACCACGGCAACCGGCGCCGCTTCGCCGGAACCGCACCGGCCGACGCACCCGGCCCGGCCGCGCCACCGGAACCGGTCGAGCCGCCGGGGCCGTTGCCGGGCGGACCGGCGGGGCCGGCACCGTGCCCGAACGGACCGGTTTGGCCGTTACCGAGCGGACCGGCCGCGCCGGAAGCGGGTAGCCGACCGGAGCCGGGACCGTTACCGGGCGAGCCGGGCGGACCGCTACCGGGCGGACCGGCGGAACCGGGGCCGCTGCCGGGCTGACCGGAACCGAACGGGGTGCCGGAGAAGCTGTGCGGGTGGTTCGAAGCCGCCGGAGCGCCCGGCGCGGCCGGAGCACCCGGGCCAGCCGCGCCAGCCGGGCCACCCGGACCGGACGGGCCGCCGGGGGAACCGGGTCCGAAAGCACCGCCCGATCCGCCGGGACCGGACCTCGACCCCGAACCGAACGGGCCACCGGGGCGGCTCGCGGCCTGGCCGGGCGGCGGCGAGGCAAAGGGATCCACGGGCGATCCCCGACCTGGCGACGCGGGTGGCGGCCCGCGGCGGGCCCGCGGATCGGAGTCCGGTTGATCAGCCGGACGGACCACCTCGGTGCGCTGTTCCTGCTGCAGGCCGGCAATCGCCGTGCCGGGCAGCGCGCCCGTCCGGTCGGGGTCCAGCTGCACCGCGCGCAACGCACCGCGGGCGACCACCGTCTCCGGCTGGTCAAGGCTCGTGGGCACGACGCCGGTGCGCTCGTGCACCAGCCGCGAGATCATCGGGATCCGGCTCGATCCGCCGACCAGGAAGATCGCGGTGAGCTGTTTCGGCCGCAGGACGGCATCCGCGATCGCCCCGCTGGTCAGCTCGACCACGCGGCCGAGCGGAGCGGCAATCAGCCGCTCCAGGTCCTCCCTGGTCACGTGCGCGTCCGGGAACGGCGGTGGCAGCGGCACATCCGTATAAGCGTGCCGCGACAGCGTCTCCTTCGCACCGCGCACGTCCTGCCGCAGCACCCGGCGACGGCGTCGGTCGGCCAGTTCCCTGCCCTCCACCAACTGCCGCCACGCCTGCGGATCTGCCTCCGACACCAGCGATCCGACGTGCTCCAGCAGTGCCTGGTCGATGTCCGCGCCGCCGAACCCGGGATCGCCGCGGGTGGCCAGTACCTGGAACCCGCCCCGCCGCGGGGGACCGCTGCGCGCCCGTCCGGCCTCCGGCGAACGGCGGACCACGCTGACGTCCACCGTGCCGCCGCCGAGGTCGAGCACCGCCAGCGCCTCGCCAGGACGGCCGGAGAACTCGACCGTGCGCCCGTCCGGCTGGTCGCTCGGCGCGAACGTGGCCGCGTGGTACACCGCCGCGGCCACCGGCTCGGGCACCAGGGCGACCTCGCGGGCCAGCCGTCCCGCGGCCTGCCGCAGCAGCCGGGTACGGATCGCGCCCCAGTCCGCCGGATGCGTGAGCACCAGGAGGTCGACCTCCGCCTGCCCGGCGATCCGCCTCGCCTCTGCGACGGCGCGGGCCAGCACCGCGTGCACCACGTCGGTCACCCGCAGCACGGAGTCACCGAGCAGCAGATCGCCCTCGTCGATCCGCCGCTTCGGGTTCGGCTCGTAGCGCGACGGGTCGACGGCCGCCTGCCGTTCCGCCTCCTGCCCGACGAACAGCGTGCCGTCCGCGGCCACGTAGACCGCGGACGACATCAGCGGCTGCCCGTCGATGACCACAACCTGCGGTTCACGGCCGTTGACCGAAGCGACGACACAAGTGCTCGACGTCCCGAAGTCGACCGCGACCCGCACCGTCACCCGATACCCCTACCGCCGCACGAGCGGGCGTCTGTGCTTGTCAGTCGGGTTGGATCCATGAGACCTGGATGAGTTGGCGGCCGCCCTTGCGGCTGAGCATGGTGCCGCGGCCGGGGGGCATGGGTCCGGGTTTGATGTTGCCGATGAGGGCGCCTTCGTCCTTGGAGCCGTTCATCACCATGCCGGGTGCGGCGAGTTCCTTGAGTTTCCCGATGATGGGGTCGTAGGAGGCGCGCGAGGCGCCACCGGTGCGGCGGACCACGATCAGGTGCAGGCCGACGTCCTTGGCCTGGGCGAGGAACTCGGACAACGGCTTGAGCGGGTTCGAGGTCTGGGTTGCGACCAGGTCGTAGTCGTCGACCATGATGAACAGTTCCGGTCCGGTCCACCAGGATCGGTTCTTGAGCTGTTCCTGGGTGACGTCGGGGCCGGGCAGCCGCCGGGTCATGGATCCGTGCACGTCCTGGATCATGCTGTCCAGTTGTGCCGAGGACACCGCGTAGCCGAGCAGCGAATCGCCCTGGAGGAAGCCGAGCATCGTGCGCCGGTAGTCCACGAGCAGGATGACGCCTTCTTGCGGGGAGTAGCGCTCGGTGATCCCGCGGGCGATCTGGCGCAGCAGGTTCGTCTTCCCGGACTCGCCGTCGGCGAACGCGAAGTAGTGCGGTTCGGCGTCGAAGTCCAGATACACCGGGGCGAGGTTTTCCTCGTTGACCCCGAACGGCACCAGTTTGGAGTCGCGGTGCGGATCCTGGGCCACCACGTCCTCGTAGGTGATCAGTTCCGGCAGCAGCCGCACCTGCGGCGCGACCCGGCCGCGCCACGCGCCCCGGATCTTCGCGACCGCGTCGGCGACCCCGGCGGCGACGGTGTCCGGATCGCTGGAGCCGTCGATCCGGGGCAGCCCGGTCAGCAGGTGCAGCTTGTCGCGGGTCAGGCCGCGGCCCGGACGCCCTGGCGGGACGTTGCCCGCGGTGCGGCGGTCCATCTCCGACTCGGTCGGATCACCCAGCCGCAGCTCGAACCGGGTGCCGAGCATGTCCTTGATCGCCGGGCGCAGATCGGCCCACCGGTTCGCGGAAATCACCACGTGCACCCCGTAGGCCAGGCCCTGGGTCGCAAGCCGGGTGATCGACTGTTCCAGTTCGTCGAAATCGTCACGCAACGCCCGCCAGTTGTCCACCACCAGGAATGCGTCGCCGAACCCGTCCTGCTCGGCGGTGATCTCCCCACGCCGTTTCCGGTTGCGGAACTCGGTCATCGAGTCGACGCCCAGCGCCCCGAACCGGCCCTCGCGTTCGGTCATCAGCGTGGTCAGCTCCGCCACGATCCGCCGTGCCTTGTCCGGCTCCCGCCGTGCGACGGCGACCCCGCCGACGTGCGGCAGGTCCGCCAGCCCGGCCAGCGTGCCACCACCGAGATCCAGGCAGTAGAACTGCACTTCCTCCGGGGTGTGGGTCAACGCCATCGACATGATCAACGTCCGCAGCATCGTGGACTTGCCCGACTGCGGACCCCCCGCCACGATGCCGTGCCCGGCGGCCCCGGAGAAATCACCCCACAGCAGGTCACGCCGCTGTTCGAACGGGCGGTCCACAATCCCGATCGGCACCTGCAACCGGCCGTTGCCGAAAAACCCGACCGGCGACAACCCGCGATCCTCGGTCGGATTCAGGTTCGGCAACATCGTGTCCAGCGAACTCGGCTCGTCCAACGGCGGCAGCCACACCTCATGCGCGGGCGGGCCCTGCCCGATCAGCCGATCGACGATCACCTCCAGTTCACTGGGCTCGGTCGTCTCCTCCGACTCCTGCTGCTTCGGCTCATCCTCGACCGGTTCCGGCTCCGGCTCCGGTTCCGGCGGCAACTCCACGAAATCCGGCACGAACAACTGCGGCCGCTTGTCCGCTCGCACCACCGTCGCCGCCGGCCCCGCCGCCTTGATCCCGGCAGGCCGATACGGGCCCGACACATACGACGCCTTGAACCGCACCATCGTCGACGTGTCGAACTTCAAATACCCCGACCCCGGGATCGAGGGCAGCTCGAACGCATCCGGCACCCCGATCGCCGCCCGCGACTCCGCCGCGGAAAACGTCTTCAACCCGATCCGATACGACAAGAACGTGTCCAGACCACGCAGCTTGCCCTCTTCCAGCCGCTGCGACGCCAGCAACATATGCATCTGCAGCGACCGGCCCACCCGGCCGATCTGCAGGAAGATATCGATGAAGTCCGGCTTCGCCGTCAACATCTCCGAAAACTCGTCAATACAAATGAACAGTGCCGGCAGCGGGTCGATATCAGCCCCGTTCTCCCGGGCCTTCTCGTAATCCCACACATTCTTGTAGTTGCCCTTCGCCAGCACCTCCTGCCGGCGCGCAACCTCTCCCGCGATCGCGTCCTTCATCCGGTCGACCAACGTCAGATCACCCGCCAGGTTGGTGATCGTCGCCGCCACGTGCGGCGCCTTGTCCAACCCCAGGAACGTCGCGCCACCCTTGAAGTCCACCAGAATCATGTTCAACGCCGTGCTCGAATGCGTGGCGAGCAACCCGAGCACCAACGTCCGCAAAAACTCCGACTTACCCGAACCGGTCGCCCCGATGCACAACCCGTGCGGGCCCATGCCCTCCATCGCGGCTTCCTTGATGTCCAGCTCCACCGCCTGCCCGTACTCACCCACCCCGAACGGCACCCGGTACCGATCACGCACCGGCCGCGGCCGCCACGCCCCCTGCACGTCAAACGTCATCGGATCCCCGGGAATCCCCAGCAACTCCAACAACGTCGGATTCGACAACAACGGCTCGTCGTCGGTCGCCTCAACCCCACCCGAACTCACCCGATACGGCGCAATCAACCGCGCCAACGCCTCTGCCTCCACCACCGACAACCGATCCGGCCGGCCGAACCACTCCACCCCGCCGGCACTCCGAGCACCCAACCGCTCTTCCTCCACCACCAACCGCAAACCCCGCCGCGCAGCCAGATTCCCGATCGAATCCGACAAATCAATCAACGTGACGCCGACCAGACCCTCCTCCAGAATGATCTGCTCTTCCCGCGTCACCTCACCGTCATCAACAATGATCACCACATGCGGCTGATCCGGCGGCGGCGTCGCATTCCGCGAAAACCGCTGCCGCTCCCGCAACTCCTCGTCCAGCCACGTTTCCACCTGAGCCAACGACCCGGCCATCATCCGCAACTGCCCGATACCATCCGACACCGACGGATGCTGCACATGCGGAAGCCACTTGGCCCACTCCCACTCCTCTTTCGCCCGACCGCTCGTGGCCACCGCGATCATCACGTCGTCCGGACTGTGAAACGACACCAGCTGCGCCACCATCGCCCTGGTCAACGCCCGCGTCAGACCCCGCTCACCCTGCATGCTGACCGCAGCAAAACCACGCAACGTGATCTGCGTCGGCAAATCCGGCACAATCGAATGCGCCCGCACAAACCGACGCAACGCCAACGTCGCAATCGGCTCCAGCTCGTCAACCGGACCCGTCTGCGGCGGCACCAGCCGCGTCGCCAGCCGATGCGAACTCCGTCCTACCCGCAAATGCAGAAAATCCTGATCGTTCTGCCGCCGCTCCCACATCCGACGGCTCGCCGCCAACGACCACAACGACTGCGGATCCGGGTGCACCCACTCCAACGCCGCCCGCTGATCAACCATCGCCTCACGGGCACGATCCCGCATCTGCCCCAGATACCGCAGATAATCCTTGCGGTCCTCGTCCATCTCGGCCTTCTTGGCGCCGCCCCCCTTGCCGCCGCCACCGGCGAGCATGCCGACGGTGCCCATCAGCATCATGCCGCTCATCATGATCGTGGTCGGCTGCCGCCCGCCGGCGGTGAACATGAAAACCATCATCCCGAGCGAGGCGAAGATCATCACGCCGGGAATCGCCTTCGCGACGATGTTGCCGGGGATCGTGCGGGGCACCTCGGGCGGCGGCTCGAGGTGCACCTCGCCGCCGGGTGGACGCGGCGCGGCCAGCCGCGGCGACTTCTTGAACTGCAGCGTGCTCATCGAAGGACCCCTCTACTCCTGCTCGACGCCTGCCGTCCGGCGACCTGCACCCGGGTGCGCGGGACAACCTATCGAACGTCGTCCCGGAAATCCGGGCAACTCCCGGATCAGCATCGCCCACTCCCCTCTCCCGGCCACGGCCGGACCCCTCCCTCGTCGCGCTCGAGTGTAGGGACCACCACCGACAGTAAGCGCCGAGCAGCCGCCCGGAGCGCCTGTCCGGGTATTTTCGACGACGATTTACGGACAGCCGCTGAAACCTGTCACCGGGTTCGGTATAAGTTCCCCCGGGAGCTGACTCATCAGAGCGGGGGCATCTAGTGGCAACGGGCACGACGGTATTCAGCAGGGTCACGGTAGTCGCGCCGACGACACGCATCGACGTCGCGCTGCCGGCCGACGTCGCGGTCGCCGACCTGCTGCCGATGCTCCTGGACATGGCCAAGGAGGTCACCCCGGACGGCGGCGCCCGGCACGGTGGATGGGCACTGGCCAAGCTCGGCGACGCCCCGCTGGACCCGAGCCGCACGCTGGCCTCGCTCGGTGTCATCGACGGTGAGCTGCTGCAGCTGCGCAAACGCAACGAGAACCCGCCGCCGCCGCTGTACGACGACGTCGTGGACGCCATCGCGGAGGCCGATCCGGACTCCTTCCGGCCGTGGACGAAGGAGACCGCCCAGCGCTTCGGGCACGTGGCCGGTGGCCTGGCCCTGATCGCCTCGGCACTCGCACTGTTCTTCGGCGGCTCCCTCTACGGCGGGTCCGCGCTCGGCTCGGCTCTCGCCGGCGGCCTGGGCGCGATCGCCTGCGTCGCGGTCGGCGCAACGCTAGCCAAGGGTTACCAGGCGGAGGCGACCGGCGTGCTGATCGCCGCCGCGGGCGGCGTGCCGCTGGCCTTCGTGAGCGGGTTCTACATCGTGCCGGGGCTGTCCGTCCGGGCGAACCTGCTGCTCGGCGCGGTGCTGATGCTGATCGTCGCGGCGGTCTGCATCCTGGTCGTCGGCGCGGGTATCCGGGTCTTCATCGCCGCCGCCACCGCAGGTGCCTTCGGTGCGGTCGCGTTCCTCGTGGCCACGCTCGTCACCTCGGCCACGACGCCGGCGGTCGCCGCGGGTGTCGTCGCGGTGGCGCTCGCCTGCATCTCACTCCTGCCACGCACCACGATCTGGCTGGCCAAGCTGCCGCTGCCGCACGTGCCGGGCACCGCGGAGGAGCTCAAGGAGGACTCCGGCTTCCCCGACTACCACGCCATCGAGCAGCGCACCTCGGTCGCGCACGACTACATGACCGGCCTGATGATCGGCTGCGGGGCCACCGCCGCGCTGTCCGCGGTCATCGCGGCCACCGCGCCGAACGTCTTCGGCCCCATCCTCGGCGTCGTCGCCACCTTGGTGCTGCTGCTGCGGGCGCGGGCCTACGCCAACGGCGCACAGGCGATCGCGCTGCTCACCACGGGCATGATCGCCGCGGCGGGCATCCTGCTCGGCTGGCTGTTCTCGGTGCAGGCGGAGTACCGGCTGCTGTACGTGTTCGTCGTGCTGGTCCTGGTCGCCGCGGGTTCGCTGGTGGTCGGGGTGATCTTCCCGAACCAGCGGTTCTCGCCTCCGCTGCGGCGGACCGTGGAGATCATCGAGGCGATCTGCATCGCGGTGGTACTGCCGCTCGCGCTCGGCGTGATGGACCTCTACATGACGCTGCGCCACCTCAACCTCAAGTGAGCCCCGACATGGCCGCGCGACGTTTCCTCCACCGCAGGCTCGGCCTTCCCGGCCGGGCCGGGGTCGCCGTGCTCGCGGCCGGGTTCGGGGTGCTGTCCCCGTTCGCGGCCGCACCGGCGTCCGCACAGGTCACCGAAGCCCCGGCGGGCACCTGGGCCAGTCCCCCGCCGTTGAACGGCTACGACGGACTGCCGGTCGACACCAAGCAGCCGGACAAGGCGTACACCCAGAAGACGGCTTGTGTGCAGCGGAGCCTCGGCCAGAACGTCGAGATCAACTTCCGCCCGTGGGGCCAGGACTACCTGCAGCTGCAGAAGGCACAGGACATCGTCCGCGCGGCGACCAAGAGCGTCGGCGGCAATCAGCGGGTCGCGGTGGTCGACACCGGCGTGACCCAGCACCCGTGGTTCCAGGGCCGGGTGGAAAGCGGCGGCGAGTACGTCGCCACCCCGACCCACGGCCAGGCGGGTGGCCTGGAGGACTGCGACGGCCACGGCACCGAGGTCGCGGGCATCATCGCGGGGAACCCGCAGGACCCGAAGGTCGGCTTCATCGGCGTCGCGCCGGACGCCCGGATCGTGTCCTACCGGCAGCTGAGCGAAAACTACGCGCCCGACGACAAGTCCTCCTCGCCGCCCGCAGGCGGCGACAGCGGCAATCCGCCCGCAGGGGGCGACAGCGGGAATCCGCCCGGCAACACCGGCAGCCAACTGCCGCCCGCGAACGGCGGCGGCGAGGTCGGCGGCACCGGGCCGCAGCAGGGCAACAACGACGGGGACAACCGGCAGATCCAGAAGGAAGGCACCGCGGGCACGCTGAGCACCCTCGCGGAGATCATCCGCGGGATCGCCGACAAGCCGCTGGACCAGCGGCCCGGTGTGATCAACATGTCGCTGGACCACTGCCGCGCGGCCACCGGACCTGGTGACATCCAGGAAGGCGAGCAGCAGGTGCAGGCCGCGGTCAAGTACGCCGCGGACAACAACGTCGTCGTGGTCGCCGCGGCGGGCAACGTGTCCGAAGGCTGCCCGCAGAACGACCAGGCCGACCCGAACAAGCCGAAATCCATCGTCACGCCACCGTGGTTCGTCAACGACGTGCTGTCCGTCGGCGCGATCGACGAAAAGGGCGGCGTCGCGAACTTCAGCGTGCACGGTCCGTGGGTCGGGGTGGCTGCGCCGGGTACCGACATCGTGTCGCTGGACCCGGCCGAGGGCTCGAGCGGGCTGGCCAACCGGGTCATCACCAACGGCGACCAGGCCACGCCCATCCAGGGCACCAGTTTCGCCGCGCCGTACGTAGCAGGGGTCGCCGCACTCGTGCGGTCGATGTTCCCGAATCTCCAGGCCCGCGAAGTGATCAAGCGGATCGAGGCGACCGCGCAGCACCCGGCCGCACCGGGCGGGCACGACGATTTCGTGGGTTACGGCGTGATCGACCCGGTCGCCGCGCTCACCGCCAATCTGCCGGGCGACGTCGGCAACCTCGCCGTACCGAAACCGATGGTGCAGCAGGCGAATCTGCCGCCAGGCGACGGCGTCAGCAGCACGCCGATGATCGTCGCGCTCGCGGGCACCGGCGGCGGGCTGGCCGCGTTGGTGATCACCCTGTTCGTGATGCACACGATCCGGCGCAACCGGCGGCCGACCACACCGACTCGCTGACCCCGGAAACGGCTCAGGGGCCGCTCACCGCGTTCTGCCGCGGCGGGCGGCCCCGCTGGTCATTTCCGGGGTTTTCCGCGCTTACCGGCCTTCTCGGCGGCGGGATCCACGCCGAGCACCGGTGGTGTGACGGGCTCCGGCTCGCCGAAGATCTCCGACGGCTTGGCGGCGGTGCGCTGCCGCCCCTTCCGGGAGTCGCCGCCACCACCGCCGCCGAGGCCGCCGAAACCCATCATCGGCATCATCGGCATGCCGGCGCCCTGGTTCGCCTCCCCTTGCGCGGGCGCGGGTGCCGGCTCGACCGGCGGCGGCACAGCGGCCTGTCCCGGCTCCGCCCGCGGGTCGGCAGCAGTCTGCTTGCCCTGCTCCACCGACGACGGGGCAACGGAGTCGTCGCTCGACGTCGCGTCCTGCGGATCGGTTGCAGCGGCAGCCGTCGTGTCCGCGTCCTGCGGATCGAATGCGGTCCCGGCAGCGGCGGACTGGAGCCGGAACTGCTCAGCCGGATAGCGGTGTCGCAGCTCGATGCTCGACTCCTGGTTCGACGGCGCGTCCACCCCGTCGCAGAGCCGGGCGAACTGCTGGAGCACGTCCTGTGCCGAGGAGTGGAGTGACTGCAGCGATTGGCCGGTCTCCCGCAGCTGCGCCCGGGCCCTGCCGGTCCCGCCGGCAGGCAACATGGCCGACTCGGAAAGCAGATCGGCCGCGTCCACGATGACCTCCTCGGCGGCGTCGACGATCCGGCGCACCGATTCGGCCAGTTCGTCGAGCGCGCCTGCGAGCGCCTCGAGAGCGTCCTCGGCACCTTCGCTGGCCGACCGAATTTCGCTCAGGTAGGCGACAAACGCGTCTGCGTCCGGACCGGTCCACGAGGCGTCGAGCCTGCCGAGGTCCTCCGCCAGGTCCGCGGAAACCCTGGCGGCGGTACCTGCCGCCGCTCGCAGCCTGCCGGACTCCTCGGTCAGTTCCGCCCACCGTCCGGTCAGCGGCCGGTAGTACGTCTCGACCGGATCGGCCGCGCCGAGTTCCCTGGCGAGCTCGGACACGAATGCCAGTGACGGCTCGGTCACGAGATCCTCCCGGCACGCTCGATCTGCTCGGCCGCGTCGGCGTCGCGCTGTGCGTGGCCCGTGCTGAGCTGTTCCAGCGCCTCGGTGACCGACTGCAACGCGCTCACCCCGGCGCCGAGCTGGCGTCGCAGCGCCTCTGCGGCGCGTGCGTACGACTCGCCGACACCGAGTTCCGCGCCGAGCCCGCCGTACGTCTCCGGCGCCGTGGCACCCTGCCCGACCTCGGCCGCGGCCGCCGACAGTTCGTCGGCCGCCCGCGCGACCTTCGCCGCGTAGCCGCCGACGATCGCACCGTCGATCCGCACGGCAGCTGTTTCCGGCATGCTTTCCGGCGCTGTCACGACATTCCCTCCGCTTCACCCGGTGGTGTGTCGAGTGTGACGGACGGGACCGCCGGTCAGTTCCCCGCGGCCTGCTGGTTGTTCGCCTGCGGGAACGATCCGGCATTCGGGTCGATGGGCACCGAGTCGAACTGCTTGAGCACGTTCTGCGTGTTCAGTGACGATCCGGTCGGCAGCAGCCCGATGATCGACTCCGGTGCAGGCAACCGGTTGTCCAGTCCCAGTCCGTCCGCGGTCGCGGTGTCCGGTATCCCGTAGCGCAGGCCGCGGTCGGAGATCAGCTGGATCGGACCCTTGCCGAGGGTCGCATCCGATTCGGTGGCCGACTGCACCACCGCGCCGTACCCGGAGGGCATGTAGAAGCCGGTGATCGGCAGTCCGTTCGGGCCGGTGTTGCTGACGCCGAGGATCCGCGACGTGCCGTCCGCGTTCTTGTCCACCGGGATCCGGTTGTTGACGTACACCGACGTGTGCGCCTGGTTGTGCGCGGCGTTGAGCGACCAGCCGAGGCAGGCGACCGGCGAGCCCTGCGCGGCGTCCAGCACCGTCGGCACCGTGGTCGGGTAGTCGTCGACCTTGATGTAACCGGGGTCGTTCTTCTGCAGCTGCTGGACGTTGTTGATGCTCGGCAGCGGGAGCACCGGTGTGCTGCCGGTACTGCCGCTGCGAGCGGTGCGCACGATGTCCGCGACAGCGGGCGAGACCTTCTGGATGCCGTTCTGCGTGATCAGCCAGAACTCCGGAGCCGAGCCGGCGGGCTGGGTGGAGAACACGTCACCGATGCTCAGGCCCTGGAAGTTCTGCGACGGCGGCTGCCCCGCCCCGGGGACCTCCGGCGGCACCAGCTTCGCGACCTCCGGGATCGCGTTCAGGAAGGCCTGCGACACCTTGCGGGACTTGGTCGGCAGCTGCAGTGCGGCACGCACCGGATCGTTGACGCCGAGCGGGATCTCGGCCCGCACGGTGTTCGCGTTCGGCCGGCTCTGCGTCGGCGCCAGCCGGTAGATCAGGTAGGTCTTGCCGTTGCCTGCATCGCCGAGCAGTGCCTGGTTGTCCTGCAGTTCGGTGCCCGGGTTCGGAACGCCGGCGAGCACGTCGGTGTCGGTCTGGCCGACGCTGTCCGGCTGCGGCAGCTGCGGATCGAGTTTCACCTCATCGCAGACCGCCCAATCGGGTGAAATGCGTTGATCGGCGTCCGGCAGCAGCTGCGGTCCGTCCGGAATCCCGGTCAGTTTCTCGCGCGGGATGTTCTTCAGCTGTTCATCCGACACGACAGTGGCCGGCTTCACTTCGGCCTGCGCCTGCTGCGCGCCCTGTTGCTGACCACCCTGCTGCTGATCGGCGGCCTGCTGCTTCTGCGCCATCAGGATCAGCCGCGCGGACGCAAGGTTGAAGGTGGGGATCAGCCGCTGCGGATTCCCGCTGACGACGTACACCGTGCCGGACTGCTCGCCGATCACGATGCTGTCCGACGACGGCACCGAGGGAGCAGGGCTGAGCAGGCCCCACAACACGAAGACGACCGCGCCGAGCACGCCGAGGATGACCCCGACGACGGTGGCGCGTGAATGAGTGCGCATCGGATCGTGCAGCATCACCGCGTCGCGGCGGACGAGGGCCGACTGCATCCGACGCAGCACGAACTTGTAAGCCTGAACCTGAGACTTAGTCGTGGGTGTTGATGGCATTCTCGACCTACAGTCCTCCCCGTCGCGGTACGGTTCCGCAGGATAGCCGTACGGGGACCGTCTGGTGTGGGGTTTCTACCAACTCCGGCTAGGGTCGGACACCCCGGGACCGGCTTTCCGGGTACGTAGCACTCACGAGGGGAAGAGAACGCGCGGATGTCCGTCAGCACGCCTCCACGTCCGCCTGGTCCGCAAGGACCGCCACCGCCGCCCGGAGGACGGCCCCCGGGCCCGCCTCAGCGGCCGGGGAGAACCGGCGGCCCTGGCGTGGCACCGGGCGGGCCGGGAATGCCCCCTCGCGCCCCTGCCGGACCTGGTGGTCCCGGCGGACCGGGCGGACCGGGCGGACCGGGCAAGCCTGGTCCTGGCGGTCCCGGTGGTCCTGGCGGTCCCGGACGGCCCGGACCCGGCGGTCCCGGCAAGCCGAGCGGCCCCGGTGGACCGGGCAAGCCCGGTCCCGGTCCTGGCGGCCCCGGCAAACCCGGCGGACCGAACGGCCCGGCAGGCCCCGGTGGTCCCGGCAAGCCCGGTGGACCGAACGGCCCTGGTGGACCGAATGGTCCGGGTGGTCCCGGCGGGCCCCGGACCGGGCGGCCCGGCCCCGGTGGACCGGGCAGGCCCGGCGGTCCCGGCGGTAACGGACCCGGCGGTCCCGGTGGACCTGGCGGCCCCGGCGGACCTGGTGGTCCCGGTGGGCCCGGGGGCGGTGGTCCCGGTGGGCCTGGCGGTCCCGGGGGCGGTGGCACCGGCGGTCCCGGTGGGTCGCCGGAGGGCAGTGGTGAATCCGCCCCGCAGTCGGCGGGGGTGCGGATCGCGCCGCCTTCCCGGCAGCGCTCCGGGGGGATCACCCTCGGCCCGTTGCCGGTCGCGAACCTGGTGCTGCTGGAGATCGCCGTCGCGATCGGGCTGGTGCTGCTCGCGATCACCATGTCGCTCAAGTACGTCGCGATCGGGGTGGCCGTCGTCGGGCTGATCCTGGCGTTCCTGCGCTGGGGCGGACTCTGGTTCACCCAATGGCTCGGCCTCACCCTGCGCTACCGGTTCCGCTCGCGCGGCCGGGTCGCGACTCCGCCGCCGCCCGACCTCGAGGAGCTGCCGGAGGAGAGCACGGTCACCGGCCCGGAGGACGCGCGGGTGAACCTGCTGCGGCTGGCCGTGCCGGACCTCGTGGTGGCGCACGGCGTCGACCACGAGCGGCAGCAGGTCGGGATCTCCTGGAACGACGGCACGTGGACCGCGGTGCTGCTCGTGGAGCCGGCACCGGCGTTGATCAGCCAGGCAGGCGGCGCGCCGAGCCTGCCGCTGTCCGCGCTGGCTCCGTGCCTCGAAGACCGCGGCGTGGTACTCGATTCCATCCAGATGATCTGGCACAGCTACCCCGGTTCGGCGGCGCTGCCGTCGGACTCGCCTGCGCTCAGCTCGTACATGGAGGTGCTCGGCCCGCTGCCCGCGGCGGCGCGGCGCACCACCTGGATCGCCGTCCGGCTCGACCCGCGGCGTTGCCCGGACGCGATCCGGGAACGTGGTGGCGGTGTCGTCGGTGCGCACCGGGCATTGATCGGCGCGCTCTCGCGAGTGCGCAACGCGCTCGAATCGCAGGGTGTCCCGACGCGTCCGCTTGATCCGGACGAGCTGCTGCGGGCCAGCATCTCCGCGGCGGAACTCACGTCGGTTGCCGGTTCGGCCACGAAGGTCGGCCTGCAGGAGAACTGGACCGGTGTCACCGCAGCCGGCATCGGGCACTCCAGCTACGCGATCACGAACTGGCCGAAGGGCAAGATCAACGGCAGCCTGAACGCACTCACCAGTGTGCGGGCGCTGTCGGCCACGGTCGCCATGTCGATTTCGCCGTCCGTCGACGAGGGCCGCATCGGCCTGCGCGGCGTGGTCCGGCTCAGCGCCCGCAACCCGCGCGAGCTCGACGCCGCCGACCAGCGGCTGCAGACCATCTCGGAGCGGCTCGGCGTCGACCTGACCCCGTTGCGGGGCCTGCAGGTCTCCGCGTTCGCCGCGACCCTGCCGATCGGAGGTACGGCATGACCACCCGCGTCCGCGACGCAGGCCAGAACGTCGGGGTGGCGCCGGAGTTCGCCGTCGACCCCGCGATGCTCGACGCGATCAGCCCGTCCGGCGACCGCGGCGGCATCGTCCTCGGCTCCGGTCTCAAGGGTGAACCGCTCACCGTGTCGGCACTGCGGTCGACCCCGACGCGCATCGTGCTCGTCGGCGGGCTCTACCTGGCTCGCCAGGTGGCCTTGCGGGCGATGGCCGTCGGCGCATGGGTGGTCGTGGCCACCGGGCGTCCGGCAGCGTGGCAGGTGCTGTCCCAGGCCGCAGGCGGGCCGGACGGACGGCCGTCGCCTCTGGTGCAGATCCGCCGGCTGTCCCCGGTCGAGCTGCCGCGCCCGTCCGAGGACGCCCCGTTGCTTGTGGTGACCGACGGCGGGCCGACCCCGCAGGACCTGTTCCCGCCCCGATCGCCGTGGCAGACCACGGTGTACGTGCTGCCGTACCTGCACCCGCAGGCGGGCGCCACGGCCAACGCCGCGGACCTCGTGCTGATGCAGCGGCTGCCCGCGGGGCAGGCGGAACTGGCCGCCCGGATCTGGCGGCTGCCGCCGCAGATGATGCGCCAGCTGACCACGCTCAAGGACGACCAAGTGGTGGCACTGGGCCGCAATCTGTGGCGCCCGCTGCGCCTGGTCACCACGCAGAAGGAACAGCAGCTGCTCGGCCCGGTCCGCCGAGGCGACTGACCGCAGGCCGATCGGCGTCCCCGCCGCAGCCGATCGGCCGCGGCGGGCAGCGTGCCCGGAATGGCCGGAGGAAATCACCACGCTGATCGTCCCGGTGCTCGCCGGACGGCTGCCGGCGCCAGGCGTCCCGACGGCAGCGACCGACCTGGACCGGAAGCCGCGGGCAGCTGGCCCTCGGACGACCAGCGCACCGAATGCACGTCGCTGAAAGTGCCCGACTACGCGAAACCGGACGGGTGCACCTTCCGGCCGCAGCAAGGCCTCCGGGAGCCGCTCTGCTCATCCCGGGCGGACCGAGGCGTCCGGGATGAGCATTCCGCGCGAGCTCCTCGCGACGAAGGTCACGGGAATCGGCGTGCACCACGACCCCATCGGCTTCCCGCCGCGCGGGATTGGGTACCGCGCTCGGCGCGGAATCTCGCGCGCTGTTCAACAACCACGTCGACCGGATGCTGCTCGACTCCGTCCTGAAGTCCACTCTGGACCATGACGGCGTCTGGCAGAAGATCCTGGACGAGGTGCTCGGCACCGCATTCACGTCGAGCGGATCGGTCCTCTGGCTACGCCGAAATACCGGACACGCCTACCGATCCGGTGCCGAACGCACGTTGCGGGTTTGTTCCGCGCGTGCGGCCAGCTCTTCTTCCGGTGGGTAGTCCACTGCGGTCAGGGTGAGGCCGTGTGCCGGGGCTACCGTGCTTTCCCGCCGCCGGCTGCCCAGGACGGCACCCGGCCAGTCGACGCCGCGACGGCCGTCTCCGACGTGCAGGAGGACCCCGACCAGGCTGCGGACCATCGAGTGACAGAACGCGTCCGCGGTGACGTGGACCTCCAGCAGGTGCTCGTCGATCCGCGTCCATTCCAGCAGCTGCAGTTCACGGATTGTGGTGCCGCCCTCGCGCTGCTTGCAGTAGGCGGCGAAGTCCTGCAGGCCGAGCAGGGACCGCGCGGCCTCGTTCATCCGGTCCGTCGACAGCGGACGGCCCCAGGCGAGGGTGTCGTTGCGGCGCAACGGATCCACCCCCCACGGCGCATCCGAGACGCGGTAACGGTAGTGCCGCCGGATCGCGGAGAACCTGGCGTCGAAACCGTCCGGCGCCACCTGCGCCCGCAGCACCCGGACGTCGGCGGGCAGCAGCTTGTTCCAGCGTCCCCGCATCCGGGTCAGATCGGGGATCCCGTGCTCGTCCACCGGGATCCGGCCGGGGACATCCGGCTCGCACGGGACCACGTCGACGTGCACGACCTGCCCGCTCGCGTGCACCCCGGCGTCGGTACGCCCTGCAACGACCACGGATTTCGGCACCTCGGCCCCCGGCGGCTGACGGTGCAGTGCCTCCTCCAGGCACGCCTGCACGGTGCGTCTGCCCGGCTGCCGGGCCCAGCCCGAGAAGTTCGTGCCGTCGTAGCTCACGTCCAGGCGCAGACGAACGAGCCCGCCCTCCCCTGGGGAAGTGGCGGGCTCGTCCATGTTCGACGGTGCAGTCAGGACTCAGTCCTTCGTGGCGTCCGCGTCCGCGTCGGCGTCGGTCTCGGCAGCAGCCTCGGCCGGGGCCTCCTCGGTGGTCTCCGCAGCAGCGGTGGCCTCCTCGGTGGTCTCCTCGGCAGCGGTCTCCTCGACGGCAGCCGGTGCCTCGGCAGGAGTGGCGTCCTTGGCGAACTTCGTGTTGCGCGCCCGCTCGGCCTCCGACGTCACGGTCTTCTCCGCGACCAGCTCGATGACCGCCATCGCGGCGTTGTCGCCCTTGCGCGGGAGCGTCTTGGTGATCCGGGTGTAACCACCCGCACGCTCCGCGAAGTGCGGACCGATCTCGGCGAACAGCTTGTGCACGACGTCCTTGTCCCGGACGACCCGCTGCACCTGGCGGCGGTTGTGCAGGTCGCCCCGCTTCGCCTTGGTGATGAGCTTCTCGGCCAGCGGGCGCACCCGGCGAGCCTTCGCCTCGGTGGTGGTGATCTTGCCGTGCTCGAACAGCTGCGTGGCCAAGTTGGCCAGAATCAGCCGCTCGTGCGCGGCGGACCCGCCGAGCCGGGCTCCCTTGGTCGGGGTGGGCATGGGTTCTCCTCGTTCAGCTCACAGCGTCCGGGCACGAGGCCTCAGAGCTGCTCGGTCTCTGCGTAGTCCTGGCCATCGTCGTGGCCCTCATCCGAAATCCCGCCGCCGATACCGGCGACCCCATCCGATGCCCAGCCTTCACCGTCGTAGCCGGCAGCGGCCGCGGACGGGTCGAACCCGGGCGGGCTGTCCTTGAGCGCCAGACCGAGACCGACCAGCTTCAGCTTGACCTCGTCGATCGACTTGGCACCGAAGTTGCGGATGTCGAGCAGGTCGGCCTCGCTGCGCGAGACCAGTTCGCCGACGGTGTGGATGCCTTCGCGCTTCAGGCAGTTGTACGACCGGACGGTGAGGTCCAGGTCCTCGATCGGCATCGCGTAGGCGGCGATGGTGTCCGCCTCCTGCGGCGACGGGCCGATCTCGATGCCCTCGGCGTCGACGTTCAGCTCGCGAGCGAGACCGAACAGCTCCACCAGCGTCTTGCCGGACGAGGCGACCGCGTCGCGCGGCGTGATCGACGGCTTGGTCTCGACGTCAAGGATCAGCTTGTCGAAGTCGGTGCGCTGCTCGACACGGGTGGCCTCGACCTTGTAGGTCACCTTCAGCACCGGCGAGTAGATCGAGTCGACCGGGATCCGGCCGATCTCCGCGCCCGCCTGCTTGTTCTGCAGGGCCGGAACGTACCCGCGACCGCGCTCGACGACGAGCTCGATCTCGAGCTTGCCCTTGCCGTTCAGCGACGCGATGTGCAGATCCGGGTTGTGCACGGTGACGCCCGCAGGCGGCACGATGTCGGCAGCCGTGACCTCACCGGGGCCCTGCTTGCGCAGGTACATGGTGACCGGCTCGTCCTCCTCCGAGGACACCACGAGCTCCTTGAGGTTCAGGATGATGTCGGTGACATCCTCCTTCACCCCGGGAACGGTGGTGAACTCGTGCAGCACGCCGTCGATGCGGATGCTCGTCACGGCCGCGCCCGGGATGGACGACAGCAGCGTGCGCCGCAGGGAGTTGCCGAGCGTGTAGCCGAAGCCGGGCTCCAGCGGTTCGATGGTGAACCGGGAGCGGGTCTCGTTGACCGTCTCTTCACCGAGAGCCGGCCGCTGGGAAATCAGCATTCCTTCGTTTCCTTTCCAGACGGCGCCCGCCATTTGACGCCGAAGGGATGGCGAGACGGCCGCGCGCTCTGGGCGCGACCGCCGGCGAACCGGGCCAGACCCCGAGGGGCCCGGCACCGGATCACTTCGAGTAGAGCTCGACGATCAGCTGTTCCTGAACCGGAACGTCGATCTGCGCACGCTCCGGCAGCTGGTGGACCAGCACGCGGAGGTTGGACTGGACGACCTGCAGCCATGCCGGGATCGGACGCTCGCCGAAGGACTCCTTCGCGGCGACGAACGGCAGCATGCCCGCGGACTTCGCCCGCACGTCGATGATGTCCCACTTGGACACCTGGTACGACGGGACGTTGACCTTGACCCCGTTGACCAGGAAGTGGCCGTGGCTCACCAGCTGCCGCGCCTGACGGCGGGTGCGGGCGATGCCTGCCCGGTAGATCACGTTGTCCAGGCGGGACTCGAGGATCTGCAGCAGCACCTCACCGGTCTTGCCAGGACGCCGCACGGCCTCCTTGTAGTACCGGACGAACTGCCGCTCGAGCACGCCGTAGGTGTAGCGAGCCTTCTGCTTCTCCTGCGACTGCAGGAGGTACTCGGACTCCTTGATCCGGCCGCGGCCGTGCTGGCCGGGCGGGTACGGGCGACGCTCGAAAGCCTGGTCGCCGCCGATGAGGTCGACCTTGAGGCGACGCGAGATGCGCGTCGCGGGGCCGGTGTAACGAGCCATTGGTTAGTACTCCTCCCCGTTCCTCAGACCCGGCGCCGCTTGGGCGGGCGGCAGCCGTTGTGAGGCTGCGGGGTCACGTCCTGGATGGTGCCGACCTCGAGACCGGCGGCCTGCAGCGAGCGGATCGCGGTCTCCCGGCCGGAACCGGGACCCTTCACGAACACGTCGACCTTCTTCATGCCGTGCTCGGCCGCCTTGCGGGCGGCGTTCTCGGCGGCCATCTGCGCGGCGAACGGGGTGGACTTGCGCGAGCCCTTGAAGCCCACGTGCCCGCTCGAGGCCCACGCGATCACGGCACCGGTCGGGTCCGTGATCGAGACGATGGTGTTGTTGAAGGTGCTCTTGATGTGCGCGTGACCGTGCGCGATGTTCTTCTTTTCCTTGCGGCGGACCTTCTTGGTCCCCGTAGTGCGAGACTTCGGTGGCATGTTGTGAGGGTTCTCCTGTTAACGCGCGTTCTCTTGGTGAGCGGCGACCGCTTCCTGCTGCCCGCGCCGGATGATGGACCCGGCGTCGGTGTAGAGGTTGCGCAGCGCCATCGGGCGGGCGTAGAGCGCCTTGGGCGAGACACAAGCCGTACCGCGACGGTTTCCGCCGCCCATCTGCACGACCTTCTTGCCTCGCACGCTCACTTCTTGCCAGCCTTCTTCTTGCCGGCGACCGTCTTCTTCGGGCCCTTCCGGGTACGGGCGTTGGTCTTGGTCCGCTGACCGCGGACCGGCAGCCCACGACGCCAGCGCAGGCCCTGGTAGGTGCCGATCTCGATCTTGCGCCGGATGTCGGCGTTCACCTCACGGCGAAGGTCACCCTCGACCTTGAAGTTCTCATCGATGTATTCGCGCAGCTTGATCAGGTCCTCGTCCGCGAGGTCCTTCACACGGGTGTCCGCGTTGAGCTCGGCGGCCGCGATCATCTGCTTCGAGCGGGTACGGCCGATGCCGTAGATATAGGTCAGCGCGATCTCCAACCGCTTCTCGCGGGGGAGGTCTACGCCAGCGAGTCGTGCCACTGGTGCTCCTTCTTCGGTTTCGTCTTCAGGTCTTCTCCCCGTCCGGTTCCGGAACCGACTCGCCTGTCGTGCCCGTGGCTTGCGCCTCGGGTGTCCCGGCCCCGGCCTGAAGTCCGGGGGCGAACCGGACCGCGTACGCGGTCCGGCAGGTACGGGGAGGGTGGGTAGCCGTCAAGCGGCCTGCTGCAGTGCGGTGGTCAGCCCTGACGCTGCTTGTGACGCAGGTTCTCGCAGATCACCATGATCCGGCCGTGCCGGCGGATCACCTTGCACTTGTCGCAGATCTTCTTGACGCTCGGCTGGACCTTCACGTCTTCCTGCTTCCTGCTCTTCTCGGCTCTGGCGCGATCACTTGTAGCGGTAGACGATGCGGCCGCGGGACAGGTCGTAGGGCGAAAGCTCCACGAGTACCCGGTCCTCCGGCAGGATGCGGATGTAGTGCTGCCGCATCTTGCCGCTGATGTGCGCGAGAACCTTGTGGCCGTTCTCCAGTTCGACGCGGAACATCGCGTTGGGGAGCGGCTCCACCACGCGGCCCTCTACTTCGATGGCCCCGTCTTTCTTAGCCATGTCCTCCGCAATCCTGATACACGCCCGACACACACAGCGTGATCGATCTGAGCTCGAGTCCTTGCTTACCGGGTGGTGCGTCCGGCACACTCCACCCCGACCCCAAGTTCCGCGACAATTCACGAGCACACTGGAACCGGCGTATGAGCACGCCGAGTTGACAGTGTACGCAACCCGTGTCGCGTCCGGCGAACGGGGGGTGGGCGTGCTAGGCGCCGGCGGAGTCCTCGGGGGCAGTCAGCACCCAGGGGCCGTCTTCGGTGATCGCGACGGTGTGTTCCCAGTGCGCGGACTGCGAGCCGTCGGCCGTGACGACCGTCCAGCCGTCCTCCAGCTCCAGCGTCTCGCCACCGCCGCCGGTCAGCATCGGCTCGACCGCGAGTGCCATACCGGGCTTCAGCCGAGGGCCCTTGCCCGGCTTGCCGACGTTCGGCAGGAACGGCTCCATGTGCATCTGCCTGCCGATCCCGTGCCCGCCGTACTCGAGGATCATCCCGTAGTCGATGCCGTGGTCGCGGCCGGCCTGTTCGGCGGCGGTCTGCACGGCGTACGAGACGTCGGTGAGCCGGGCACCGGCGCGGACCGCCTCGATACCGGCCCACATCGCCCGCTCGGTGGCTGAGGACAGCTTCCGGTCCCGTTCGGTCACGGTCGCGATGGCCAGCGTGACCGCGGAATCGCCGTGCCAGCCGTCCAGGATCGCTCCGCAGTCGACGGAGAGCAGATCGCCGTCGGCGAGCACCTGCTCCTTCGACGGGATGCCGTGCACGATCTGCTCGTTCACCGAGGCGCAGATCGAACCGGGGAATCCGTGATAGCCCTTGAACGAGGGCACCGCTCCCGCGTCGCGGATGGTCTGCTCGGCCAGCTCGTCGAGTTCGGCCGTGCTGACCCCGGCCACCGCCCGGTCCCGGACAGCCGCCAGCGTGCGGGCCACGACCAGCCCGGCCGCCCGCATCGCCTGCAGCTCACCGGGGGTTTTGACCTCGATCATGCGCCCACGCCGGAGCAGGTGCAGAACACGCAGTCCTCCGAGATTCACGTGCGGTCGCGCAGCGCTTTCAGCACGCGGTCGGAAATCTCGTCCACCGCACCCACGCCGTCGACGGTCACCAGGATGTCCGCGTAGTACTCCAGCAGCGGCGCGGTCTCGGACACGTAGACCTGCTGGCGCCGGCGGATCACGTCCTCGGTGTCGTCCGAGCGGCCGCGCGACATCAGCCTGCCGACCACCACGTCTTCCGGCACCTGCAGCTGGATCACCGCGTCGAGCCGGGAGTCCGCCCCGGTCAGCATCTCGCCGAGCACCTCGGCCTGCTTGGTGTTGCGGGGGAAGCCGTCGAGCAGGAACCCGGCCTTGGCGTCCGGTTCGGCCAGCCGCTCGCGCACCATCTCGTTGGTGACCGAGTCCGGCACGAGCTCGCCGGAGTCCAGGTAGCGCTTGGCCTCCTGGCCGAGCGGAGTCTCCTGTCCGACGTGCGCGCGGAACAGGTCACCGGTGGAGATGTGCGGGATCCGCAGCTGCTCGGACAGAGCCGCCGCCTGCGTGCCCTTGCCCGCCCCTGGCGGTCCGACGAGAACCAGTCGCGTCACTTCAGGAACCCTTCGTAGTTGCGCTGCATCAGCTGGCTTTCGATCTGCTTCACGGTGTCGAGGCCGACACCGACCATGATCAGCACAGCTGTGCCACCGAACGGGAAGTTCTGGTTGTTCCCGCTACCGGTGAGGGACAGGAAGAAGTTCGGGAGGATCGCGATGATGCCGAGGTAGAGCGAGCCCGGCAGGGTGATCCGGCCGAGCACGAAGCTCAGGTACTCCGCGGTGGGACGGCCTGGCCGGATGCCGGGGATGAAGCCGCCGAACTTCTTCATCTCCTCGGCACGCTCATCCACGTTGAACGTGATGGTGATGTAGAAGTACGTGAAGAAGATGATCAGCGCGAAGTACAGCAGGATGTGCACCCAGCTGCCCTGGTTCACGATGTAGTTCTGGATGAACGACTGCCAGCCCGAGTTGCTGTTCGGGTCACCGATGAGCTGGCTGATCAACTGCGGCAGGTACAGCAGCGACGAGGCGAAGATGACCGGGATGACACCGGCCTGGTTCACCTTGATCGGCAGGTAGGTCGACGTCCCGCCGTACATCCGCCTGCCGATCATGCGCTTGGCGTACTGCACCGGGATCCGTCGCTGGCCCTGCTCCACGAAGATGACACTGGCGATGATCACCAGGCCGAACGCGAGAACCACGACCAGCGCGACGCCACCGCCGTTGCTCAGGATGTTCGCGCCCTCGGAGGGGATGCGGGCCGCGATGTTCAGGAAGATCAGCACCGACATGCCGTTGCCGACGCCGCGCTCGGTGATGAGCTCGCCCAGCCACATCATCACCGCGGTGCCCGCGGTCATGGTGACCACGATCAGCGCGAGCGAGTAGACGCTGTTGTCCGGGATGATCTGCTGCGAGCAGCCCTGGAACAGGGTGCCGCGGTCGGCCAGCGCGACCACACCGGTGGCCTGCAGGATCGCCAGCGCGATCGTGAGGTACCGGGTGTACTGGGTCAGCTTGTTCTGGCCGGACTGGCCTTCCTTCTTCAGCTCCTCGAACCGAGGGATGACCACGGTGAGCAGCTGGATGATGATGCTCGCCGTGATGTAGGGCATGATGCCCGTCGCGAACAGCGACAGCTGCAGCAGCGCACCGCCGCTGAACAGGTTCAGCAGCTGGTACACGCCCTGCTGGTCAGCCTGCGCGGTGCACGCCTGCACAGCGGAGAAGGAAATCCCCGGAGCCGGAATGGCGGCACCGATCCGGTAGACCGCGACAATGGCTAGCGTGAACAGGATCTTCTTGCGTAGATCCGGCG
Organism: Amycolatopsis ultiminotia; assembly: GCF_039536925.1. Taxonomy (NCBI): domain Bacteria; kingdom Bacillati; phylum Actinomycetota; class Actinomycetes; order Pseudonocardiales; family Pseudonocardiaceae; genus Amycolatopsis; species Amycolatopsis ultiminotia. The sequence continues at coordinate 81,257 of NZ_BAAAZN010000004.1, read as the reverse complement.
TCGCGAGAGCCGAGCGGAAGGCGCTGAGCACGCGGGGGACCTCCTCGGCGTCGTCAGTCGTCCCGACCGACGATCGGCTTGGCCGGCACGAGGCCGGCAGGAACTCTAATTCACTGGCAGGCAAGCCAGGAACGCTTCAGGGCACACTTATCCCGGAAGCGTGCCGCCGACTGTAACAGCTTCGGCAGGCATGCCCGCAGCGTGTGTGCGTTTTCCGCAGCACCCCCGCCGGGCAGGCCGACGTCGCGGTGCAGGTGCGGCCGGTCAGACGAGAGATGATCACCTGTTCGGCCCCCGCCGTTCGACGGGTTTTCCCGGGTATTGCGGGAAAACGCAACAAGCCCGCCCGGCGAGTGCCGGACGGGCCGCTGCTGGTGCACATCCCTCAGCTGACGGTGGCGGAGCCGCCGGCAGCCTCGATCTTCTCCTTGGCGGAACCGGAGAAGGCGTCGGCGGTGATGTCCAGCTTGACGCCGTTCACGTCACCATTGCCGAGCACCTTCACGAGCTTGCCCTTGCGCACGAGACCGTGCGCGGCCAGCTCCTGCTGGTCCACTGCACCACCATCGGCGAACGTCCTGGCGATGTCGCCCACGTTCACCGGCTGGTACTCGGTGCGGAAGCGGTTCTTGAAGCCGCGAAGCTTCGGCAGCCGCATGTGGATGGGCATCTGCCCACCCTCGAAGCCGGCGGGCACGTTCTTGCGGGCCTTGGTGCCCTTCGTGCCGCGACCGGCGGTCTTGCCCTTCGAACCCTCACCACGGCCGACCCGGATCTTTTCGCGCTTGGAGCCGGGAGCGGGGCGGAGGTGGTGGATCTTGATGGCGGTCATGCCTGGACCTCCTCAACCTCCACCAGGTGGCGGACGGTGTGGATCAGGCCGCGCACCTGGGGGGTGTCCTCACGCACGACGCTCTGGCGAATCTTGCGCAGCCCGAGGGTGCGCAGTGATTCGCGGTGCGCGTGCTTCGTGCCGATCTTGCTCTTGACCTGGGTGACCTTCAGCTGACTCATGTCAGACCCCCTGGCCGGCACGCTGACGCAGCATCCGGGCCGGGGCGACGTCCTCGAGCGGGAGGCCACGGCGGGCCGCCACCGACTCGGGGCGCTGCAGGCCCTTCAGTGCCGCCACGGTCGCGTGCACGATGTTGATCGCGTTGTCCGAGCCGAGCGACTTCGACAGCACGTCGTGGACGCCCGCGCACTCCAGCACCGCACGCACCGGACCACCGGCGATGACCCCGGTACCGGCGGACGCCGGACGGAGCAGCACCACACCGGCGGCCTCTTCACCCTGCACCGGGTGCGGGATGGTGCCTGCGACGCGAGGAACGCGGAAGAAGTTCTTCTTCGCCTCCTCGACGCCCTTGGCGATGGCCGCGGGAACTTCCTTGGCCTTGCCGTAGCCGACGCCGACCTGACCGTCACCGTCACCGACGACGACGAGTGCGGTGAAGCTGAAGCGACGACCGCCCTTGACGACCTTGGCGACGCGGTTGATCGTCACGACCTTCTCGAGGTGCGGGGTCTTGTCCTGGCCTGCCCCGCCACGGCCGCTGTCGCGCCGGTCCCGACCGCCACCGCGACGGTCATTGCGGTCGTTGCCGCCCTGACCTCCCGGTCCGCCCTGTCCGCCGCCGAATTGCCGTGTACGTCCCGGCATCAGGCTTTCCTTCCATTCACGAGCATGTGCATCAGAACTTCAACCCCGCCTCACGGGCGGCGTCGGCGAGTGCCGCGATGCGGCCGTGGTAGGCGTTGCCACCACGGTCGAACACCACCGCGTCGATGCCGGCTGCCTTGGCCCGCTCGGCGACGAGCTCGCCGACCTTCGCGGCCTTGGCCGTCTTGTCGCCGTCGAACGACCGGAGGTCGGCTTCGAGGGTCGACGCCGACACCAGCGTGTGACCGGCGAGATCGTCGATCACCTGCACGGCGATGTGCCGCGAGGACCGCTTGACGGTCAGCCGCGGACGCACCGGCGTCCCGTTGACCTTCTTGCGGAGGCGGAAGTGCCGACGGGTCTTCGCGACGCGGCGGCGGGTCGAGATGTCCTTGCCGACCGGCTTGCGCTTGGTGGTAGTCGTGTCGCTCATGATCACTTACCCGTCTTTCCGACCTTGCGGCGGATCTTCTCACCCTCGTAGCGCAGGCCCTTGCCCTTGTACGGGTCCGGGCGGCGCAGCTTGCGGATGACCGCAGCCGTCTGGCCGACCTTCTGCTTGTCGATGCCGGAGACCGAGAACCGGGTAGGCGACTCCACCGTGAAGGTGATGCCGTCCGGGGCCTCGATCTTCACCGGGTGGCTGTAGCCGAGGGCGAACTCGAGGTCCGAGCCCTTGGCCTGCACGCGGTAACCGACGCCGTGGATCTCGAGCTTCTTGACGTACCCGTCGGTCACGCCCACCACGAGGTTGTTCACCAGCGTGCGGGTGAGTCCGTGCAGGGAACGGCTTACCCGCTCGTCGTCCGGACGCTTCACCAGGAGGGTGCCGTCCTCGTCGCGCTCGACGACGATGGGCTCCGCAACAGTGTGCTCGAGGGTGCCCTTGGGCCCCTTGACAGAGATGTGCTGACCGTCGATGGTCACCTCGACCCCGGAGGGGACGGCGACCGGCAGCTTTCCGATGCGTGACATGTCTGTGCCCCCTTCCTTACCAGACGTAGGCGAGGACTTCGCCGCCCACGTTGTTGCGCTTGGCCTGCCGGTCGGTCTGGAGTCCACCGGACGTCGAGATGATCGCGACGCCGAGGCCACCGAGCACGGACGGCAGTTCGGTCGATTTTGCGTACACCCGCAGACCCGGCTTGGACACGCGCCGGAGACCGGCGATGCTCCGCTCCCGGTTGGGGCCGTACTTCAGCTCGACGACCAGGTTCTTGTGCTTTTCGCCCGGCTCGTCGCGGTAGCTCGAGATGTAGCCCTCGCGCTTGAGGATCTCGGCGATGTTCGCCTTGATCTTCGAGTGGGGAAGCACGACCTCGTCGTGGTAAGCCGAGTTCGCGTTGCGCAGACGGGTCAAGAAGTCTGCGATGGGGTCGGTCATCGTCATGGTGACCTGTCAACCTTTCTCGCCTGGTTCCCCGACCGTCCGGCTCCGGTGTCCCGGAGCCGGCAGCGAGCGGGGCCTGTGGCGAACTGGGAAATAGAGTTTCGAGCCTTACCAGCTGGACTTGTGGACACCGGGCAGTTCGCCCGCGTGTGCCATCTCCCGGAGGCAGATCCGGCACAGCCCGAACTTGCGGTACACCGAGTGCGGCCGCCCGCAACGGTTGCAGCGGGTGTATCCGCGCACCGCGAACTTCGGCTTCCGCGCGGCCTTGGTGATCAGCGCTTTCTTGGCCATCGGCTCAGTTCTCCTTGAACGGGAAGCCGAGTTTGCGCAGCAGCGCCCGGCCCTCGTCGTCGGTGGTGGCGGTGGTGACGACGGTGACGTCCATACCTCGCGGACGGTCGATGTCGTCGGGGTTGATCTCGTGGAACATCGACTGCTCGTTGAGACCGAACGTGTAGTTGCCGTTGCCGTCGAACTGCTTGGCCGACAGGCCGCGGAAGTCGCGGATACGGGGCAGCGCGATGGTGAGCAGCCGGTCCAGGAACTCCCACATCCGGTCGCCGCGCAGCGTGACGCGCGCACCGATCGGCTGGCCCTCACGCAGCTTGAACTGCGCGATGGACTTGCGGGCCCTGCGGACCTCCGGCTTCTGGCCGGTGATCAGGGACAGGTCACGGACCGCGCCCTCGATCAGCTTGCTGTCCCTGGCGGCGTCCCCGACACCCATGTTCACGACGACCTTCACGACGCCGGGAATCTGGTGCACGTTGCCGATGGAGAACTCCTTCTGGAGCTCACCCTTGATTTCGTCGCGGTACCGGGTCTTCAGACGCGGCACGCTCTGCTCTGCGGTCGTCATGTCAGATGTCCTTGCCGTTCCGGCGCGAGACCCGGACCTTCTTGCCGTCCTCGCCGATGCGGTAACCCACGCGGGCCGGCTTGCCGTCCGAGTCCACGACCATCACGTTCGACACGTGGATGGGCGCCTCCTGGGTGACGATGCCCCCGGACTGCGCACCACGCTGGGTCTGGGTGATCCGGGTGTGCTTCTTGATCCGGTTCACACCCTCGACCAGCACGCGCTCGCGCTCCGGGTAGGCCTGGATGACCTTGCCCTTGGCACCCTTGTCCTTGCCGGCGATGACGACGACCGTGTCGCCCTTCTTCACCTTCATCACAGCACCTCCGGCGCGAGCGAAATGATCTTCATGAACTTTCGGTCGCGCAGCTCGCGGCCCACCGGGCCGAAGATGCGGGTGCCCCGGGGCTCGTTGTCGTTCTTGATGAGCACGGCGGCGTTCTCGTCGAAGCGGATGTAGGAACCGTCCGGACGACGACGCTCCTTCACCGTGCGGACGATGACCGCCTTGACGACGTCGCCCTTCTTCACCCCGGCAGCCGGGATGGCGTCCTTCACGGTGGCGACGATGATGTCGCCGATGCCCGCGTAGCGCCGCCCGGAACCGCCGAGCACCCGGATGCAAAGGATCTCCTTCGCACCGGTGTTGTCGGCGACCCGTAGCCGCGACTCCTGCTGGATCACGTCAACTCCTGTATGTCGCGCTGGTTCTCACGTTGTGCAATGCCACTTCCGCGAGCCTTGCGGAACTAAAGACTCTGCAAAGAGCCCTGCTTACTTGGCCTTCTCCACGACCTGCACCAGGCGCCAGCGCTTCGTCGCCGAGAGCGGCCGGGTCTCCATCAGGGTGACCCGGTCGCCCAGTCCCGCCTCGTTGTTCTCGTCGTGCGCCTTGACCTTGGTGGTGCTGCGAAGAACCTTCGCGTAACGCGGGTGCTTCTTGCGGTCCTCGAGCTCGACCACGATCGTCTTGTTCATCTTGTCCGAGACGACGTAGCCCTCGCGCACCTTGCGGTAGTTGCGCACGACCTTCTCGGTGGTGGACTCGCTCATGCGGCACCTTCACTCTCGGTGTCGGGGGCCACGGACAGGCCGAGCTCACGCTCGCGCATGACCGTGTAGATCCGCGCGATGTCCGTGCGGACGGTGCGCAGCCGACGGTTGTTGTCCAGCTGCCCGGTCGCCATCTGGAAGCGGAGGTTGAACAGCTCCTCCTTGTACTCCTTCAGACGCAGCACGAGCTCTTCCGCGGTGAGCTCACGAAGCTCGGATGCCTGGGCGGCTCCGTTGGCCATCAGAACTCACCACCTTCACGGGTCACGATGCGGCACTTCATGGGCAGCTTGTGGATCGCGCGACGGAGCGCCTCGCGGGCGGTCTCCTCGTTCGGGAAGCTGATCTCGAACATCACCCGACCCGGCTTCACGTTGGCGATCCACCACTCCGGCGAACCCTTACCGGAACCCATCCGGGTTTCGGCAGGCTTCTTGGTCAGCGGGCGGTCCGGGTAGATCGTGGTCCACACCTTGCCGCCACGCTTGATGTGGCGGGTCATGGCGATACGAGCGGATTCGATCTGCCGGTTCGTCACGTAGCTGTGCTCGAGCGCCTGGATGCCGAACTCACCGAAGCTGACCTTCGTGCCGCCCTTGGCGGCGCCGTGGCGCTTCGGGGAGTGCTGCTTCCGGTGCTTGACCTTGCGCGGGATGAGCACGTCTCAGCCCTCCGTCTTTTCTGCGGTCTCGGCAGCCGGGGCCGCCTCGGTCGCGGTGTCACTCTTCGCGGCGGCAGCAGCGCGGCCGGCCTCGGTCGAGGTCGCGGTCGTGCCCGACGCACCGGAACGGCGCGGACGGGACGGCCGGTCGCCACGGTCGCGGCGCGGCGCCCGCTCGGCAGCCGCGGCGGCGTCGCGCGCCTCGCGGGCCTTGAGGCCACCGACCAGCTCGCCCTTGTAGATCCACACCTTCACGCCGATCCGGCCGAACGTCGTCTTGGCCTCGAAGAAGCCGTAGTCGATGTCGGCACGCAGCGTGTGCAGCGGGACCCGGCCGTCGCGGTAGTGCTCGGAACGGGACATCTCGGCACCGCCGAGACGACCACCGCACTGCACGCGGATGCCCTTGACCTGCGGCGAACGCATCGAGCTCTGGATCGCCTTGCGCATCGCACGGCGGAACGCCACGCGGTTGCTCAGCTGCTCCGCAACGCCCTGCGCAACCAGCTGCGCGTCGGCCTCGGGGTTCTTCACCTCGAGGATGTTCAGCTGGACCTGCTTGCGGGTCAGCTTCTCCAGCGCACCACGGATCCGGTCGGCCTCCGCGCCGCGGCGGCCGATGACGATGCCCGGACGGGCGGTGTGGATATCCACCCGAACCCGGTCGCGGGTCCTTTCGATCTCGACCTTGGAGATGCCTGCGCGCTCCATGCCGGTGGAGAGCAGCTTGCGGATCTTGACGTCCTCGGCCACGTACTCCGCGTACTGCTTGTCGGCGTACCAGCGCGACTTCCAGTCGGTGGTGATCCCCAGGCGGAAGCCGTGCGGGTTGATCTTCTGGCCCACTACCGGCCACCTGCCTTCTTCTTGCTCTGCGCCTTCTTCACGTCGGCCTTCGGACGCGACTCCACCTCGACGGTGATGTGGCTGGTCCGCTTGCGGATCCGGTACGCGCGGCCCTGGGCCCGCGGACGGATCCGCTTGAGGGTCGGGCCCTCGTCGGCGTACGCGTTCTTGACCCAGAGGCTCTCCGGGTCGAGCTGAAGGTTGTTCTCGGCGTTGGCCACAGCGCTGGCGAGCACCTTCGCGACCGGCTCGCTGGCCGCCTGCGGGGCGAACCGGAGCACGGCCAAGGCGTCGGCGGCGCTACGTCCCTTGATGAGCTCGATTACCCGGCGCACCTTGGTCGGCGAGTCCCGGACGAAGCGAGCCCGCGCGTAAGCCGTGGGCAGTGTCTCCGCTGCCTCGGCTACCACGTTTTTCTGGGCGTTCATCGCTACTTCCCTTGTCTTGTCTCGTGCCCGCTCAGCGGCGGCGCGACTTGCGGTCGTCCTTGATGTGGCCCTTGAAGGTCCGCGTCGGGGCGAACTCGCCCAGCTTGTGACCGACCATGGCCTCGGTGACGAAGACCGGGACGTGCTTGCGACCGTCGTGCACCGCGATCGTGTGTCCCAGGAAGTCCGGGATGATCGTGGAACGACGCGACCAGGTCTTGATCACGGTCTTCTTGTTGGCCTCGTTGAGCGCGTCCACCTTCTTGAGCAGGTGGTCGTCCACGAAGGGCCCCTTCTTAAGGCTGCGTGGCATGTGCTTCTACCTCCCTGCTCAGCGCTTCTTGCCGGTACGCCGGCGGCGGACGATGAGGGCGTCGCTCGGCTTGCGCTTACGCGTCCGGCCCTCGGGCTTACCGTTGGGGTTGACCGGGTGGCGACCACCGGAGGTCTTGCCCTCACCACCACCGTGCGGGTGGTCGACCGGGTTCATCACGACACCACGGACCGTGGGGCGCTTGCCGCGCCAGCGGTTGCGGCCGGCCTTGCCCCAGTTGATGTTCGCGTGCTCGGCGTTGCCGACCTCGCCGACCGTGGCGCGGTTGCGCACGTCCACGTTGCGGATCTCGCCCGAGGGGAGACGCAACTGGGCGTACGGACCGTCCTTGGCCACGAGCTGCACGCGGGCGCCTGCGGAGCGGGCCATCTTCGCGCCGCCACCGGGGCGGAGCTCGATCGCGTGCACCACGGTGCCGACCGGGATGTTGCGCAGCGGCAGGTTGTTGCCCGGCTTGATGTCCGCACGCGGACCGTTCTCGACGGTGTCGCCCTGCTTCAGCCGCTCCGGCGCGATGATGTAGCGCTTCTCGCCGTCGGCGTAGTGCAGCAGCGCGATGCGCGCGGTGCGGTTGGGGTCGTACTCGATGTGCGCGACCTTGGCCGGCACGCCGTCCTTGTCATTGCGACGGAAGTCGATGACGCGGTAGGCGCGCTTGTGGCCGCCGCCCTTGTGCCGGGTGGTGATCTTGCCGGACGAGTTGCGACCGCCCGAACCGCTCAGCGGACGAAGCAGCGACTTCTCCGGCGTGGACCGGGTGATCTCGGCGAAGTCCGAGACGCTCGAACCGCGACGACCCGGGGTCGTCGGCTTGTACTTGCGGATGCCCATTGTCAGCTCAGTCCTTTACGCGGTGGGTCCGCCGAAGATCTCGATCGCCTTGCTCTCAGGCGAAAGAGTCACGATGGCGCGCTTGGTGTCCTTGCGCTTGCCGAAGCCGGCGCGAGTCCGCTTCCGCTTGCCCTGCCGGTTGGCCGTGTTGACACTGACCACCTTGACGCCGAACACCTTCTCGACCGCGATCTTGATCTGGGTCTTGTTGGCGTCCGGACGCACGATGAACGTGTACTTGTGGTCCTCGAGCAGCCCGTAGGACTTCTCCGAGATGACCGGCGCGAGCAGGATGTCGCGGGGGTCGGGGATGGCGATCGAGCTCACTTCGCGTCACTCCCTTCCGCAACTTCGCTCTCCCGCGCGACAGCCTTCGCGCCCTTGCCCCGAACGGGACCGGCGACGAAAGCGTCGTAAGCGGCCTTGGTGAACACGACGTCGTCGTTGACGAGCACGTCGTAGGTGTTGAGCTGGTCGGCCCAGATCAGGTGGATCTCCGCGAGGTTCCGCAGCGACACCCAGCTCAGCTCGTCGTCCCGGTGCAGCACCACGAGCACGCGCTTGGCCTGCGTGACCGCGGCGAGCGCGGTCTTCGCTGCCTTGGTGGACGGCTTCTCGCCGCTCACGAGCTCGGTCACCACGTGCAACTGGCCTGCGCGGGCCCGGTCCGAGAGGGCGCCACGCAGTGCGGCGGCCTTCATCTTCTTCGGGGTGCGCTGCGCGTAGTCACGCGGCGTGGGGCCGTGCACGGTGCCACCGCCGACGAACTGCGGTGCGCGGGTCGAACCCTGGCGGGCACGACCGGTGCCCTTCTGCCGGTACGGCTTCTTGCCGCCACCGGCGACCTCGCCACGGGTCTTGGTGTCGTGCGTGCCCTGGCGCGCGGCGGCCTGCTGGGCCACCACGACCTGGTGCATCAGCGCGATGTTGGCCTGCACGTCGAAAATCTCCGCGGGGAGTTCGACGGTGCCGTCGGCTTTACCGGCCGGGGTCTTCAGCTCGACGCTGGTCATTGTCAGTTACCACCCTTCGCGGCACTGCGCACGAACAGCAGGCCGCCCTTGGGACCGGGCACGGCGCCCTTGATCAGCAGCAGGCCGTCGTCGGCACGCACCGCGTGCACGGTCAGGCCCTGCGTGGTGACCCGGTCGTTGCCCATCCGGCCCGCCATCCGCAGGCCCTTGAACACCCGGCCCGGCGTCGCGCAGCCACCGATCGAACCCGGCTTGCGGTGCACGGCCTGTGCACCGTGGCTCGCGCCCTGGCCCTTGAAGCCGTGCCGCTTCATGACACCGGCGTAGCCCTTGCCCTTGCTGGTGCCGGTGATGTCGACCGAAGCGCCGGCGTCGAACACCTCGGCGGTGATCTCCTGGCCGACCTCGTAGGTCCCGGCGTCGGTCGTGCGCAGCTCGGCGAGGAACCGCCGCGGCGTCACGCCCGCCTTGTCGAAGTGGCCGGTGCGCGGCTTGTTCACCTTGCGCGGGTCGACCGCGCCGAACGCCAGCTGCACGGCCTCGTAGCCGTCCTTGTCCTGGGTCCGAACCTGGGTGATCACGTTCGGACCGGCCTTGACGACGGTCACCGGAACGATCCGGTTCTGCTCGTCGAAGACCTGGGTCATGCCGAGCTTGGTGCCCAGGATGCCCTTTACCTGCCTGTCAGACATGAGTCTCTTATCTCCGCCGCTCGCCCAACGCTTTACTGGATGTTGACGTCGACGCTCGCCGGGAGGTCGATGCGCATGAGCGCGTCCACCGTCTTCGGCGTCGGGTCGAGGATGTCGATCAGACGCTTGTGCGTGCGCATCTCGAAGTGCTCGCGCGAGTCCTTGTACTTGTGCGGCGAGCGGATGACGCAGTAAACGTTCTTCTCGGTGGGCAGCGGCACCGGCCCGAGAACCCGGGCGCCGGTGCGCGTGACCGTCTCCACGATCTTGCGCGCAGAGCTGTCGATCGCCTCGTGGTCGTAGGCCTTGAGCCGAATGCGGATCTTCTGTCCCGCCATGGTGGCTGCGTTCCTTGTCGTCTCGTGCCGCTTTGTCTCGTCAACCCTGGGCCGGGACCCGGGTTTCAGCAGTTCAACGGCCCGGTCTCCGGTCCACGCGGTCGGGCGTGTCGCGCCCGCCGCACAGTCGGATCCCGCAGGATCGTCGTCGTGCCTGGTCTTCCTCTACGTGAGGAGGCCGCGGGCCGCCAGTCCTGAATCAGCACCGCGCCGTCCCACCGGCCCTTGCCCGCCAGCCTCACCCGAAGGAAGAGCTCTACGGACCGTGGCCACTCGCACGGGGGCGGCCGGAACCCCGGAGGATTCGGCCGCCCCAGAACGAGCAACCTGATTAGTGTCGCACACGTGATTTGACGCCCTCGACCCGGGGGTGTATGCCCCCGGGCCGGGCGTCGAAATCACTTGTTGATCTTGGTAACCTGACCCGCGCCGACGGTCCGGCCACCCTCACGGATGGCGAACCGCAGACCCTCGTCCATCGCGACCGGCTGGATCAGCACAACGCTGATGTCCGTGTTGTCGCCCGGCATGACCATCTCGGTGCCCTCGGGAAGGGTCACGACACCGGTCACGTCGGTGGTGCGGAAGTAGAACTGCGGGCGGTAGTTGTTGAAGAACGGCGTGTGCCGCCCGCCCTCGTCCTTGGCCAGGATGTAGACCCGGCCCTCGAAGTCGGTGTGCGGGGTGGTGGTGCCCGGCTTCACGACGACCTGGCCGCGCTCGACGTCCTCGCGCTTGATACCGCGCAGCAGGAGGCCGACGTTGTCACCGGCCTGGCCCGAGTCGAGCAGCTTGCGGAACATCTCGACGCCGGTGACCGTGGTCTTGGTCGACTTCTCGCGGATACCCACGATCTCGACCTCTTCGTTCACGTTGACCTGGCCACGCTCCACGCGACCGGTCACCACGGTGCCGCGGCCGGTGATCGTGAAGACGTCCTCGATCGGCATCAGGAACGGCTTGTCGAGTTCACGCACCGGGTCCGGCACGTTGTCGTCGACGGCGTGCATGAGCTCGAGCACGGCGGCCGACCACTTCTCGTCGCCCTCGAGAGCCTTGAGACCGGAGACGCGCACGACCGGCGCGTCGTCGCCCGGGAACTCCTGCGAAGACAGCAGCTCACGGACCTCGAGCTCGACGAGCTCGAGGATCTCCTCGTCGTCGACCATGTCGGACTTGTTCAGCGCCACGACGATGTAGGGCACGCCGACCTGACGGGCGAGCAGCACGTGCTCACGGGTCTGCGGCATCGGGCCGTCGGTGGCCGCGACCACCAGGATCGCGCCGTCCATCTGGGCGGCACCGGTGATCATGTTCTTGATGTAGTCCGCGTGGCCGGGAGCGTCCACGTGGGCGTAGTGCCGCTTCTCGGTCTGGTACTCGACGTGCGAGATGTTGATCGTAATACCGCGCTGCTTCTCTTCCGGCGCGTTGTCGATCTGGTCGAACGCACGGGCTTCGTTCAGCTCCGGGTACGCCTCGTGCAGAACCTTGGTGATCGCCGCGGTCAGCGTGGTCTTGCCGTGGTCGACGTGACCGATGGTGCCGATGTTGACGTGCGGCTTGCTCCGCTCGAACTTCGCCTTCGCCACTGGAATGTCCTCCTGGACTGGATTTCGCTTGTGCCCGCGGGCCCGGCGTGGCTGCCGGCCCACGATGTTTCTCGTCAGTGCTGCGGACGTTCAGGAGTATTTCCCTCAAGCCCGCGAGCGGAGGGGATTACTCCCCTGTCGCCTTCGCGATGATTTCCTTCGCGACGTTCGCGGGAACCTCGGCGTAGGAGTCGAACACCATGGAGTAGTTCGCACGACCCTGGGTACGGGACCGCAGGTCGCCTACGTAACCGAACATCTCCGACAGCGGGACCAGTGCCTTGACGACACGGGTACCGGCGCGCTCCTCCATGGCCTGGATCTGGCCACGGCGGGAGTTGAGGTCGCCGATCACGTCACCCATGTAGTCCTCGGGAGTCGTGACCTCGACGGCCATCATCGGCTCGAGGATGGCCGGGGAGGCCTTCCTCGCGGCCTCCTTCATCGCCATCGAACCGGCGATCTTGAACGCCATCTCCGAAGAGTCGACCTCGTGGTACGCGCCATCCAACAAGGTGAACTTCAACCCGACGAGCGGGTAGCCGGCCAGCACGCCGTACTGCATGGCGTCCTGGGCGCCCGCGTCGACCGACGGGATGTACTCCCGCGGCACGCGACCACCGGTCACCTTGTTGTCGAACTCGTAGAGGGCACCGTCGGTGCGCTCGAGCGGCTCCAGCTTCACGATGACCTTCGCGAACTGGCCGGAACCACCGGTCTGCTTCTTGTGGACGTAGTCGAGCTTGTCCACCGTCTTCTTGATGGTCTCGCGGTAGGCCACCTGCGGCTTACCGATGTTCGCCTCGACCTTGTAGTCGGACTTCATCCGGTTGACGAGCACCTCGAGGTGCAGCTCGCCCATCCCGGCGATGATCGTCTGCCCGGTCTCCTCGTCGAGGTTGACCTGGAAGGTGGGGTCTTCCTCGGCCAGCCGCTGGATCGCGACCGACAGCTTCTCCTGGTCGGCCTTCGTCTTCGGCTCGATGGCCACCCGAATGACCGGCTCGGGGAAGGTCATCGACTCGAGGACGATCGGCTTCTGCGGGTCGCTCAAGGTGTCACCGGTCGTGGTGTCCTTCAGCCCGATGACCGCGTAGATGTGGCCCGCCTGTGCGTCGTCGACCGGGTTCTCCTTGTTGGAGTGCATCTGGAAGATCTTCCCGATGCGCTCCTTGCGCTCCTTGGTCGCGTTGACGACCTGGGCGCCGGAGGCGACCTTGCCCGAGTAGACCCGGATGTAGGTCAGCTTGCCGAAGAACGGGTGTGCGGCGATCTTGAACGCGAGTGCGGAGAACGGCTCCTCGGTCGAGGCCTTGCGGCTGACCACGGTCTCGCCGTCGGGCAGCAGGCCCTCGACCGGCGGCACCTCCAGCGGAGACGGCAGGTAGTCGATGACCGCGTCCAGCATCGGCTGCACGCCCTTGTTCTTGAACGCGGAGCCGGCCAGAACGGGGAACGCCTCACGGGTGACGACCAGCTTGCGGATGCCGCCCTTGATCTCGTCCTCGGTCAGCTCCTCGCCCTCAAGGAACTTCTCCATCAGCGAGTCGTCGGTCTCGGCGACGGCCTCGATGAGCTTCTCGCGGTACTCCGCGGCCAGCTCGGTCAGCTCGGCCGGGATGTCCTCGACGGCGTAGTCCTCGCCCTTCTTGACCTCGCCGCGCCAGACCAGTGCCTTCATGCGCACCAGGTCGACGACGCCCTCGAACTCGTTCTCCGCGCCGATCGGCAGCTGGATCGCCACCGGTCGCACGCCGAGGCGGTCCTCGATGGTCTTCAGGGTGTAGTAGAAGTCCGCACCCAGCTTGTCCATCTTGTTGACGAAGCAGATGCGCGGGACGTCGTACTTGTCCGCCTGCCGCCAGACCTGCTCGGACTGCGGCTCGACACCTTCCTTGCCGTCGAAGACGGCAACCGCGCCGTCGAGCACCCGCAGGTTGCGCTCCACCTCGACGGTGAAGTCGACGTGCCCGGGGGTGTCGATCAGGTTGATCTGGTGGTCGGCCCAGAAGGTGGTGGTGGCAGCCGAGGTGATGGTGATCCCCCGCTTCTGCTCCTCCTCCATCCAGTCCATGGTGGCGGCGCCGTCGTGGACTTCGCCGAGCTTGTAGTTGATCCCGGTGTAGAACAGGATCCGCTCGGTGGTGGTGGTCTTACCGGCGTCGATGTGCGCCATGATGCCGATGTTGCGGACCTTGTTGAGGTCGGTCAGCACGTCACGTGCCACGAGAATGTTCCCCTGTCTCAAGCGTGGGGCCCGGCATGGCTTCTCTCGACAGCCGGGCAGTCATCACCAGCGGTAGTGCGCGAAGGCCTTGTTGGACTCGGCCATCTTGTGCGTGTCTTCGCGGCGCTTGACGCTGGCGCCAAGGCCGTTGCTCGCGTCCAGCAGCTCGTTCTGCAGGCGCTCGACCATCGTCTTCTCGCGGCGGGCCTGCGAGAAGGAGACCAGCCAGCGCAGCGCCAGCGTGGTGGAGCGGCCGGGCTTGACCTCGATCGGCACCTGGTAGGTGGCACCACCGACGCGGCGGCTCTTCACCTCGATGGTGGGCTTGACGTTGTCGAGCGCGCGCTTCAGGGTGACGACCGGGTCGGTGCCGGTCTTCTCGCGGGCGCCTTCCAGCGCGCCGTAGACGATGCGCTCGGCCAGGGACCGCTTGCCGTCCTTGAGCACCTTGTTCACCAGCTGGGTGACCAGCGGCGAGGCGTAGACGGGGTCGGAGATCAGCGGCCGCTTCGGCGCCGGACCCTTGCGAGGCATTAGCTCTTCTCCTTCTTCGCGCCGTAGCGGCTGCGCGCCTGCTTACGGTTCTTCACACCCTGGGTGTCGAGCGAACCGCGGATGATCTTGTACCGAACACCCGGCAGGTCCTTCACCCGGCCGCCGCGCACGAGCACCATCGAGTGCTCCTGCAGGTTGTGGCCCTCACCGGGGATGTAAGCGGTGACCTCGATGCCGCTGGTCAGCTTCACACGAGCGACCTTGCGCAGCGCCGAATTCGGCTTCTTGGGGGTCGTGGTGTACACCCGGGTGCACACGCCACGACGCTGCGGGCTCCCCTTGAGGGCCGCGGTCTTCTGCTTGGCAGCCTTGTCCTGGCGGCCCTTGCGGACCAGCTGCTGGATCGTGGGCAATGGACCAGCTTCCTGTCGTGATCTTGCTTCTTCGTGTCTTCACCGGTCCCCGCGGTCGGGCGTGTCGGCCCGCGTCACGGTCTCGCGACCGATAACTTCCCGGAGGGGTTTTCCGTCGGAACCCCACGTGGACGAGGCCGGTGAACCGGGTGCGCGAGCACCCCGCTCATGCCGCACGGCACGCGGAGCGGCCCGACGCCTGCCGGGCACGGTCTCCAAAGATACCCGGCCACCACACGCGTGGTACGGGCGGGGGGTCTTTGGCGGACGGCGACCGGCCATCGTAACCCCAGATCGCGCTTGTCGTGGCGGTGCCGCGCGGGGACCCGCGGAGTGGAACGTGACCGGTGTCCCTGCTATTCCTCGTCCGGCTTCGCGTGGTCGGGGTGCCCCGGGTTCGGGTCCCGCGACAGATCGATCAGCGGGTGCACTCCCGCCCCCTCCGGTGCGGCGTGACTGCCGCCCTTCTTCTCCCCCGGCCGGTCGGCGTTCTCGCTGCCGTCCATGACGCACTCCTCATTTCGGCTTCCCCTGCGGATCGCACGGTACCGGGCGCGGAAACGGGCACGGAAATCGGTGGACGAGCTCCCCAGGATGGGGGAATGGCGTGGACGGTCACCGAGATCCCGGCCGGGTGTGCGGACGCCGTGGCGATCATCAGGGAATACCTCGGTGAAGTCGCGTCGCGGTACTACCGGCGGCAGGCGACACCGGCCGAAGTGGACGCTGCGCTCGCCGAAGAACCCGCAGCCGATCTGGTTCCGCCGCAAGGCGCGTTCCTGCTCGCCACGGACGGCGCGGAAGCGGTTGGCTGTGCCGGTGTCCGAGTGGTGTGCCCTGGCCTGACCGAGCTGACCAAGGTCTACGTGCGACCGGCGCACCGCGGGCACGGCAGCGGCCGCCGACTCGTCGCGGCGGCCGAGGCTGCGGCCAGGCGGCTGGGTTCGGTGCGCATGCGCCTCGACACCAGACACGACCTGGTGGAGGCTCGCGCGCTGTACGCGGCGACGGGGTACGCCGAGGTCGAACCGTTCAACGACGACCAGTACGCCGAGCACTGGTTCGCGAAACAGCTCGGCTGAGGGCACTCTCCGCGGACCGGGGTGAAGCCACGGCTCAGCCGAGCCGCCCGGTGCAGCCGGCCACTTCGCCGTTCGCGGCCTTCTGCGACCGGACGACGACGCCGTTGACCGAGACCCGGCATTCCACCGTGCCGGCCGACTGCGCCATGAGCTGCACGGTCGGCGCCACGGCGGACTTCGGCCAGTTCAGCTCCCGGTGCCACGGCAGCGCCACGGACAGCTCCTGGTGCACGAGGCCGAGGCCGTTGTCGTCGTAGACCACCGTGGCGGTGCCGGAGCCGGCCAGGTCGTAGGTGATGTGCCAGCCGTCCGCGGCGGCCGGAGCGGGACCGGCCGAAGTCGACGGTGCCAGCGTCCGGGTCACCGTGCGGTCCGGCGCGCGCTGTGGCGCCGGCGCGGAGGTCGTGGGAGCGTCGGCGGCGGCCGGAGCGGGGGCCGGATCGTTGCCGGTGCCGAGGATCACCACGACCGCGGCCACCGCCGCCACCGCAATGCCCGCGATCGCGAGCCGTCCGGTGAGCTGTCTGTCCATGTTCGGTCCGCTTTCTCCCTCGGGTGACCGGTGGCTCCCCGCGCCGGGGAGCCACCGGAGGCGGATCGGCTCAGTACCCGCCGCCAGGCGAGGGCAGGATCTTGCCCGGCACGTCGTTGATCGAGTCGATCAGCCCGAGGACCGGGACGCCGAGCGGCGCGACCGTCCAGATGTTGTTGAGGTCGCTGGTGTCCGGTTCGTCGACCACGGTGACGCCCGGCTCGTCCTGGGTGGCCGCGAGCGCGGGCACGGCCACCCCGAGCACTCCGGCTCCGGCGATGGCCACGACGGCGGCGGCCCGAGCAACGGTCTTGCGCATGTTCTTCGTCCTTTCCGGTCAGGAAATCGGCGTGATGAGGTTGACCACCGGGGCGAGCAGCTGGGTCGGTGCCTGCACGGTCGGGGCGAGCAGGCTGCCCGCGTCGAGACCGGGCACCACCCAGATCGCAGGCGGTTCCGAGGCCGCGGGCGGTTCCTGGGTCGCGGCGCTCGCCACTCCCCCGGCGACCCCGGCGAACCCGCCGGCCAGCACGAGCGGCAGGAGGATTCGGGCAGCTGTGCGTTTCATGGATTCCTCTCTTTCTGGGATGGGCTGTGCCCGATCACCGCAGGACGCCGCTGATCGGGACGATGGTGCCGTCCGGGATCCACTGGCCCGCGTAGTCGCGGGCGGCCTGCATCCCGGGCGCGTGCGGTTCGTTCGGGTACATCGGCATGGCGTTGACCTGCGCGGCCGCGAAGAGCTGCACCTCGCCGTTGACCTCCGGCCACTGCGGGCCGAGCCAGCTCCGGAAACCGCCGAGACTGGGGCTTTCCCCGCCGAACGAGCTGCCGACGGTCACCGCGTAGGTCACCGCCAGCTGGTCGCGCGGATCGAAGCGCAACGGCATCGCCGCACTGGCCACAGCGTTCACGATGGGCCCGTTGAGCAGCCACGGCGCCAGGTAGAGGCCGAACTGGTGCGTCGGCTTCAACCGTTGCGACTCCGCGGCACGGCTCATCGCCAGGTACCCGTCGGACCATCCGGAGACGACCACGAGCGCGGTGTCGGCCGCGGCGTCGGAACGCACCGGCAGGCCGTAACGCGCAGCAGTGTCACGGACGAGCTTCGCGGCCTGTACGCCACGCGGAGAACGATCTTCGACGAGCGTGATCGCGGACGGCTTACGCGTGTTGAGGTATTCGACGAGCTTCACGAGGGAACCGCTGTCCTCCGGCGACAGTGCGTCGGACGGGCAGCTGGTCAGTACGTCGTGCTTCTCCGCCACCAACCCGCCGAGGGCGGCTTCGGCGCACTCCGGGGCGTCGGCGTCGGGGACGGTCGGTCCCGGCGCGGTGCCCGCGTCCACGTCGACAGTGGTGGTGGCGTCTCCCTTGTGCACGACGAGCGTGCTACGGCCGGGCGGGAGGTCCACTTCGGCCCAGCTGCCCTCGGCACCGGCTCGGGCCACCGCGGGCGAGACGATGCCGTCCGCCACCCCGGTCGACAGGTCCGTTCCGGCGCTCGCCGGGAAGTGCACGAGGTTGTGCCCCGGTCGTTGCGGGCTCACGAGCACCGGCACCGAGGCCCCGCCGACCGTCGAATCGGCCAGCAGCGGAACGCCCGGCACCGGCAACGGCGGCGGCTGCGGCACGGCGGCCAGCGCGCTCCACGCCACGAACCCCGCGGCGACCCCGGCCGCGCCGTAGCGGTAGACGCGGCTGGAAGCATTGCGGGACAAGAAGATCAATGCGATTACCGAGACCGCCGCGGGCAGCAGCACCACGACGATCAAGGAAATACCGAACAGCGATTCGTACAGCCGCCGGTCGAATCCGACCCCGGACACGGCGAGCTGCACGAGACCGGCGATGGTCAGCAGACCGCCGAGCGTCACCGACAGCGGACCGACGCGCAACGGCGTGGAACGCCACTGGTCCAACGGCACCCAGGCCGACAGCAGTGTGACGCCGAACCAGAGCGCGGCAGCTGCGACGTACACGGTGTCGATGGCGAAGTCGATGCCAGAGCCGTCGATCGACGTCTCCAGCACCACGAGCACCACCAGTGCGAGCGCTGCCCAGCGGCCGGCCGAAGGCCACCGCAGCAGCACCGGCACGGCCAGCGCCAGCAGGATGTGGATGATCAGTGCGACCGGGTTGACCTCGACCGTGGCCGCCGAGACCCCGGCCAGCACCGCCGACACCAGACCGAGCGCACCGACGGTGAACCACAGCCTGCGCGGCAGCGCGGCGACGAGCGGACGCAGGATCCCGGTGCCGGCGAGGAACGCCGTCGCGAGCAGCAGGACGAGCCGCAGCACCAGCGCGGCACTGTCCACACCGGACGAACCGGTGCTCACCGGGGTGACGTGGTGATCCATGGGGACCTTCCGGGAGGGGCGAGCAGGCCGGGGTGCGGGCGGTGCCCGCACCCCGGCCCGGGGGTCACTTCACGTTCGCGTCAGCGGTCACGAACAGCTCGGAGTGCGGCTTGGCGTTGCCGAAGTCTCCGTGTGGCCACGATTTGCGGTTGAAGTTGATGCCGACCTGTCCGGTGAACTCGTCCCGGAAGTTCTGGTCGACGTCGACCTTCCCGTCCGGTGACAGGTTCAGCAGGTTGACCTTGTGGTCACCGTCCAAACCGGACCGGGCGACGAAGTAGTTCGACACCGCGAGGTGCTGCGGCTGGGCCGTCTCGTGGTAGAAGCCGTCCGAACCGAGCGTGAGGTTGTCGTACGCGCCCCAGTGCGGGCCCGCACCCGGCTGCCCCGGGTTGATCGGCGCGGCGCCCGAGACGGTCGGGAGGTCGTCCCCACCGCCCTGCTGCGCCTTCTCCTTGGTGTCGATGCGGCCCTTGATGTCCTCGACCTTGTCGCCGGCGTTCACCAGCTTCTGGATGTCGAGCACGTAGACGCCGCCGGTGGTACCCGGGTCGTCCGGACCCAGCGTGCCCTTCTGCCGCCCGACGATCGCGCGGTAGAGGTACTTGTCGTCCGGGCTGGTCTGGATCCAGCCACCGTTCGAGCTGGCACCGTTCGAGTCGTTCTGCGCGTAGATCGGCTTGTTGGCGGTGCCGTCGTCGAACACCTCGATCCAGTGCGGGTCCTTCGCCGTGATGTCCGGTGTGTAGTAGACCGCGCCGCCCTGCATCGTCTCGGCGAACGCGCCCTTGTGCCCCGGCTGGTTCGTCACGGTGGTCTCCATCACCGCGCGGCTCTCCGCGTGCAGCGGGTCCTTCGGATCGGCGCGTGGACCGTCCTGCAGGTAGGACACCGACTTCAGCTTCGGGTGGTTGCGGTCGGAGATGTCCCAGGTCCGGATGGTCGGCCGGCGCAGGTACGGCGAGGGCTGCTTCACCGGATCGAGGATGATGTTGCGCGGTTCGGCGTAGTCACTGGTGACCAGCGTGTTGAGGTCCTCACGGGCCTGCACGCCGTGCGGGTTCGCACAGGAGGGTTTGCCCAGCTGCGGGAGGTTGTCGCACAGCTTGGGGTTGTCGCCCTGCGGGGTCGCCGCCGGATTCTCCGACAGCACCTGCCCCTTCTGGTCGAAGTGCACGACCTCACCCGGACTGCCCGCGAAGCCGTTGCCGACCTGCGTGGAACCGTCCTGGTAGGTGTACGGACCGGGGGCGACCGGACCGCCCATGTACGTGCCGTACGCGGTGCCGTCCTTGAGCACCCAGTAGGCGTCCGGCACGGAACCGCCGAGCGTCTGCGTCGGCAGGCTCACGCCCTTCAGCTTCAGCTGCGGCAGCGCGCTCACGTCGAACGCGTACGTCGCCGCGGCGAACAGCGCGCCGGCGTAGATCGTGTCGCCCTTGTGCCACACGTACTGCATGTGGTGCGGCTCGTTCTCGACGAGCGGCCCGACGGTCGCGGTGTTCACCACCTTGCCGTAGGTCGGCGAGCCCTGCGTCGCGTCGATCACGGCGAGGAAGTCGGGACCCGGCAAGGCGTTCTTCGCCTTGTCCAGTCCGCCGCCGAGCGAACCGGGCAGGTTCTTGACGTCCTTCACCGCGGTGTCCGCGATGTTCTCGTCACCGGCCCAGACCAGCAGCCACTTCTTCGGCGTGCCGTCCGCCGACCGCGCCTGTGCGGCGAGGTCCTTGGAGACCAGGTGATTCTGCACCCAGTACTGCTTGCCGTCGGCCGCGGTTTTCGCGTCGGTGACCACCTGCACGTCGGCGTAGGCGCTGGTGGTTGACCCGGTGTAGGTCACCGCGCCGATCGCGAGCGCCAGCGCGCCCGCGACGGTCAGCGCTTTCCGCCATCGGGGTGGGGCACCCGAGGAGGAGCTGAATCGCATTGTGTCTCCCTGTTTCTTGTTCCGGCGAAGCGCCTTGAAGGCACCTCTTTCCCCGTTGTGCGACCAGCGGCGAAAACACCGGCGAGAACGGGGAAAGCATTCGCCCCGATCACCGTGGATTCGTTACGGGGCAAGAGAAACCCGCCGCGTCAGCGCGGTGCGGGAAAGACTTCAGGAATTCCGGCACAGCGCGCTGGCCTGCTGCCGCAGATCAACGTGCCGGCGCCACACCAGCGCAATCGGAGAGGACATGCGCGGAATACTGTGCGGAAGCGGACTTACTGTCAATCTTGTGATCAATAGCTGGAACATCCACCGAAGGGGTGAAAATCCCACCCGCTGGACTCGACTTGCGCGACATTTCCGGCATCGAGCCGGTGCGGCAGTCGCTGACCTGCGCTCCGCCGTTCGGACGCATCACGGGTAGTCACCATGGCGCCATGGCCACCCTCTCCCGGCCTTAATGTTCGTGATGATTTCGTTACCGAATTTCGGGAACCCGGACGTCCGCCCGCCCGACGAAGCAAAGCGGACATCGGCCGGGCTTGCGGCGGGAAACGGACCGAACCGGCATAATCCGCACATCAACACCGTAGGCAAGTGAGGGGGACCGACGTGTCGGCAGAGATGGATCGTCTCGTCGCTGAGTTCGACAAGTTCCAGGCGAAGATCAAACAGGCGGAGACCCAGTTCGCCCAGGTCGGCGAGATGCAGCAGGAGCTGTCCGACCTCGAGGCCGAGGCGACCTCGCCGGACCGGGCGATCACCGTCGTCGCGGGACCGAGCGGATCGATCAAGGACATCCGGCTGACCGCCGACGCACTGCGGTTGGCGCCCCAGCAGCTGGCGTCGACCATCCTGCAGACACTGCACCGGGCGGTCGCCGAGTCCGCCCGGCGGCAGGCCGGCATCGTCGACGCACACGTGGGCGAGGCGTTCGGCATCGACGTCTCCGAGCAGGTGCTGGAAGCACAGGCCGAAGCGCTGGGCACCACCTCGGAGGAGCTGTCCGCACAGCTGCCCCCGGAGCCCGCGAACGCGGAGTTCGACCACAACGACGTCCTCCGCCGCGAAGCCGCCGAAGCGGCCGCCCCGCCGCCGGCGCCACCCGCGCGTCCGCGCGCACGCCGCCCGGACCCCGATCCGGACGACGACGGCTACTTCCAGGACCAGAACCTGTTCGGCCGAGGAGACCAGCGATGAGCCACACCGTCGACACCGCCGCGCTCACGAAGTACGCGACCGGCCTGGACCACTACAAGTCCGAGGCGGGCAAGTTCGGCAACCTGGTCGACCAGGCGGACGTGACCGACAAGTCGTGGGGCCTGATCGGCCTTGCGGTGAAACAGACCTACACGAGCAAACTCGACGAGCTGAAACAACTGCTCGAAGACATGAAGACCGGCGTCGAGGCGTTCCAGGGCAAGCTCAACCAGGCGGCCGGCATCTACGACGGCCACGAGAAGGACACCGTGCTGACCTTCGGCAAGTTCAAGGCCGAGATCGACGGACCACTCTGAGCGGGGGAAACGATGGGACAGGACAGCGTCGCCGACGGCGTCAAGGTCAAGGGCTATGACGACAGCTTCGGGCAGAACGCGCTCGACGCGGCCAAGAAGGTACCGGTCGCGGGCAAGGGGGTCAGCACGATCTCCGGCGCCATCGAGAACTTCGGCTCGGCCAAGGACGCAGGCGACGTCGTCGCGGCCGGCGGGCAGCTGGTGCAGGACGGCGCCGGCTTCGTCGCCGGTGCGGCCGTTGACGTCGCGAGCTTCGCGCTCGACCCGGTGGGCTGGCTGGTCAGCAACGGACTGAACATGCTGCTGGAGCTCATCCAGCCACTCCAGGACGCACTGCACTTCGTGACCGGCGACGGCCCGTCGCTCAAGACCGCGTCCGGCAACTTCGTCGAGATCGGCAAGGGCTTCGTCACGCTGGCCGACGACTTCGTCAAGACCGGAGACGAGGCGCTCAAGGACTGGCAGGGCGAGGGCGGGGCGGCGGCCAAGAAGGCGCTGGCCGAGTTCTCCGAGGGCATCAAGGGCATCGGCTCCAGCGCAGGCGCGGTCGCCGAGACCCTGCAGATGTGGTCGATGGTCATGACCGTCATCGAAGAGGTCATCAAGGCCATCATCTCCGAACTGGTCAGCTGGCTGATCTACCTCTGGCTACCCGCACTCGCGGCCTCCGTGGTCAGTCTCGGTTCCTCGGTCGCCGGTGCGATGGCCGCTTCGGTGGCCAAGGCGGCCAGCGTGATGAGCAAGATCACCAAGCACCTCGGCAAGCTCGGCCAGCTGCTCGAGAAGTTCATGACGTTCCTGCTGAAGTGGACCGACGACCTGATCAAGCAGGGTTCGAAGCTCAGCCGCTCGGGCAGGCTCGTGACCCCCGGCGAGGAGAAGGCGATCGCCGGTGCGTTCGCCAACGCCACCGGTACCAAGGCAAGCACCTTCGGCGACGTCGCGCTGGACACGCTCAAGAACGCCCCTGGCGAGGCGGTCAAGCAGGTGATCGGCGTGAAACCCGGCGACTTGGGCAAGGGTGCGGCATCCGACGGCAAGGCCGTGTTCGATGTCGCCGACAAGGCGATCAGCAACACCCGCGACATCTCCGGCGCGTCCGGAGCCGGCGACGACGCAGGCCACCACAGCGCCGAGGAGACCCGCAAGAACCTCGACATGGACCAGTAGGGTCCGCCGGATGGAAGACCTGTTCGGCCCCTGGTTCATCGTCGGCGGTTACCTGCTCGCGTTCGTGCTGCTCTGGATCGCCGGGTGGACAGAACGGAGGAGCCGGGCCGCCTCGGTGGTGTGCTACGTGCTCTGCGGGATCGCAGTCTCCGAGTCGACGCTGTACTGGCTGTCCGCCGGCACGGACAGCGACCTGCCGCAGCTGTTGTGGTACGCGTTCCCGCTGGTCGTCACGGCACTGATCGCATGGCGTGGATGGCATCAGCGCAACTGGATCGAACGCCTCGGCGCGGCCGCGGAGCCGACCTTCGGCGTCCTGCCCCACCGGGGTCATGCGGTGCGCCTGGACCATCCCGATCCCGGGCCCCGGCGGACGACGGTCGAGTTCGGGCACCAGGGGCACCGCGTGCTGGGCATCGAGTACTCGAGCAACCCGCCGCGGGAAGGGGAGGCGTTCGCGCAGGTCGGCCGGGTGGCCGAGGAGCTCGACTCGATCAACGCGGTCGTCGAGTTGCGCATCCCGGCGATGCCGGCGCTGACCGTCTCACCGAAAACGGGCGCGTTCGAGCCGGATTTCTTTACCCCGCTTGAGGATGCCCGGATCACCCGCAACGTGTTCGGCTGGCTGCAGCCGGACGCGACGATGCACAGCGTCGAGGTCGACCCGGAGTTCGACCGCCGGTTCTCCGTGCACACCTCGGATCCGGAGTTCGCCGCGGTGGTGCTGGCAGGCGAGGTCCGCGAGATGATCATGAACGACCTGTGGTTCCGCGTGCACCAGGTCGCCTTCCACAACGACGCGGTGTGGACCACCGACACCGGCGGCCTGACCGAGGATCGGTTGTTCGGCAACTCCCGCCGGCTCGCGATGCTGGTCGCCGCCGTACCTGCTCAGGTATGGGAAGTGTGGGCAGACGACCGGGAATTCCACGAGGTCGCCGCCCGCTCCGACACGAGCTACGACGCCTGGTTCGGCAAGCGGGGCGGTTTCGTCCGCACACCGGTGAACCGCAGGCGCGAAGCTGCCGACCGGCAGCCGGTGACTTCGGTTTCACTGACCGCGCGTTCGCTGATCGCGCTCGGACTGCTGGCCATGGGCATCGGGCCGGTGGGCAACTCGGCGGCCGCGTTGACGGGTCTGGCTCCGCACGTCCAACTGACCGTCACCGGCATGAGCGCGGGCGGCACCCGTCATTGCATCAACACGACCGGCGGCATTTCCTGTTCCACGGACCGGCCTTCGGTGCAAGGAACCTACGAATCGGATGGCGCCACCCTCGAGACCACGGCGATCTGGCGTGGTGAGCTGCCGTCTCGGAGCGACGTTGTCGAGATCATGGTCGGCCCGTTGTGGGGTCACCCCGGCTACCAGACCGGCAGCTGGTTCGACGCCTTCTACGAGTTCGTGCTGTGCCTGCTCTACCCGCTCCTCGGGCTGTACCTCGCCCGGCGGACCTACCGGCCCCGCCCGCCGAGGCGGGTGCGCAAGATGCGCCGGCGCCTCGCCGCCGCTGCCTGAAACGCCATCCGAGAAACGCAAGGCCCCCACCGGAAACCCGGTGGGGGCCTTGCGTTTCAGCTACGCGTGGTTCAGCGGAAGTCGCGACCGAAGTCGTAGTCGTCCAGCGGAACTGCGGCGCCGGTGCCCGAGCCGAAGACATCCGGGGTGTAGTAGCCGTCGTCGTAGGACGGGATCGCGTATGCCGCGACCCTGGCCTCCTCGGTCGGCTGCACCTGGATGTTGCGGTACCGGTTGATGCCGGTACCGGCCGGGATCAGCTTGCCGATGATCACGTTCTCCTTGAGGCCGACGAGCTTGTCGCTGCGGCCGTTGATGGCCGCATCGGTCAGGACTCGCGTGGTCTCCTGGAACGAGGCCGCCGACAGCCACGAGTCCGTGGTCAGCGACGCCTTCGTGATGCCCATCAGCACCGGGCGACCGGAGGCGGGGTCGCCGCCCTCGGCGACCGCGGCCCGGTTCGTGGCCTCGAACTTCGTGCGCTCGGGCAGTTCGCCCGGCAGGAAGTCCGTCGCCCCGGAGTCGATGATCGTCACGCGGCGCAGCATCTGCCGCACGATGACCTCGATGTGCTTGTCGTGGATCGACACACCCTGTGCCCGGTACACCTTCTGCACCTCGTCGGTGAGGTGCATCTGCGCCTCACGCGGGCCCATCACGCGGAGCACCTCGTGCGGGTCCGGCGTGCCCTCGAGCAGCTGCTGACCGACGTGCACGTGGTCACCGTCGCCGAGCGGGCCGTTCGGGGTGTTGGCGAGCCGCTGCCGCTTGGACAGCTTGTCGAAGACGATCTCCTCCGACCCGTCGTCCGGGATCAGGGTGATCTTCCAGAACCGCTCGCTCTCCTCGATCCGCACCCGGCCGTCGACGTCCGCGATCGGCGCCTTGCCCTTCGGCACGCGAGCCTCGAAGAGCTCGGTGACCCGGGGCAGACCGGTCGTGATGTCGTCACCGGCGACACCACCCTGGTGGAACGTACGCATCGTCAGCTGGGTACCCGGCTCACCGATCGACTGCGCGGCAACGATGCCGACGGCCTCGCCGACGTCGACGAGCTGACCCGTCGCCATCGAACGGCCGTAGCAGGTCGCGCACACCCCGACCGCCGACTCGCAGGTGAGCACCGAGCGGACCTTGACCTTCGAGATGCCGCTGGAGAGCAGCTTCTCGATGGCCGGGTCGCCCACGTCGTCACCGGCGTTGAGCACCACGTTGCCCTTGGCGTCCACCGCGTCCGTGGCGAGGTTCCGCGCGTACACGCTGGTCTCCACGTGCTGGTCACGCAGCACCTTGCCGTCGCCGATGTCCTCGCCGATCGGCATGCTGATACCGCGCGTGGTGCCGCAGTCGACCTCGCGGACGATGACGTCCTGCGACACGTCCACCAGACGCCGGGTCAGGTAACCCGAGTCGGCGGTCCGCAGCGCGGTGTCCGCAAGGCCCTTCCGGGCACCGTGCGTGGCGATGAAGTACTCCGCCACCGACAGGCCCTCACGGAAGTTGGACTTGATCGGCCGCGGGATGTACTCACCCTTCGGGTTCGACACCAGGCCACGCATCCCGGCCAGCGACCGGACCTGCGTCATGTTGCCCGCCGCGCCGGACTTCACGATCATCGCGATCGGGTTGTCGTCCGGCAGCGCCGTCTCCATGATCTTGTGCACCTCTTCGGTGGCCTGCGTCCACACCTTGACGAGCTCGTTGTTGCGCTCGGTGTGCGACAGCTGACCACGCTGGTACCGCTTCTCGACCTGGTCGGCCTTGCCCTCGTACTCGTCGAGGATGGCCTTCTTGCCGACCGGGGCCAGCACGTCCGAGATCGCCACGGTGACGCCGGAACGGGTCGCCCAGAAGAAGCCGGCGTCCTTCAGCTTGTCCAGCGTCTGGGCCACCTGCGTCATCGAGTACCGCTCGGCGAGGTCGTTCACGATCGCGGCCTGCCGCTTCTTCGGCATCGGCTCGTTCACGAACGGGTAGTCCGCGGGCAGCAGGTCGTTGAACAGCACGCGGCCCAGCGTCGTCTCGGCCAGCCACACCTTGCCCGGTTCCCAGCCAGCCTCGGCCAGCCGCGCCTCGTCCGCCTTCGGCGGCTGGCGGTCGGCGACGCGGATCTTGATCGGGGCGTGCAGGCTCAGTGCCTTGAGGTCGAAGGCCATGATCGCCTCGGCGGGCGAGGAGTACGCGTTGCCCGCGCCTGCGGCCTTCTCGTCGAGCCGGGTCAGGTGGAACAGACCCGTGACCATGTCCAGCCGCGGCATGGCCAGCGGTCGGCCCGACGCCGGCGACAGGATGTTGTTCGCCGACAGCATCAGGATCCGGGCCTCGGCCTGCGCCTCGGACGACAGCGGCAGGTGCACCGCCATCTGGTCACCGTCGAAGTCCGCGTTGAACGCCTCGCAGACCAGCGGGTGCAGCTGGATGGCCTTGCCTTCCACCAGCTGCGGCTCGAAGGCCTGGATGCCGAGGCGGTGCAGGGTCGGCGCACGGTTGAGCATCACCGGGTGGCCGGTGATGACCTCTTCCAGCACGTCCCACACCTGCGGCCGCGAGCGCTCCACCATCCGCTTGGCGGACTTGATGTTCTGCGCGTGGTTCAGGTCGACCAGCCGCTTCATCACGAACGGCTTGAACAGCTCGAGCGCCATGTCCTTCGGCAGCCCGCACTGGTGCAGCTTCAACTGCGGGCCGACGATGATGACCGAACGGCCCGAGTAGTCCACGCGCTTGCCGAGCAGGTTCTGGCGGAACCGGCCCTGCTTGCCCTTGAGCAGATCGGACAGCGACTTCAGCGGACGGTTACCGGGACCGGTCACCGGACGGCCGCGGCGGCCGTTGTCGAACAGCGCGTCGACGGCCTCCTGCAGCATCCGCTTCTCGTTGTTCACGATGATCTCGGGCGCGCCGAGGTCGATCAGCCGCTTGAGCCGGTTGTTGCGGTTGATCACGCGGCGGTACAGGTCGTTCAGGTCCGAGGTGGCGAACCGGCCACCGTCGAGCTGCACCATCGGGCGCAGGTCCGGCGGGATGACCGGGACGGCGTCGAGCACCATGCCGCGCGGATCGTTGCCGGTCGCCTGGAACGCGGCGACGACCTTGAGCCGCTTCAGCGCGCGGAGCTTCTTCTGCCCCTTGCCGTTGCGGATGGTGTCGCGCAGGCTGTCCGCCTCCGCGGCGACGTCGAACTCGGCGGCCAGCTTCTGGATGGCCTCCGCGCCCATACCACCGGTGAAGTACTCGCCGTACCGGTCGATCAGCTCGCGGTACAGCAGCTCGTCGGCGATCAGCTGGCGCGGCTCGAGCTTCGTGAAGGTCGTCCAGACCTCCTCGAGGCGGTCGAGCTCACGGCCGGCCCGGTCGCGCAGCTGACGCATCTCGCGCTCGCCGCCCTCCTTGACCTTGCGGCGCACGTCGGACTTGGCGCCCTCCGCCTCCAGCTCGGCCAGGTCGGCTTCCAGCTTCTGCGCACGGGTCTCGATGTCGGTGTCGCGCTTGGTCTCGAGGTTCTTGCGCTCGACGCCGATCTCGTTCTCGAGCGTCGGCAGATCGTTGTGCCGCAGTTCGGTGTTCACGCCGGTGATGACGTACGCGGCGAAGTAGATGATCTTCTCGAGATCCTTCGGCGCCAGGTCGAGCAGGTAGCCGAGGCGGGACGGAACACCCTTGAAGTACCAGATGTGGGTGACCGGCGCGGCCAGCTCGATGTGGCCCATCCGCTCCCGGCGCACCTTGGCACGGGTCACCTCGACTCCGCAGCGCTCGCAGATGATGCCCTTGAAGCGGACTCGCTTGTACTTGCCGCAGTAGCACTCCCAGTCCCGGGTCGGACCGAAGATCTTCTCGCAGAAGAGTCCGTCCTTCTCCGGCTTGAGCGTGCGGTAGTTGATGGTCTCCGGCTTCTTGACCTCGCCGAAGGACCACTGACGGATGTCGTCGGCAGTAGCAAGACCGATCCGGAGTTCGTCGAAGAAGTTGACGTCCAACACGTCTTTTCTTCCCTCTTTCCTTGAGGATTAAAGCTTTTGCGGCCCCGGGACCAACCGCACCTCAGGGGTACCGTGACGGCGGCCGACCACGGTACCCCTCCCAGCGCGACTGTCCTCGAAAAGGCGACCACACTTGGAAATGCCGGAGAGGCGGACTAGTGCACGACGTCGTCCACCGAGGGCGACTCGTTGCGGGACAGGTTGATACCGAGGTTCGCCGCGGCGCGTTCGAGGTCCTCGTCGTCGGAGTCGCGCATCTCGATCGCCGCACCGTCGCTGGAAAGCACCTCGACGTTCAGGCACAGCGACTGGAGCTCCTTGAGGAGCACCTTGAACGACTCCGGGATGCCCGGCTCGGGGATGTTCTCCCCCTTGACGATCGCCTCGTACACCTTGACGCGGCCGACCACGTCGTCCGACTTGATCGTGAGCAGCTCCTGCAGCGTGTAGGCAGCGCCGTAGGCCTGCATCGCCCAGCACTCCATCTCACCGAAGCGCTGGCCACCGAACTGCGCCTTACCACCCAGCGGCTGCTGCGTGATCATCGAGTACGGACCGGTGGAGCGGGCGTGGATCTTGTCGTCGACCAGGTGGTGCAGCTTCAGGATGTACATGTAGCCGACCGACACCGGGTACGGGTACGGCTCGCCGGAGCGGCCGTCGAACAGCGATGCCTTGCCGTTCTCCTTGACCATGCGCTCGCCGTCGCGGTTCGGCTTGGTCGCCCCGAGCAGCCCGGTGAGCTCACCCTCCTTGGCGCCGTCGAACACCGGGGTGGCGGTGTTCGTGCCCGGCGCGACGTCGTAGAGCTCCTCGGACAGGTTCGCGGCCCACTCCGGATTGCCCTCGATCGTCCAGCCCTGTGAGGCCAGCCAGCCCAGGTGCAGCTCGAGGATCTGGCCGATGTTCATCCGGCGCGGCACACCGTGGGTGTTCAGGATGATGTCGACCGGGGTGCCGTCCTCCATGAACGGCATGTCCTCGGGCGGCAGGATCTTGCCGATGACACCCTTGTTGCCGTGCCGTCCGGCGAGCTTGTCGCCCGGCTGGATCTTGCGCTTCTGCGCCACGTAGACGCGGACCAGCTCGTTCACGCCGGGGGGCAGCTCGTCGTCGTCCTCGCGGGAGAACACCCGGATGCCGATGACCTTGCCGGTCTCGCCGTGCGGCACCTTCAGCGAGGTGTCGCGCACCTCGCGGGCCTTCTCGCCGAAGATCGCGCGAAGCAGCCGCTCCTCCGGGGTCAGCTCGGTCTCGCCCTTCGGCGTGACCTTGCCGACCAGGATGTCGCCGTCGCGGACCTCGGCACCGATCCGGATGATGCCGCGCTCGTCGAGGTCGGCCAGCACCTCCTCGGAGACGTTCGGGATGTCCCTGGTGATCTCCTCGGCGCCCAGTTTGGTGTCGCGGGCGTCGATCTCGTGCTCCTCGATGTGGATCGACGTGAGCACGTCGTCCTGCACCAGGCGCTCGGAGAGGATGATCGCGTCCTCGTAGTTGTGGCCCTCCCACGGCATGACCGCCACGAGCAGGTTCTTGCCGAGCGCGATCTCGCCGTTCTCGGTGGACGGGCCGTCGGCGATGACCTGGCCTGCCTCGACCCGGTCGCCCTCGTTGACGATCGGGCGGTGGTTGAAGCAGGTGCCGTGGTTGGAGCGGCGGAACTTGTACAGCGCGTAGCTCTTGCGGGTGCCGTCGTCGTGCATGATCGTGACGATGTCCGCGGACAGCTCCTCGACCACGCCGCCCTGCTCGGCGACCAGCATGTCACCGGAGTCGATCGCGGCCCGCAGCTCCACACCGGTGCCGACGTAGGGCGCCTGGCTGCGCAGCAGCGGCACGGCCTGCCGCTGCATGTTCGCACCCATCAGCGCACGGTTCGCGTCGTCGTGCTCCAGGAACGGGATCATCGCGGTGGCGACGGAGACCATCTGCCGCGGCGACACGTCCATGTAGTCGATCTCGAGCGGGTCGATCAGCTCGACCTCGCCGCCCTTGCGCCTGCCGAGGACCTTCTCCTCGACGAAGTGCCCGTCGTCGGTCAGCGGCGCGTTGGCCTGCGCCTTGACGAACCGGTCCTCCTCGTCCGCGGTCAGGTAGTTGACCTGGTCGGTGACCTGGCCCTCGACGACCTTGCGGTACGGCGTCTCGATGAAGCCGAACGGGTTGACCCGCGCGTAGGAGCACAGCGAGCCGATCAGGCCGATGTTCGGGCCTTCCGGCGTTTCGATCGGGCACATCCGGCCGTAGTGCGACGGGTGGACGTCGCGGACCTCCATGCCGGCCCGTTCCCGGGACAGACCGCCCGGCCCGAGCGCGTTCAGCCGGCGCTTGTGCGTCAGCCCGTCGATCGGGTTGGTCTGCTGCATGAACTGCGAGAGCTGCGAGGTACCGAAGAACTCCTTGATCGCCGCGCCGATCGGGCGGATGTTGATCAGGGTCTGCGGGGTGATCGCCTCGACGTCCTGCGTGGTCATCCGCTCGCGGACGACGCGCTCGGTGCGGGAAAGGCCAACCCGGATCTGGTTCTGGATCAGCTCACCGACGGTACGGATACGGCGGTTGCCGAAGTGGTCGATGTCGTCGGTCTCGACCGGGATCTCGCCCTCGCCGTTCGCCGTGGCCATCTTTTCCTCGCCGGCGTGCAGCCGGACCAGGTACTCGATGATGGTGACGATGTCCTCTTCGGTCAGCGTCCCGGTGTCGTACGGCGTGGTCACGCCCAGCTTCTTGTCCAGCTTGTACCGGCCGACCTTGGCGAGGTCGTAGCGCTTCGGCTTGAAGAACAGGTTCTCCAGCAGCGTCTGCGCGCTCTCCTTCGTGGGCGGCTCGCCGGGGCGCAGCTTGCGGTAGATGTCGAGCAGCGCCTCGTCAGTACCCGCGGTGTGGTCCTTCTCGAGGGTGGCCAGCAGCGTCTCGGAGAAGGAGAAGCGCTCGCGGATCGCCTCGGTGCTCCAGCCGAGCGCCTTCAGCAGCACGGTGACCGGCTGGCGGCGCTTGCGGTCGATCCGGACGCCGACGGTGTCGCGCTTGTCGACGTCGAACTCCAGCCAGGCGCCGCGGCTCGGGATGACCCGGACGTCGAACACGTCCTTGTCGGTGGTCTTGTCGACATTGCGGTTGAAGTACACGCCCGGGGAGCGGACCAGCTGGGACACCACGACACGTTCGGTGCCGTTGATGACGAACGTGCCCTTGTCGGTCATCACCGGGAAGTCGCCGAGGAAGACCGTCTGGCTCTTGATCTCACCCGTGTTGTTGTTGACGAACTCCGCCGTGACGAACAGCGGGGCCGCGTACGTCATGTCCTTGTCCTTGCACTCCTCGATGGAGGCCTTGACCTCGTCGAAGCGCGGGTCGGAGAAGGACAGGGACATCGAACCGGAGAAGTCCTCGATCGGCGAGATCTCGTTGAGGACCTCCTCGAGGCCGCCGATCGGGTTTTCTTCACCGTCCTCGACGCGACGCTCGTACCACGCTTCGTCACCGGTGAACCACTGGAACGACTGGATCTGCACGTCGAGCAGGTTGGGAGTAGCAAGGGGTTCGCGAATCTTTGCGAAGGAGACCCGCTTGGGCGCGCCGGGAATTTCCGTGGACTCCGAGCGAGTTACAGCCGAGGTGGTCGCAGCAGTGGCCTGGTTCGCGGGAGAGACTGCCAAGATGCGTCCTTCCGGGGACAATGAGCGGTGAGCAGCCGCGATGGCAACAGCTGTCGCGACTGTCAGGGGTGCCGTGTGCCCACCATCCTAGCTACCGGCTCCGGGCAGCCTGAAAGAGGGCAGCGCAAACATGCAGTCTAGCCCTAGCGACGCGAACTGTCCAGGGGGCTCTCCAGACGGGGCCCAGCCTGCTCCACGACGCCTTCCGGCACTTCTCCCAGTGAACCGCCGACCCACTCCCGAGGGCCTCCGGTGCCGCTGTCGGAAGTAAGCCTGACCGCACCGGAGCCCGTAGTCAAGACGCCACTCCACGGTCCCGCCGGTTGGCGCAGCGAGGAAACGCCCTTCCACCTCGCACGAGCAGCCGGAGTCCCCGCGGCAACCCGGGACTTCCTGCCGGATGGTCCCCCGTGCCGGCATCCGTCCGACTTACCGCGGCGCGAGCACGGGCCGGGTGGCCGTGGTGTCCGGCGAGCCCGCGGTAACTCGGACGGCCCGCGGGCCAAGGGTGCATGGAGGGCGTTCGGTACCCCACTGCCGCCACCGCGTGCCGCCGAGGCCCGGTGGCCGTGGGGCACCCGGGGTCGGTCCGGCTGCGGTCGTCTCGGCCACCGATGACAGTTGGTCAGGACTGCGCGGGACGTGCATGGCGCCGGAGAGCCGGGCCAGCTCGGACGCACACCGACGACCGACCGCCCCGGCACCAACGCCGCTCACCCGATCGACGCGAGCAGCCCGCGGCGACCAACGACCCGGGCGGCCCCCAGCGGCAAGCGGCCGGAGCCAGCCGACGGCCGAGCCAGGGCAGCCGAAGCAACCGACGGCCGAACCGCGCATCCCGGAGCGAGCGGCGACCCTAAGCGACCAACCACCGGACCGGGCGCCCGAAGTGACGAGCGACCAGCGGCGGCCCGGTCGACCGACGATCAGGCCGAGCACCTCGCCGTCACCAACGACCCGAAGACACCCCGAAACGGACAGCAACCCCGGACAGCCAACAGCCACTGCGCGGGCAGCGGCGGTGCGGGGACGGAGTCCGGAGCACCTCAAAGCGGCCAGCAGCGGTGACCGCCGCAGGATCTGGCGGACGGCGCGATGTGGTCGGCCGCGGCATGTGGTCGGCCGCAGCATGTGGTCGGCCGCGCGATGTCGCGGGCCGCAGGATGTCGCGGGCCGCGCGATGTCGGGGGCCACGGGATGTCGCGGGCTGCCGGATGCGGCTGGGCGTGCGGTGGGCGCGGCGCGGGGGCGGTGGCCTCGGTATAGGCCATGCCCGTCCGGGCCTGGTGGCCGTGGGTGACGTCGTTCTTCGGGCAGCACTGCGTTCCCGGGGGCAGTTCCGCGTTCCCGGGGGCAGTTCCGGCGCGCTGCGCGTGCTGGCTGTTCCGGGGGGCGGCTTTGCGTTGCCGGGTGGGGGACTCCGTTGCTTGGCGGGGGGCTCCGTCGTCACCGACGGTGGGGGTTGGCGCCTTGGGTTCCGGGCATCGGGTCTAGGAGAGCACCTTCCAGGCGGCGGCCAGTTCGACTCGTGAGGTGATGTTCAGTTTCTGGAAGACCTTCTTCAGGTGGAACGCGACGGTGTGCCTCGAGATGAACAGCTGCCTGCCGACCTCGCAGTTGGTGTGGCCCTGGCTCACCAGTTCGGCGACGGCGAACTCGGTGTTCGTGAGTCCGTGCGGGCGGGTTGCCTCGGACTCCACGGTGCGGATCGCGCCGCGGCGGACGCCGTGCTCGCGGAGTTTGTTCACCACCCTGGCGGCGTCCCGGGTGGCGCCGACCGCGGTGTAGGTGCCGAGGACGGATTCGAGGACGCGGATGGCCTCACCCCGGTCGGGTCCCCGCTCGGCGACCAGGCAGACCAGGTCTTCCCGCGCGGAGGCCGCGCACCACCGGTCCGGGTGCATCTCGGCCGCCGCACGCACTTTGCCGGGGTCCCGGTCCAGCAGTCCGGAGGCGTGCTCCGCCGAGCCACGGAGCACGCTGAACTCCGGCTGCTCGGCCGCCATCGCGCAGACCGCGGCCACGGTGCTGTTCGCCAGGTCGTCGGCGCCCAGCTTGAGCGACACCCGGGTCAGCCAAGCGGCCGCCGCGGGCTCCGAGGCCAGCAGCTGACGGAGAACCACCGGGTTCCGGACAATTCCCGCGATGAGGCTCGCGGCGCTCTCCACCCCGCAGCGTGCCTCCGCGGCCTGTGCGGTCACCCACGCACCCGGAGCCTGCCCGAAATAGCCCAGCAGTGCTTCGTCCGCCAATTTCTCCACGAAATGACGGCACGCCCGCATATCCGCCCGGCGCAGCGCGCCGAGCGCCAGAACCACGTAACTGGGAGCCCGCAGGGACCGGTCACCGCGTTGCTCGGCGAGCCGCAGTCCGGTATCGATCTCGGTCATCGCCTCGTTCACGTTGCCCATCGCGAACAGCAGGCTTCCCCGGATGTTGTGCGACACGGCGGTCATACGCTCGGAGCCGGACGTGCGCCTGCCCGCCTCCGCCGCTTCGAACACCCGGCGGCTCGTTTCCAGGTCCCTCGCCTTGATGAGCAACCCGACGTACCAGAACTGGGCCAGTTGACCGAGCTCACAGGATTCCGGAGCACTTCCTGCGGCCGCCTCCTCGGCATACCGCAATCCCGCGTCAAGCCTTCCGTCAAACCAGGAAAAGGCAGAATGGCGAATCAATTCAGCAGTATCGGATTCCCCCCGCATCAAATCGTCGCGAAATCCGGAAAAAGGGTTTCGTGGCGGTTGTAAACTCGGTACACCGAACATCGATCAGCCAGCCCCCAGTCATCGATACCGGTACAAAAATCAATAGTGCGGCGCACAACGAGGCGACCGGCTCCCAGAACGCCGAGCGTGAGCGGAAAGTCCGCTCAGTACCGGACGAGAAGCCCAGCAGATGCCACTATCGGCACTAAAATCGCAGCGTGCCCCAGCGGACTCGATCGGTGTACGAAAGCAAGCCGGCAAAGATAGGTAGCGCAACACAAGAACCCCAGTAAAAAATTTTCAGACAGAACCTTACGTTCTGTAACTCACGATAGCGCGAACCTCGCTCCACACTCTCTCAAGTGTGACGTGCATCACAGTCGTAACAGGTATTCGAGACTCCTTTTTCACCGCTCACCTGGGGATTCATTGGTTTACCAACATGTGGATCATCCGGATGGACTAGGGGAGATTATGACCAACTGATTGGCTGTAAAATTCGTGTTTCACGAACAGTGCGCCACGCCAGTGTGTATCCACTGTGCACAGACGCCCTGCGGCGGACGGCGCCGATGCCTTCCCGCCGCCCCGCAAGCGGCTGGCTCGGACGCGGCCGGCTCGCACGCGGCCGCCCCGCAAGCGGCCAGCTCGCAAGTGGCCGCTCCGCAAGTGGCCGGCTCGCACGCGGCCGGCTCGCACGGGGCCGCTCCGCAAGCGGTCGGCTCGCAAGCGGCCGCCCCGCACACGGCCGGCTCGCACACGGCCGGCTCGCAAGTGGCCGCCCCGCATGCGGCCGGCTCGCAAGTGGCCGCCCCGCATGCGGCCGGCTCGCACGCGATTGCCCGGTACCCGCGGCCACGGCACGCGCCGCGTACCAGACGAGCACAACCGGGTCAGCCGGCCCCGGCAGCAGGTCGCGAGGCGGCCAAGATCGGATAGCGCGTTCAGGCGGGTGCTGGTCCTCCTCGTGTCGAAGTGGTGATCGCCGCCGGCTCCGACGGTTCCGCACACAGGTGCATCAGCGCCTGAGCCGCCAGCCGGTAGCCGAACGCGCCGAGGCCGACGACCACCCCGCTCGCCAGCGGGGCGATGACCGAGTCGTGGCGGAACTGTTCGCGTGCCCACACGTTGCTGAGGTGCACCTCGATCCACGGTGACGGATAGCTCGCCAGCGCGTCGCGCAGGCTCCAGCCCGCGATCATCAGCGCGCCGGGATTGACGATGGCGCCGACCGTCGCATCACGGTGCCGGTGGATCGCGCCGACCAGTTCGCCCTCACCGTCGTGCTGGACGGACACGACCTGCCAACCGCGGGCGCGCACCTCCTCGGCAACCGCTTTCTCGATGTCGGCGAGCGTGTCGGTGCCGTAGATCTCCGGCTCGCGACGACCCAGCACACCCAGATTGGGACCGTTCAAGAGAAGCACCGCACTCAACAGGGACCCCCACCTCACGCACGCAGCCACCGGTCGGACCACTCCATGCTGTCCAGGTCGTTCGCGGGGCACCACCCTCACCTTGATAGTTCGCGATCGTTCATGCGGGCACGCAGACCTATCAGACCGAGGGATGCCGGCGCGGCAGCGCCCGACCTACGCTCCACGGTGACCACGCGAGCCGCGGGATCGGTATGCATATCCACCGCCGATCGCCGTCCGGACAAGGCGATTTCGGGAATGGAGTCCGCGCAGTGACGACCGAAGTGACCGAGAACCCACCCGGCAACGAATTGCTGGGCTCACCACTGCCACGGGAGTTCGTCCAGCGCGACGATCCGTTCACGCTGCCGCCCGCACTGGTTGCCGTCGCCGCCCGAGGCCCGATCGCCAAGGCGCAGTTGCCGAGCGGCGACCCGTTCTGGCTCGTGTCCGGGTACGAAGAGGCCCGCGCGGTCCTGTCGGATTCCCGGTTCTCCTCCGACCGGTTCCAGTACCACCCCAGGTTCAAGCAGCTGCCCGAAGGGCTACGGGAGCGGTTGCGCGACGACAAGGCGCGGGCAGGCTCGTTCATCAACATGGATCCGCCGGAGCACAGCCGGTACCGCAAGCTGCTCGCCGGGCAGTTCACCGTCCGCCGGATCCGCGCGATCGGCACGCGGATCGAGGAGATCGTCGCGGAACGGCTGGATGCCATGCTGGCCAAGGGGAACACCGCCGATCTGATGGCCGAGTTCGCGTTCCCGGTCCCCTCACTGATGATCTGCGAACTGCTCGGGGTGCGCTACGCGGACCGGGAGGAGTTCCAGCAGCGCGCGGCGGCCCTGCTGCAGGTGGACGCATCGCTCAAGGAGGCGGTGGCGAACGCCGACGCCCTGCGCGCGTTCATGCAGCGGCTGGTCACGCAGAAGCGGGAGAATCCCGCCGACGACATCCTCTCCGGGCTGATCCACCACCCCGAGGCCGAGCAGGCGCTCACCGACGACGAACTGGTCAACATCGCCAACCTGCTGCTCATCGCGGGCTACGACACCACCGCGAGCATGCTGGGGCTGGGTATTTTCGTGCTGCTGCAGCGCCCCGACCAGCTCGCCGCGCTACGCGCGAACCCCGCCGGCATCGGGGATTCCGTCGAGGAGATGCTGCGCTACCTGTCGGTGATCAATCCCGGGCTCTTCCGGTTCGCCAAGGAGGACCTGGAAATCTGCGGTGAGCACATTCCGGCCGGATCGAGCGTGGTGGTCTCGGTGGTCGCCACCAACCGGGACGAGAAGCGCTGGGAACGTCCCGCGGAACTGGACGTGACCAGGGTCCGCGGCCCGCACGTGGCCTTCGGGCACGGCGTGCACCAGTGCCTCGGCCAGCAGCTGGCCAGGATGGAACTGCAGGTCGGCTACACCGAACTGCTGCGCAGGCTGCCCGGCCTCCGCCTCGCGGTGGCGCCGGAGGAAGTCCCCTTGCGCAACGACATGCTCACCTATGGCGTGCACGCACTGCCGGTCGCATGGGACGCGCACTGACCAGACACAGTCCCCGTACCTCACACAGTGGACGGGCAGGTGCACACCGCACCTGCCCGTCCACTGTGTTCTCTTGAAGGCACTCTTCAAACCCGAGATTTGCGCACCGCGACCGAAAAAACGGCTCCGCACCCGTCGCTGCCGAAGCGGATGCGGAGCCGGAAATTGGGCAATCAGCCGAGGAAACCGGTGATCGATTCGGCCAGGCCTGCCGCGTCAAGGCCGAACAGCCGGTCGTGCTCTTCGGCCGTGCCGTAGACCCTGGCCTCCCGGTCCCGCCAGGTACCGAACGTCCGCAGCCGGTGTGGCACGTCCGCGAGTGCCTCGCTCACCTCGAACGCCGAGGTCCCCCGCAGGTACGGCTCGACCAGCACCACGTCCGGCCGGGCGGCGCCGACCGCGGCGCGCAGTCCGGCATGATCGAACGGCCGGATCGTCGACGCGTACAGCACCGTGACATCCATTGTGGACGTTGCGGCGAGCACCTCGTCCAGTACCGGGCCGACCGCGATCACCACGCCCGCGCCGCCACGGCGCAGCACGGTGAACCCGTCGGAGACCGGCACCGCCTCGCTGTTGGCACGCTCGGACAGCCGCACGTACACCCGTTCGTCACTGGCGATCGCCTGGTGCAGCAGCGGTGCGACCTCGTCCTCGTGCCCAGGCACGTGCACGGTCCAGCCCGGCAGGGTGTCCAGCAGCGCCACATCGCCGGGCGCCTGGTGGGTCCGGCCCCACGACGGATCGTCGTAGGAGGCACCGACGCTGACCAGCACCGCACCGACGTTCTGGTGTGCGAGACCGATCTTGATCTGCTCAAACGGCCGCTCGATCAGGAACGGCGCGTAGGTGTGCACGACCGGCCGCATCCCGGTGAGCGCGAAACCGCCGGCGATGTCGATCATCGCCTGCTCGCGGATGCCGAAGTTGAGCACCCGGTCCGGATGCTCCTTCTTGGCGTCCCAGAAGAACCACGACGAGATGTCCGCGGTCAGCACGACCAGCCTCGGGTCCGTGTCGAGTGACTCGACCACGGTGTCCGCCCAGACGGTCCGCATCTGTTTCCTGGCCAGCTGGGCGGTCATGCCGCGCTCCCTTCCTCGACCGGGAGGATCTCCGCCACCACGACCCGCGGCCGCCCGCCGGACTCCCCGGTGAACGCCCGGTACAGTGCGTCGTGGTCGCGACCGTCCACGGTGCTCGCGTGCCAGCCCTCCGCCTCGAATCGCCCGGCGATGCCGCCCGGCCAGCCGAGACTCGCCGACTTGTTGTCGATCACCACCGCGGTCAGCCGGTCCAGGCCGAGCCGCCCCGCGATCGCCATCGTCTCGTGGTTGCTGCCCTCGTCGAACTCGCCGTCGCCCATCAGCACGACCACCCGTGCGCTGCGCCCCTGTGCGCGCAGCGCGAGTGCGGTCCCCACGCCCAGCGGAAGTCCGTGGCCGAGCGAACCGCTGCTGATCTCCACGCCGGGAGCCAGATTGTGGTCCGGATGCATGCCGAGCGGCGAATCCCACTTCCGCCAGGTGTCCAGCGCCTCCGGCGCCAGGAAGCCCTTCGCGGCGAGCACCGCGTAGTAGGCCATCGGGCCGTGTCCTTTGGAGAGGTAGAACCGGTCCCGGTCGGGATCGTCGATGTTCTCCGGCGACACGTTGAGCACGCGTTCGTAGAGCACCCAGATCGCGTGCAGGGTGGACGCCGCGGCCCACCCGTGCTTCTCGTCGCCGACCATCCTCGCGAAAAGACCGCGAAGTGTCTCTTCTGTCATCTGCATTGGTTTCCGCGCTCCCTCAGCCGGGCTTCCTTGCGGTCATGAGGACGTACCCCAGCGCCGGTTCGGCACCGAACCCGCGGAATCGCGAGAGGGTGAGTTCGAACTGCGCCTCGTCGATGTGCTGCAAGGCCTGCTCCCGCAGGTCCTCGAAGCGCGCCGCCGCCTTCGACCACGTCGTCCGGGTGTACTCGCCGACGTCCTCTGCCTCCGCCGGCACCAGACCTACTGCCCGCAGCCCCTCCCGGTACTCGTCGACGTCGAC
Source organism: Amycolatopsis ultiminotia (assembly GCF_039536925.1). Classification (NCBI taxonomy): domain Bacteria; kingdom Bacillati; phylum Actinomycetota; class Actinomycetes; order Pseudonocardiales; family Pseudonocardiaceae; genus Amycolatopsis; species Amycolatopsis ultiminotia. The sequence continues at coordinate 41,000 of NZ_BAAAZN010000004.1, read as the reverse complement.
GACCGACAGCACGCCCTTGGCGACCTCCTGCACCCGTGCGGCGGCGGCCGGTGCCCCGTCCGGACCGGGCACAAGCAGGAAATCACCGAGCGCAAGCCAGCCGCCCGGCCGCAGCACCCTGGCCGCCTCCCGCAGCGCCGTCCACCTGTCCGGCATGTGGTGCAAGGACTCCAGCGCCCAGACGAGGTCGAAGGACTCGTCCTGGAACGGCAGATCCATCGCGTCGGCGTACTCGAAGACCACCCGGTCGTCGACGTCGGCCTTGAGCGCGCGGTCGTTGGCTCGCTCCACCTGCCGCTCGCTGATCGAGATCCCGGTGACCATGATGTCGTGCGCGGTGCCCATCCGGATCGCCGGTTCACCGATCCCGCAACCGATGTCCAGCAGCCGGTTGCCCGCCCGGATGGGCAGCATCCCGCTCAGCCGGTCGGTCAGCCGGTTGGTGGCCTCGTCCAGCGACATGTCGCCGGATGGATCGTCCCAATACCCGTGATGCAGATTCTCGCCGCAAAGCTGGTCGAGCAAATCCGCGAATGCGTCATATCCCTGGCCGATTTCGTCAGGAGTCGGCTTCGTCACCAATACCCCTCAAGCTCGTTTTCGCGTGACCGCTGGCCGGTCGACGCAGACGCCACATCGTTCTTTCGCAGGCTAGGCCGGGCATCCGGCGCCGGGCATCCCTCGTTCTGATAGCGCCGCCTGCGGACCGGAGCGCGCGGCCGAAGCCCTATCAGGTTGGGGGATGCTCAGCCGGGCGCCGCTTCCCTAACGTCCGAACCGGGTCGCGGCGTACCCATGCACCCGTGCGGATCGCCCGCTTCGCCGCCAGAAAGGGGAGCCATGACCGCCACCACCGGAACCTCGGCCGCTCCGGTCGACCTGTTCTCCGCGGAAGTGGTCGCCGATCCGTTCGGCTGGTACGCCCGGCTGCGGGAGGAACCGTTGCCCGCCACCGGAACGCTGAACCTCGGCACGATGATGGGCGGGCCGCAGATGTGGCTGGCCACCCGCTACGAGGACGTGCTCCAGGTCCTCACCGACCCGCGGTTCCGCACCAACCCGCCCGAGGACTCGCCGCTGGCCGACATCCGGGCCGGCGTGTTCAAGCAGATGGACTTCCCCGAGGACCTCATCCCGTGGATGGCGAACCTGCTCAACACCTCCGACGGCGAGGACCACACCCGGCTGCGCAAGCTGGTCTCCTACGCGATGACCGCCCGCCGGGTGCACAAGCTGCGGCCGCGGGTCGAGGAGATCACCAGCGATCTGCTCGACAAACTGGCCGAGCACGGCCGCGACGGATCGCCGGTCGACCTGGTCGAGGAGTACTGCTTCCCGCTGCCGGTCACGGTGATCTGCGAACTGGTCGGGATCGACGAGCAGGACCGCGCGGACTGGCACGCGTGGGGCAACGCGATGGCCACAATGGACGGACCACGGCTGCCCGCCGCACTGCGCAAGTGCATCGAACTGTCCAGGGAGCTGATGGCGCGCCGGCGCGTCGAGCCGAAGGACGACCTGGTCACCGCACTCGTGCGGGCGCAGGCCGAGGACAACAACCGGGTCAGCGACGACGAGATCGTCGGGATCCTGTTCAGCCTGGTCACCGCCGGACACCAGACCACGACCTACCTGATCGGCAATTCGGTGCTCTTCCTGCTCGAGCACCCCGACGAGCTGGCCCGGCTGAAGGCGGACCCCACGCTGTGGCCGCAGGCGGTGCGCGAGCTGCAGCGCCTCGGGCCACTTCAGTTCACCCAGGCGCGGTTCCCGTCCGAGGACATCGAACTGGGCGGCGTCACGATTCCGAGGGGAGCGCCGGTCGCGCCGCTGCTGCTGGCCGCGAACACCGACCCGCGCAAGTTCCCCGAGCCGGACAAGCTGGTCATCGACCGGCTGACCGTCGGCAGCGAGAGCCATCTCAGCTTCGGCAAGGGCATCCACCGCTGCCTCGGCCAGCACCTGGCCTACCAGGAGGCGGAGGTGGCACTGGAAGGGCTGTTCAGCCGGTTCCCCGAGGTGTCGCTCGCGGTACCGCGGGAAGAGATCCCGTGGATCCTGCGACCCGCGTTCACCCGGACCAGAACGCTCCCGCTGAACCTCGGCTGAGCCCGGCGACACACGGAAAAGGAGGTCCGGGGCGTGCAGCAGTCCGCGGAACAGGTCGAAAAGTGGGTACGCCGGTTCCGCCCGGCACCGGACGCGCGGGCGCGCCTCGTGTGCCTGCCGCATGCCGGTGGAGCGGCCGGTTTCTTCCTCCCGGTGGCCAAGGCGCTCGCCCCGGAGATCGAGGTGCTCGCGATCCAGTATCCGGGCAGGCAGGACCGCCGCCACGAGCCACCGGTGGACAGCATCGGCAGTCTGGCCGAGCAGATCGTGGCGGTGCTGGGGCAGTTCGCGGACCGTCCGCTCGCGGTTTTCGGGCACAGCATGGGCGCGCTGATCGGCTACGAGATGGTGCTGCGCATGGCCGAGACCGGACCGATCTCGCCCATGCACCTGTTCGCCTCCGGCCGCCGCGCGCCGTCGCGCTACCGCGACGAGGACGTGCGCGACGCATCGGACGAACGGCTGGTGTCCGAACTCCACGCGCTGGGCGGCTCCGATCCGGCCGCGCTCACCGACCCCGAAGTGCTGGCGATGGTGCTGCCCGCGATCCGCGCCGACTACCGGGCGGTCGAGACCTACCGGCACGCGCCCGGCCGGACGGTGGACTGCCCGATCACGGTGTTCACCGGCGATGCGGATCCGCGGGTTTCGGTCGAGGAGGCCGGCGCCTGGGCCGAGCACACCACCGGGACCGCCGACCTGCAGGTTCTGCCCGGCGGGCACTTCTTCCTGCGCGAGCAGGCCGCCACCCTGATCGAGACGATGGCCGAAAAGCTGGCTTTCGCCACGCTGACCGGACCCAGGACTGGAGCGAATTCGTGACGCGAACCGGTTTCCGGCGTGCGCTGTCGCCGAGCGAGAAGATCCACGCCGTCAAGGAGGCCTACATCGGCTACACGGTGCGGGTCACCGGACGGCTGGATCCGGCCGCGCTGACCACCGCATTCGAGGCGGTGCACCAGGCCTACCCGCAGCTTTCGGGCCGGGTGGAGCGCACCGGTGACGACATCTTCCTCACCGAGTCCGACGCCCGGCCGGAAATCCGGTTCACCGCGGGCGATCTCGAGAAACCGTTGGCGGGCCTGGAACTCGACCAGCACCGGTCGCTCAGCGCGCTCAACGTGGTGCAGGACGGCGACGAGGCCGCCGTCTGCCTGGCGATCCAGCACAGCGTCGCCGACGCGCACCACGCCACCGCAATCCTGGCCACACTCTGGTCCTGCTACACCGACGTCGTCGAAGGGCGGCCGCTCGACCTGCCGCGGCACCCGTACCCACGGTCGCTGGAAGAGCTGCTGGCCGAGCGCGGCATCCATGCGAGTGCTCCGGCCGCGGCGGGCGCCCCGGCACCGGGGCCGCCTGCGTCCCCGCCGGACCCGGTGATCCGCCACGTGACCCGGCACCGGCTGAGCGCGGCCGAAACCGCGGCGCTGACCGAACTCGGCCACCGCGAGCACGTGACGATCAACGGCCTGGTGTCGGGCGCGATCCTGCTCGCCGAGGCCGAGATCCGCGAGCTGCCGGTGACCGAGCTGGTGTACCGGTACTCAGTCAACCTTCGCAGCCGCCTGGCTCCCCCGGTCGAGGCGACCGCGGGCACGAACGTGCTCGGCGGCGTGGGATTCAAGGCAGCGGACGGGACCGAGCGCACCGCGGTCGCACTCGGCCGCGCGATCGGCGAGCAGTTGCAGGCCGGATTGGCCGACGGTTCCGTGCAGCGCAGCATCCTGGACATGTTCAGCAGGCCCGCCGTGGCCAAGCCGTGGGACCCGAACCTTGCGCGCACGGTGGTCAGCATCATGAACTGGGGAGTGGCGCCGCCGATCCGCACGCCGGAGGGCCTGCGCGCGACCGATCTGCACTCCGCCTCCCGGATGCGGGAGGCGATCGCGCTCGGCGGTTACGTGCTGAGCACTTTCGACGGCCGGATCGGCATCGATCTGGGCTGGCCCGATGGCGATCCTTCGCTGCCGGGGCGCCTCGAGTGCCTGCGCGAACAGTTCACCCGCCTGACCCGTGACCGGTGAGGTTCCGGTGACCGATCCGGACGTGCTCATCGTCGGCAACGGCCCGATCGGCGCCACCCTGTCGGTACTGCTGGCGCAGCGCGGCTGGCGGGTGACGGTGCTCGAACGCAGGCCAAGGCCCTACCGGTTGCCAAGGGCGACCAGCTTCGACGGCGAGACGGCCCGGCTGCTCGCCGCCACCGGCATCGGCCCCGACCTCGGCCGGATCACCTCGGCGGCCACCGGGTACCAGTGGCAGACCGCGGACGGCCGGACGCTGCTGGACATCGCCTTCCGCACGTCCGGCCGGTACGGCTGGCCGGACGCGAACACCATGCACCAGCCCGCGCTCGAGGAGCTCATCGCGGCCCGTGCGCAGCAGCTGCCCGGTCTCTCGGTGCTGCGCGGGTACGAGGTCGTGGACATCGCCGAGGAAGCCGGGCAGGTGCGGGTGCGCACCCTCGATGAGGACGACACGACGCGAACTCTGTCCGCACGGTGGGTCGTGGGCTGCGACGGCGCCAACAGCTTCGTCCGCGAGCACCTCGACGTGCCGGTGACCGATCTCGGTTTCTCCTACGAATGGCTGCTCTGCGACGTGCAGCTCCACGAACCGCGCGAGTTCGTGCCGACGAACGTGCAGATCTGCGACCCGGCCCGGCCCACCACGCTGGTGGGCAGCGGACCCGGGCGCCGGCGCTGGGAGTTCATGCGCCTGCCGGGCGAGAGCACGGCCGAGCTGAACTCCGACGAGACGGCGTGGCGGCTGATGGCGCCGTTCGGCGTCACCCCGGACACCGCCACGCTGCTGCGCAGCACCACCTACATCTTCCAGGCCCGATGGGCCGACGAGTGGCGGGTGGGCCATGTCCTGCTCGCCGGCGACGCGGCGCACCTCATGCCGCCGTTCGCCGGACAGGGCATGTGCTCGGGCATCCGCGACGTGACCAATCTGGCGTGGAAACTGGATCTCACGCTCCGCGGTCTCGCCGACGAGTCCATTGTGGATACCTATCGGGAAGAGCGCCGGGCACAGGCGAAAGCCGCAATTCTGGCGTCGGTCCAGCTCGGCAGGGTCATCTGCGTGACCGATCCGGCGGCCGCCAAGGAGCGGGACGCCACCGTGCTGGCCGGCCGCCGCGGTAGCTCGCCGGCTGCCCCGGAACCGGCGAAACCGCTCACCGGCGGGTTGCTGCACGAAAGCCCGGGGGCGGGCGAGGTCGTCCCGCAGGGACGGGTGTGCACGAACAACCGGACCGGACTGTTCGACGATGTCGTCGGCCGGGGTTTCGTCCTGCTCACCACCGAGGAAATCGACGAGAACCGTTCGTCCTTCCTCACCGGGATCGACGCGCACGTCCTCCGGCTGGACGACGGCGTGGATGTGGATGAGGTCTACCTGCCGTACCTGGCGCAGTACCGAGCGACTTCACTGCTCGTCCGTCCGGACTACCACGTCTTCGGCAGCGCCGAGGGCCCGCAAGGTCTCGAAGCACTGATCGACGAATTGCGGGATCGGCTGCACGCAACGGTTCCGGCCGGCTGAGCTGTCCACAACGGAATGGGCCGGGTCCGTGGACCCGGCCCAGTGCTTCGCCGCACAGATCCGGAAGATCAGAAGCTGCGCATACTGGCCATCAGGCTGCGCAGTTCCACGGTCAGGTAGTTGCTGTGCGACAGCAGCGACATCAGCTGGCTCAGTGTGGTCCAGAGGTACCGATCGTCCGGTTCGGCGGCGAAGTCGTCCTCGACCTCGATCACCAGATAGCGGTTCTGCGCATGGTAGAACCGGCCGCCCTCCTCGGAATGCACCACGTCGAGCCGCACCCGGCAGGTGGCTGCGGCCAGCGCGTAGTCCAGGTAGGGCGGGCGGTACTGCGCCGGTGCGTCGGCGTAGTTGCCGGGCTGGCAGTGCACGGTGGCGGTCAGCTCGGCGATGTTGAGCGTGCCCGCGTCACTGCGGGCCTGTACCAGCGCGTGCAGGGTGCCGTCGATCCGCTTGACGAGCAACGCCAGCAGACCGGACTGCTTGGGAGCCACCAGCGGCTGGGTCCACGAGGCGACCTCGCGGTTGCTCGCCTGAACATCCACCGCGACCACGTCGAAGTACTTGCCGTCGGTGTGGTCGATGACTTCGGGACCGAGGCGCCAGCCGTCCTCGACGACCTCCTTGAGCGGCACCCGGCGCTGCACCAGTTCCTGCCGGGCCCGCACCTCGGTGAGCCAGCTGAGAATCCGCGCCGGTTCGTGCACCGGCCTGCCGAGTCCCGCCAGCGAGCGCAGCACCGCGTCGCCGAACGAGTCGTCGCCGGCGTCCCGCTCGTCCCGCCGTGCCACGGCAGGCGGAACGCACGAGAGCACGGTCCTCGAGTCCATGTTCACCATATGGTCCAACCGCAGCAGACGGCGGATCTGGTCGAAGGTGAGCCAGCAGAAGTCCTCGTCGAGCGCCACCTCGTCCTCGGTCTCGACGACGATGTTGCGGTTGCGCTTGTGCAGGAACCACGAACCCTGCTCGGACTGCAGACCGTCGAACAGCACCGTGGAGCCGGAGTCCGGCCGGAAGTACTCCAGGTACTTGGTGGCCGCGCCACCGTGCACCTTCATGTAGTTGCTGCGGGTGGCCTGAACCGTCGGCGAGATCTGCAGGCCGTTGATGTTGCCCGGCTCCATCTTGGCCTGCATCAGGCAATGCGGGACGCCGTCGAACCGCTTGACGAGGATGCCGAGCACGCCGATCTCCGGCTGCACGATGATCGGCTGGGTCCACTCGCTCACCCACCGCCGGTCGGTGCGCACCCGCAGGCCCTCGATCGAGAAGAACCGTCCGCTGGCGTGCACGAGGTTGCCGGTGTCCGGATCGAAGTCCCATCCGGACAGATCCGCGAACGGGATCCGGTCCACCCGGAAGCTGTTCGCGCGGGCCCGTGCGTTGAACCAGGAGTGGAAGTCCGCCATGGACATGACCGCGCCGCCCGCCACCACCTCGGAGCGCCCGTCCATGTGCGTTGCGCTGTAGACCACGACACTCCCTTCCTCGGATGCGAGCTGAAGCACGCGCCGTGCCCGGTTCCTGCGGAGCGTAGGACAGCCGTGCGGGGACAGGCATCCCTCGACCTGATAGCGCCTCTGCGTGTGCGCAAGCGCGGCACGGATCTGGGTTTCGTCGGCCTTGAGCCGTGCGTCGAGCCGGCGAAGGCCGGCGAGCAAATCCTTGGCCGGGGCGCGACGGCAGGCGTCGGTGGCGGTCGCCGGACGGACCGGCGCAGCAGGGCAGCGGTTTTGTCAGCGGAACGCGGGCATGACTTCGGCGGCGAAGAACTTCAGCAGTTGCTTCCTCTCCTCGATCGGCATCTGCCTGGTCGAACCGAAGTCGCACAACAGATTGCGGTACCCCATGTCCTGAATGGACCGGATCTGGGAGATGACCCGGTCGGGATCGCCGATCACCTCCAGCTGGTTCCACCCGAAGTCCTCGTCCGCGGCGAGGTCCTTGAGACGGTCGAGGTGGTACTCGTAACCCGCTACTGCCGCACCGGTCTGCGGGTCGATCGGTGCGTTGCCGGCGAGGAAGACCCGGGTGCGGTCGAACGCCGCCTCGAAGCGCGCCTGCTGTGCGCGGGCCTGCTCGTTGGACTCGGCCACGTACACGACGCGGCTGGCGACCAGCTCCGCGTTCTCGGCGTCGACCCCGTGCGTTGCCGCGGTGGTGTACCAGGTGTCGGCGGCCCTGGCGATCTGCTCGAACGGGGCGGCCGGGTCGGCCAGGATCGGGATGCCGCGGGCGGCATAGGTCCGTACGGTCTCCGGGCTGATGGCGGCGACGTGCAGCGGCGGATGCGGCTGCACCGGCTTCGGCATCAGTGTCAGCGGGTGGGTGGTCTCGTGGAACCGGCCCCGGTACTCGAAGTCATCCGTGGTCCAGAGGCCGAGCAGCATGTCGAGGCATTCGTCGAACCGGTCGCGGGACTCGGCGAGATCGAGCCCGAAGTTCTCGAACTCGATGTTCTGGTAGCCACGGCCGATCCCTAGCTCGAGCCTGCCGCCCGAAAGCAGATCCACCATCGCCGCTTCCTCGGCCACGTGGATCGGATTGCGCAGCGGCAGCACCACGATCCCGCAGCCGAGCCGGAGCGTTTCGGTGCGCGCCGCCAGGTTGGCGAGCATGGTGAGGGTGTTGGGCACCGTGCCGAATTCGTGGAAGTGGTGCTCGGCCATCCACACCCCGTCGAAACCGAGTTCCTCCAGCAGTTCGACGAGCTCGAGGTGGTAGTCGTACACCTCCCTCGCACTCTGCCCGGCGAACTGGTGGAAGAGGTGGAAGGTGGAGAACTTCATCGGGCGGTGTGCCATCTGCGGGCTCCCTTCGGCGCCGGTGCCGCTCAGACCTCGGTGTCGCTGCCTACCGGTGTGCTATTTCCCGTGCAAGAGTTCGATCACCGGGGCGAGCGCATCGAGGTTGTGTTCGATCACGGTGTAGTAGCTGATCCCGTAGCGTTCTCGGTGGGCCTCGAGTTGCTCGGCGACCTGCCCGGCGCTGCCGATGAGTACGGTCGGCAGCACGCCGAGCTGTTCGGTGGTCAGCTCCGGCATCCGCTGGTGCAGCTCCGCCAGCCGGGTCTGCCGGGCATTGGTGACGGTGACGAAGTTGGCGAGGATGTTCAGTTCGACCTCGGCTGCCCTGGCGCCGAGTGCGGCCTTGGTGAACTCGACCCGTTCGGCGATCTCGGTGGCGTCGGCCAGCAGCATCTTGTGCGAGGCGGCGGCGCCGATGAGACCGATGATGTCCGCGTGCTCGGCGGCGAGGGTGAGCAAGCCGTCGGCGCGCCCGCCGAGCAGCAGCGGCGGACCGGGCTGCTGCACCGGCCGCGGCTGGTGGTCCGGATCGGCACAGCGCTTCTTGATTTCCTCGATCGTGCGCGCCAGGTGGTCGAGCCGCTGCCGGGCAGACGGAAAGGGAATCCCGGCGGCGTCGAACTCCGCCTTGACGTATCCCGCGCCGAGACCGAGCTCGAAACGGCCGTCGGTGAGCTGATCGGTGCCGGTGACCTCCCTGGCCAGCAGCACCGGATTGTAGAAACCGGCGTTGAGTACGAAGGTTTTGAGCCGGACGCGTTCGGTGTTCTCGGCAGCGAGCACCAGCGCCGGAAACGGCGCGGGCATTCCCAGATGATCGCCCACCCCGATGACGTCGTAGCCGAGATCCTCGGCCTTGCGGCATTTTTCGACCCAGGCGGTGCGCGGGGCAGGGGTGATCAGGTCGACCCCGAACCTGAACGGCTTCGTCCCAGCGGTCATACCGGCAAGGTACCAATAATCACAAGATTATTCGCCCGCCGATAGGCCGGCCGGAGCGCTATCAAAACGAGGGATGCCCGGGAGAACACCGGTGTCCTAGCGTAGCGACGAGAAGTGCCGGAATCGTGGCCCGCCAGGGAAGGAGCTCCTGTGACCCCCCTGCGCGTCGGGATCATGGGATGCGCGAGCATCGCCCTGCGGAAGACCCTCCCGGCCATGGCGGCGCTGCCCGGTACCGAGATCGTGGCGATTGCCAGCCGAAGCGCCGACAAGGCCGACGAGGCCGCCCGCGCCTACGGCTGCCGAGCGGTCGAGGGATATCCGGCGCTGCTGGAGCTCGACGAGGTGGAGGCGGTCTACCTCCCGCTGCCGAACGCGGTGCACGCGGGCTGGATCGAACACGCACTGGCCGCAGGAAAGCACGTGCTCGCCGAGAAACCCTTGACCACCAGCGTTTCCCGAACCCGCGAACTGATCGGCGCGGCGCAGGCGGCCGGACTGGTGCTGATGGAGAACATGATGTTCTTGCAGCACAGCCAACACGCGGCGGTCAGGGAACTGTTCGAGGACGGCGCGATCGGCGAGCTGCGGGCGTTCCAGGCCTCGTTCGCGGTACCGCGGCGGCCACCCGGCGACATCCGCCACAGCGCCGAACTCGGCGGCGGCGCACTCATGGACACCGGGGTCTACCCGGTGCGGGCCGCGCTGTCCTTCCTCGGCGGAGAGCTGGACGTCGTTTCGGCAGTGCTCGCCCGTCGGCACGGGCAACCCGTCGACTCCGCCGGGCACGCGTTGCTGTGCACCGGAGACGGGGTGGGCGCGCAGGTGGCTTTCGGCCACGACCACGCCTACCGGTCCGAGTACGAACTGTGGGGCAGCGCCGGGCGGATCGTCCTGGAGCACGCGTTCACCCCGCCCGCCGACCACATCCCGGTGGTCCGCCTGGAACGGCACTCGGGCGTCGACCGGATTCCGCTGCCGCCCGACGACCAAGTGGCGAACACGCTCGAGCGGTTCGTGGCGGCCGTCCGTTCGGGACTGCTGCCGGACAACGAAGGTGCGCTCCGGCAGGCGGTACTCGTCGACGACATACGCACCAAGGCAAGGCTTTACGTCGATCACGCCACCGAACCGGTGGGCTGATGCCAGGAGGATCCCGATCGTGACGATGACTGTGCACAAGGCTCCGTCCCAGCTGCTGGCCGCGCGGTTGCAGATTCCCCCGATCCCCTACAGCCACGCCGCCGGCTCCTGGGTGTATGCCTCCGACGGCACGCGTTATCTCGACGGCGCCAGCGGAATCGTCAATGTGAACATCGGCCATGCCCATCCCACGGTGGTCGATGCGCTACGGGACCAGGTGGGCATCTGCACCTACGCCAGTCCGGGAACGTTCGCACCCGATCTGATGGAGCAACTGGCCGCGGCCACGGCGCGGGCTGTGCACCGGCCGGACGACCGGGTCATGTTCACCCCCACCGGCACGCACGCGACGGAGTCCGCGATTGCGTTGGCACGGCTGGTGCAGCGGGCACGGGGCGAAACGGGCCGGCACAAGATACTGACCTCCTCGCTGGGCTACCACGGCAACAGCGCCTTCGTGCTCGCACTGTCCGGCCACCGCTCCCGGCGGCCGCACGAGGACGACAGCTTCGGCCTCGCACCCGCCTTCAACCCGCCCTACCCCGGCCAGCACCTCGACTGCCCGTTCCCCGTCTGCCGGGTCGAATGCGTACAAGCGGTGCGTGACGCGATCGTCGAGGCGGGCCCGGAAAGCGTGGCCGCGGTGCTGATGGAACCGGTCAACGGCACGACCGGTGGCGGATACGTGCCACCGGCAGGATATTTGCGTGCACTGCGCGAAGTCTGCGACGAATACGGCGTTCTGGTCATCCACGACGAAGTGCTCACCGGACTCGGCCGCACCGGGCTCCCGCTGGCCTCGCACCACACGCCGGGCTCGGCGGCGGACATCGTCACGCTGTCGAAGGGACTCGGTGCCGGCTACGTTCCGCTGGCCGCCACGATGATCGCAGCGGAGCTGGCCGAGGAGATCCTGTCCGGCGGCACCTGGCTGCCGCTGATGGGCACGATGTCCGCGACCCCGTTGCAGGGGCGGGCCGGGCTCGCCGTGCTGTCGGTGCTGGACGACCTCGGCGCCCTCGACCGAGACGAGGTGCGCGGCGGCGCCCTCAGCAGGCTCGTGACCGCCGCGGTGCGCGATCAGCCGCTGGTGAAAGACGTTCGCGGTCTCGGCTATTTCTACGGCATCGAACTGGCCAAGGGCACCATCGGCGACGTCATGCGTATCACCAGGAGCCGCGGCCTGCTGCTGTATCCCTACGTCGGCTTCCGCCCCGGCGGCGGCGGAGAGGGCCTGCTGGTGGCACCCCCGCTGAACGCGACCGACGCCGATCTGGACTTCCTCGGCGAGACACTGCGCACGTCACTGGACCGGCTCGGCGAAGGCGTGGAATGACCGGCCGGCACACCGAAAAGGCCCGGGACTTTCCGGTCCCGGGCCTTTTCGGTGTGCACTCCTACGAGGCGGCGGACGCCGCGCTCAGCCGTACCCGGGCATCCCGCAGAGCCAGGCACGTGTCGTACTCCGGCAGCAGGCCCAGTGCGCCGGCCTCGCTCAGCGTCGGCGCTGCCGCGTCGCGGTCGGACACGATGGGCTCGCCGGGCAGTTTCAACGGGAGGCCGATCTCGGGGTCCAGCGGATGCACGGTGAGCACTTCCGCCGGCCGGTAGAGATCGGAAAGCAGGTACTGGACGCAGGTGTCGTCCTCCAGTGACACAAAGGCGTGGGCGAGCCCTTCCTCCACGTAGACCGCGGTGCCGCCGTGGGCGTTGAGCACCATCATGTCCCACTGTCCGAAGGTCGGTGAGCCCGTCCGCACGTCGACGACGAAGTCGAGCAGCGAACCCCGCAGGCAGGTGACGTACTTGGCGAGGCCGGGCGGGGTGCTCGCCCCGTGCACACCGCGCACGACATTGCGGCACGAGGTCGAGACGTTGGCCTGCAGGAACTTCGGCCGGTACCCGAGCGCTTCGGCCAGCACGTCCTCGCGGTAGACCTCGAAGAAGTCGCCGCGGGCATCACCGAACGACCGGGACGAAACGAGGAAGGCGCCGTCGATGTCCAGCGGCCGCACGCTCATGCTGCGGGTGCTGACCCTGCCAGTGCTCATGTCCGGTGGATGCCTTTCCGGTTTGTGCCCACGCCCGGCCGAAGCGGCGAGCCGGTGTCCTCAGTGCCGCTCGCGGACCAGCCGCTCGATCCCCTGCGCCACCTCCGCGGGTGCAGGCAGTGCCGCGATCTCCTCCGCCAGCCCGGCCGCCGCGGCGGCGAAGCTCGGGGTGTCGAGGATTTCCCGGCAGGTCTTCGCGATGACCTCGCTCGTGGCCTCCTCCGGGGACAGCACGACCGCGGCGCCGGTCTCGGCGAGGCGGCGGGCCATGTCGGCGGCGCGGTACATGCTGGTGTCCGGGATCAGCACCTGCGGCACCCCGAAGCTCAGCCCCGTCATCATGGTGCTGCCGCCGGTCTGGTGCACCAGTACGTCACAAGTGGGCGCGACGACGTCGAGCGGAATCCAGCCCGCCCGCACGTTCTCCAGCCGTGCACGCAGCTCGGGCGCGGCGTCCTCGCCCACCGCCACCAGCACTTCCGCGTCCAAGGTGGCGATGTTCTCGACGATGCCCTGCAGGAAGTCGTACTGGTTGTAGGTCGCCACACCGGTGCCGACCGTGACGCCGATCCGGGTGTCCGCGCCCTTGGTGTACATCCACGGTTCCAGCACTGCTTGCGAGTTGCCGGGGATCCACCGCATCAGCTGCGCGGGCGCGGCGTCCTTCGGACGCAGGCTCGGCGGCGCGATCTCGATCGTCATCGCCGGCTCGGGCAGGCCGTCCAGGCCAAGCTCCTTGAGCTGCTCGCGCAGCTGCTCTTCCGCGCCCCCGTCCATCAGCCGCGGATCGTGGATGTCCCAGGCGTGGCGGACGTAGGGAATGCCGAGTTCGGCGGCAAGCAGCGGGCCCGCGTAGGAGGTGACACCGCTGATGATCACGTCCGGACGCCAGTCCTCGGTGAACTCCCGCAGGGCACCGAAGGTCACATACTCCATGTGCGCGTACCAGCGGCCCGCCATGACCTCGCGCTCCACCGGGTCTTCCGGCACGTACGTCAGGCCGCTGTCGGTGATGATCTGCTTCGGGGACAGCGCCGGGTCGGTGGTCCGCACCGCGGACAACCCGACGCCGGCGATGGACTCGAGCATCGAGTCCACCGACGCAGTGGTCATGACCTGATGCCCGGCGTTGCGCAGGGCGTTCGCCAACGGGACGTGGCTGAACACCGTCGACGGGGCGACCCCGGCGAGATTGAGAACCTTCACGATTCGTCCTTCCAGGTGTCGGCTCGTACCGGCTCCAGCTTGCCGACCGGAGCGGACGCAACCATCACCAACGCGGGTAGTTCCGACCGGCTGCGGCGGCCTTACCACGTTGGGGGATGCCGGGTGATCGCCGCAGTCCTAGCGTCATTTCCCGGCCCGCACCCGACTGTAGGGGGACCGAGACGACATGGTCGACTCCGCCCGATCGCACCTGCTGGAGCAGGTTCGCGGCTATCACGACGCCCAGTCCGCCGGACCGGTCCCGTTCATCCCCGGGCAGACGCCGATCCTGTCGTCCGGCGCGGTGCTGGACGCAGCCGACCGCGAGGCACTCGTGGCCGCCGCACTCGACCTGCGGATCGCCTCCGGCGCGATCGCAACGAAGTTCGAATCGTCCTTCGCCAGGAAACTCAAGCGGCGCAAGGCGGTGCTGACCAATTCCGGTTCGTCGGCGAACCTGCTCGCGTTGAGCACGCTGACCTCGCCGACGCTCGGTGCCGAACAGCTCAAACCCGGCGACGAGGTGATCACGGTCGCCGCCGGGTTCCCGACCACGGTGAACCCGATCCTGCAGAACGGCATGGTGCCGGTGTTCGTCGACATCGAACTCGGCACGTACAACACCACGGTCGACCGGGTGGAGCAGGCGATCTCACCGCGCACCCGCGCCATCATGATCGCGCACACGCTGGGCAACCCGTTCCCGGTGGCGGAAATCGCCGAACTGGCCGCGCAGCACGGCCTCCACCTGATCGAGGACAACTGCGACGCCGTCGGCTCGACTTATCAAGGACAGCTCACCGGCACCTTCGGCCGGTTCTCCACGGTGTCGTTCTACCCGGCACACCACCTGACCATGGGCGAAGGTGGCATGCTGCTGTCCTCGGACATCAAGCTGGCCAAACTGGCGAAGTCGTTCCGGGACTGGGGCCGCGACTGCTGGTGCGAGCCGGGTGAGGACGACCGCTGCCTGAAGCGGTTCGACCTGCAGTCCGGCACGCTGCCCGCGTCCTACGACCACAAGTACGTCTTTTCCGAGATCGGCTACAACCTCAAGAGCACCGACATCCACGCCGCGCTCGGGCTGAGCCAGCTCGCCAAACTGCCCGATTTCATCGAGGCCCGCAAACGCAACTGGCGTCAGCTGCGTGAAGGACTCGACGGCCTGCCGGGGCTGATCCTGCCCGAGGCGACGCCGGGCAGTGACCCGAGCTGGTTCGGTTTCATCATCACGGTGAAGCCGGAGGCGGGCTACACCGTCCCGGAGATCGTCGACTACCTGGAAGCCCGCAACATCCGCACCCGTCGGCTGTTCGCAGGCAACCTCACCCGCCACCCCGCCTACCTCGGAC
Organism: Amycolatopsis ultiminotia; assembly: GCF_039536925.1. Taxonomy (NCBI): domain Bacteria; kingdom Bacillati; phylum Actinomycetota; class Actinomycetes; order Pseudonocardiales; family Pseudonocardiaceae; genus Amycolatopsis; species Amycolatopsis ultiminotia. The sequence goes on along the minus strand of NZ_BAAAZN010000004.1, from coordinate 25,835 downwards.
GGCCACAACGCATCCCCGGCCCGCTGACCAACAGCGACATCGTGACCGAGCAGACGTTCTGGATCGGCGTCTACCCGGGCATCAGCACGGAAATGATCGAGTACGTACTAGGCACGCTCAAGGAGTTCGTCGCAACGCACTGACCGGGCGCCGGGGGGAATCCCTTCCCACGGCAGGCATCGAACGCGGCCACCGGCACACCTATCAGGTTGAGGGATGCTCAGCCGAGCCGGGCTTGCCTATCGTGACGAAACGGGGCCGCAACGCGCCTGTCCCCAGTCAGCGGAGCACAGGCTTTTCGACATGAAAGGGAGGGCCCATGACCACCACGGCCAACACTTCGGCTGAACCGGTCGACCTGTTCGCACCAGAAGTGGTCGCCGACCCGTGGGGAGCGCACGCGAAAGTGCGTGAGGCGCCGACCTTGCAGATCGGCGGCTTCATGGGCGGGCCGCCGATGTTCCTCGCCGCCCGCTACGAGGACGTGCGCCAGGTACTGATGGACCCGCGGTTCCTCACCAACCCGCTGCCGGATTCGCCTGCCGAGGACATCCGCAACGGCGTGTTCCGGCACCTGAACATGCCCGAGGACCTGATCCCCTGGCTGAAGAACCTCATCAACGCCTCCGACGGCGAGGAGCACGCCCGGCTGCGCAAGCTGGTCTCCTACGCGCTCACCTCGCACCGGGTCGGCAAGTTCCGGCCGCGGGTCGAGGAGCTCACCGCGACCCTGCTCGACAAGCTGGCCGCGCAGGGCGGTGACGGCACGCCGATCGACCTCGTCCAGACCTTCTGCTACCCGCTTCCGGTCACCGTGATCTGTGAACTGGTCGGCGTCGACGAGCAGGACCGTCCACAGTGGCGGGCCTGGAGCGATGCGATGGCCACGCTGGACGGCGAACGGCTGCCCGGCGAGGTGCGCGCCACCCTCGCCGCCGCGCGCCGGATGATCGAGCGCAGGCGTGCGGAGCCGAAGGACGATCTGGTCACCGCACTCGTGCAGGCGCAGGAAAAGAACGAGGGCCTGGTCACCGACGACGAACTGGTCGGGGTCCTGTTCAGCCTTGTGACGGCGGGGCACCAGACCACGACCTACCTGATCGGCAACTCCGTGCTCGCCCTGCTCGAGCATCCGCACGAGCTCGCTCGGCTCAAGGCGGACCCGACGCTGTGGCCGCAGGCCATCCGCGAACTGCAGCGGCTCGGGCCGATCCAGTTCGGGCAGCCGCGGTTTGCCACCGAGGACATCGAGGTGGGTGGCACGGTGATCCCGCGCGGGATGCCCATCGTGCCGCTGATCATGGCCGCAAACGCCGACCCGCGGAAGTTCCCGGAGCCGGACAAGCTGAAGATCGACCGGCTCGCGGTCGGCAGCGAGAGCCACCTGGGCTTCGGCAAGGGCATTCACCGCTGCCTCGGCCAGCACGTCGCCTATCTGGAAGCGGAAGTGGCGCTGCGCGGCCTGTTCACCCGGTTCCCCGACCTCGACCTCGCGGTCCCGCGTGCGGAGATCCCGTGGATCCTGCGGCCGGGCTTCACCCGCACCAAGGACCTCCCGGTGCGCCTCGTCCCGCCTGCGTCCTGAAGCCGCTCCGCCGCCCAAGGAGGATTCCTTGACCGACACCGTCGCCTTTCCGCAAGACCGCACCTGCCCCTACAAACCGGCGCCGGGCTACGAGCCGCTGGCCGATCGCCGTCCGATCGCCGAGATCACCCTCTACGACGGCCGCAAGGCCTGGGCCGTCACCGGCCACGAGCTGGCCAGGAAGCTCCTGTGCGATCCGCGCATTTCCAGCGACCGCACCGATCCCGCGTGGCCCATGGTCAGCGCGGCCGCGGCCGTCGAGTTCAGTGACGTCCAGCAGAAGGTGATCAAGCTGCTCACCGCGCTGGTCGGCGTCGACGGCCCGGCGCACCGGGCCCGGCGCAAGCTGGTTCAGGCGGGGTTCACGGTCAAGCGGATCGACTCGCTCCGGCCGAAGATCCAGGAGGTCGTCGACCGGCAGATCGACGAGATGATCGCCGGCGGTGCTCCCGCGGACCTGGTCGGCAAGTTCGCTTCGCCGGTGCCGTTGATGGCGTTGTGCGATCTGCTCGGCATCCCGCACGACGACCAGGAGTACTTCGAGAAGAAGGCACACCAGATCCTGTTCGGCCCGGATGCAGGCGGTGCCTACGACGAGCTCATGGCCTACCTGGCCAAGCTGATCGACAAGGCTCAGCAGAGCCCGGACGAGGGCTTTCTCGAAGCCCTCCTCGCGGAACGCGACGCAGACAGCGACGTGGACCACGAGGAGATCCTCCAGATGTTCCTGATCGTGCTGGTGACCGGGCACGACACCACCTCGAGCTCGATCGCGCTCGGTGCCTACACCCTGCTCCAGCACCCCGAGCGGCTGGCCGAACTGCGCGCCGACCCGTCGCTGATGCCCGCCGCCGTCGACGAGCTGACGCGGTTCGTGGTCGTCCCCGACGGCCTGCAGCGGGTGGCCGCGGACGACATCGAGGTCGACGCGACCACCACCATCCGCAAGGGTGACGGCGTATTCTTCCTGTTCTCCCTGATCAACCGCGACGAGGAAGCGTACGACCAGGCGGATTCCCTCGACTGGCACCGCCCCACCTTCCGCGACCACCTGACCTACGGGTTCGGCACCCACCAGTGCGCGGGGATGAACCATGCGCGCGCCATCATGGAAATCGCTTTCCAGCGGCTGATCGAACGACTGCCCGGCCTGCGCCTCGCGGTGCCTGCCGACGAGGTCCGGGTCAAGCCGGGGGACGCTTTCCAAGGGCTGGCCGAGCTTCCGGTCGCTTGGTAGCCGATCCACACCACAGGCCACTTCGGACGGATCGGATCCGTCCGAAGTGGCCTGTGGTGAATCGCAGCAGGAGCGACGGGAGGCACCCGGTGGACCTGAGCATGACCGAACACGAACAACAGGAATTCCTCGCGGCCAAGCACATCGGCGTGCTGGCGGTACGGCGGCGGAACGGTCCGCCGCTCGCCGTCCCGATGTGGTACGGGTACCGGCCCGGTGGCGACGTGCTCCTCTGGACCGACGGCGAGGACACCCTGAAGGGCCGTCTGATCAAGAAGAACGGCGCCTTCACCCTGGTCGTGCAGAATGAGGACCCGCCCTACCGCTACGTGTCGGTGTCCGGCCCGGTCACCGCGTGGGAGGAAGCCACCGTCGAAGCCGCTCTCTCGGTCGCCGCGCGTTACCTGCCCGAGCGCCAGGCGAGGGAATTCGTCGAGGCGTTCAACCCCGGCCATGTGATCATCCGGATGACGCCGGACCGCTGGCGCAGCGTCGACTACGGCAAGACCTCGAACGTCCTCACCGATCAGGAAGGCGTTCGCCTTCAGGAACACGTGCAGACCGCTCGGCGCGGCCGCGGACGCGGCTGACCGCGCCGGCTGCCGGTGCCGTCCGTCGGTGGCACTGCTACCGGAGCAGGACCGGCAGTTCCCGCACCGAGGTGAAATCCGGGGAGGGCAGGAAGGTCGGCCGTCGTTGCGGATCGGTGCGCAACTTCGGATAGCGGTCGAACAGGATGTTCAGCGCGATCCGGCCCTCCAGTCTGCTCAGCGGTGTGCCGAGGCAGAAGTGCACGCCGCGCCCCCAGGCGAGATGTGGATTGGGATCGCGGGCAGGTTCGAACACGTGCGGATCGGAAAAAACGCTTTCGTCGCGGTTGGCCGCGCCCAGCCACACCGAGACCAGCCGGTCACGCGGGATCCGGTGCCCGCCGATCTCGGTGTCGCGCATGGTGGTCCGGAGAATCCGCTGGAACGGCGGGTACAGCCGCAGCGATTCCTCGATCGCACCCGGCACCAGCGTCCGGTCCGCGCGGACCCGAGCGGCCTGGGCGGGGTTGTCGTCGAGCACCAGAACGGTGTTGCCGAGCATCGACGTCGTGGTGATGTGCCCGGCGATCAACAGGAGGTTGGCGAAGTTGACCACCTGGTCGTCGCTGAGCCGTTCGCCGTCCACCTCGGCCTCGACGAGCCTGGTGAGCAGGTCGGCCCGCGGGGCGCGACGCCGTTCGGCCGCGTGCTCGGCAAAGTAGGCACGGATCTGCCGGATGTCGGCGATCCGCCGCTCCAGCTCGCTCTCGAAATCGACCAGTGCGTCCCGGGCGCTTTCCAGCTCAGTGCGCATCAGCTGCTTGAACCAGGCCCGGTCGGACGCCGGGACGCCGAGCAGCTCGGCGATCACGATCACCGGCAGCGGGTAGGCGAACCGGTCCACCAGTTCCATCCGGTCGTGCTCGGCGACCTCGTCCAGCAACTCGTTGGTCAGCGCGGCGATGCGCGGCTCCAGGTCGGCGATGACCCGCGGCGTGAACGCGTGGCTGACGATCTTGCGCAGCTTGCTGTGTTCCGGCGGATCCATCCGGACCATGTTCCCGTCGGTCAGGTCCTTCCCGAACTTGAACTTGGTCGGGAACAGGCGCTGGAAATCGCTGGAGAAGGTGACCGGATCCCCCATGACCTCCATTGCCTCGCGATGCCCGTACACGTGCTGGATGCCGGTGTCCTCGTCGAACCAGACCCTCGCCTGCGGCCGTTCCCCCCGTATCCAGACGTGCAGCTCGTTGGTGTCGAAGGAAATTGCACCGGTCATGTATGCCAACCCCCGGAATGAAATCGAGCACGAAATACCTGGCACGCCTGCGCGTTCGCCGGCAGTTCCCGGGTCGCCCGCGATATCTCATTTCCGCACGTCAGATTAGCCGGACCGGAGCCACCCGACATCCCCCGGTTTGGTAGAGCGGCAGCCGACGACCGGCACGTCCGGCGGCGACCAGGTCCTATCAGGTTGAGGGATGTCCGCCCGGCCGCCCCTTCGCTACCGTTCGCAGCGGCGCCGCAGCGCGCCCGCGCAAACCCGGCGGATCGCCCGATTGCCGATCCGCCAGGACAGGCCCGTCACGGTGCGGGCGAAGCCCGTGAACCAGCCGGCGCAGAGTGCCGGCAGGAGGACGCTGTGAAGGTCATCATTCTCTCCGGGCTCGCCCCGTCGACGTTCTTCGCGCACGTTTCACTCGCGACCGCGCTGCGGGACGCGGGGCACCAGGTGATGGTGACCGCCGCCGACGACGACGTGATCCCGGTCATCGCCGCGGCGGGGCTGCCCGCCCTTCCGGTCATGGAGCCGGGGCTGACCAGGCACCAGATGGTCGCCGACGCCGGACTGGGCGGGGTGCCCGAGGACGCCGTCGACCGCGAGTACATGGCAGGCCGGTGGTTCGCGCTGATCGAAACCAAGCCGCTCGACGCCCTGCTCGCGTTCGCCGAGAGCTGGCACCCGGACGTCGTCATCGGCGGCATGCTCGCCTACAGCGCACCGCTGCTGGCGGCCCGCCTCGGTGTCCCGTACGTGCGGCAGGGCTGGGACATCCACCCCACGAAGCTGTTCGACGGCGGTGCGGCACACCAGTTGCGCGAGGAGCTGGCGGAGCTGGGCTTCGACGGCCTTCCCGAACCCGACCTGATGATCGACATCACGCCGCCGAGCCTGCGCGCACCGGATGCCAAGCCGGCGCAGGCGATGCGGTGGATCCCGGGCAACGCGCAGTGCCGGATGGAACCGTGGATGTACACCAAGGGCGCGGACGCCCGGATCGGGGTCACCATCGGGACGAGCGTGGCGGACTACGACCAGTACGACTTCGTCCAAGGCATCGTCGAGAACGTCGCCGCCGCCGACGCGGAAGTGGCGGTGGCGGTCCCCGCCGCGGCCACCCCGGTCCTGCGGGAACGCCTTGCCGAAGACATCCACGTGGGCTGGGCCCCGCTCGACGTCCTCACCCCCACCTGCGATGTTCTGGTGCACCAGAGCGGCGGCAGCACGATGATGACGGCGCTGAGCCGGGGAGTACCGCAGATCCTGATCCCCGATTCCGGACAGTTCCGCCAGACCGAGATGGCACGCAGCCTGGTCGAGGCAGGCGCCGCGCTGACGCTCTCCCCCGAACAGGCCACGACCGAGCTCATCGCCAAGAGCTGCCAGGAGCTGCTCTCCGATCCGAGCTACGCCGCAGCCGCGGCAGGACTGGCCGAGGAGATCGCCGGGTTACCACTGCCCTCCGAGGTGGTCCGCCGGATCGAATGGCTCGTCCGCGCAGCGTAGGCAGCACACCGCAGCAGCCACGAAGACGATCCCGATCGGGAGGTAGCGATGCGGTCCAAGGCTTTGCGAGTCGCGGTCACCGCGACGGTGGTCCTGTCCGCGGTGGCCGGACCCGCGCAGGCCGCCCCGCGGGATGAACCGCCGGTCTCCCTGGCGGGCAAGAAAATCCTGTTGGTCAACGACGATTCGGTCCAGGCAGCGAAGCCCGACGGATCGGACGGGCGAGGGCTGTACATGCTCCGGCACGCCTTGTGCGGTGCCGGAGCCGACGTGGCGATCGTCGGGCCGTGGGCGTCACAGGGCAGGAAAAGCCGGTCCTCCTCGGGCGCCGCTTCGGTGTCGGCCACCGCACCGCCCGCGGTACCTGCCGAGTTCTCCTCCGACTGCGCGAACGCACCGGGGCACGGGCTGGCGCTGGGAGTGTGCCAGGGCAGCGCACCCTGTGGTCCCGACAGCCAATCGGTCACCCCGGCGGACGCGGTCGAGCTTGGCCTGACCGCGGTGGCGGCACAACGCCTCGGCTGGCCGCAGGGACCGGACCTGGTCCTCTCCGGGATCAACGCCGGTCCGAACACCGATGTCGAGGTCAACGCATCCGGCACGCTCGGCGCCGCCACGGCTGCCGCCGAGCGGGGTGTGGCCGCCGCCGCGGTCAGTGCCGGTACCCGTGTCGCGCCACCGCCACCGGATGAGACCTACGAGGCCGCCGCCGATGTGACCATCCGGCTCCTCAGTTCACCTCATCTGTGGTCGGTCATGCACGACAAGGTCCTGTTGAACATCAACCAACCGGACGTCCAGGCCGGCTCCGGGCCTTCGCCGGTGCGCTGGACCTCAGTCGGACGGGTCGCACAAGGCTGGGTGACCTACACGGCGGCGGGCGACGGGACGTACCAGTTGTCCTACAACCCGGTGACGCCACCGCCGGAACTCGAACAAGACAGCGACACGAAAGCCCTGCTCGACGGGTACGTGAGCGTGTCGGCGGTGGCCGTCGACCGGCGCCACCCCGCAGACCTGCCCTGACCGCGGGACCCGGGGCGGCGCAAGCTCGCACGAGCGGTCATTCGCCCCATTTCGCGTAGATCACCGGCTGCTCCCGGTGCGGCAGCTGCCGCAACCGCAGCTTCTCGAGACCAAGCGTTTCGCGCAGTGCGGTGGTCACGCCGGGCCACCGTGGGTGTCCGAGCTCGTCGAAGGCGATGACGCTGCCCTTGACCAGATGCGGACGGATCGCTTCGAACACCTCACGGGTCGGCTCGTAGAGGTCGAGGTCGAAGAAGGCCATGCCGATGACCGTCTCGGGGTTGTCCGCAAGGTAGCGAGGGACGGTTTCCCGGACGTCTCCCTGTACGACGAAGGTCCGCTCGACGTGCGAGACGGGATCGCCCGCTTCGTGCGCGGCGAGCACCTCACGCAGGTGGTCCACCTCGTTCTCGGGGACCGCGAACCGGCCGACGGCCGCACTCGGGCTCACCTGGTCGAGCTCGGAGAGGTCGGGGAACCCGGTGAAGGTGTCGAAACCGATGATCCGGCGGAAGGAGTTGTACGGCTCGTGAATACCACGCAGTGCGGCGAGAGTCGCCAGATGACGCCCGTGCAGGACGCCGAATTCCATGATCACCCCGGGGATCTCGAGAAACTCCCGGTAGAGCGCATCCATCGTCAGCAGGTCGGCGAGCTGATGACGGCGCAAGTACACCGGAAGGTTGTCGATCAGGTACACCGGCGGTATCGGCGTCTCGGTCAGCAGTTTCGTGAGCCGCTCCCGCACGTCCTTTTCCTGCGCTGATTCATGCGGCAGGATTCGCGGGTTCTTGTGTTCGGGCATGAGCTTTCCCTTCGACGTCAGGAAATCCAGGCTTGCGGTGCCGGACCGCCCCCGCCTGCCGGCGGGAACAGGTCGTCGAGCGTGCCGATTTCCGCCTCGGACAGGGGTTTTTCCAGTGCTTCGATCGCGCCGTCGACGTGTTCTTCGGTACGCGGCCCGATGACCACACCGGTCACCGCCGGACGGGACAGTACCCAGGAGAGCCCGACCTGGGCGGGATCCCTGCCGATTTCGCGGCAGGACCGTTCGTATTCCGCGATGGTGTCGTGCCAGCCGTCCAATGTGGCCGCCGCGCGGCCCTGCGCGGACTTGACCGCGGTCCCTTCGGCCAGTTTGCGCAGGACGCCGCCGAGCAGTCCACCGTGCAGCGGAGACCAGACGAGCACCGCGATGCCGTATGCCTGCGCCGCAGGCAGCACCTCCAGCTCGGGGAACCGCGTCACGAGGTTGTACCCGCACTGTTCGGCCACCACTCCGAGGAAGTTCCTGTTCCGGGCGGACTCCTGTGCCGCGGCGAGGTTCCAGCCGGCGAAGTTGGACGAGCCGACGTACCGGACCTTGCCTTGGCCGACCAGCTGTTCCATCGCCTGCCACACTTCGTCCCAGCTGCTGGTGTGGTCGACCACGTGCATCTGGTAGAGATCGATCCAATCGGTGCCGAGCCGCCGCAACGACGCCTCACACGCGGCGATGATGTGCCGGGCCGAAAGGCCGTGGTCGTTGGGACCGGGGCCGACTTCGTTGCCGACCTTGGTGGCCAGGATGACTTCGTCGCGCCGCGACGGGCTCGCCGCCAGCCACCGTCCGATGACTTCCTCGGTGTGTCCCTTGTAGACCCGCCAGCCGTAGGTGTTCGCGGTGTCCACGAAGTTGATGCCGCGCGCCAGTGCGTGATCCATGAGCCTGCGGGCTTCGGGCTCCTCGACCCTGCCGCCGAAGTTCACGGTTCCCAGCGCGAGCCTGCTGATCCGCAGGCCGGTCCGGCCCAGCTGCGTGTAGAACCGGTCGCGCTCGAGCCGGTCAAGCGTTGCCTCACCGGGCTGTCGCTTGGCGTCAACGGCGAATGTCATGGAGGTCGTCCCTGTGGTGTCGAGGGCGGGTGCTTAACCGGTCACGGCCGTCTTGTCACCGGCGTACTCCCAGAGGTACTTGCTGAGCACTCGCCGGTAGTAGTCTTCGCGGCCGATCCGGGCGATCTCCGGCACGAGCCGGTGCAATCGGGCAACGGACACCGGCTGGTGCGCCACGTCGCTGACGTATTCGCGATCCGCCCGTACCCCGAGTTCGGCTTCGACGTGGTCCACGAGCGCTTCGATGGGCACGGCCCTTCCGGAGGCGACGTTGACCACGGTGCGGCGGACCCCCGCGGTGAGCAGCCGGTCCACGACCGTGACGAGGTCGGCGACGTCGATGAGGTCCCGTCGTGCGCCGCGGTAGAGCCGCACCGCGCCCGACCGGACCTGCCGCACCAGGCTGGGCACCAGCATCTGCGCATGCTGCGCCGGACCGACCACATGGGTCAGCCGGAGGACGAGGTAGTCGACGGGGGAGGCAGCGAGAACCGCTTCCAGAGCCAGGTTGTGCCTGCCGTATGCGGTCGAAGGGAAAACCGGGCCGTCCTCCTCCCCCGCTTTCCCCGGCACCGCGTACATGGCCGCCGACGCGGTGGAGAAGAACACGAGTTTTTCCTGCCGCTGCACACAATGGGAGATCAGCTCGTACAGCCGGTCGGCTTCCCTGGCGAAATCGGCTTCGGGAATCCCGGCGGCAATCGACACCCCGAAGGCGGCGGCCACGACCGCTGGATGGGAGTCCGCAAGCGGCGCAAGGTTGGCAGCGAGGAAGCCGCTTCCCCTGACCTCCATCGGAACTCCTTCGTCAACGCCGGCAACACAGTGCCGGAACGGCCCCGTCACTCGGCAGGCGACGTCTTACCGGCGGCAGTTTCCCGGATCATCAGTCTTGCCCAGATCGCTGGTCGAAGACATCACCAACGTGGGTAGCCGGGGGACATCGCCGCGCGGCGGGACCGTACTTGGCAATGCCACCAGGACGAGGGATGTCCCGGGCACGAACGGAAGCCAAGCTTGGATGCCGGTCACCGCGTGGTGGCGATCCGTTGGTCGTGCTCTCAGGCGGTTTCGAATCGAGTGCATCCGGAGGAGAACAAAATGGTCGCAGTCGCCGGTATCCGGGGGGCGCACCCCTCGCAGTTCTGGCTGCGCGGGGAGAGCCCGCCCGAGCTGGTCGCGTTCAATCCGGCGACGAAGGTGTGGGGCGTCTACGGCCACGCGGAGTCGTTGCAGGTGCTGAACACGCCCTCGGTGTTCTCGTCGGAGATCCAGCGCAAGATCGCCGTCGACTCGCGGATCAACGTGGCGAATCTTCTTCAGATGGACGGGATGCCGCACGCCAGGCTCCGCAAGATGGTGAGCCGGGTGTTCACGCCGAAATCGGTGGTGGGGCTGGAACCGCGGATCGCCGAGCTGACCGGCGAACTGCTCGACCGCGTCTGCGGGCGCGACAAGTTCGACCTGGTCCAGGAACTGGCCTACCCGCTGCCGTTGATCGTCATCGCCGAACTGCTTGGCGTGCCGAGTGCGGACCGCCCGCTGTTCCAGCAGTGGGTGGACATGATGTTCCGGGACCACCAGGAGGTCTCGGTCGCCGAAGGCGAGCAGACACCGCAGGAGATCTTGGGCGGGGCTGCCGAAGTGCTCCGCTACATCGGTGAGCACGTTGCCGAGCGCAGGGTGCGACCGCGCGAGGACTTGCTCACCAAGCTCGTGGAGACCGAGGTCGACGGCGAACACCTCACCGATGCCGAGGTAGTGAACTTCGGCTTCGTGCTGCTGCTGGCCGGATACGTGACCACGACCATGTTGCTGGGCAACGCGGTGCTCTGCCTGGATGCATTCCCGCAATGGCAGGCAAAGGCACGTGCCGACCGTTCGATGCTGCCGAGCGTGATCGAGGAATCCCTGCGGATGATGCCGCCGTTCACCGCCCTTTCGCGCGTCACCACCGAAGACGTGGAGCTGGGCGGGAAGCACATCCCGGCCGACGAGGTGGTGATGGTGTGGCTCGCGGCCGCCAACCACGACGAACGCGCGTTCGCGGACCCGTACACCTTCAATCCGGCTCGTGACCCCAACCACCACCTCTCCTTCGGCCGCGGTATCCACTTCTGCCTCGGCGCTCCGCTGGCACGGGCCGAAGGCCGCATCGCGCTGAACCTGCTGCTGGACCGGTTCCCGAACCTGCGCACCGACCCCGCGGACGTTCCGACGTTCAGGGACATCGCCATCATGACCGGAATCGATCGGCTCCCCCTCCTGATCGGCCCCTCCTGATCGGCACCGATCGCTGAGCAGCGCGCCCGGCCGCGGGTGCCGCGCTCAGGAACCGGAGCGCGACCCCCGGCCGGACTCCGCCGGCAGCGCTGCCGCGGCATCCGACCTGGCGGCACGGCGCAACAGCAGACCGGCAAGCAAGCCACCGAGGACAACGGCCAGTGCACCGATGAGCTGGCTGTCGCGCACCCCGTCGGCAAAGGCGTTGTGCACCTGTGCTTTCAGCTCCGGAGTAGGTGCGGCGGCGAGCGCTTCGTACAGCGAACCCGCCGCACCGGCGCCGATCCCGACCGGCAGCAACGCGGCGAACCGCGAGTTGAGCACGGCGCCGAGCACAGCGACGCCCAGCCCACTGCCGAATTGGCTCACGGTGCCCTGGATCCCCGCTCCCGACCCCGCTTTCGCAGGCGGGATCGCGCTCATGACGGCGTTGGCCATGGCAGGCATGGCCAACGCGATGCCACTGCCCATGACCAGCAGGCCCACCAACATCCACTCGTACCCGCGCCCGGCCGTGCCGAGCAGCGCCACTGCGGCGAGACCGCTCGCGTTCAGCACCATTCCGATGGTGATCGTCATGGCGGTGCCGGCTTTTTCGAGCAGTTTCGCGCCGAGTCCTGCCACGTTCAGCGCAACAGCCACCAGCGCCAGCGGAGCGGTCTTCAGACCGGCCTCCAGCGGGCCGTAGCCGAGCACCAGCTGCAGCTGCTGGGTCAGCAGGAAGATCGAGCCGCCCATCCCGAAGGCAACCAGCAGACCACCGGCGATCGCCCCGTTGAACCGGCGGTTGCGGAAGAGCCCCACGTCCAGCATGGGGTGCGGGACGTGCAGCTCCCACCGCACGAAGACAGCCAGCGCGACCAGTCCCACTCCGGCCGCGACCAGGACGTTGGCGGATCCCCAGCCGTGCCCTGGACCGGAAATGATCGCGTAGACGACCCCGACCATGCCGATCGTCGAGAGCAGTGCGCCGATCAGATCGGGATGCTCGCCCTCCGGGTTCTTCGATTCCGGCACCAGTTTCGCCACCGCGAGCCACCCGAGCAGCGCGACCGGGATGTTGATCAGGAAGATCGAACCCCACCAGAAGTGCGCGAGCAGTACCCCGCCGATCAGCGGGCCGGTGGCGTAGCCGAGTGAGCTGACCGCGGTCCACAACCCGATCGCCTTCGGCAGCTCCCTGCCGTCGAAGACCTGCATGACCACGGCCAGCGTGGTGGTCGTCAGCAGCGCGCCGCCGATGCCCATGCCTGCTCTTGCCGCGATCAGCTGGACGGCGGACTGGCTGAAAGCCGCGGCCAGCGAGCCGAGACCGAACAGCAGGAGCCCGATGAGCAATGAACGTTTGCGGCCGTACCGGTCGCTGAGGCCGCCGGCGGTGAGCAGCAGCCCGGACTGCACGAGGGCATACGCGTTGATCATCCACTGGACGTCGGCGGTCGTCGCGCCGAGATCTTCGGTCAGTTTGGGGATCGCGAGGTTCAGCACGGTGTTGTCCAGCAGGACGACGACCTGCGCCAGGCAAATGACGCCAAGGATCAGCCAGCGCCGCGGATTTCGGGTCTCGGTCACCGTGGCGTGCGCGTTTCGCAAAGAGAACTCCCCGGTAGCGCGTACTACAAGTTCTGGTACAGCAGACAGTCCCGGTCGACCGGCGTCCCGGTCACGGGCTCGGCCGGCACTTATCCCAGCAGGTCCGTCTCGGTGATTCCGGGACCCTGGCCTGCGCGGATGAACCATTCGGTGCCGAACATGGACCGGAACCTCTCCTCCGGCAGGTCCGTGAACAGCCTCGACTGCTCGGTGACCTGGCTCGCGTGGGCGAGCAGCGCCTTGCGCTTGTACTCGGTGTAGGCGGAGACGTCGACCCGGCAGGTGATCTCCGCCTCCGGGGTGCCGAACTCCGGCCCCGAGGGCAGCTCGACACCGGCGCTCTCGGCGTACTCGGCCTGGTTCGCCCGGATGTGCTCGCGGCTGAGCGTCGACTGGTAGACCCTCGGCGTTCCCGCGAGCTCGGCCGCCCGCGTGCCGACGCGGTACACCTGGATGTGGTCGGGGTCGCCGTAGGTGCCGTTCTCGTCGTACACGGTCAGCGCGTCCGCGCTCTCCTCGCGGAGGATCGCGGCGAGCTTCGCCGCCGCTTCCTCGACGTCCGCGGTGCGGAACGTGGTGCCGGCGCCGCCTGCGGTCACGGCGGCCATCCCGGAATCGGTGTAGCCGAGGAACTCGATCCGGTCGACGCCGAGCACGTCGGCGGCCGCCGTGGCCTCGATCGCCCTGCGGTGGCCAAGGTCCTCGCCGTCGTCGAGGAAGCCCGCCGGCTCGTAGCCCAGTTCACCGCGGGTGGCGAGCACGAGCACGACGCGGTGACCGTCCTCGTGTGCCTTGCGCAGCACGCCACCGCAGGTGGTGGTGTCGTCATTGGGGTGTGCGTGAAAGGAAACGAGAGTGCCCATGCGGGCGAACCTACGCAAGCGAAGTGCAGCGTGGATCCCGCAAGTGAGCAGTAAATCGGGGCCGGCGGCCACGCATCCGGCACCGTCTTCACGCCGGTTTCCCGGATGCGATCGAGCGGGCAAGTGCCACCGCGCCGCGCAGCGAGGACAGGCCACCCAGCGTGGCCGGCCGCACCGGCAGCGGGGGGTGGCCCGGACGGGCCAGCTCGGCGAGGTGACCGGACACCTTTCCGACGAACCCGGGCAGGCCTGCCGCGAAGCCGCCGCCGATCAGCGCGAGCTGCGGGTGCACCAGTTCCTGTACACCGGTGACCGCGGCGGCCAGCGCACTGCACGTCTGCCCGACCGCGGTGACGGCCCAGGATTGCTTGTCGCTCAACGCATGCCGCAGCTCGTCGAACGGCACGGCCGCACCCCGTAGCTGCTGCGCACGACGCAGCGTGGCCGGTCCGGAGGCGATTGCCTGCAGGCATCCCCGGCGGCCGCACACGCACTGCGCACCACCCGGTTCGACGATCAGGTGCCCGATCTCGAACGAACCGCGGCCGAGCCCGGGGCACAGCGCGCCGCGCAGGACCAGGCCACCGCCCACCCCGGTGCCCACCCCGAGGTAGAGCACATCGGCACAGTTCGAGGCATCGGCCTCGGCGAGCGCGCCGAGGTCGCCGTCGTCCGCCCAGGCGAGCGCCGCTTCGGGCAGCAGCGCACGCAGCGACGCATCCAGGTCGAGTCCGGTCCATTCCGGACGGCTGGGCCATGCGGTGATCCGGCCGTCCGCTCCGACCGTGCCGGGCATCGCGACACCCACCGAACGCAGTGGCCCGCCGAGTCTCGCCCGCAGCTGCGCGATCTGGTCGCCGAGCTGGGCGAGATCCTGTGCGGCGCCGAGCCGGGGCCCCCACCGGAACGCGATCTCGTCGACACAACCGGCGTCGGTCTCGACCCGGAGGGCGACTTTGGTGCCCCCGACGTCGATGCCGAGATAGTGCGGCAGCACCACGACGTCAGCGGGCGGGCACCGACGGGCAGAGCGCGAGAAGGTCGGCCGGATGCTGCAGCACCACGTCGGGCCGGCCGGCGAGCAGTTCGCCCACGTCGTCCGGCGGCGCCCAGAGCGCGGCAGCAGAGGCGACCCCGGCGCCGTGCGCACTGGCCAGGTCGGTCGGCGCGTCGCCGACCATGATGGCCCGTTCGGCCGGAACGTCCAGCAGGCGCAACGCATGCCGCACGATGTCCGGGGCAGGCTTGGGCCGGTCGACCTCGTCCGAGCCGATCACGTGCGCGAAGAACGGGAGCAGGCCGAGCCGGTCGAGCAGGGATCGTGCCCGCGGCCCGCTCTTGCCGGTGGCGATCGCCAGCCGCAATCCGCGGGCCCGCAGGGTCAGCAGCAGTTCGGTGATGCCGTCGAAGACCTTCACCTGGTCGGCAAGGCGGTAGCTCTCGCGGACGAACGGCTCCTCCATCTCCAGCGGCAGGTTCATGATCCGCATGATGTCCGGGAAGTAGCGGCCGAGGTGGTGCCGGTACTCCTCGAACGGTGCGGGTCCGGCACCGACGACTTCGGCGTAGGCGATGGCGAAGGCCTCGCTCATCACCGCGAAGCTGTCGACGACCACCCCGTCGAGGTCGAAGATGACCGCATGCCGGACCGACGCCGAGGGATCGGCCTCGGCAGCAGGTCGGTCGACGATCGGGAATGCCATGGAGCACCTCTCTACTGGTACGCAGGCTCCGCGCGCCGGGCACCCGCCGTGCCCGCGGACGCGTAGAAGTTCTCGATCAGCTGGACGATGGGGCGGGCCTCGGCGATGGCCTTGCCACGGTTGGCGGGCTCCGCCAGCACCCCGGCGAGACCGGCCAGCTGCCGGGTGTACTCGACCCCGATCCGCTCGACAGGCAACGCAAGCCGCTTGGTGGTGCCTTCACTGGTCACCGTCAGCACCGGCTCGGGTTCCCGGTTGGGGCTGAAACCGAAGGTGCACCTCAGTTCCGCGGTACCGGCGCTGCCCTCGACCTTGATCAGGGAAACGTCCCGCGCCTCGTGCGAGGCCCAGCTCGCCCGCAGGGAGACCGCGATGCCGTCGTCGCGGACCAGGAAGCCGCGAGCGGTGTCCTCCACGTCGGCGGTGCCTGCGTCGGGTTCGTCCTCCCGCCACGCCGCACGCCAGCCGCCTGCGTTGACGAAGTCGTCCGACGTCACGCCGATCACCCGGGTGAAAGCGGCCGGGCCGAGCAGGAACGCGAGCGTGTCGAGCAGGTGCCAGCCGAGGTCGAACAGCGCTCCCCCGCCTGCCTTGTCGCGCTGGGTGAACCAGCCGCCCGCCCGCGGCACGCCACGCGCCCGGACCCAGCCGAGGGTGACGTGCCGGATGTCGCCCAGCTCCGGCAGGACCTGCCGCAACGCCTCGACGTCACCGCGGTACCGCGCGGCGCTGCCTGCCACCAGCATTCCGCCACTGCGTTCCGCCGCGGCGAGGACGTCGACCTCGTCGGAGGTCAGGCACACCGGCTTTTCGAGGAAGACGGAGATCCCACCGGCGAGCAGTGCGCCTGCCACTTCGGTGTGCAGGTGGTTGGGCACCGCGACCACCGCGAGGTCGACCTCCCGCGCGCTGAGTGCGGCCACCGAGGAATGCGTGGCGATGCCGGTCGCCTTGGTGAACGCCTGCCGCGCGGCCGGGTCCGCGTCCACCGCGGCGACCACCTCGAAGTCGGCGTGTTCACGCAGCAGGGGAAGCCACAGCTCCCGGCAGACCCAGCCGAGCCCGACCACCGCGACCCGGACGCTCATGCCTTCGCCACGGCATCGGCGATGATCTCGGCGGTCGCGTGCAGCTGCGGCTCCCCGGCGAGCAGCACCCGGTGGTGCAGCCAGATGCAGTCCTGGCTGAGGGCGTCGGTGTGCGGACAGCGCTGCGCGATCGCGGCCAGGCTCTCGTCCGGAGCGGCGGTCTCCCAGAACGCGTCGGTGCGGTAGATCGCGCGGAACCCCGCGAACGCGGGCAGCCCGGCGGCAACGAGGGTGTCGACCAGCGCGTTGCGCTTATCCTCGCTGATCCCCGGAATGCGGAACATCGCCATGTAGTGCGAGTTGCGGTCGGCGCGCAGGTCGCCACCCTGCGGCACGACGCCGTCGATCGCATCGAGCAGCCGGGACAACAGCGCCCAGCGCTCGTCGCGCAGTGCGATCTGCGCGTCGAGGCGGGCCAGCTGCGCCCGCAGCACGGACGCGGAGAACTCGTTGAGCCGCATGTTGGACCCGGCGATCCGGTGCAGGTACCGGCGGTCGTCGCGGGGACGGCCGCAGCTGTGCCGCAGGAACGCCGTCTCGTACTTCTCGCTCTCGCCGTCGGGGAACACCACGGCGCCGCCCTCGCCCGCGGTCATCAGCTTGCCGTTCTGGAAGCTGAACGTGGCGATGCTGCCCAGTTCGCCGACGCGCTTTCCCTGCCAGCGCGCGCCATGCGCGTGCGCGGCGTCCTGCAGCAGCGGCACACCGCTGTCCGCGGAGATCTTCGCCAGTGCGTCCATGTCCGCCATCAGCCCGGCCATGTGCACCGGCATGATCACCTTGGTGCGCGGCGTGATCGCGGCCGCGACTGCGTCCGGGTCGATGTTGTAGGTGTCCGGGTCGACGTCCACCGGTACCGTCACCGCGCCGAGCCGTTGGGCCGCTTGGGAAGAGGAGATGAAAGTGAAGCCGGGCACGATGACCTCGGTGCCCGGTCCGGCGCCCATGACCTGCAGTGCGAGTTCCAGTGCGTGCGTGCCGTTCGTGACCGCCAGCGCGTGCGCCGCGCCGTGGTGGCCGGCGAACTCGCGTTCGAAGGAGTTCACCTCGTCCCCGCCCATCCGCCACCACTGACCCTGTTCGAGCGCGCGGACCAGGCCGTCCCGCTCGGCGTCGTCGTACTGCGGCCACGCGGGGAATTCCGGTGCCTGTCGCGCGTTCATGTTTCTCCGCATCTCCGCTTGGATCGAATTCAGGAAAGGTCGAATGAAACAACCGTTCCGTCACCGGAACGGATCGGATATCGGCATTTGACACGAGTTGCTGCCGCGATATCGAGAGAATACGTACGTCCGCGTCTTGACCAGAGTATGGTTGGCCTGCGCCGGCACACATCCCCCGGCTTGGTAGTCGTCGGCGCACTCAGCCGAGACCGAAGAAATCGCGGTAGGAGTCCAGCTGTCCGCCGAGCATGTGTATTCCGTGATGAACGGGGTGGCCCAGTGCCGCGGCCTCGCGCAGGAGCCGGGTTTCCCGCGGTTTCATGATGATGTCGGCGACCACGCCGCCGGCGGGCACCCGCGCCGGCCGGAATGGCAGTGGATCCTCCGGAGCCAGCCCGAGCGGCGTGGCGTTCACGACGATGTCGGCACCGTCGAGATGCGGTTCGGCCGAGGTGTGCGTCCGGCCCGGCCAGTGCGCATCCAGGCGCGACCGGAGCCGGTTGAGTTTCGCGGTGTCCGGATCGCACACCGACAGCTCGTCGGCACCCGCCGCCAGCAGCGCGGCCGCGATCGCGCTGCCCGCACCACCGGCGCCGACGAGTGCCACCCGCCGTGCTTTCGGATCGTGCCCGGCCTCGGTCAGCCCGGCCACGAAACCGGTGCCGTCGAAGTTCTCCGCGTACCAGCTGCCGTCGGC
Source organism: Amycolatopsis ultiminotia (assembly GCF_039536925.1). NCBI lineage: Bacteria > Bacillati > Actinomycetota > Actinomycetes > Pseudonocardiales > Pseudonocardiaceae > Amycolatopsis > Amycolatopsis ultiminotia. The sequence goes on along the minus strand of NZ_BAAAZN010000004.1, from coordinate 7,404 downwards.
TTCCCGCCGGAGTGCGTTGGCGCTCCCGGTGATCTCCACCATCCGGCCGGCCCGATCGGCGAGCCCGGCCAAGGCCGCTTTGTGCGGCACGGTGGCGAAAATCCCGTCGAGGTTGCCGATGCACTGCAGCCCGGCAACGACCTGTTCGAGGCATTCCGGCTTGGCGTGCACCGGAACCAGCACCGCGTCGAGGTCCAGTTTCGCGAAGATCGGGTTCAGCAGTGCGGGCGACTGGACCTGGGCAACCGGATCACCCAGCACGACGTAGAGCCGGGTGGTGCCGCTGATCGGCACTGCGGGAAGTGTTCCGGTCATCGCTGCCTTTCCGCTACGCCTGACCACGCAGCATCTTCGCGACGGAGAACGCGAGTTCGACCGACTGCTCGGCGTTGAGCCGCGGATCGCAGGCGGTCCGGTAGCGCGCAGGCAGGTCGGCTTCCGAGATTTCCGAGGAACCACCGAGACATTCCGTCACGTCTTCGCCGGTCACCTCGACGTGCAGGCCACCGGGATGGGTGCCGAGCCGCCGGTGCACCTCGAAGAAGCCGGCGATCTCGTCGGCCACCTGGTCGAAATGCCTGGTCTTGTAGCCGTTGCGCGAGGTCCGGGTGTTGCCGTGCATCGGATCGCACTGCCAGATCACCTCGTGCCCGGAGGCGGCCACCTTCTCCACGATCGGCGGCAGCACCTCGCGGACGCGACGGTGCCCCATCCGGCTGACCAGCGTCAGCCGCCCCGGCGTTCGGTGCGGATCGAGGCGGCGCACGTATTCGACGGCCTGTTCCGGGGTTACGCTCGGCCCCAGCTTCAGTCCGATCGGGTTGGACAGCAGCTCCGCGAACGCGATATGAGCGCCGTCGAGCTGACGGGTGCGTTCACCGATCCACAGGAAGTGCGCCAGCCCGCTCGACAACCGCGCCCGCGGACCACGCCCGTCTGCCCACAACACGGCTCGTTCGTAGTCGAGCAGGAGCATCTCGTGGCTCACGTGGAACTCGTCCGGGGGCGATCCCCCGTCGCCGTCGGCAAAACGCGGTTCGACCGGTGCGGCACGGTCTGCACCGGACTGCGCGACACGGACCAGGTCTCGTTGCGGCAGCACAGCTTCGGCCATGCGACCGGCGCAGAACCGGCGGACCAGGTTCATCGCCTCAGCTGCGTTGGCGTGCGCCATCAGCATCCGCTGGGGGTCGGGTGTCCTGGCCGCGGCCGTCGGCTCCGGGGAATTCACGATGTCGCCGCGGTAGACGGGCAGCCCCAGCGCGTCGACGGGGCTGGACCGCGGTTTGGCGTACTGCCCGGCCATCCGGGCGATCTTGACCACCGGCAGCCCGGCTGCGTCGGCGAGCACGCCGGCCATCTCCAGCAGTACGCCCAGATTGCCCCGCAGGTGCGGTTCGGTGTTGCCCTCGAAGGTCTCCGCGCAGTCACCGCCCTGCAACAGGAATGCCTCCCCACGGGCGACCGACGCCAGCCGGCCGGAGAGCCGCGCCGTCTCGTCCGGCGTCACGATCGGCTCGGCGTCGTGCAGCAGTCCGATCACCGCACCCGCCCGCTCGGGGTCCGGCCAGTCCGGCTGTTGCGCGGCAGGCCGGGCCAACGCCGCGCTCAGCCGACCGGCCAGCGTCCGGTCCACCACGCGGGAGTGCAGTGCGCCGGCCGGCTCACCGCACTGGCTTCCGAGTCGTTTCATACCGGCGCCGCATCGGTTGCCGGGGCGGGCGTGCCGACGAGGTCTTCCAGGCTTTCGCGGGGCATCCGGTCGAGGACGCGCGTGACCACCTCGGGCGGCACATCGCGCACCAGCTCCGCGCCCTCGGGTCCGTCCAGGACGAAGGCCAATCCGGCGATCGCCTTCTTGTCCCGGTACATCTGGCGGACCAGGACCGCAGGTTCGACGTCGGCGGGCAGCGCAGCGGGCAGGCCGTAGTGGCGGACGACCGCCAGGTGCTCGTCCACCCGCCGCTGATCGATCCGGCCCAACGCACCCGCCAGCCTTCCCACGAAGACCGTGCCGATGGCCACCGCCTCGCCGTGCCGCAGGGCGAAACCGGTTGCCATCTCCAGCGCGTGGCCCAGTGTGTGGCCGTAGTTGAGCAGGTGCCGCATCCCGGTGTCCCGCTCGTCCTGTTCCACGATGCTCGCCTTGCGGGTCACGCTCGCCGCGATCTGCTCCGCCAACGGCAGCCCCCGCAGGTCCGGTGCACCGATGAAGTGGCAGCGGGCGATCTCGCCGAGACCGTTCAGCATCTCCCGCCGCGGCAGCGTCGAGAGGTAGTCGGTGTCACACAGCACCGCGCTGGGCTGCCAGTACGTACCGACGAGGTTCTTACCCGCAGGCAGGTTCACCGCGGTCTTCCCGCCGACGCTGGCGTCCACCTGGGCGAGCAGGGAAGTGGGCAAGTGGATCACCGCAACGCCCCGGTGGTACAGCGCGGCCGCCAGTCCGGCCACATCGGTGGTCGTGCCCCCGCCACAGGACACGACGACGTCCGATCTGGTGAGCCCGAAGCGCGCGAACTCGCCGGTCAGTGACTCCACTGTGGACAGTCGCTTGTCCGGTTCACCGTCGCGGGCAGGCAACAGCAGCGTCGGCACACCGGTGTCCGGTACCCATTCCTCCGGACGGGCCGACACGACGGCGGCCCGGTTGGCACCGAGCCGTTCGATGACCTCGGCTAGCGAGGTGCGCACCCCCGGCCCGACGAGCACGTCGTAGGAACGCTCCCCCAAGCGCACCGGAATCGTGGTTCTCACGGCGCCTTCTCCCGGGATTCTCGCGAGGTCCACGACGGGAATTCGGGAATCCTCGGCACCGGATCACCGCCGTAGTGGAGGTATTCGCCGCCGTAGAAGAAATAGAGGTGCGGGATGTCGTGCTGCCCATCTGCGGTCTTGTAGAAGCTGGTGAGCCTCGCGAACAGACCGTCCTTGTTCGCCATCGGTTTCCCTTTCTGGTTCAGCCGAGATCGCCGGACAGGATGCCGGCCGTCAACCGCCGGTGCTCGTCGTCATCGGTGATCGTGCGCACCTGCTCGCGACCGTTGCTGACCACCAGGTACCGGCGCTGCCGCAGGAAGACCTGCCCGTTCTCGGTGGCCCTGCCGCACAGGATTTCCTGGGTGTCGGTGCGTTCCGGGTCCCCCACGAGCTCCCGGAAGTTGTCCTCCAGTTCCTTCCAGTCGCGGTACTGGCGGGGTTTCGTCGTGAAGGTGTAGACGACGCTCCAGCGGGTGACCGCGCCCCGGCGTTGCAGTGCATATCCGGATTCGCGTTCGACCAGCCGGAACTGGCTTCCGTACTGGGTTTGCACCTCGGCCGAGACCGGCAGCGGTTCGAGGCAGGCTGGGCCGGGGTAACCCACGTCCACCAGCCATTCCCCGCCGTCCAGGGTGACCAGGTTGAACATGTGCTCGATGTCGGTTCCGAAGGTTTCCCTGCCTTCGGTGGTACTGCCCGCGATGAGCGTGACGTCGTAGCCCAGTTCGCGCAGGAGCCGGTGGAAAAGCCGATTCAGGTGGTAGCAGGCGCCGCCCCTGCCCTCGGCGATGCTGGTCTCGAAGACGGCATCGTCATCGATTTCGACGACGTTGATCGCGTCCCGGAGTTCGTAGGTGACGCTGCTGTAGGGAATCGCCATGAGGTGACGTTTCTGCAGCTTCCGCAACGTCTCGATGTTCACGCCGGTTTCTCCGTCGCAACCGATCCGCTGCAGGTAGGTACTCACGTCGAACACATTCATCACCTTCTTTCAGACCGAGATCGCCGCGGTGGCCGTTTGGAGCAGCTCGTGCAGATGCGCGGCAAGCAGCCTCGGCGTCGGATGGTCGAAGACGACACTGGGCGCGATTTTCCGTTCGGTGACGGTGCGAAGCCGGTTGCGGAGTTCGATCGCGGTGAGCGAGTCGAAACCGATTTCGAACAGCCCCTGGTCCTCGTCGATCCGGTCGGCGCCGTGGTAGCCCAGCACCGCAGCCACCTGCGCCCGCACCAGGTCGAGCAGGACCTTCGCCTGCGCGTCCGGGGTGAGCCCGGCCAGCCGGTCGGTCAACTGCGCACGCTCCGCGCTGCCCACGGTGTAGGCCTGCTGCCTGCCCGCCCGCACCAGTCCGCGCAGCAAGGGCGGCACTTCGGTGCCCCCTGCCGCACCGGCGCGCAATCCGGGCAGGTCCAGCTTGGCCGGTACCAGTAACGCCTGCTCCGAGCCGAGGGCGGCGTCGAAAAGTGCCATGCCCTCTGCGGGTTTCATCGCCACCAGGCCACCACGGCGGTTCATCCGGGACCGGGTGGCCTCGTCGGTCTGGGCCGCCATGCCGGTGCTCTGGTCCCACAGACCCCACGCCAGTGACAGACCCGGCAGGCCCGCCGCGCGCCGCTGGGCCATCAACCCGTCCAGGAAGGCGTTCGCCGCCGCGTAACTACCGCTGCCGGCACCCATGAACACCGATGAAACCGAGGAGTAGACGACGAAGGCGTCGAGATCCATGCCGCGGGTCAGTTCGTCGAGGTGCCGCGCAGCATCCACCTTCGGCGCGAACACCTCGGCCAGCTGTTCCGGCACTACAGTCCCGATCACCCCGGCGTCCGAAATGCCGGCTGTGTGCACCACACCGGTCAGCGGGTGTTCCTCCGGCACGGTCGCCACCAGGGCCGCCACCTGCTCCCGATCGGACACGTCGCAGGCCGCCACCGCGACCTCCGCACCCTGGGCGGTGAGGTCGGCAACCAGTTCCTGCGCACCCTCGGCAGCCAGACCCCGCCGGCTGGCCAGCAGCAACTGCCGCACGCCGTGCCGTTCGACCAGGTGCCGGGCCGCCAGCGCCCCGAGCGACCCGGTACCGCCCGTGACCAGAACCGTTCCGCGGGAACTGAACACAGCGGGCGAATCCGTCGGAGCAGCACGCGCAAGACGCGGGACGGACAGGCCCGCTGCACGCACCGCAACCTGCGGCTCCCCCGCCGCCAGCACCGAACCGAGCACGAACTCCGCACCCGCAGCCGCCGCGCCAGCCGACTCCGCACCCGCAGCCACCGCCGGGTCAGCGGACTCCGCACCGACACTCGCCGCCGGGTCAACGGGCTCCGCACCGACACTCGCCGCCGGGTCAACGGGCTCCGCACCGGCAGCCGCCCCCGGGTCAACGGACTCCGCACCGACACCCGCCGCCGCGCCAGCGGACTCGGCATCGGCATCCGCCGACTCCGCGCCTGCAGCCGCAGCCGCCGCCGGGTCAAGGTCCAGCAACACAATCCGACCCGGATTCTCCGCCTGCGCCGCACGCACCAAACCCCACACCGCAGCACCAGCCGGATCACCCACCACACCACCACCAGCACCCACCGCACCCCGAGTCACCACCACCAACAGCGACCCCTCCAACCCAACACCCGCCAACCAACACTGCACCACGTCCAACACCCGCGACGTCAACGCCAACGGCGAGTCAACGCCGACGGCGTCCAGCACGGCCAGCGCCGGGGCATCGGCACCGGACAGCACGTCGTCGGCCAGCGTCGCGACCTGCTCCGCAGTTTCCACCGGCACCCACGACGGCACCGGCAGTCCAGTGTCCACACCGGACTGTGTGGTCCAGTCGACCCGGAACAGCGAACCCGCGTGCGCCGGTCCCGCTGCCGTCGCCAGCTGCTCATTGGACACCGGACGGCCCACCAGCGAATCCATCGTCACGACCAGACCACCGGCCTCGTCCACAGCCTCGAGCGACAGTGCGTCACGCTCGGGTTTCGCCACGCGCACCCGCAACACCGACGCACCGGCCGCGTGCAATCGCAACCCGTTCCACGCGAACGGCAACCGCAATTCCTGCTCGTCCGCCTCGCCATCGCCGACGGCCGACGCTGCGTTCACCATCGTCGAATGCAGTGCCGCGTCCAGCAGCGCGGGGTGGATGCCGAACCGGCCGGCTTCCTTGCGCTGTTCCTCGGGCATCGCGACCTCGGCGAAGATCTCGGCGTCTGCACCACTGCCACGCCGCCACAACGCCCGCACAGCCTGGAACACCGGTCCGTACCCGTACCCGACCTCCGCGAGCACGCCGTAGGCGCCGCTGATGTCCACCGGCTGCGCATCGGCCGGCGGCCAAGCAGTGAAGTCGAATTCGGCGCCGCCACGATCCGGCTTGCCTGCGGGCGCCAGTACTCCGGTGGCGTGCCGAGTCCACGCGTCCGCACCAGCGGTTTCTTCGCGCTGGGAGTACACGTCCACTGTGCGCGAACCGTTCGTACCCGGCGCGCCCACCGCAACCTGGACCCGAACCCCACCACGCTCCGGGACCACCAACGGCGCCTCGATCACCAACTCGTCCAACACCGCACAACCGGCCTCGTCACCAGCCCGCACCGCCAACTCCACCAATCCGGTCCCCGGCACGATCACGACGCCGCGGACCGCATGATCAGCCAGCCAAGGGTGCGACCGCAGGGACAGGCGCGAGGTCAACACCAGACCGTCGGACTGCGGTAACTGCATCACCGCACCCAGCATCGGATGATCCGCCCCGGCCAGTCCCAATGACACAGCATCAGTCGCCGATTCGGTGGGCTGGAGCCAGTAGTGCTGGTGGTCAAAGGCATACGTCGGCAAATCCACCCGCCCAACCGCCTCCGGCAAGACAGCACCCCACTCCACCGGTACGCCCTCGACGAACAGCTCGGCCATCGACGTCAGCAACCGCCGCAGACCACCGTCATCACGCCGCAACGACCCCACAACCACCACATCACCCTCAACCACCTCACTCACCGACTGCACCAACACCGGATGCGCACTCACCTCCACAAACACCCGATAACCCTGACCGAGCAAATCCAGCACCGCCGGACCAAACCGCACCCGAGAACGCAAATTCCGATACCAATACCCACCATCCAACACACCAGCGTCCTCCACCCAACCACCAGTCACCGTCGAATAAAACGGCACCACCGGCGCCCGCGCCTCAACCCCCGCCAACGCGTCAACAAGCCTGCCCTCGACCTCCGCCACCTGCCGAGAATGCGACGCATAATCCACCGCCACCCGACGAACCCGAACCCCCTCACCCTCAAACACACCCACAACCTCATCCAACGCCTCAACATCACCCGCGATCACCACCGACGAAGGACCATTCACCACAGCCACCTCCACCCGACCACCCCACCGCTCCAGCCGCCCAACCACCTCGTCCTCACCCAACGCCACCGACGCCATACCCCCACACCCCGACAACTCCGCCGCAATCACCTGACTACGCAACGCCACCACCCGCGCCGCGTCCCCCAACGACAACACACCCGCCACACACGCCGCCGCAATCTCCCCCTGCGAATGCCCCACCACCACATCCGGCTCAACACCCACCGACAACCACACCGCCGCCAAACCCACCATCACCGCAAAAC